>JAZSGW010000003.1:0-102736 GCA_045532935.1 Acutalibacteraceae bacterium
CAAAAGGCAAAGGAACTAGGCTTAACCAATACCAAGTATTATGTTGATGACGGCTATACAGGCACAAACTTCAACAGACCTGCTTTTCAGGAGCTTCTTGACGATATTGAAATGGGATATATCTCAGTTGTTATCGTAAAACACCTTTCCCGTTTAGGACGAGATTATGTTTCGGTTGGTCATTATACAGACAACTATTTCCCTGAGCATAACGTAAGATTTATTGCTGTTAATGATATGGTTGATAGTGATGAAGGTGAAAACGAAATCGCACCATTCAAGAATGTTATGAATGAAATGTATGCGAGAGATATTTCAAGAAAAGTACGCTCCGCACACAGAATCAGAGGAAATATGGGTGAACCATTATCTCAGCCACCATACGGGTATATGAAGAGTCCTGAGAACAAGAAGAAATGGATAATTGATACCGAAGCTGCTGAAGTAGTCAGGGACATTTACAGAATGTGTCTTGAAGGTATGGGTAACGAAGCTATTGCAAGGGAGTTACAGAACAGACAGGTGCTTATCCCTATGGCATATTGGCAAAGTAAAGGCTTAAACCGTGGTGGTAAGAAAACACAGTCGAATCCGTACAAGTGGTGCAAGACTACTGTTCAGAAAATACTCTGTCAACAGGAATACTGCGGTGACGTTATCAACTTCAAAACCTATTCCAAAAACTTTAAGAACAAAACCCGTATTGATAATCCTGTGGAGAATTGGAAAATCTTCAAGGATGTTCACGAGCTAATAATTGACCGTGATACGTGGGAAATGGTACAGAAGCATACAGCAAGAACAAAACGCAGGGCCCCTAAGAAAGAGAATGCAAGAAAGCACATTTTCAGCGGTCTTATCCGTTGTGCAGATTGCGGGAGTAATATGAGTTATCATACCAATACCGTAAACAAGGATATTCATTATTTCAGTTGCAGTAACTATGTAAAAGATACCCGTGGCACCTGTCAGGCTCGACACTATATCCGTGCAGATGCTCTTGAACAGATAGTTGTCTTTGAACTGAAGCGTCTTGCGATAATGCTACAACAAGATGAAGAGCTTCTTGTAGATATTCTTGAAAAGAAAACTAACAAGGATTTCTATGACGAGAAGAAGCATCTTGAGGAGCAGTTGCAGAAAGCAATAGTCCGTCAACAGTCAGTTGCTTCTCTATACGAGAAGCTGTATGAGGATAATGCAACAGGCAAGGTTACGGATGAATGGTTTACCCACATGTCCCATAAATATGAGGTTGAACGAGCAGAGTTGAAGGTCAAGATATTTAACCTGAGAGAAAAGGTTGCAAATATGCAGACAGTACAGCACAGCAAGGATATGTTTATCGGTGCAGTACGAAAGTTTTTGGATATGGAAACAATAACGGCACCACTCATTCACGAGCTTATTGACCACATTGATGTTTACGAGGCAGAAGGCAAGGGTAAGAACAAGACACAAAGAGTGGTGATTCACTACAACTTTGTAGGATATCTTGAAATACCTGAATCGGATGCACCTTGCTTTATGGCAGATACCCGTCAGGGAGTTGCAATAGGCTATATTGCAAAACCTACAGAAAAGTCAGCATAACAAAAAGTCGCACTCCGAAAGGAATGCGACGATACATAAAAAACTATTAAATTATATATAAAACTCTATTTTAAGCAAAAAAATTGAGTATTCACAGGTCAAATCCCTTATGAATACTCACTATGGTCGGAGTGACGGGACTTGAACCCATGGCCTCTTGGTCCCGAACCAAGCGCGATACCAAACTTCGCCACACCCCGATATTGCAACGGTAAACATTATACATTAAAGGGTGAAAAAAATCAACTGTTTTTAGAAATTTATTTGAAACAAAAAATAGAGAAAATTTTTTATAAAAGCTCTTGACAAAAACAGGCATCTTTGATATACTACACAGAGTCAGCAGAAGCTATGGGCCATTAGCTCAGTTGGTCAGAGCAACCGGCTCATAACCGGTTGGTCCGGGGTTCGAGTCCCTGATGGCCCACCAATTTAATATAGGGGTATAGCTCAGTTGGTAGAGCAGCGGTCTCCAAAACCGCGTGCCGAGGGTTCGAGCCCTTCTGCCCCTGCCAAGTTAAAAAGTCCCAAAAACCTTGATTTTATTAGGGTTTCGGGACTTTTTTCTTTTTGCTTTAAGAAAAGGTGTGTGACGAAAAAGTCCGTAAAAATCCCTAAAAGTCCGTATATATGGGTGTCAGGATGGGTGTCAAAATGTTGCAAAAAAAGCACCGATTACTCGGTGCCTGTTTGCAGATATTCATTCAGCTTTGAGATATTCTTTTTCTTGTGTTGGCTGTCGAGGTGAGTGTAGATTGCAAGGGTTGTTTTAACATCGCTGTGCCCCATCTGTTCTTTTGCGGTAAGAACATCTATTCCTGCTTCGTACATAATTGTGCAGAAGGTGTGTCTCAGACAGTGCGGTGTAAATGGTTGAATTGTAAGGATGTTGCCTTGCGGATCAAATTTGTTTCGTTTTACGATAGATGTACCGTATTTGATATTCAAGTCGCACAGGTAACTGCTCCACAAACTGTGCCATGCATCGTTGGTCATCATCTTGCCCAATGCAGATGTGAGAACGTATATGCTTTTCCTCTCGAGAGTCTCGAGATACTTTATAAGTTTATCAGGAACAGAAACAACTCTGATGCCTGATGCAGTTTTTGGCTTTTTGATGCAGTTGTTCTTGAAGTCATAAGATTTGTTTACGGTTATGGTGTTATTTTTGAAGTCGATATCTGACCATTGAAGAGCTGTGGCTTCACCTCTGCGGAGACCTGAATACATCATAAGCATTGCGGCAGGTTTTGCCCGATGTTCTGTTTCCTCTATCCAAGTCCGCTCGGCAGGGGATAATGCTCTTCTTTCCTGAGTTTTTGCCTGTTTCGGTACTTTGAGATATTGGCAAGGATTGAATTCCGTTGCTCTGTTTTCAATGGCATATTCAAAAACGGCTGATACAGCGGAAATATATCTTTGAATCGTTCTTTTTGAAGATGGCTTTCCTGTTGCCGGATTTGCGGTAAATAGCTCGTTTACCAAAGGTTGAAGAAGTTGTTGGTTTATAGCCTTTAAAGGCAAATTACCTATATTTTGAGCGAAATAATCAGCACGGAAGCAGAAGGTGCTGCATTCACTCTCCGTAAGTTCCATTTCCTTGACTTTTTTTAGTCTTGTGAGCCATTGTGAGAAGGTATCGTCAGCTGATGAGATATCAATACCCTTGTCAATCTGATTGCGAAGAGCTGTTTCCTTCTTCTTCAGCTCGGCAGCAGATTTCGCATAGATGTATTTGTACTTCTTGCTCTCAGCATCGTAGACCTTCGTCTGATACCTTCCGTCACTTCTTTTTTTATAAGTTGCCATTTTTTATGTCACTCTCCTTGATTTTTTGGGTATAGTGTGGTAGAATGACAGAGTAAATCCGTCATTCTGCTGTGGTAGGCTGAATATGGTTTTGCATTCCCTCATTGGTTGCCGCCAATGGGGGATTTTTTTATTGTTCGTTCAATCTGCAATCAGGGCAGGGATCATAACCTTTACCTTTTGCCGCCTCGATGTTATAAATCCAAAAGTAGGATGTGTCGAAGTGAGAGCAGGTGTAACTGTGATAATACGGATCATTTTCGTTTACGCAAACAGCACAGTATTTATAAAACTCGTATTCATCAATAATCTTGTCGTATTTAGATTTTTGAGCGTAATAATCGTCTTTTGTGTCGGAATATTTTTCGAGCAACAGATTGTAATCCCGCTCCAATTCGGTGTATGCTGCATCGGATAGTTTCATATTGCTTTGATGCTCAATGTTTAAATAAACCACAAGGGCAAGAACAGCCACAAACACAGCTGCCAACGAAAAAAATGGGACTTTATAGCTTGTGCGATTGTGTGTGGGTTGTTCGTAAATTTCGAGCGGTGCAGGTTCGGGATTTACTGCTTCGGCTTGTTCGTTGGCTGTTGTGTTTTCCGCAACAACCTCTGCTTCTGCTGTAGGTGCAACATCTGTAGGCTGATACGCTACATCCTCACTGTATGTATTGAAATTGCCGTATTTTTTCGGTGTTTCACCCTCTGCGGAGAGAGAGTATTTTCTTTCTGTATAATCTTTTGAAGCCATTCCTGTCTCCTTTCTTAGTGTGGTGTTTTATCAGTCGGCTTCTAATTTGCCGTATATTTTTTTAAAACATTCAGGGCAAGGTGAGTAATCAAGCTTTAATGCATCGTCTATCAGGTACACACCGACAAGCTCGTCATTGTTACTGAAGCAGAAAAAGGGTCTGTGATAATATTTACCGCCACTCGAAATGCAGCAAATGTTAGCTTCGGTTCTCCACATCCGGTCAGCGTCCTCAAATAAAACAGCACAATCATCGTTTAATTTGTCATTTTCACTTTCAAGCTCGTGTACGTCACTCTGAAGCGACCTGACTTCCTCTTCTAACTTCGAAACATTTACTTTTTCGAGGTTGAGTTCCTTATTCAGCTCGTGTATGCGGTGCATATTTGAACCAAAAACAATAGCGAGGACAATTGCAAGAACGGTAGCAAGACCTTTTATTTCACTTTTATCCATATATCTGTCATCCTTACTTAATATTACTGTAAAATCCTACGGCTCTGCCTATTATGCTCACTCTGTTCATATCTTCTTTGAAGAAGGAACGAGGGGGATAGGCAGGGTTTTCTGCTTGAAGGATGATCGAATCCTCTGTTATGTAAACTCTTTTGAGGAGTTTTTCATTTCCGTCAATCAGAACGGCTGCAATCTGTCCGTTTTCAACTGTCGGTTGCTGTTTGATGTATACGGTATCACCGTCACAGATCCTTGCACCGATCATACTGTCACCTTCACAAGTGAGTGTGAAATCGCAATTGATATGCTCGGGGACATCGTCATAACCGTCAAAGTTTTCCTCTGACATTATCGGATCACCGCAGGAGATTACACCAAGCTTCGGGCGTTTTACCATTTTGGGAACAGGTTGGAAGCCTTCAGGGAGATCTCTTTTTATTGGTTTCATTGGCACATCGTATCCCATCAACCAAGCTTCCGATACTCCGAGAGCTTTAGCTATCAGATATGTTCGGTCATCCTTTGGTTCAAAAGATCCTTTAACATATTGGCTCATTGCACTTTTTGGAATTCCTGTTTTTCTGCACAATTCTGCCTGTGTTATTTTTAATTCACATAGTGCCTGGTATATTCTTGCAGCACAGCTTGTGATTTTTTCTGACATATCCTCACTTCCTTTATCTATAATATAACACAAAAGTTTAGAAAAATCAATATAAAATTACGCTAAAAAGAAAAAAAGTTTAGAAAATATGAAAAAAGTTATTGACAAATATAATTTTGTGGTGTATAGTGTTTGTAGTTTAGAAAACCTAAACAATTATTTATGAAAGGGGGTCGCTTTATGAGGTTCAACTACAATAAATTGCTTGGGTTGATGAAAGAAAAACAGATTACACAGCTTGAGCTTGCCAAGAAATTAGGCATTGCAACACCAACATTGAGCCTTAAACTTAATAACAAGGCTCGTTTTAAGCAAAGTGAGATAGTCACAATCTGTGATTTTCTCGGGATTGATGCCGGTAGTATTGGCTCTTATTTTTTTACTGTTTGAGTTTAGAAAAACTAAACAAACACAAAAAAGAAAAACTCTTGCATCACCGCCGCCAAAGCCTGATACAAGAGTAACACCAATTCAAGAAAGAAGTGGATAAATTAATTATACATAATCCTCTTCTTAAAGTCAAGAAAGGAATGAGCATATGAGACAAAAAATGACTTACATCGGAGATTGGGACAGAATGCCTCCGACATTATCCCCGGAAGAGGTTTCAATCCTTCTGAAAAGGACCGTAAGAACTGTCAGAAAAAATGCAAGGGAAAAGACCATTCCTGCAGTCAAGGTAGGAAAGCAATGGATTTTCAGCAAAGAAGACATCAGAAAAATTGTAGAGGAGAGAGGACAATGAAAAAGAAAGAATCATATAAGAGCAGGTACGAATTTGCAAAGGCTCACGAGGATGTACTTATTGAAGAAATTGCAAGCCTACAGGCTGAAATCACCGAGCTTCGTTGGCAGAACGAAAGCCTGAAGATTGAAAACAAGAGGCTTACCAAGGTCAACGAGAGATACTTTGAAGCAGGTGTACAGGTTGCGAGACTTGCAGAAAAGCTCAAGACGGAGAACATCAAGCTTAAGGTCAGACTCGATGTTTTAGGTAAGAGGGGAGTGTTCAAAGATGTCATTTAGAAGTGATGATCCCGAAAGAGATTTCCAAAGGGATGATGCGAGGAAGGAAAGGGAAATCAAGATGCTTCCTGTCTGTTGCGAGTGCAGAGAGATTATCGATGGTGGTTACCTTTTTGATTTAGGAGACGGTGAGGTTTACTGCGAACAATGTGCTTTTGATTTGTTCAGAAAGGATACGGTGAATTATGTCGAGTAATGCACATCAAGCTTCAGACCTGAAGCAGATGCAGATCTTACCCCTTGAAGCAAAAATCAGAATGACACAGCAGCGTATAAAGGTTTGGTATGAATCGTGGGTGCGGTTTGAGATTCACGATAAGGCAACAGGGAAAGTCAGATTTGTCACCTATGACACGAGAAAAGGTGAGCCACCTCTTAAAGACACCGAATATATCGAAGCAGCGTATGACGGTCAAGTTTATGTGTCATTCAGTGGCGGCAAGGATAGCACCGTTTTAAAACATATCGTTGACAGTATGTATGACGATGTTCCTTCTCTTTTCGTGAATACCGGGCTTGAATATCCTGAAATTCAGAAGTTCGCAATGTCACAAAAGAATGTTGTCACCGTCAGACCTGAAATGCGATTTGATGAAGTGTTAAAAAAATACGGATATCCTGCTATCAGCAAAAGCGTTTCACACGCTGTAAAAATCGCAAAAAGAAACCCTAACGGGGAAGTTATGAAAAACCTGTTTGACCCCGAAAATAAAGGGCGTTTCGGTTTTTATAAGTGGAAGTTTTTAATTTATTCTGACATTCCGTTAAGTGATGAATGTTGTAATGTGATGAAAAAAGCGCCTTCAAAAAAATACGCAAAAGAAACTGGAAGAATGCCGATCTTAGGAACAATGGCAGAAGAATCAAGTTTGCGATATTCAAGGTGGCTAAAAAACGGCTGCAATGCGTTTGAAGGAAAAAATCCATCTTCTCAACCGTTATCATTTTGGACGCAACAAGATATCTTGCACTACATCAAAAAATATGATGTCCCCTATTGCTCTGTGTACGGTGACATTCAGGTTAAATCTGAAGGCAAAGATGCGGTTGAGGGTCAGATGAATTTGATTGACTACCTTGACTGCTACGAGCCGGAAGACCTTCTTCAAACTACCGGCTGCGATAGGACAGGCTGTATCTTCTGTATGTTCGGTTGCCACCTTGAAAAAGAGCCGAACCGCTTTCAGAGGTTGAAAGAAACTCACCCCCGACAATATCAATACTGCATCGGTGGCGGTGAAATGATTGACGGTAAATGGCAACCTTCAAAAAAAGGGCTGGGGCTTGGCAAGGTGCTTGATTACATAGGTGTTAAGTATGAATAAAAACTATAAAAAGGAGATGTAAAAATGGCAGACATAATGCGAATGGGTAAGAACCCGAATTATTTAGGCTCTTGGGATTTAGATGAGATGCCGAACAGAGAGGTTACACTCACGATTGAAAAAATCGTTGACGATAAGGTTGTTGCAGACGGAAGAAATGAAACCTGCACTCTTTGTTATTGGACAGACAAAAACTTCAAGCCAATGATTCTGAATGTTACGAATAAAAAGACTCTTTGTAAGCTGTATAAGACCAAAGACACCGAGAAGCTCAAGGGCAAGTCGGTGATCATCGGAATCGAGAGAGTCAAGGCCTTCGGTGACATTTACGAAGCGTTGAGATTCAGAGCAAGGATGCCACAGGTGACAAGTGCTGCTGCTCCGAAGTGTGAGCAGTGCGGTAAGGATGTCACTGCATCGGGCAATATGACTCCTGAGCAGGTGGCAAAGTACAGAAAGAACAGATACGGCAAGGTGCTTTGTGATACCTGTGCAAAGGCTGAAGCGGAAAAGGCGAAGGGAGCTGAAGCAAAATGACATTAACACAGCGTAACTATTTCAGCAAAAAAGCAAGTCTTGAGTATATGAGCGTGTCACAATTCAAGGCTTTTCAGAAGTGTCCTGCGGCTGCACTTGCGGAAATCAAGGGCAGATACGAAAGAGAGAAAACAACGGCCCTTCTTGTAGGCTCTTATGTTGACTCTTACTTTGAAGGTACGCTTCCTCAATTCAAATACGATAATCCCGACATCTTCAAAAGGGATGGCACACTTAAGAATGAATACCTTCAGGCAGAAGCAATCATCGACAGAATACACCGGGACCGTATGTTCACAAGGTTTATGTCGGGCAGAAAGCAGGTCATTATGACAGGCGAGATTGAAGGAGTCAAGGTCAAAATCAAGGTTGACTCACTGCACAAGGACAAGATAGTTGACCTTAAGGTGATGAGGGACTTTCAGAATGTCTATGTTCCCGAGGTTGGCAGAGTGCCTTGGTTTGATGCTTGGGGATATGACATACAGGGTGCTGTCTATCAGGAAATCGTAAGGCAGAACACAGGAAATAAGCTTCCCTTCTATCTTGCAGCTGCGACAAAGGAAAAGGTGACCGACCTTGACATCGTGGAGCTTGATCAGGAAGCTCTCGACTTTGCTCTTGATAAATTCAAGAGGGATGTAGAATACTTCGATGCAATCAAGAAGGGTGCAGTTGAACCTATCAGATGCGAGAAGTGTGACTATTGCAAACAGACAAAGGTTCTTAAAGAACCTACAAGCTCAAGTGAATTTTATTTTGATATTTAAGGAGAAAAAAGATGAAAGGTTATAAAGCATTCAATAAGGGACTCGTTTGTGATCCCACAGGCAAAAATCCGTTTCAGTACGCAGAAAATACTGTGTTTGAGCAAGAGGATGATGCAGTAATCTGCAATAAAGGATTTCACTTTTGTAAAAATCCTCTCGATGTTCTTGATTATTATCCTCTTGTCAATGAAAAAGGTGAAATGTCAGAATTTGCAGAGGTTGAAGCACTTGACGAGTGCAAGACCGACGATGACAAGAAGTATTGCACCAAAAAACTGAAAATCGGTGCGAAAATATCTTTCCCGGCTCTCGTTCAGGCAAGTGTCAATTTTGAGCTTGAGAAGGGCGAAAAAGATACAGAGGTTCAAACAACAGATAAAAAATTCGCACAGATAGGCTCAAGTGGCGACTATGCAAAGATAGGCTCAAGTGGCGGCTCTGCACAGATAGGCTCAAGTGGCGACTCTGCACAGATAGGCTCAAGTGGCGACTATGCAAAGATAGGCTCAAGTGGCGACTATGCAAAGATAGGCTCAAGTGGCTACTCTGCACAGATAGGCTCAAGTGGCGGCTCTGCAAAGATAGGCTCAAGTGGCGACTATGCAAAGATAGGCTCAAGTGGCGGCTCTGCACAGATAGGCTCAAGTGGCGACTATGCAAAGATAGATAGCACCGGGCTTGATAGCGTTATTTGCTGTGCAGGTCATAACTCAACCGTCAAAGCTAAAAAAGGCAGTTGGATAACCCTTGCTGAATGGGAGTACAACGAAGACAAAAAGCGTTATGTGCCAAAGTGTGTAAAGACCGAATTTGTTGACGGTGAACGCATAAAGGAAGATACATTCTACCGCCTTGTAAATGGCGAATTTAAAGAAGTATAGGAAAGAGGTAATTAATTATGGATTTTAATTTAAATCGCTATGAAGAGCTTTGTGCTGCAGCAGAAGAGCTTCGACTTTTGAAGAAAGCACTCGGCAATATTAAATACTCTTGGGAGTTAGACATTATCCGTGACCTTTTCAATATTGAAAAACCTGCAGAAAGCGAGGATACAACAAATGCTTAACAATGTAACACTTATGGGTCGCTTAGTGGCAGATCCCGAAATCCGTACCACAACCACAGGCAAGTCAGTTGCAAGCTTCAGAATAGCTGTTGACAGAGTTTATTCCAAGAACGGCAACAGAGAGACTGACTTCATCACCATCGTAGCTTGGGAGAAGACTGCTGAATTTATCGGTAAGCACTTCAGCAAAGGCTCAATGATTGCTCTTCAGGGTAAGATTCAGACTCGCAACTATGAGGACAGCAACGGCAACAAGAGAACAGCAACAGAGGTTATCGCAAGAGAGGTAAGCTTCTGTGGCAGTAAGAATGAGAGTGCATCAGCTCCGACAGCATCAGCACCTGACTTTGAGGAAATCCCGGATGATGAATTTCCTCCGTTTTAATGAAAGGCGGTGCTGACAATGATTAAAGACAGCGGAAATCGCAGAGAGTTTGAGACAGGAGCGGTCAGAGACATTCAGGAAGGCAAGGGCAGATGTGATTTGCTTCCGTTGGATGTGGTGGCAAAATTGTTTGTAAATACTGACTATATTCACGAACTGTTCCACTGCATAAGTCACTTTAAGGAAACAGGAGAGTACCTTGAACTTACAAATGCGTTGTTTTTCTATATTCACGCACACAAAACTTCTTATTCAAGTATGCTCCTCGAAGTCTCAAAGCATTTTGAAGAAGGTGCGAAAAAGTACGGTGAATATAACTGGCAGAAAGGCATTCCGACACACTGTTATATTGATTCAGCTGTTCGTCATTACCTCAAATATTTAAGAGGTGACACAGACGAGCCTCACGACAGAGCCTTCGTGTGGAACATTCTCTGCTGCATATGGACTTGCATACACAATCCTGAACTGAACGATTATTCACCGAAGGGAGAAGAAAAGGATGCTTGAAACAAAAACAGCAGGCCTTCACTTCACGATCAAGCTTACACCGATATCAAAGAAGAATCATCAGCGGATATTCAGAAATCCGAAGACGGACAAGCCTTTCGTTATGCCGTCCAAGGAATACAAGCAGTACGAACAGGATGCACTGTGGTTTATTCCGAAGGGTGAAGTGATTGACTTCCCTGTGAATGTGAAGTGCCTGTTCTATATGCCTACAAGACGAAAATGTGACCTTGTGAATATGCAGGAAGCAATACTTGATGTTTTGGTCAAAGCAGGACTTCTTGCAGATGACAACTACAGCATTGTGCAATCAATGGATGGCTCAAGGGTGCTGTATGACAAGGATAATCCGAGAACGGAAATATATATAACAGAGGTGAAAAACAATGACAAAGGAGAAGCTTAAAAGCGTTGAAGCTCTCGTCAAGAGATTTCTTGAGATTGATGAGGAAACGAGATGTAGCGACAACTATCTGTATTTGAGAGTGTGCGACCACATATCACTCAAAATAGGTCAAAATTTATTTAGAGTTGATGTTCCGCACTTTCTTCTTCATATGAAAGAATACGGCTATCCACCTTTTGAAACTGTCAGAAGGTCAAGGCAGAAGCTTCAGCGTAAATTCCCGGAGCTTCGTGCTAATAAGGAAGTCACAGATCAGAGAGAAGACAATAAGAAGGTCTTCAGAGAATTTGTAAAGGAAGAGGTTATTTAAAAATGAAAGGAAAAGCCATCACAAGAGAGGAAATTGACTACATCGTTGAAGCCTGCAAAAACGGTATGAAGGTTTCAGAAATTGCAAAGGATACAGGCAGAGCAGTACAGACAATTCGTAATGTCCTTGATAAAGAGGGAGTGTTAGCAATCACTCACAGAGAAACCTTGGCAAAGGTGTCCGAAGTTAAATGTCCTAACTGCAAAGCAACAGGACATTACAAGGGTGCGAAATTCTGCTACAAGTGCGGTGTTGACATCAGAACAGAAGCCGACATCTTAAGAGAGAGACTCGGAAAGATCGTTACTGATTTTGCATTCCTTCCCGATAGCTGCAGAGATAACGCTTACAGAACCATACAGGATACAATTGACTATTTAAGGAAGGTGTAAGGTATGGACTGCATTGAGCGTGATAAGGCTGTTGAGCTTATCGAAAACTACGGCAAGGATGCTGTCAATGACGGACTGAAAGAGCTTGATCCTGTTAAGGACATCAAAATTCTTGCTGAAGCTGTTAAGCTGATTCCCACAGTTGATGTGGGAGTCAGGCTTGGGCAGTGGGCAGAAAAGCCATCGAGACTCGGTTCAAATTACAAGCTGTACGGATGCAGTGAGTGTGATTGGACTTTCACATTCAGACCTGATTACAGCTACTGTCCCCGGTGCGGTGCTTATATGAAAGGATGTGTGGAGAATGCCTGAATACATTGAGCGTGAGCGTTTACTTGTATTAGCAAAGTATATTGCCAATATGTACTCTCCCACAGGTCTTGCAGCACCTAAAATCATCAAGGCTATCGAGAACGCACCGAAAGTTGATGTAGTTGAGGTTGTAAGGTGTAAGAGCTGTGTGTATGGGAAAGGCAATAACGAAGAAGTGAGACTAAAATACCATTTTATGTATTTTTGCACCTATGATGATTTGTCTTACAATTATGCAGACCATTTTTGCAGCTACGGAGAAAGGAAAGAAGGTGTAGAGAAATGAGTATGTGCGACTGGTACAGTTGTTGGCGATGTCCGAATTGCCAAAAGGAAAACGTATATAGTTTATCTTGGCAACATTATTATAAATTCAAAGAATTTCCCGATGATGTATATTCTAAAGAAGTGTGTAAGAACTGCATGAAAGAATATTACGTAAATCCAACAGAGCCAAATCCATATTGTTTTAAAATGACAAGGGGCGAATGTAAAAATGATTACATTAAGGATATGGTGCTTGATGTCAACGAGAAACTTACGATAGTTGATGAGTTTTGGACAGATTAAAGGAGTGATACAGAATGACAGATAACAAGATTATAAAGCTTTTAAATGCCTGCGATGTATCACACATTAAAATTCAGTGCGTAGAGAGCATATGCAGTGATACCAGAGGTACAACACACTTCGACTTATCAGGAATTGTTGACCTCATCAACCGCCAAAAGGCAGAGATTGAGAGTAAGAATGACTTAATTCACAGGCAAAGTGATGTCATCTCTGAACAAAAGGAAAAGCTTGGGAGCATATATTCCGAAGCGGTCAAAGAGTTTGCGGAGAGGTTATGCGAAGACAGGGTGTCAAATGATCCTGTTGTAATTGCTGTTAAGGCTGAATTAAAAGAAATGGTGGGTGAGAACAATGGCTAAATTAAAAGAATTGCTTAAAAGAGCGTTTGATGTTTGGTGTAAGATGCGATGGCTCAAAGCTATTGATAATCAAACAAAAATGTCTCGACACTATAGGGACAAGGCACATCACTGTGATTTTGTGGCACATCGTTTGTACGATAGATATTGTGAGTTGTACCCCGATGAAAGAAATGGCGGGTGCTGAGGAATGATGACTGAAGATTTTAAAAAATCTTATGAAGAGCTGATGCTTAAATATGAATCAATTAAGGTTGCAGAGGCAAGAGCTGCAGTAATCAATAAGTTTATAAACCTATTGATAGATGTTGCTGTTTGTAAAGATAATGGTGATGGAACTGAAAGCTTGTATGTAAGCATAGCAAAGGCAAGACAAGTTTCAAAAGAAATGGCAGGTGCTGAAAGTGGCTGAAAGAAGGATGTTTGCAAAGACCATAATCGACAGTGATGCTTTTCTTGATATGCCTGTAACGGCACAGCTGCTGTACTTTCACCTTGCTATGAGAGCAGACGATGACGGATTCATCAACAAGCCAAAGTCAATCTTAAGGATGACCGGGTGCAAGTATGATGACCTGACCTTGCTGTTCCTTAAAAAATTTCTCATTCCCTTTGAAAGCGGAATTGTGGTTATAAAACATTGGAAGATTCATAACTACATAGCCAAAGACCGATACAGAGAGACGAAATACAAGGAAGAAAAAGCTACTCTTTGCCTTGATGAAAACAATTCGTATACAACCTGTATACAACCTGTATACGAAATGGAGACACAGGATAGGTTAGGTAAGGATAGGATAGGTAAGGAAAGTATAGATGATATGTGCGATTCTGACGAATCACTTTCCACACCTAAACCGAAAAAACCTACCAAGCACAAATACGGTGAATACAATAATGTTCTCCTTACCGATGCAGAGCTTGAAAAACTCAAGGCTGAATATCCTGATTATGAGGAACGGATCGAGAGATTGTCAAGCTATGTTGCATCAACAGGAAAGTCATATAAAAGCCATTATGCGACTATTCGCAATTGGGCAAGAAAAGATACACCCAAACCACAAAAGAAGGTAGAAGAGCCTGAATTCTTAAAGAAATGGAGTGTATAAGATGAGTGCAGAGAGTATCGGTGCATTAATCGACATACCGAACAAGGCTGACATCGAAAAATATGCACAGATGTCATACAGAGAGCGTAGGCAAGTCATTATCGACATCGAAAACAATATCCCCGGTAACCTCAATGAAGAAGACGGATTCAATTGTGATGAATGCAAGAACAGAGGGTACATATGGAAGCTCAATGATGACGATATGGATACAAGAGTCGAGTGCAGATGTATGTCTACAAGAGCAACTCTGAAAAGAGCAAAGAGAAGCGGTCTCGGTGACATCTTAACTGATTGCACCTTTGAGAAGTTTGTACCTACGGAAGAGTGGCAGTTTGACATCAAGAACAAGGCAATTGACTTCTGCAAGAATCCTGATGCAAAGTGGTTCTTCATAGGTGGTCAGCCGGGAAGCGGTAAGACTCACATCTGTACTGCTATTGCAGGTTACTACATCAAGAAGAGATACGATGTGAAGTATATGCTTTGGTGCGAGGATTCCAAGAGGCTAAAAGCTGTAATCAATGAGCCTGAATATCAGAGTGATCTGAACAAGTATAAGAATGTCCCGGTGCTTTATATCGATGACTTCCTCAAGACTCAACACGGAGAGCTGCCGACAAAGGGTGACATCAACATTGCATTTGAGCTTATCAATCACAGGCTGATGAATCCTGACCTTATAACCATCATATCAAGCGAGAAGACCTTGACGGATATTCTTTCTTACGATGAAGCCACAATGAGCAGAATCTATCAGAAGACAGGAATCTATAAGATTAACATTGCGAAAGACATTAATAAGAATTACAGATTGAAAGAATGAGGTGATGATATGAAAGATACTTTTTCACCTTGGGTGATGTTAACCTGTCCTATCTGCGGAAAGGAGTTTCTCCCTGCAGGTCAGCATTATTGGAAAATCGGTGATATTCCTTCAAAGGAACAGCTTGTCTGCACATATTCTTGTATGCGAAAGTGGGAAAAGCTTCCGAAGAAAAAGAGGAAGCTCAAAGCTAACAACAAGGCTGTCGAGGTCAGAGTTGTCGAAACAGGTCAGATCTTCGGCAGCATTGAAGAATGTGCAGAAGCTCTTAATGTGTCAGACAAAACGATTCGTAACTGTATTTACTATTACAGAACAGCGAAAGGAATGCATATAGAGAAGGTGTGGAAGTGATTATGCTTTTGTTTTTGGCGGTAATTATTCTCTCGCTTATGCTTTGGATAGAGTACACCGGGAACTTGAAGCTTGCGTGGGGAGTGTTTATTGCTTTGACTGTTTATGCAATCTTATTTTTCAGGGAGTTGATTGGATGATAAAAAAAGGCTTCGACTTATTTACAACTTCACCTACAGTGGTTAATCAAGTGATTTACATAGGGGAAAAGATACGCTGCTGTAGTGCTTGTATGTCACCTTTTCTTAAACTTTGCAAACCTTTTTGCAAATACAGGAATGCAACAGTCGGCGAATGGCTTGATATTAAACTCGGAAAGGAGTGGAGACAATGACAGCAGATGAATTTCTTAAACAGATTGAAAGAGCCGATACTTTGATTGACAGCAAGTTAAGTGAGCTGTACAGATTACGCTGCCTTGTTACAAGCATAACTGTCCCGACAGACAGAGAAGCAATACAGACATCAGGTGTCAGTGATAAGGTCGGTAATACTGTTGCGAAAATCGTTGACCTTGAAAATGAGATTGACGATATGATTGATGAGTATATCGACACAAGGAATAAGTGCATCCGGGTGATTGAACAGCTCACCGATCCGCTACAGTATGCTATCATTCATAAGCGTTATGTTCAGTATAAGAGCTATGCTGAAATCGAGGATGAAACAAACTACTCTCATCAGTGGATAATGGAAGTCAGAAGGAAAGCTTTGAGAGAGATTGACAGGATAATTAATTCTCCGAATGCGAATGTGCGAGAAAGGTAGAAGTTTTCAATGGCTTTACGCTGTTGGAAACTTCGTAGGGAAACGAGCAAACGAGCGTACGAGTGAAGCTTGTGGCCCTGATTCTGAAAGAACATACTAAACTTTATTGAAGTGTACATTAAATGTAAATATAATGTAAGATGAGGAATAAGATGAAGCAGCACCTGACAGAAATGTTTGGTGCTTTTCTTGTTTCTTGTACGGTACCTCGCTGATAGCTATGCGAGTAATAAATAGGCTATGTGTTTGGCTTTCTTGAACGGGATATGCAGAGGTTTTCGGGTTGTCAATTTCCCCCTCCTTCCTACTGCATTAAGGAGTTATATATATTCTGCCGTGTCCGTTAAGCTCCTGCACGGCCAATAGTTTTTAAGAGAGGAGAGCTGCACTGTGCCGGTATTATCAAACGCTAAAAATGAAATGTTCGCACAGGGAATTTTTAAAGGGCTTTCGCAGAGAAAGGCATACCGTGCGGCTTTTCCTAATTCAGTCAATTGGAAGGATTCAACAGTTGATAACAAGGCTTCTGAGCTGTACAGAATAGGTGAGATTCAGGGTAGGCTTAGGGAGCTTAAAGAAGAAGCTGCAAATGACTCTGTAAAAAGTGTAATTGAGCGTAAAATATGGCTTTCGGAGCTGATTGATGGAGAACATGCAGGTATGATTTCCGACAGGCTCAAAGCTTTAGATATCTTAAATAAAATGGATGGTGTCTATGTCGCAAAGGTTGAAGGCTCAATCACTGTAAAGTTGGAAGATCTTATATGAGTTATACAGCAGATTATCTCATACAAAAGCGTAAAGAAAAATGGCAGGAGCTTCAGAGTATTGACTATGACAAAAAGCTTCGCACAGCGATCGCAAATGAGCTTATAAAAAATGCTGATTTATTAAAAGAGGTAAAGGCTAATCCTGAGAAGCTGATTGAATTGGTGTTTATCGTAGTAGATAAGAATCAGAGAACAATGCCATTCTTCCTTAATGATGTTCAGCACGATTTCATAAACACTTTAAATCAAGCCAAGAAGGACTTTGAAGAAGGTAAGATAACTGATATATCTCTGTTGGTGCTAAAAGGCAGACAGCAGGGTTTTACAACGCTTGTAACGGCATATCAGCTCTCTTGCAGTATACTGAACCGAAACTTTCAGGGATACACACTTGCAGATAAGAGCGACAATGCCGAGGCTATATTTCAGAACAAGGCAAAGTTTCCATACGGACAGCTCCCGGACACGCTGAAGCCTACAGAGAAATTCAATAACCGTAAGCAGCTACTTTTTGAAAAAATCAACAGCTCCTGGGCAGTAGATACGGCAACAAAGGATGTCGGTAGATCGAGAACAGTTAACTTCTTTCACGGCTCTGAATGTGCCTTTTGGAAGGATGGTATATCACCTATCCAAGCTGCACTCGGTGAAGCATTCACAAGGAACTGTATCAAGATATATGAAAGCACAGCAAACGGCTATAACGATTATCAGAAGATGTGGGATAGCGGTGTGCATATCAATTGCTTCTACGAATGGTGGAAGACAAAGGAATACAGAATCAACTTCTACTCAGAAGAGGATAAAGAACAGTTTTTAGCTTTTATTCCGTCAAAAGACGATTGGATAAATCAGAGACTGCAATGGCTGAAGGATGAAAAAGGTCTTGATGCCGAACAGCTCTATTGGTATTGGAACAAGTACGATAAATACCTTGATAAAGACCTTATCAAGCAAGAGTATCCCTGCACGCCGAGAGAGGCATTCCTGCTTTCAGGTAAGAATGTGTTCGATACCGAGATATTACTTGCAAGGCTTGAGCATATTCCCGAACCTATCAAAACAGGCTATTTCAGGTACGATTATGACGGCTTAAGGATAAGCAATATAAGATGGGTAGAAGATAAACAAAACGGCTATATCAGGCTGTATAAGCTTCCTAAAATGCTATATGACACCTGCTTTGCTATTGGCGGTGATACATCAGGAGAGGGCAGTGACTACTTTACTGCTCACTGTATCGATGCAAAGACCGGGGAACAGGTGGCAGTGCTTAAGCATCAGTTTGATTCAGACCAATACACCAAGCAGATGTACTGCCTCGGTAAGTATTATAGAGATGCTCTTATCGGTATTGAGGCTAATTTCGACAGCTTCCCTATTATGGAGCTTACGAGGTTGGGATATAACAATCAGTATGTCAGAGAAGCACAGGATACATACACAGGCAAAACGGAAAAGAGATTCGGCTTCAAGACAACGAGTCTGACAAGACCTACAGCTATTTCAAGGCTTATTGAGATAGTCAGAGAGCATTGTGACACTATCAATGACAAGGATACACTTGAGGAGCTGCTGACCATTATCCGTAATGAGAAGGGCAGAATAGAAGCACCTGAAGGCGGTCACGATGATCAGATGATGGGACTTGCAATAGCTCATCAGATAAGAGAACAGGTAGTCTTCCCAAGTGATGTAATCTATGTTAAGCCACAGTATCACTTTGATATCGAGAAGAAGCTTGAGGTAGGATATGATTACGGTGAAGAGATGACCATAGTATAAGGAGCAAGTTATGGAGACGATTTTAATATTTACAGTATGCACACTGCTTAATGTAGTGTGCTTTTATATTGGTGCTAAAGTAGGTCAGAAGGTGGTTAAGGGTGAGCCTATTGAATTACCTTCCGTTAATCCGATGAAGGCTTACAGAGAGGCACAGGACAAGAAACAGGCAGATAAAGAGGCAGAGAAGCTTGAAAGGCTTATGCATAACATTGAAGCTTATGACGGAACGAGTGCAGGACAGAAGGATGTGAACTGATGACCATAGAAGAAATCATTGAAACACAAATATGGCAGCTCTATGAGAAGGGCAGAAACTACCACAGAAGAGTGGGCATCTACACCGATACAGACCGGAACTACAGAATGTACAACGGCAATCAGTGGGAAGGTGCTAAGCTTGGAGAAGTAGAGCCTGTACAGAAGAACTTCATCAAGCCTATTGTTAAGTACAAGATATCGGTTATTCACGATAATCTGTATGCTATCAACTATTCCTCGCAGAACTTCACAAACAGAGAGTTTGCAAAGGTATCCGAGCGTTACTGCGATATGCTTAACCGATATGCTCACAGAGTGTGGGAACAGGATAAGATGGATTACAAGGGCAGACGAATCACAAAGGATGCTGCAATCAACGATGAAGGTATTATCTATGTAAACTTCGACAAGGAAGAGATGATGCCTGTTAATGAGATAGTCAAGAAGAATGACATCTATTACGGCAATGAGAATGATGACGATATTCAGAGTCAGCCTTACATCCTCATCAAGAAGAGAATGCCTGTATCCAATGCTGTTGAGTTTGCAGAGGGACTCGGAGTAAGCAAGGACAAGCTTGAATTCATCATAGGTGATAATGATACCTTTGAGGAAAGCGGTGAGGCTGCAAAGGAAGAGCTTGATGATATGTGTACGCTTGTATATAAGCTGTACAAGGATAATGGCACAGTACATTACTCAATAGCTACAAGATGGGTAGATTTAGTTGAGGATGAGGATTTAGGTATCAAGCTTTATCCTATAGCTCATTTCATATGGGAAGAGAAGGAAGGTTCTGCGAGGGGTGAAGGTGAGGTAAGATACCTTATCCCCAATCAGATCGAAGTAAACCGAACTGAAGTAAGACGAGTTGTAGCTGTCAAATATCAGGCTTATCCGCAGAAGGTTGTCGATATAAGTAAGATTACTAATCCACAGGCATTAAATACTGTAGGCGGTATCATCAAGACCGACGGTAAAACTGTGGATGATGTGCATAAGATTGTGGGTACACTTCCCCCGGCACAGATGTCACCTGATGTTAAAGAGCTTCAGCAGGACCTTATTGATGTAACAAGAGACCTTGCAGGTGCAGGTGATACAGCAACAGGTCAGGTCGATCCCGAAAGTGCATCAGGTAGAGCTATTCTTGCAGTACAGCAGGCTTCACAAGCTCCTATGACAGAGCAAAAGGAAAGCTACAAGAACTTTATCGAGGATATTGCAAGAATATGGCTTGAATATCTTATGGTGCATTCTGTTGACGGAATTGACCTTGAGGAAGAGCTTACTGATGAAGCAGGTAATGAGTATGTTCAGATGGTAAAAGTGCCACAGAGCGTACTTCTTGAGCTTCAGGCAACAGTTAAAATCGATATCACTCCCAAGAGCGTATATGACAAGTTTGCACAGGAGCAGACAATGGAAAACCTGCTTGTTCAAGGTTTACTCAATGTTCAGAGATTAAGTGAGCTTAAGGCATATGCAAAGATGCTTGACGATGACAGTGTTGCACCGAAGCAGAAGATACTTGAAGTCATTCAGTACATGGAAGAAGAACAGCAGAAGATCGCAATGATTCAGGCACAGGCACAGCTTGTACAGCAGAGAGCAAGTCAATTCCTTATGGGTGACGAAGAGCAGCAGTCTGATATGATGGCTGATGCAATGGCACAGCTTCAGATGGAGCAGGACTTGCAACAGGCTGAAGGTGAAGTCGCACAGGCAGAGGAAAAGCTACCGAGTGATGCGGAATTGGAGCAGTAAGGAGTAAGTTATGGAAGACCACCTTGCTTAATATATTTCAAGTTTGTCCCCCGAATTGCTTCGGCATCGGGGGCTTTTCATTGGACAAGACTTGCCACACCTCTCAATGAAGTGTCCCAGAGCAAGATGTTATATCGACCAATCGTAATGTCATTAAACTTAAACGATATTAAGGGAAACAAACCCTATCAAAAATAGGAAGGATAATTGTTATGGAAAACAATGAAAACCTTGTACTTGGTACTGAAAATGTAGAGACAACTACAGAAGAAATCCCGGTGGTAGAAGAAAAGAGCTATAAACAGTCAGAACTTGATTCTATCGTTGGTAAAGCCAAGGGTCGAGCTAAAGCACAGGCAAAGAAGGAGTATGACCGTACATACGGCAACCTTATTGATGTGCTTAAGGCAGGAACAGGCAAGGAAAGCGTTGAGGAGCTGACCGAAACCTTTACAAAATTCTATAAGAGTAAGGGTGTCGATATTCCTCAGAAGCCTACATACTCCGATAAGGACATCGAAGTATTGGCAAGAGTTGATGCTGAAGACTTTATCTCGTCAGGTATTGAAGAGGTAACCGAAGAAGCAAACCGACTCGCAGATATAGGTGCAGAGAGAATGACTCCGAGAGAAAAGGCTCTGTTCGTCAAGCTGAATGAATACATCAATGATACCGAGTCAGGCAGAGAGCTTGAGAAGATCGGTGTAAAAGAGGATGTATATCGCAGTGATGACTTCAAGAAATTCGCAAAGAAGTTTGACTCAAAGACACCTATTACGGAGATATATGATATCTACCACAAAACACAACCTAAAAAAGAATTCAAAACTATGGGAAGCGTAAAGCATACGGCATCTGACAGCGGTGCAGTAAAGGAATTCTATTCAGTGGAGGAAGCACGAAAATTCTCGCAGGAAGACCTGAATAAGAATCCTGCTCTCTATGAAGCTATCAAAAGGTCAATGCTTAAATGGTAATGCTTCCCGGATGAGAGGAGCATAATAATATGTCAGTATTAAACTTTATTCAGACTATATGGTCTAAAAAGATTCAGGATGACCTTGAACTCAAGTGTAAGCTTGTTGACAACTGTCTTCGCACCTATGAAGGTGATTGTAAGTATGCAAGAACTGTTAAGATTCTCGGTGTAGGTGAGCCTACCATTGCAGCATACGATGCATCAAAGGATATCTCCATCGAAGATATGAAGGATAAGGGTCAGGAACTCACTATCGATCAGCAGAACTACTTCGCATTCTATGTAGATGATGTTGATAAGGCACAGTCTGTTCCCGGTCTTCCCGAAGAATATCAGAGAAAGGCTGTTCACGGTCTTGCAATTGCACGTGATACCTATGTAGCAAACCTTATCAAGAGCGTTACAACCGAAGAAAATGTATCACTTGCTACAAACCTTACTGAGGAAGCAGTTAAGAAGGTAGTCGATGATGGTATCGTAGCTCTTCGTGAAAGAAACTTTGACGAAGAAGGTGTTATCGAAATCACACCTGCAGTTTACAATGTATTCAAGAACTGCCTTATCACTCTTTCAACCGATAACCCCGAATACATCAAGAAGGGCAAGGTTGGTGTATATGATGACTTCGATGTCATTATGTCAAACAATATGGCAAAGGATGACTCTTACGCTTACTGCGATATCCGTGGTAAGAAGGCTATTGCTTTTGCAGGTCAGATTAACGAGGTTGAAGCTCTTCGTGCTGAAAAGAGATTCAAGGACATTGTTCGTGGTCTCGATACCTTCGGTGCAAAGGTAATTGACGAAGCTCGCATTCAGGTTCTCAAGATTCCTGTAAAGGCTACAGCTTGAGGTGATACCTGATGGTAAGAGTCGAGGTGCTTATTCCTTTTCACAGTAAAGCAACAGGCAAAGACCAAATTCCCGGTGATATCATCGAGGTAACTGAAGAACAGTTAGCTGCTATCAGAAAGGTTAATGTCAATATGGTGCTTATACTCGGTGAAGCAGAGGATAAGCCTAAAGCAAAGGCAAAGAAGCCTAAAGCAAAAACTGAATAAACAATAAATGAGAGGGGAAGATTTTTTTGATTGGATTTCAAGTCTTCCCCTATTTTTTTCGTGAGTGCAGGAGCAAATCCTGTATTGACGAAAAAACTTATGAAAGTAAGGTGATTAATTATGACACCGGGTACAACTCCGACACACACATTTAACCTGCCTATCAGTACGGATGAGATAGCAGCATTGCGAATCACATATGAGCAGAGCGACAAGATATTGTTTAAGAAGAAAAAAGATGAATGTGAGCTGATTGATAAGAAGGTAATAGTTAGGCTTAAGCAGGAAGAGACTTTGCTGTTTGAATCAAACGTGATTGTCAGAATTCAGCTTAAAGGTCGCACAACAGGTGATGATGTAATCGTTTCAAAAGTCATAAAGAAGCCTACAAACATAGTGCTTGATAAAGAGGTGATCTGATGGAAGTGAATGTAACTTTTGAAGAGAGTAACTGTGAATTCTGTGCCTCGTTTGATGAAAATATGACTCTGATGGGACCGGCAGGAAAGTCAGCCTATCAGATTGCCTGTGATAACGGCTTCAAAGGAACAGAGTTGCAATGGCTTATGAGCCTCAAAGGTGCTGACGGTACAAGAGGCAGAGACGGAGCAAAGGGTGAACAGGGCGAAAGAGGACTCCAAGGAGAAAAGGGAGATAAAGGCGAACCCTTCACTTACGATGATTTCACACCTGAACAGCTTCTTGCTCTTAAAGGAGAGAAGGGAGAAAAAGGTGCTGATGGCACTATGACCTTTGAAGACTTAACCGAAGAGCAAAAAGCATCGCTCAAAGGTGATAAAGGTGACCAAGGCATCCCCGGAGATAAAGGTGACAAGGGAGACAAGGGTGACAAAGGAGATAAAGGAGACCAAGGTGAAAGAGGTCTTCAGGGAGAGCAAGGTATACAGGGTATTCAGGGAGAAAAAGGTGAAAAGGGTGACAGAGGCTCTGACGGAACGAATGGCAAGGATGGTGCTAATGGCAAAGACGGAGCTGACGGATACACACCTGTAAAAGGCACAGACTACTTCACCGATGCAGATAAAAGTGAAATGGTGAACGCTGTTATAGCTGCATTGCCTGTCTATAACGGAGAGGCGGTGGCAGAATGAGTCATAACATAACCGTTGAGGGCGGTTCTTCCGTAAGGCTTAAAACGGCAGGTAAATACTGCGATAGAGATATTATCGTAACGGCTACGGGTGGCGGTGGTAGTGGTGACGATGATACGAATACAACCGCAATGGCTGAATTACTACTGGGAGAAAGCACAGAATTATATAACGATAAAGCCAGCGGAACACTTAACGCTTATATGTTCTATGAGCAAAAATCACTAACACGAATTGAACTGCCAAATATACAGTATTTAAAAGAACGGTGTTTTTATAGCTGTTCAGCTCTTGAAACATTGCTTCTGCCCGGACTTATTGGTTATACATATCAGTATATGGCGGCGTATTGTTCAAAACTCTCTACTGTCGATGTTCATAATAGCAATTATATATCGAGTTATTCTTTCCGTGATTGTACCTCGTTAGCGAAACTCGACCTACACAAAGCCACAAACATCGGAACGTATGCCTTTTACGGGTGCACAAAGTTTGAAACGCTTATATTACGAATGGACACCGTGCCAACTCTCGGCGGAACAAACGCCTTTACAAATAGCAAAATCGCAAAGGGAACAGGCTATATATATGTTCCTTCTGCTCTCATTGAAGAATACAAGGTAGCATCAAACTGGTCTACTTATGCAGAACAGTTTAGAGCAATAGAAGACTATCCCGATATATGCGGATGAGAAAGGATAATAACTATGCAGAAATTCATAAGAAGACCTGACCTTGATATGTATGCAGGTATTAAGGTGGAAAAGGACACAACGCTTGAATACAAGAACGATAATGTTGAGCAGACACTCAAAGACCTTGCCTTCCATTCCATTACAAAGGTAAAGGGTGAAGGTTATGAAAGCACCTATGACACCATAATTCATCTTAAAGAGGGTGATGTGCTTATCTTTGAGGAAGAGGGCAGAGGTTACATCAAGCCTGTAGACACATTTGTTACTGCAAAAGAAGCGGTGGAAGAGCTGAACTGCATTGTTGATATATAAGGGAGTGATGAATAATGTTTACGATCGAAAGCGACAAGACCATCAATGTGACACGGGGAGACATTCTGTTCTTCACTGTCGGTACAAAGGATAAGGACACCGGGGAAGAGTACATATTCAGAATCGGTGATATCGTGAGGTTTGCGGTCTACGGCAAGAGGGATACTGAAAGCGTTGTGCTTCAGAAGGATTTTGTTGTTACTGAGCCTACGGAAAGTCTACTGCTGTTTTTCAGTAAGGAAGAAACAAGAATAGGTGATCCTATCAATAAGGCTACGGATTATTGGTATGAGATCGAGCTGAATCCCGACTTTAGACCTCAGACAATTATCGGATATGATGAAAACGGTGCAAAGGTGTTCAGACTCTATCCCGAGGGTATCGATATAAATGCACCTGCTGAAATTGATCCTGAGGATATTCCTGTTATTGATGAGGAGCTTGACATTCTTTCACAAAGACCTGTTCAGAACAAGGCTATAGCAGGTGCTGTTATGAAGCTTATTGAAAGAATAACAAAGCTTGAAAATGAGGTTATGATGCTTAAGGCTGATGAAAAGGAAGGTGAGTTCGAATGAATTATCCTATGACAGATGTAGAAGCAAGAGAGGCTCTTATTGGTGAGATATATCTTCCTAAAAAGATATACGGATACTCTGCTTATGAGCTTGCGGTAAAACACGGTTTCAAAGGCTCTGAAGATGAATGGCTTTATTCATTAAATGCATATTCAATAGCAGTAAGAAACGGCTTCAGGGGATCTGAAGAGGATTGGCTTCTTTCCCTTTCGGCATACGGTCTTGCGGTCAGAAACGGCTTTGAGGGTACGCTTGAAGAGTGGATTTCATCTATCAAGGGAGAAAAGGGTGAACCGGGAACAATGGAACTTCACGGTGACCTTGATGCACTCGGTGAAAGAATCAAGAATGTAGCTAATCCTGTTGATGACTATGATGTAGTCAATAAAAAGTACCTTGAAGAGCAGAACAGTGCAAGCAAGGATTATGTTGACGAAACCTTTGTCAAAAAAGACAGTCAGCTTAATGCAAATTCCAAGACCATCTTAAATGTGGCAGACCCTGAAAATGACACCGATGCGGTTAATAAGAAATATGTTCACGATAACTTTCAACTTATTCAAGGCGAGGATATATCTGATACCTTTATTTCACAGGTGCATACAGGGTATACAGTATCATCGGTCAAGGCTATCAAGCAGCAGAACATCATAAGCGGTGAGATTGAATTTAGAGGCGAGTTAGGAACAGATGCTTTACCGAACTTCATCGTTACAATCAACTCCGATTACAAGCCTGTTGTGCGAGTCATTGCTCCTATGTTGGTTATTCTTGACGAGGGCAGCACACATTACTTCAATGAGCCTAACAATGTGTTTATAGACAACTCAACAGGTCTTGTGTATGCAGGTGCATACACCGATAACGAAGGCTTCGACAAGAGGTTTGTATTCAGCTTTACATATCTTTGCGGATAAGGCGGTGACAGTATGACCTTACTTGAAATGGATGAAAAGGTGTTAGGTCTCATCGAAGAGCTTAATCCTGACAGTGAATTTCTCACCGATGACCCTGACATTGCGACAAAGAAATACGATGTCATCAATCAGATTATGTTTGAATTGGCACGTATGAAGAAGATTCCCAAGTACATAGAGATTGATGTAAAAGCAGGTGAGCTGATTGACTATGAAAGAATTGAGAAGGAAAGCGGTTCAGAGGTTTATCAGCTTAACCTTGTGGAAGGTGTTGCTTGTGAATTCAAGGCTCAAGGCACTATTATCAAGGTTCTTGAAAGCGGAGTGATGGGTATTGACTTCTTTATCTATCCCGAAAGAATCACCAAGAAGACCAATGCTAAAGGCTATGAGTTTGAATTGAGTGCAGATGCACTTGAGATTATGCCTTACGGAGTTGCAGGTGACCTTCTGAAGAGTGACGTTTCAACGGAGTACGGCAGAATCTATTCCGACAGATACGAAACAATGAAGCTTCAGCTCGATCCCCGGTACACAATGGGCAGCATCACTATTGAAGGTGGTGTGAGAGTCTGATGGCAACAGGAGATTCAATTGCAAGAGTTTACAGCAACTTCAGAGGTGTTGATTTCAGAGGTGACGAAATCAACCTTAAGAGAAGTCCCGATAGCCTTAATGTATGGAAGGATTACAAGGAAATCGACAGCATAAGAACAAGACCGAAGATGAAAGCTCTGTCAGATTTTGACGGTACTGTTTATGGCATATACTTCTATAAAGCAGCAGACACCGAAATGATGATTGTTCACAGCGGTACGAAGCTTTATAAGGTTGTAGGTGATGAAAGAGAAGTGCTGTATGAAGGTGTAAAAGCTGCACGAAGCAATGCTTTCATATACAACAATGTGTGGTACTTCAAGGACGGAGCAAAATATCTTCGTTATGACGGTGCTGAAATCGGTGATGTTGTCGGATATGTTCCTACCACATCAATTGCGAGAAAACCATCAGGCGGTGGCAAGATTTACGAGGATGTAAATATGCTGTCTGATTACAGGATAAACTCATTCCTTGCTGACGGAGAAGGTAAGGTGTTCTGTCTTGATGCACAGAATATTGATACCGATTTTGTCCCGGAAGTAACTGTCAACGATTACAAGGTCACAGGCTTTACTGTTGACTATGAAAAGGGTGAGATTACCTTCCCAAATGCACAGGTAACTACTTTTACGGATGGCAGAGACAATATATTTGTCAAGTTTAAGAAAACCATTGACAGAAGCAAGATTCTTAAATGTACGTTGCTTGAAGTATTCGATAACAGGGTTTTCTTTAGTGGTAATCCCGACTTTCCGAATGTTATATGGCACTGCAGTCTCAACGATCCTTCATATTGCAGCGATTTAGACTATTATAACGAGGGTTTGGATTCAGCAGAAGTTAAGTCTATGGTCGCAGGTAACAACGCTCTGTGGGTGTTTAAAGAGCCATCACAGGCTAATACAACAGTATTCTATCATACACCTACCATTGACAGTGAGTACGGCAAGATATATCCGAACACACACTCAAACATTTCTACAGGCTGTATAGGCAAGGCAATCAATTTTAATGATGATATTGTCTTCTTCAGTGACCGAGGAATGGAAGGTATAAGCGGTGATGTTACCACAGAGCAGGTAATAGCTCACAGAAGTACAGTTATTGACCGAAAAATGACAGCAGAGGCTGACTATTCCAATATGATTCTTGTTGAATGGGAAGGTTACCTTATCGTTATTATCGGCAACAAGGCATATCTTGCCGACAGCAGAGCTACATACACCAATGAAACTCACTTTGAATATGAGTGGTTCTATTGGGAATTTGACCGAAAAATCACTTGTGCAACAGTTAATAAGGGTGTGCTGTATTTAGGTACAGAGGATGGAGTGTATACACTTACCGACACCGAGGGCAATGTTGAAAGCTATTGGGTGACACCGAAGGATAAATTCAAGCATCCTCAATTCGTCAAGACAACGAATAAGAGAGGTTGTGTGGTTGAGGCAACAGGAGATATTTCTGTATACACCAAGACCGAAAAGACGGATTTTGAGCATATCGGTTCTTACGAATGCATCGAGGACTATTTTGTAAGCAGAATTAAGTGCAAGAAATTCAAGGATATTCAGCTTAAATTCTATTCCAATACAAGGTTCAGCCTTGAAACAGCTACGCTTGAGTGTTTCATAGGCGGTTATACGAAGAGATGACAGAGGTGATGTATAAATGGCAGAAGCTTATGAAGTAGACTACAGTGACAAGAGGTTTACTGAAGTTGAAACAGATAAAAGCAATGCACTTTCAGAGTCTGACAAAATGTATGACCAAATGATAAAAGACTCCGATAAGTATTACAATCAGCAGGCTGATGCTGTGAAAAACTACGGTGACACACAGTCGAAGCTCACACAGGAAAAAACGGACTTTTCAATTGAGCAGATCAATCAGCAAAAATACCAAGCCAAGAAGGATTATCTTAAGGATCAGTCAGCTTCTTATGTTGATTGGCAGAAGCAGAGCAACAGATACGGAGCAGAGGCAGAAAGACAGGCTTCCGTAGGTGTTGCAAATTCAGGCTACAGTGAAAGCTCACAGGTAGCTATGTACAATCAGTATCAGAACAGAGTTATGGCAGCAAGGGAGAATTATACGAGAGCTGTCCTTAACTATGACAATGCAATCAAGGATGCACAGCTTCAGAATAACAGCTTACTTGCGGAGATTGCATATAACACACTTATGAAGTCGCTTGAATTGTCATTGTCAGGACTTCAGTACAAGAACGGTCTTCTCCTTGAAAAAGCAAACAGGAAGCTTGAAATCGATCAGTTGTACTATCAAAGAAGACAGGATGTTCTTAATCAGATTAATCACGAGAATTCAATGGCTGAACAGATTCGTCAGTTCAATGAATCAATGGCTGCGAGTGGCAGTAGTGGTAGTGGTGGGGGCGGTAGTTATTACAGTAGCGGTGGCGGTTACAGTAGTGGCGGCAGCTATTATTACGATGACGATGATGGCGGTAGCTATGGTAATGTCGGTGGCGGTAGCAGCTCAAGTAGTAGCTCGTCAGGCTCAAAGAAGAGTAGCGGGACAGCGGTGTCCTCGAAGGAAAAACTTGCACTCGGTAAAGGACCTATCAGTGACGATGCTGTCAAAAGTATGGTTGCTTCAGGACAGGCTCACGTTGATCCCATTTCGGGCAAATTGGAGAAAGGTGCTGCTCCAACTATTTATAGAAATGACATCGATTATAAGATTCAGAGAAATTCAGGAAAGTAAGGCAGGTGATGTGATATGGCAGGTGTAACCTACGAAGAATTATTAGGTATACAGAAAAAACGAGAAGAAACGCTTCAAGAGGCTAAGAAAAAGACTACAGGCACAACAGCATCTGCTTCAAAAGCGAATAGCTCATCGTCGAGCAAAGCATCTACCAAGCCATATGCACAGACGTTAATTGAGAACAATCTTGCACCGTACAATATGGTTTCACGAAATGTAAACAATGATTTTATAGCACCGGTGACGAAAGCTAAACCGACTGTGACTGTGAAAAGCTATTTTGATGACGGATATGACTTCGGTGATATAACCAAGACAATTCTCCGTACTTCAGTCAAGACAACAAATAGCGTTGCCAATAAAACGAGCAACGCTATTTCTTCTGCTTTTTCAAAAATAGGTTCGAACAGCTATAGTGCTTTTGACAATTCCTTGATTCAAAAATACTCATCGATGTCTCTGTCACAGATTGAGAAAGAGCTTGAACGAGTAGAGAAAGAAGAGAAGCTGTTCAAGGAAACGAATGGCGGTAAATTCTATAACTATATCTCAAAAGCAGGTGCATCAATTAATGTCGGTGCTGATGCATCAGGCACTGCAATGACAGCACGTGAACATGCAGAAGCTAACATCAATACGCTTAATGACTATACAAGAGAAAAAGAAATTCTCGGTATGTTAAGGAAGCAAAAGGCTATTGAAGAGCATTTAGGTGATTTGAGCAAAGAGCAGTTGCAGATGCTTGATAATATTGCCGATGCAGAGGCTTCAGAAAATATTGCACCGATTTACTTCGCATCAAATCCCGATGTAAATCAGAGTGCATATTATGATGCAATAAAGCCTGAAAAAGCAGCTGCCGAGAAAGCAAGAGCTACTCTTCTTGAGCAGTTTAAAGTAAAAAATCCCGGTATGAGTGACGAAGAGCTTGACGAAATGATTGATAATATGGTCGAGCTTCGTAAGAATCAGAAAAATGCCGAAGAGCAGGAAAAAACTAATACTCAAATGCAGGAATATGCAGACGAGCATTCTGTGGCTGCATTCCTTTTATCGAGAGGAATGAATCTCTTTAGTGGCTTTACAGCTCTGCCTGAACTTTATATGCAGATGGGCAACGAGTACGGTCTTGATGTCAATGCTCCCGGTTTCTCACTTGCAAATACATCTACTGCTATTGATGAACAGATTCAGCTTGATCACGATTGGAAAATCGGTGAGGTTGATGCATTTGACTTGTTCTACAAGGTAGGTACAGGTGTTGTAGATAATGTTGCAAGACTTGCAGCATCAGGCGGTAATACTGCAGGTGCAGCTGCTATGATGTTCACACAGGGTACAACACAAGCTATCATACAGGGTAAGAAGAAGGGTTATTCTGACTCAAAGGCTTTAGCATTAGGTCTTTTGGATGGTACATTCGAAGCTGTTTCCGAAAAGATTTCACTTGATGTTATTTTAAAGAGCAGCGGTAGTGTCCTTAAGACTCTTGGAAAATCCTTCGTTGCGGAAGGTAGTGAAGAGCTTACATCTAATTGGCTGAACAGAATTGCGGATGAGATCGCAAACGGAAATCACAGTGAGCTTTCCAAGATGTATGAAGCTTTCAAGGCTAAAGGTTACACCGATTCGCAGGCACTTGCTGAAGTTGTTCTTTCAGTTGTCGGTGAAGATGTTGAGTCATTCGTTGTTGGCGGTTTTTCAGGTCTTGCTTTGGGTGGCGGTAATATAGCTGTTAATGCCGTTTCAAATGTTATTCAGCAGAATGCACCTGTTGTGCTTGATGAGAAATCACAGCAGGTTGTTGACAAGGTAGTTGAAGCTCGTATTGAACAGGAAAAACAAGACGGAAAAAAGGTCACCAAAAGCACAGAGAAGAAAATCCGTGATGAAGTCATTCGTGATTTACAAAAGGGTTATCTCGATAAGGATTCAATTTACAGTGAATTCGGTGGAGAGGATTACGAAAACTACAAGAAGCTTAAGGATTTATCCGATAAAAACATTGCAAACGGCAAGAAGGTCATCGAGAATCTTAAGAATGTGAAGAAGAGGCTTCAGGCAGAGTATGATGTTCTTTATAAAATGAAGAATGGTGAGAAGTCTGACGAGCAGAAAGACCGACAGAATACTCTTAAAGAACAGATTGCAGAGATTGACGGAAGAATTGAACAGACCGAAAGCATCATTGAGAATCTCGGCAAGGATGAGAGATTATCTGACCTTGAGGCTAAACTCGATGCGAAAGTTTACGAGCTTGTTAAGGACAGTAAGCTTTCAGAGACTTTTCTTGAAGGTGACAGACGAGGGCAAGCTTTTGTGGCTGACTTGACAAAGTACGATGTAAAACAGCGGAAAGTGGTCAAAAAGGCTATCGAAAGCGGTATGCTCAACAACTCCAACAGAACACACGAATTTGTTGATATGGTTGCAAGAATATCAGCAGACAAGGGTGTTTCTTTTGACTTCACCAACAATGAGAAATTAAAAGCTTCAGGCTTTGCGGTTGAAGGTAAGATAGTAAACGGCTACAAGACAGATGACGGTAGCATTGCTATTAATCTTCAGGCTAAAAAATCCTTGAACAGCGTTGTCGGTCACGAAATAGCACACATCCTTGAAGGTACGGAGCTTTATGCAGAGTTAGAAAATGCAATCAAATCCTATGCCAAAACGAAGGGTGAGTATGATACAAGGCTACAGGACCTTCGTGAATTGTACGAAGGTGTTTACAAGGGCGAGGACTTTGATGAGAAAATCCATGCCGAGCTTGTAGCTGATATCGTTGGTGATTATCTCTTCACCGATTATGACTTTGTAAGAAGCTTAACTGCAAACAAGAATCTCTTTCAGAAACTTCGGGATGAAGTCAAGTACTTTTGCAAGATTGCTACAGCAGGTAGTCAGGAAGCAAAGGAGCTTGAGAAGGTCAAGAGAAACTTTGATAGAGCATATCAGGAAGGTGCGAAGTCGGATGCGAAGGTTGAGGGTACGAAGCTTTCTATATCGGGCGTAAATTCAAAAACTGCAGACAAATCGTTGTTGTCTAAAGCAGAGCAACTACTTGATTCGGGGGTGGACAGTGAAACTGTTCGCCAAGAAACAGGTTGGTATAAAGGTTATGACGGACAATGGCGATATGAAATTGATGACAGTAAATTTTTATTTAATCCTGACGGAAATGTCGTTACTCCTGAAATTTTACGAGTCCGTGAGCTGCACGAGAAACTTAAAAACAATACGCTTACAAAAGATGAATTTGATGAATACAAAACTTTATATAACAAGGTGGACCTATCAGATGTTTTCCCCGGAACATTAGGTAGATTGGTTGAACACAAGGAACTGTTTGAAGCGTATCCGCAATTGAAAGATATCCGGTTGATTTTCGATGATTTGGGTGAGCATACAGACGCTCTTTATGATTCACGGCAAAAAGTCATTAAAATTAACAATGCTTTAGTGGGCGATAACGAAGGAATTAAAACTGTACTCATACACGAAATACAACACGCAATACAAGATATTGAGGGATTTGCAAGAGGCTCGAGTATTGAATATTGGAAAGAGCAAAGAGCAGACATCGTAAACACATTGGGTGGTGCAAGGAGAAATCTTGACTTATGGCTTGATGATATAGGATATTCGGACTTTGTAAAAAAATCTATGCAAGAAGTTGTTGATAAGAAAAAAACAATAGAGCAACATTGGGAAGATTGCAAAGAATTCAAGCAAAACTCAAAATATGCCGAGCAAATCGCAAACTGTGAAAGAGAGATTGCCGAATATCAGCAACAGTACGATGAAATCACAAATGGTATGACTGCTTCTGAACAGTATTTGAATACGGCAGGTGAAATCGAAGCAAGAGATGCCGAAAATCGCTTAACTCTTAATGCAGAACAAAGAAAGAATAAACGCCCCGACATTGACCGAGAAAATGTTGTATTTGCTGATCCTGACATCCGTTATTCGTTTAGTGAAGATATTGACAATTCTTGGGAAAGCAATTATAATTATGATACACATTATGGCGAAAATTTGAAAGACACACCAGCTTATTTAAAACCGTCATCAGACATCGAATGGCAAGTTTTTTGTAGGAGTTTTGCCAATAAAACAAGCAATATAGTTTTAGAAGAACGGAATATTACAATTTTTACTGCAGCAGACCAATATCTTGTAAGAGCTGATGGTTATATGAGCGGTAGAATAATAAGTAAAACTTCTGTTGATTTATATGATGAAAGTGGTGATTTTTATGACAATTACTCCCGAAGCGATGTTCCTGATAGCTACGATGAAAGAAAAGGGAATAGACAAGGAAACAACAGCAACGGTAACGAGCCATTTGAAAACGAAGGAGCAGATTCGTTCTATGTGGAATTGGATAAATTCATTGAAAACCATCCCGAGTTCTTCAGACATATACGAGAAATTAGTTCAGATTATAGAAGGCAAATAGATTCAGACAAAACAGCACCTATAAATGAGGCATCATCGAAAGATGGTGTCTTTTTTGATGGTGAAAAAACAAAATTCTCGTTGAGTGAGGATAGCAATGGCAGAAAACTCACGAAAGTGCAACAAGACTACTTCAAAAGAGTTTCTCCGTTATTAAAAGATGAAAACGGCAATATCAAAAGATATTATCACGGCACAGCTCGTGGTGATAGAGTCGGAACTTTGTTTGACCCGGAAAGAGCAACATCGGGGCCTATGGCTTTCTTCACAGATAATCCCGAAATCGCAGAAGGTTATAGCAAATCGAAAGCAGACACTTCAATAGCTTATGACTCTGATTATGACAGTTATGAAACTCAATTTAGAGTGAAAATCAATGGGGTAGACATGTCCTTGATAGATGCTTGGAGATATTTGCCCATGTCTGCGAGGGCAAGGATTAAAGACAGAGCGGAGCATACACACTACGATTTTGATGACTACGAAACTCTTATCTATGACGAGGAAACTACTGATGCAGGTGGCGGTTTTTCTTGGCAGCTTCGAGAGGCACGAGGTAATGTTTTTCGAGCTTTAAACGAGCAATGGCTTAACAGTGGCAATTTGTTCAACGAAGAAGGCAAGTATATAGATGTTCTTAAATTTATAGGTGTACACGATGAGTTTAAGAAACTCGGTTATGGTGAGCCGTATTACAAAGACCCTTACTATAGAGAAGAGAAAGTTTTTGAAGTATATCTTAACGTTACAAATCCTTTCCATACGGCAGATGTTGATGAAGAGTTTTTGGCTGATGCAAAAGATTGGATCGATAACACTGACTTAAGCATTTATGAATCAGAAACTGCCGATTCTGATTTGTGGGATAAAAGAAGCCTTGACCCTTATGAATGGTTAGAGAGATTGGAAAGTGATATAGAAAACGGAACAACTCACGCTTGGACTTCAATCCCCGATGTAATTACAGACTTTTTAAAAGAATATGGTGGCTATGACGGAATTGTAGATGCAGGTGGCAAACACACTGGGTATGGTCATCAAGTTGTAATTCCGTTTTACTCGGAACAAATAAAGAATATTGATAATGAGACTCCAACTACTGATGCTCATATTGACTTGTCTCTCTCTGACGAAGGTGAAACGTCGAAACAGTACGGCAACTTCAATACATATGCAAAAGATATTACCTTGCAGCGTGACATTGCACCTACTGCGGAAGCACAGCCTGTCGCTGAAGATGTAGCCACAGAGCAGACAGCACCGATTCAGGAAAGTGTTGCTCCTGTGATGGAAGAGCCTATAGCTCCAATGACAGAAGAGCCTGTAGCAGAAGTTGAGACACCTACAGTACCCGAAGTTGAAACACCGGGTGTTACAGCACAGGAAGAAGTCGCACCGGCATCCGAAGATGTGACTCCACAGCAGACAGAGGCAACTCCCGATGTAGAACCATACATCAAAAAGGCTGCCGAAAAGATGCTTGAGGATCTGAAAAAATCAGACAGAGGCAAGTATACCTTCGATCCCGAATTATACTATAAGACAGGCGGTAAAGAGGGAGAATCCTATGCAGGAAGAAAAACATCAGCTGAAATCACAGAACTTCTTGATAAAGGATACGATTTTCTCGATATCGAAAACGGTCTGAAGGCTATTACGGGTATTGATACACGGTACGGTGAAGCTGTAGAAGATATTGAGCCGATTCTGGACAGAATGCTTCGCAACGGATATACCGACTTTATAAGCGGTGAAGCGGTACAGCCTGACCAAGATTATCTTAATCTATTCGCACCGAATCAGGAAGCTGTTGCTCCTACAATCGAAGAAAATGTCGCTCCTGTCGCTCCTGTCGCTCCTGAATCTTCTGTAGCTCCTGAAGCTGAATCTCCTGCAACACCTGTTCAAGATGATGTTGCTCCTTTGAAAGAGACAGCTCAGCCTGAAATGCCTAAGACCGAAGCTCCTAAAGCTGCTCAGTCTACACCGAAGGCTGAAACACCGAAAGCGGAAAGCTTTGACGCTCCTGTGAGAGAGACTAAAAAAGCAACGGAGAGCAGCGGTAGCGAAAAAATCATCGGTGAGGAACAGCTCGGTACTAAAGAACCTGTTAAAAAGAAGGGCGGTCTGTGGTCTGACTTTGTTCGAAGTTTCGTCAGCAAGGATTCAGTATTTGAAACACTTGCACTGAAAACGAAGAACCGTGCTTTGGAAGACAAGCTCAAGATGTGGAGAAACAGATCGGATGCAAAGGCTCAATACTTTATGGAGAACGGCAAAGGTGATGTAAAGTCACTCAAATCCATTGTTGATACTGTTCAGAAATCAGGTCTTGAAAAAGAGTTTGACCTTTATATGAAGCACAGACTCAATGTAGACCGAATGAAGGTAGACAAGCCTGTATTCGGATATGATGTAACTGCCGATATGTCGATGCAGACAGCAAGAGACCTTCAGACAAAGCATCCTGAATTTGCACAGTGGGCAATGGATGTGTACAAGTACAACGATTATCTCCGGGATATGATGGTTGATGCAGGTATCATCTCCAAAGAAACTGCTGCACTGTGGGCAAAGCAGTATCCGAATTACATTCCTCTTGAAAGATTGACCGATGACGGAAAGCTTGTAAGCGGAGACGGAGTCGGAATATCCGCACCTGTTAAGAAAGCAACAGGTGGCAACACAGGTATGGAATATCTGCTCAAGACTATGGCTCACAGAACATCACAGGTCTTCAAGGCTGTAGCCAAGAATGACTTCGGTGTTGAGCTTAAGAATACCTTAAAATCAGATGCAGAGGTTTCCGAGGCTACCACAGGTGAAGCTATTGAAGATTTAAGTACATTTGATGAAGGTCTTCTTCAAGCAGGTGTAGGCGGTAAGAGTCCTACATTTACTGTGTTTGAGAACGGTCAGAGAGTAACCTTTGAAATCAGCGAAGAAATGTTCAAGGCTCTTCAGCCTACAAGTGAGGGTCTTACTCGCACGGTCAAGCCGTTGAATGTAGCAAGTAGTCTTCACAAGAAGGTGCTGACAGAATACAATCTGTTCTTCACTGCACGAAACTTCCCGAAGGATGCACAGGATGTAATCTTCAACTCAAAACACGCTGCAAAGACCTATGCTAATATGCCTGTAGCTGTTGCGGAGCTTCTCAAGGGCAAGGGCAAATATGTTACGGAGTATTGGGAAAATGGCGGTGAGTCAAACACCTACTTCGACAGTAAGGAAAATGACTTCTTTGAGGAAGACGGTGCCTTAAAGAAGGTATTAGGCTTTGTTCCTAACGGCATCAGCAAGGTCAATGATTTTGTCGAAGCTATACCGAGACTTGCAGAATACATCGCAAGTAGAAAAAGCGGTGCTACCATTGAGGCTGCTATGCTTGACTCTGCGAGAGTTACAACAGACTTCTCCGATGGCGGTGATGTTACAAAGTTCATGAACCGAAACGGATTCACCTTCCTTAATGCATCCGTACAAGGTGCAGCACAACAGGTCAGAAACATCCGTGAAGCAAAGGCAGAAGGTTTCAAGGGTATTGCAAAGCTTGTCGGCAAGTACGCTATTTCAGGCTTACCTGCTCTTCTGTTTAATTCTATCTTTTGGGATGATGATGAGGAATACGAGGAGCTTTCCGAGTATGTTAAGGATAACTACTATGTCATTGCAAAATACGGTGACGGACAGTTTGTGCGAATTCCTAAAGGCAGAATGGCAGCGGTAGTACAGGAAGTAGCCGACCAAGCTTACGGCATTCTAACAGGTGAGGTAACAGGTTGGGATGGTGCAAAGGATTCAGGTAAAGCAATTTACGAATCCGTAATGAATAACATTGCACCGAGCAATCCCATTGAAAACAATGTTATTGCTCCTATTATTCAGGCTGCCACAAATAAGACTTGGTACGGAGAGGATTTAGTACCTGTAAGACTTCAGGATGTACCTGCGAGAGAGCAGTACGATGAAACAATTGACTCTATCAGCAAGTGGCTCGGTGAACATACAGGCATTAGTCCTTATAAAATCAATTACCTTCTTAATCAGTACAGCGGTTTTGTCGGTGATATGGTGCTTCCCGGTCTTACTCCCGAAGCTGAAAGAGGTGATACATCAGCACTCGGAAATCTGATTGCACCTCTCAAAGACCAATTCGTTGTTGATGCTGTTATCAAGAATCGTAATCCGTCAGACTTCTTCAGCTTAAGTGATGAGCTTGAGGTTAAGGCAAACTCACAGGATGCTACGGATGAAGATAAGCTGAAACAGAAGTATATCAGCTCCGTATGCTATGAATTGAGTGACCTTTACAAGCAGAAGAGAGAGATACAGGGCAGTAACCTCTCCGATGACCTTAAGTACAAGCAGGTTCGTGATATTCAGGAGCAGATTAATGAGTTAGCTAAGGAAGGTCTTGAAAGCTTTGATACTGTCAAGATTGACAAGAAGTATGCGACTGTAGGCGGTGTGGGTTATAAGCTCAATGACAAGGGCGAATGGCAGAAGATCACCGATGAACAGCTCGAAAAGCAGAATGATGCAATCGATATTCTCGGCATTACTCCCGGTCAGTATTGGAATGACAAGGATACATACGATATGAAAGCATTCTATCCTGAAAAGTATGAAGTGCTTCAGCAGGAAGGAATCTCTGTTGCGGAATACAAAGAGAAGTATGAAAAATGGATTCACCTTCCGAACGATGACTTCTCTTGGGCAGTAAACAATCCTGACAAGTACACCTTCTCAAAGGTCATTATGGATAATGTGCTTGACTATAGAGCAATGACGAGTGAATTGTATGCTATCAGAGCTGACAAGGATGAAAACGGCAACTCCATCAGCGGTACGGCAAAGTCGAAGAAACAGGAATACATTTGGGGCCTCGACATTGACGAGGTTCAGAAATACATTCTCTTCAAGAGCGAGTACAACACATACGATGACCACAATCAGGAAATCGTTGACTACATTCTTGGTAGAGATGATTTATCCGTTGATGAGAGAAAAACCATTCTTGAAACTGTCGGCTTCACCATTGATGCAGACGGAACAATTCGTGATTAAGAGGTGACGGATATGAGCAAACAGGACAGGCAGGGAGTAAGAACCCCTGCCGATGTTGAAAGAAAGTATAACCTTGGGCAGTTAGCAGCTGCTCAAGGTATGACTGTAAAACAGGAAATGGCACTTAATCAAGTCAATCAGGCTTTGAGTCAGTTTATGGCTGATACCAATGCTGAAATTGATGCTTTGAAAAATAGAGATGATTTGCAGGAAGCAGTCAACGAAGCTCTCGCACAGGCGAAAGAAAGCGGTGAATTTGACGGAGAAAAGGGTGATCCTTTCACCTATGAGGATTTCACGGAAGACCAACTTGCAGCCTTAAAGGGTGACAGCTACGTTCTAACCGATGCCGACAAAGCTGAAATCGCACAGATGGTCAGTGGGGGCGGTCTTGTTCCGGGCGGTAAGGTGCTGTGGGAAGGTGTGGAGCTGATGGCAGATGGCAATGCTTCAATCACGTTGAGCGAGGCTATAAGTCAACAACCTAACGGCATTGTTCTTGTGTTCTCTTTTTACAACAACAATTCAGGTCAGAATGCTGCTTTTCAGCAACACTTTGTGTCGAAAAAATTCGTAGAGTTGACCGGATTTGCAGGTAGCGGTAAGGGTGTAGGCAGTAACTTTTTCCTTCACGCTAACGGATTCCTTTATATCGGTACGAAATACCTGTACATCTCTGATACGAAGATTACAGGCTATGACCAAAATGACGATGTTGCTGCTGATTTTAACGTTATCGGTGTCAAATACAGCAACGATCAATTCTGTTTACGATATGTAATCGGTGTGTGAGGGGGTACATTTATGGATTCACCTATTCAGGAATTCTACGGCAAGGTGATTGCCAATGTCGAAAAGTTGTTTGATGCTCTTCGATCGCCTTTGAGGTGGTTGAGGTATTTCTTGAGCTTTTTCAGGGGGTGATTGTATGGATGAAGTTATAGTGCTTAAGGATTTGCTCCTTATACTTGCAGAAATTCTCGGTGCAGGTGCTGTGGTATTCGGTGCTGTTTTTGCTGTGCATAAATGGGTGCTGAAGCAGAATACACAGGATACCGAGATTAAATCTCTCAAAGAGGAGCAGACATTAATATGCTACGGAGTCCTTGCAGCTCTTAAGGGTCTTAAGGAGCAAGGGTGCAACGGTCCTGTCACAAAAGCAATAGAAAATATGGAAAAGTATCTTAATAAAAAAGCTCACAAATAATTACAGAAAGGTGATAAACTATGAATATTTCAAAATCGACCATTATCAGAACAGTTGCAGTCGTGATAGTTGCAATCAACATCATACTTGAAAGATTCGGTGTTGATGTTATCCCTACAGATGAAAGCAAGATTGCTATGTTTGTAGAAGTCTTTCTTGAGGTTGCTACTATTATAGTTGCTTGGTGGAAGAACAACAGCTTTTCACCGAATGCAATCAAGGCAGACAAATTTTTGAAGCAGTTGAAAGCAGATGAGGGCGAGGTTGAAGAATATGAAACTTATTAAATCTATCGTTACCAAGAGTGACTGCTACAAGACAAACGAAAAAATCAAAGTCAAAGGCTTAATGCTTCACTCTGTCGGATGCAATCAGCCTTCTGCCGAAGTATTCGTCAAGACTTGGAATCAGCCTGACAAGAATGTCTGTTGTCACGCTCTCATTGACGGAAACACAGGAGTAGTTTATCAGACTCTTTCTTGGGATCATCGTGGTTGGCATTGTGGCAGCAAAGATAAAACAGATTATTACAAAAAACGCAGCGGAAACAATACGCACATCGGCGTTGAAATGTGCGAACCTTCAACCATCAAGTATACAGGCGCTTCTTCTTGGGCAGACCTTGACCCTGCGAAGACAAAGGCCGTTGTTATGAGAACATACAAAACTGCCGTTGAGCTTTTTGCTTACCTTTGTGGTACTTATAATCTCAATCCTCTCGGTGACGGAGTAATCGTCAGCCATTCCGAAGGTTACAAGTTAGGTATTGCTTCAAATCACGGTGATGTGGAGCATATTTGGAAAAAGTACGGTCTTACTATGGATGGCTTCCGCAAAGAGGTTAAAGCTGCTATGGATAAGGTTGTAAAAACCGAGGAAACGAAAACTGCTGAAAAAGGCACTATTTACAGGGTACAGTGCGGTGCTTTTAGTAAAAAGGAAAATGCTACAGCACTTATGGAAAAGCTCAAGAAAGCAGGATTTGAGGCAATCATCACAAAAAAATAAGGTATAACAAAAGGGTGCGGCCAATGGTTGCACCCTTTATTTTTATGCTTTTTTTGATCTGTTAACGGCAAAAGTCAAAAACAAATTAAAATTTGCCTTTTTTTTGATTTGATACTCTAAACTACTATAAAATACTCTAAAGTTTACTCTAAAAAAACAACACCACCGAGGGGAGATGGACCTCGATGGTGTTGCTTCGTTAGAGTGTGAAAAATTTTATTATGTTAAAAACAATCCTTAATGATATTATACTGTTAATAATGGTGTTATGTCAAATGATTTTTAAAAAGGGTGTCAGGATGGGTGTCAAAATGCCTGTGAGTCCGCATAAAATCTAAAGGTACTAACATTCTCCAAAACCGCGTGCCGAGGGTTCGAGCCCTTCTGCCCCTGCCAAAGACATCACCACGGTGGTGTCTTTATTTTTTTGAAAAAACACAGAACCCGAGGCACGCGGAGCGTGTCGGGCATAATCACCGAAGCGCGCCCGGTGGGCGATGAAGCAAGGTGATTATGGCGTAGCGGTCAAAATTCATAGGCGCTCCAAGCCGTAATGAATTTTGGGAACCGCAAGAGGGCCACGAAGTGGTTCGAGCCCTTCTGCCCCTGCCAAAGACATCACCACGGTGGTGTCTTTTTATTTTTTTGCTTAACTCATAGTTGACTGTCGCAAAAGTACATAAAAGTACATAAAAAGCTGAAAACGTGGGGGTCAAAATGGGGGCAGAAATTAGTCGAAAACTAGTCGGAAAAAATCACACAACCCGAGGTGAAGAACATCACTATAAACACAAAGCTCCCCATACAGCGTTACTGTGGGGAGCTTTGTGCAATTAAATAAAAGGAGTCACAGCAAATCCCGGAAAAGTCATAATAATAAGCCGGTGACAAGTGCTATTGCAGCAAAAACTGCAAGGGTGATGCCGATGACCTTGGCGGCACTCCAGGTGAGTCTGAATATAAAGCATATCGCCTTAATCAGTAACCATATAACGAGTATTGTAAGAATAAGCTGAATCATATTTTCATCTCCTTTAAACTGCAGCGCTGAAGCTTGAAAGCAGATCCGCAAAGGGGCAGTATGTAGAAGCGTTGCCTCCAAAGCTGTAACTCGGACCTGAAATAGACTCGGCGCTATCCATAATCTTTTTATAAAGTAATGCGGTGTTGTGAGCATCGACGAGGGCATCGTGTGCACCGTCTGTGTATTCGATACAGGCGATTATAAGAGCATCTGACAGACCGTAGTTTTTTCTTGAGTTGATTTTTTCGGAAAAAACCAGCTGACAGTCTATAGCACTTTGTGTTAACCTTTCCAACTGTTGTGTAAACACGTTTTTGTATGTTGCTTCCTTCTTTAACTGATAGGCGTCTGCGGTACTCCAAGAAATCATTGTTACATCTTCAGGGAGCCAGTCAAAGAGCATCTTCAGAGCATCTTCGAAAACAGGTGCCGAAGCCACGTCATCGGGTGTAATTCTGGTGAGATTTTCGATAAACCTGTCAATTTTACCGTATTGGGGTGAAACGAGGGTTTTGAATTCATCGACTATCTGCAGTGAACCGTCGAGCAAAGTAGCACCGATTTCGATGGTTTCTGTGAAAAAATCAGGGTTGATTCGTCTCTTTCTGGGAACTCTGCACATTTCAAGGTCAATTACAACGTAGTTGCTCATTAACATTTTTCTCCTTAACTGAATCAGACTGTTTTTTTATTGCCTCAACGCCTATACTTGAAGCATAGGTTTGATTTTTCTCAATCTTTTCCGATAGCCGTATGACTATCTGTTTCTGTTTAGGCGTCATTCGTATCATTCCTTTTGTCTGACTGTGTTAATATTATAGCATCGATTTTATAAAAGTTGAATAACAACTACTGATATAAAAAGCCCCCGAAATCTGCAATCAGTGCAAATTTCAGGGGGGATTATGCTTTATTTACCCTTTATTCTGTTGTATTTTTCTATGTTGATTTTCTCATCTGCAAGCATCTGCTCAACCCACAGCTGAAGAGTCTCTACGGTAATAGAAATTCGTTCAAGCTCCTTTTGTATGTAAACAAAATCTCCGATTTCATCATCGTCAATAGTGCCGTCTGCCGTGATTTCGATTAAACGCTCCTGGCTCTTTTTCATTGAGTTAAGGGAAGAGAGCATCTCGAGGACAATCTGTGTAAGATCCTTTACCTTGATTTCGGGGACGTACTTTTCACCGATGGGGCATTCCTTTGAGCAGTATTTGTTGCACAAGGTAGGCTCGCCGTAGATTTCTGCCAGAAGCATAACCTCGTAAGGCGTTATGGGGAATTTACCGTTTTCTATTCTTTCGAGTCTTTCGGGCTGAAGGGGATTGTTGAGAGCTAAAGCTTTGTCGCAAACCTCGTCTCTTGTAAGGCCGTGCTTTTTTCGTGTAGCCTTGAAAATTGTATCTGCCATAATTTTTCTCCTTTTTCCTATGTTATTTTACATTATATCATATAAAATTTCATTTCACAATATATTTGTGCTTATACATTTTATGTTTTTTATTAAGGAATTAACCTTCGTGGACTTATCCGGTTGAAAAAAAGAAACAGAAATGCTATAATTAGAAATATAATAAACGCAAGAAAAAAGAGCAGGAGAAAACAGATGCTTAATTTTATTGTAGGAGTCAAGGGCAGCGGAAAAACGACTGAAGCTCATCGTATACTCGGTGAATGTGTAAGAAATGGCGGAAAGGCTATGCTTATTGTGCCGAAACAGTTTACATTTCAGAGCGACAAGGGAATATTGCGTCTTCTCGGGCCTAAAGATGCCTGCGAGGTAGAGGTGCTTTCTTTTTCGCGTCTTGCGGCGCTTGTGCTTCAGACTTACGGCGGAATAACTTCGCCCATAGCCAAGCAGGGGGCGAGGAATATACTTATGTCTCTTGCTGTGGAAAGCCTTACAGATAAGCTTACGGTTTTCGCAAAGCAAAAAAATGAAATCGCTCTTGTTACAAAGATGCTCGACACACTCGATGAGCTGAAAAAAGAGGGGATAAGTCTCGATGAATTTGAGAAAGCGGCAGCTTATACCAACGATGCACTTTTCAGGGAGAAAATACGTGAAACCTCACTTATTCTTAGGGCTTATGAGGCGGTAGTCTCGCAGAATTACTTTGACGATGCAGACCTTCTCGCCTTTGTTGCAGACAGCCTTAAGGGTAAGGATTTTTTCAGCGGCAAAACTGTAGTGCTTGACGGATTCGCCGATTTTACGGGGCCTGAAATAGATATAATTCTTACTATGCTCCACACGGCAAAGCAGGTATATGTTAGTCTTTGCAGTGACAGCATTACCGATAAAAATGCTCTGTCTCCTTTTGCGTATTGCAACAGTACTGCACGTAAGCTTCGCCTTGCCGCAGGTAATAACGGTATAGCAGTCGGAGATATAATAGAGTGTAAGCGTAATGAAACAAGCTATTCGCGAGAGCTTTTACATCTCGAAAGGGAGCTTTATAAGCCTTGTGCAGAGTCCTATGAAGGTGAGTGTGCTGATCTACGCATAAACTGCAGTGCAGATATTCTTTCCGAGTGCGATTATGTTGCAAGAAAAATAAAAAACATCTTAAGAAGCGGCAGCTACCGATGCCGTGATATTGCCGTGTGCTTCAGAAACGGAGAAAACTATGAAAACCACTTGAGACACGCGCTTAAAAATTACGGTGTACCTCTTTTCGAGGATAAAAGACAGGCTGTTTACAATCAGCCGCTTATCACTTTCGTGTCTACCCTTTTGACTATTGCCGCGAAGGGTTTGAGCTCGGACTATATTTTCCGCTTACTTAAAACTGGACTTACCGAGCTTACTGCAGAGGAAATATCTGAAACGGAAAACTATTGCTTCATGTGGGATATTTCCGGCAAAAAGTGGACTTCGCCCTGGACGGAAAATCCCGACGGACTTGGCGAAAGGCTTACTGACGAGAGACAGAACCGACTCCTGAAGCTTAATGCCCTGCGCGAAAAAATTATCACACCTGTGACAGCATTCAGAGATACATTTGACAGACTTCCGGGCAAAGAGGCTGTTGCACTGATTTACAGGTTCCTGCGTGAAAACAGAATTGACAGCTGCCTTAAGGAATACGCCATAACCCTTGAACAGCAGGGGCTTACAGAGCTTGCTCTTGAGCAAGAGCAGGTGTGGGACGTGCTTATGGAGGTGCTCGATGAAATTGCTTGTGCCCTCGGAGAATCCTCAGTAAATGCAGAGAGGCTTTCTGAAATATTCAGCCTTGTAATCCACACAAAGAGCCTCGGAAAGCTTCCCGACGGCTTTGATGAGGTGCTTATTTCTTCGGCAGACAGAATGCTTACCGTGAATTCTCCTGTTGTGTTCGTTATGGGACTTAACAGCGGCGTATTTCCTGCATCAATAAGTGAAAGCGGACTTTTCTCAACGAGGGAAAAGGATAGGCTCCGTGACGTGGGAATAAGCATAGGCCGGGATACGGAAAGAGCCGTGCTCAAGGAACGTTATCTTCTTTATAATGCCCTTACGAGTGCGAAAGATAAGCTTTATCTTTCCTACAGCCTTGTCGGTGCATCGGGCGAAAAAAATACAAAAAGTGAGGCTATAGACCTTGTGTTAAGGTTGTTCCCGTCCCTTGAGATATTTTATGACAGGGACGAGGAGCTTATAAGCTTAGTTGAAAGTGAAAATGCTGCCTTTGAGCTTATGGCAAAAAGATGGCAGTATAAGGATTCCTTTACTGAATCGCTGAAGAGATATTTTTCCGAAAACGAGACCTACAGAGAGAAAACGCAGGCGATAAGACGGGCGGCAGAGAAAAAGCCTTATGCCTTTGAGAATAAGGAGCTTGCAACACAGCTTTTCGGTAAGCATATGAAATTCTCCGCTTCGAGACTCGAGGATTACGGAAAGTGTCCGTTTCTTTATTTTTGCCGTTACGGACTTGAAGCCAAGCCAAGACAGAAGGCGAGACTTGATGCCTCTCACAGCGGTACGGTTATTCACCACGTGCTCGAGGTGCTGCTTAAAAGACATAAGGGTAAGGAATTTCTCGCTCTTTCCGATGAAGATGTCAGAAGAGAGATTGCAGAGATACTCTCTGAATATATGAGCGAAAATATGGGTAGTGAGGAATCAAAAACAGAGCGCTTCAATTACCTTTATTACCGGACCGGAAAAATCCTTGACTTTATAATGCTACGACTTAAAGCTGAATTCAGCGAAAGCGATTTTGAGCCCTGCGATTTTGAGCTTCGCATAGGTGACGGAGCCGATGTTGAGCCTATGAGGTATACTCTCGAAAACGGCTCTGCACAGCTCAATGGTTTTATTGACCGAGTTGACAGCTTTGACAAGGACGGTAAGAGATACATCAGAATCGTAGATTATAAATCCGGTGACAAGAAATTCCGCCTTTCCGACGTGCTTTGCGGAATGAATATGCAGATGCTTCTTTATCTTGTCAGTATCTGGCGTAACGGTAAGGGCTTTTATGAAAACATAGTGCCCGCAGGTGTGCTTTATTTTCCTGCAAGAATCACACCCTGTGCCGCAGAGCGTGAGGATAGCGAGGAATTACGACTTGAAAACCGTATCGCAACTGGACAGATGAACGGACTTTTAGTCGATGAAAGCGATATTATATTCCATATGGAAAAGGAGCTTCGTGGCTTGTTTATCCCCGCAAAGCTCGATAAAAAAACACAGCAGCCGAAGGGTGAATTTATAACATTATCCCAGCTTGAAAAGCTTGCGGAAAAAATGGACAGCATAATATGCGATATGGGTAACAACCTTCAGCGTGGACAGATTCCCGCTATGCCTGCTTTCGGCTCTTATTACACCGATGTGTGCTCCTGGTGCGATTATTCCGATGTTTGTATGAAGGAAGACCCGTTTTGCAGATATGTTATAAAAATGAACCACGAGGATTGCATAAACAGACTTGAGGGAGGTGAGGGCGATGAAAAGAGTATGGACTGAAGACCAGAAGGACGCTATTCAGGCGCGGGGCGGTAATATTCTTGTTTCTGCGGCAGCAGGCTCGGGTAAAACAGCCGTACTTGTCGAGCGTGTTACACAGCGTATTATTGACCGTGAAAACCCTGTAAACGCAGACCGCTTCCTTATTGTTACCTTTACACGTGCGGCGGCAGGCGAAATGCGCGAAAGAATTGATGCTGCTATAGATAAGCTTATTGCCGAAAATCCTTCCGATACCCGTCTTGTCACGCAGAAGATGCTGCTTTCTGCGGCTAAAATCTGTACTATTGACAGCTTCTGCTCTTCACTTGTAAGAGAAAATTTCAACTTTCTCGACATTTCCCCTGATTTTAAGACAGCTGATGAGGGCGAGCTGAGTGTGCTTTGCAACGAGGCATGCGAGAATGTTATGGAGGAGCTTTACAACAGTAAGGACATTTCCTTCCGAAATCTCGTAGAGCTGCTTTTCGCAGGCAGAGACGACAGTAAGCTTTCCGAAAGCATTATGACTCTTTACAAAAGCTCGAGATCCTTTCCCTTTCCTGAAGCGTGGCTCGACAGCCTTGCTCTGGAGTTCGAAAACTGCGTTAAGCTTTCAGAAAGCCGTTACGGTGAAATGCTTTTCAGCTATGCGGCAGATCTGTGTAGCTACAGTCTTTCCATAACCGAAAATACAATTTGTGAAATTGAAGGCGACGAAGAGCTTGAAAAGATGCTTTACGATGCACTTACAACAGATAAGGCACAGTACGAATATATTCTCGAAAGAATAGCCGAAAAGGACTGGGACGGTGCAAAGCGGGCGTCGCTTAACTTCAAGGGTATAAAAAGAGGAAATACACCGAAGCATCTTAAGGACGACCCCTTTGTCACGGGCCTTGTTGAAAAGCGTAAGGTTGCTACCTCTAATATGAAGGACCTTGCCTCGGTTTTCTGCTGCAGTGAAGCGGATTTTTATTCCGACAACGAGTTTTTTGCACCTATGGTGAGAAGTCTTGTTGAGGCTGTAAAGCTTTACGGCGAGGAGCTATGGAAACTTAAAAAGGAAAAGAAGATAGCTGACTTTGATGATATTACTCACGCGGCACTTGAGCTGCTTGTAAGGCAGACTCCCGACGGCTGGGAGTGTACCGAAAAGGCAGAGAGCCTTTCACAGTTTTACGAGGAAATACTCATTGACGAATATCAGGATACCAACAAAGCCCAGGATATGCTTTTTACCGCCCTTTCAAGGAACAACCTTTTCCGTGTGGGTGATGTCAAACAGAGTATATATTCCTTCCGTCAGGCGATGCCGCAGATTTTTCTTGAGCTTAAGAACAGCTACAACCGTTACCGCCGTGATGAAGAGCAGTTTCCTGCAAAGGTGCTTTTAGGTAACAATTTCCGAAGCCGTAAGGGCGTAACCGATATAATTAATTTTGTCTTTTCACAGCTTATGAGCAAGGAAAGCGGAGATATTGAGTATGGCGAAGAGGAGGAGCTTGTACCTCTTGCCTCTTTCAGCGAAAAGACCGAGGCGGCGGCAGAACTTCACCTGATTGATACCAAATTTTTAGCCGGTGAAGATTTTGATGTAATGCAGGCCAATTATATTGCTGACAGAATCCTCGCCCTTATAGACGAGGGCTATACCGTAAGAGAAGGCGACGGTGAAAGAAGAGCTTCCTTCGGTGATTTCACCGTGCTTTTGAGGTCTGTAAGTAAAAAGGCACAGATATATGCCGACGTTTTCCGTAAGAAAGGCTTGCCTTGCTTTACCGAGACCGGCAGCAACTTCCTTTCTACAAAAGAAATCTCTCTTGCACTGAATTTCCTGAGAATAATAGATAATCCCAAGCAGGATATACCGCTTTTGAGTGTTATGATGTCACCGATTTTCGCTTTCACACCCGATGACGTCAGCCTTATAAGACTCTGCGGAAAAGGGGATATTTACTCCTGTCTTCTTTTAGCCGCCGAAAACGGTAACGAAAAGGCAAAAGCCTTCCTTGAAGAGATAGCACGGTGGAGAAATCTTTCCGTATGTCTTCCTGCAAGCGAGCTTATAACCGAGCTTTATAACGAGACTGGACTTGTTTCTGTTTTTGATGCCGTTGATAAATCCGGTATGAAACGTGCAAATCTGATGCTTCTTTTCGATTACGCCTGTACCTATGAGAAATCGGGTTATTCGGGACTCTCGTCGTTTATACGTTTCGTAGACCGCCTGAGCGGACAGAAGCAGGAGCTTTCGGGCGCTCTCGGCGAGGTGCAGAGTGCAGATGTGGTAAAGATTATGAGTATCCACAAGTCAAAGGGACTGGAATTTCCCGTTTGTATTCTTGCTGACTGCTCAAAGAGATTCAACCGTATGGACGAAATAAAGAATCTTATCGTCAACTTAAGACACGGACTCGGTATTGTAAGAAGAGATCTTGACACCTTCGAGCAGTACAGAACTATCTGCCACAGTGCTGTGAAGCTGTCTATGCACCGTGACAGCGTAAGCGAGGAGCTTCGTGTGCTTTATGTTGCTATGACCCGAGCCAAGGAAAAACTGATTATGCTTGCCGACAAGAGCAAGGCAGATGCTTACATCTATAAGTGCAGTATCAATATCAATCGTAACAGAAGAAAGATTACGCCCTATGCAGTAACAAAGGCCGGCAGTTATATGACATGGCTTGTGACGGCGCTTTTAAGACATTCCGACAGCGGAGAACTCCGTATGATAGGAAATGTGCCGAATGATATTGTGCTGCCTTGTGATTCGCCCTTGAAGGTAGTCTTTACCGTACCGGAAGAAGCAACCGAAGAGGTAAACGCTGAAAGTGAAGCTGCTGAAAGCGAATGCTGTTTTCTTGACGAAATATCAGAAAAGCTATCCTATCGCTATCCCTATGAGGAGCTTTCGGGTGTTATGACCAAAAGAGCTGCTTCCGAGGTTGACCGCAATTATATCGACAGAGACTATTTCGCTTCAACGGTGCCGTCATTTCTTACCGAGGGCGGACTTACGGGTGCACAGAGAGGTATTGCGACTCATACCTTCATTCAGTTTGCCGATTACGAAAGGGCAAGGGAAGATCTTGACGGTGAAATTCTCCGCCTTACAAAAAAAGGTATGCTTACCGAGCTTCAGGCAAAAGGCATCAACAAAAAGGCTTTGAAGGTGTTTTTTGAAAGTGATATTTTAAAGCGAATTCTTGCAAGTGAGCTTGTAATGAGGGAAAAGAAATTCACTCTTGAGGTGCCTGTAAGCGAGGTTTATCCTGATCTTGAGAAATACTCCGAAGAAAAAATGATGATTCAGGGTATCGCTGACTGTGCTTTTCTTGAGGACGGGGCGCTTGTGGTTGTCGACTACAAAACCGACGCTCTGAACAACGAAACCGATTTTATAGTAAAGTACGCCTCCCAGGTGCTTTTATATAAAAAAGCTCTTCGTGAATGCACGGGCTATAACGTAAAAAGTGCGGTGCTTTACTCCTTCCATCTCGGTAAGGCGATAGAGGTGCTTTAAACTGTTATTAGCCTTCGCGATTTCAAAACAAACGGCTTGTATGTTTTTTAAGATAAAAAGAAATTTTTTTTGAAAATGTGTTGATTTTTCTTTTTACTTGTGATATAATGCCAAACGTTAATGTAATAATCTTGTCCGAAAGAGGTGAACATAATGAAAAACGGTATTCATCCCAACTATGAGGAAACTCAGGTAAAGTGCGCTTGCGGTGCTGTTATTACAACAGGCTCCACAAAGAAGGACCTTCGCGTTGATATCTGCTCAAACTGCCATCCTTACTTCACAGGTAAGCAGAAGCTTGTTGATACAGGCGGACGTGTTGACAGATTTAACAAGCGTTTCAACCTTGCAAAGAACAAATAATCAATTTCTAAAAGAAACAGACGGTACAAATTATTTGTTCCGTCTTTCTTTCATTTTAAGAGGTGAGTTAGGTGGCTTCGTACAAAACAGTCAAAACAGAAAATCAGGACGAATTTATTGTCAAAAAGTCCCGTTTTATCGGTTATGTAAAGCCGGTAAAAACCCAGCAGGAGGCACTTGACTTTATTTCGCAGATTAAGACAAAGCACTGGGACGCAACACATAATGTCTACGCCTATGTCCTTCGTGACGGAATGATAAGACGCTTCAGCGATGACGGTGAGCCGCAGGGCACGGCAGGTATACCTTGCCTTGACGTGCTTGTGAAGGAGGATGTCACAGACGTATGTGTTGTAGTGACACGTTATTTCGGCGGCATTATGCTTGGCGCGGGCGGTCTTGTAAGGGCATATTCCCACGGCGCAAAAATTGCTCTTGACAGCGGTGAAATAATCACAATGTCCCTTTGTAAAATCGTAAAGGTAAAAAGTGATTATAATTTCTACGGCAGACTTGTTCCGCTCATATGTGAAGAAGGGGGCATAATTGAAGATACAGAGTTTACTGATTCTGTTGAAGTAACCTTCCGTATCCCCGAGGAAAAGTTGCCTTTTTTCGAGGCGAAGCTTATCGATGTGTCTTGCGGAAAGTTCAGAAGCGAGACAGTTGACGAAAAATATTGTGAAATTTAAATTATTTTAAGGGGAAAAAGATAAAATCAGCGTATATATAGTTAGAGGACGGTGATATTATGAAGGAAATCCGTGAAAGAACTCTTGAAATTGAAAGAAGAAACATTTCACCCTACGGTATGCTCTGCGAAAATACAAAAGGCAGAGAAAAAGAGGAGGAGGAATGTCCTGTCCGTACTGCTTATCAGCGTGACAGAGACAGAATTATCCACTGTACCGCTTTCAGACGCTTAAAGCACAAGACCCAGGTTTTTCTTTCACCCGACTCCGACCATTACAGAACCCGACTTACACATACTCTTGAGGTTTCGCAGATTGCACGCACTATGGCGATGGCGCTTTCTCTCAATGAGACACTCACCGAAGCGATTGCACTCGGTCATGACCTCGGACATACACCCTTCGGCCACGCAGGCGAAAGAGCACTTAACGAGGTTTTCCCTGACGGCTTCAAGCACTATGAGCAAAGCTGCCGTGTAGTTGAGCGTCTTGAGAATAAAGGTAAGGGTCTGAATCTCACCTACGAGGTAAGAAACGGTATCCTTTGTCACACACGGGGCGAGGAGGCGTGTACCCTTGAAGGCAGACTTGTCAAGCTCGCCGACAGAATCGCCTATATCAACCACGATATTGATGATGCGGTAAGAGGTGGTGTAATCTCCGAAGGTAACATACCTATTGAGGCTCGTAAAATCCTCGGTGAAACCAAAAGTGAAAGAATCAACACACTTGTCACCTCTGCGATAAACAATACAAAAGAAACGGTTGTGCTCGACAGAGATGTGCAGTCAGCTTTTGATATTCTGCACGAGTTTATGTTTGACCGTGTATATACTAATCCCGTATGCAAAAGCGAGGAGGGTAAGGCTATCGCGATGATTCAGCAGCTTTATCACTTCTTCAGTACTAATCCCGACGAATTGCCCAATGAATATATAGAAATTGCGTGGCGTGACGGTGCACAGAGAGCAGCCTGTGACTATATTGCAGGTATGACCGACAGCTATGCGCTTAAGGTATTTTCACACTATTTCATTCCATCGGGCTGGAGTGAAAAATAAAACAGCAAAAATGGATTATGCTCTATAACATAAAATAATGAAAGAAGGTGGTAAAGTGGCAAGATTTTCTGATGAATTTCTCAGCGAGCTTCGTATGCGTTGCGATATTGAGCAGATAATTTCATCTTATGTGCAGCTCAAAAGAAGAGGCAAAAACCTTGTCGGACTTTGCCCCTTCCATAACGAAAAAACTCCGTCCTTCACCGTTTATCCTGACAGTCAGAGCTATTATTGCTTCGGTTGCGGTGCAGGGGGCGAGGTTATAAATTTCATACGCCGTGCGGAAAACCTTGACTATGTTGAGGCTGTCAGCTACCTTTGCGACAAATGCTCAATGGTGTTGCCTTCGGACGGTTATGACAGCTCCCTTGCCGAAAAGCGCAAGAGAATGTACGAAATCAACAGAGAGGCCGCCCGATTCTTCAATTCATGTCTTTATACCGATGAAGGTAAGGAAGGTCTTGAGTATTTTAAAATGCGCGGCTACAAAAAAAGCACAATAACCAAATTCGGACTCGGCTATGCACCGAACAAGTGGGACTCGTTGCTTAAATTTATGCGGCAGAAGGGTTATTCTTACGAGGAGCTTCACGCGGCAAACCTAGCCAACCGAAGCGAAAAGGACGGTAAAATCCGTTACTATGACTCCTTCCGTAACCGTGTAATGGTGCCCATCATTGATGCAAGAGGTAATGTTGTAGCCTTTGGCGGCAGAGTTCTTGACGACAGTAAGCCGAAGTATATCAACTCCTCGGATACTCTTGTCTATAAAAAGAGTCTCGGAGTTTTCGGTCTGAATTTTGCGAAAAACTCAAAGGCAAACAGCCTTATTCTCGTTGAAGGCTATATGGACGCAATATCTCTTCATCAGGCGGGATTTGATAATGTAATCGCCTGTCTCGGTACAGCTCTTACAAGTGAGATGGCGCATTTACTTTCACGCTACTGTGAGGAGATAGTCCTCTCCTACGATGCCGATGAAGCCGGACAGAAGGCTACGGCGAGAGCTATAGGGATATTCAATTCAATCGGTATGAGGCTTAAGGTTATTCATCTGAGCGGAGGCAAGGACCCTGACGAGATTCTGCGTAATTACGGTCCTGAAAGATTCAGAAGCCTGATTGACGGTGCCGCAAACGATATAGAGTTTGCACTTGTAAGGCTTCGGAGTGATTACGATCTGTCAACCAGTGACGGCAAGATGAAGTTCCTTGAGAAAGCCGCAGAAATTCTCGCAAATACACATAACCGTATAGCACAGGACATCTATTCGTCGAGACTTGCAGATGAGCTTTCGGTGAACAAGCAGACAATACTTGTGCGCATCGAACAGCTTTCAAGACGATCTGCTGCTGTGAAGGAGAAAAAGCAGTTCAGAGAAATTCAGCAGCGCTCTGTCAGCGAAAACTCAAAGGCGGCACTTGCTAACGATACGGATATAAGAAGTATCAGGGCACAGCAGATGCTTATTGCGACACTTATGAAAAGTCCCGAGCTTCTTCGTAGTATGGGAGACGGAATTTCCGATGAGGATTTCACTGTTCCGCTATATAAACGGTTTTTTAACGTTATCAAGGAGAAAATCCTTGAAGAGAAAAGTCTCGAGCTTACGTTTTTCTCCCAGGAGCTTGCACCCGATGAAATGGACGAGCTTGTTTCGATTGTGCGTAAGCATGAGCATCTCACTTTTTCGCTTACAACCTGCGCCGATTGTGTCAGGGTTATGCGTGAGAGCAAGCAGAAAAAGGACGATAAAGTTTCACTCGCAGACATCAGCGATGAGGATTTCCTCAAGCTGTTTAAAAAATAAATAACAGATTTTCATAAAATCAAAGAAAGGCAAGGAAAGAAACACTATGGAAAGATCAGACAAAAACCTTATGCTCAAAGCACTTATCGAAAGAGGTAGCTCAACAGGTAAACTCACCACCACCGAAATCGATACAGTTGTTATTGAAGCAGACATCGATATGGAGGAAATGGAAAAGATTTACTCAAAGCTGGAAGCTCTCGGCGTTGAGATTATCGACGACCTCAGCGAGGAAAATCTTGATGCTATTTCCGTTGATCTTGACATCTCCAAGGATTACGACAATATGCTGGGTGACCCAAAGAGCGTTATAGATGACCCTGTAAAGGTTTACCTAAAGGACATCGGTAAGGTTGAGCTTCTCTCATCAGAAGAGGAAATCGAGCTCGCTATCCGTATCTCAAACGGCGATAAGGAAGCAAAGGAAAAGCTTACAAAGGCAAATCTCCGTCTTGTTGTTTCTATCGCAAAAAGATATGTCGGCAGAGGTATGATGTTCCTTGATCTTATTCAGGAAGGCAACCTCGGTCTTATCAAGGCTGTTGACAAATTCGATTACACAAAGGGCTTCAAATTCTCCACTTATGCAACATGGTGGATAAGACAGGCCATCACAAGAGCTATTGCTGACCAGGGCAGAACAATCCGTATCCCCGTGCATATGGTTGAAACTATCAACAAGGTTAAAAAGACAAGTAATATGCTTCTTCACACAAAGGGTAAGGATCCTTCACCTGAGGATATTGCCCAGGAGCTTAAGATGCCCATTGACAAGGTGCGTGACATTCTTCGTATTTCACAGGAGCCTGTTTCCCTTGAAACTCCCATCGGTGAGGAAGAGGACAGCCATCTTGGTGACTTCATTCCCGATGAGGACGCACTTTCACCTGCCGATGCAGCAGCTATGACCTTCCTTCGCACCAAGGTGAACGAGGTGCTTGAAACTCTCACAGCAAGAGAAGCAGAGGTTCTTCGCCTCCGTTTCGGTCTTCGTGACGGCACACCTCACACTCTTGAGGATGTTGGTAAGGAATTCAATGTTACAAGAGAACGTATCAGACAGATTGAAGCAAAAGCGCTTCGAAAGCTTCGTCACCCCAGCAGAAGCAAACACTTAAAGGATTTATAATTATGAAAAAAATAAAGAATATAACAGCAATTATACTGTGTCTTATCAGCATAATTTCCGTTATTCCTTTTACTTCGCTCGCTGTTCAGGTTCCGCTTAAGCCTACCGGACTTTCTGTGGAAGCTGTAACGGGTGATTCGGTTACTCTTTCCTGGCTTCCCTCGGAAGGTGCAACAGGATACAGAGTTTACACTTATCTTGACGGAAAATGGAAAATTGTCAAAGACACAAAGGAAACCTCTGTTACAGTTTCGGGCCTTGATGCGTTAAGAACCTACAAGTTTGCGGTTAAAAGTGCAATCAGAGACAAAAACGGAACCCGTTTTTGTGAAGGCTATGCTTCACTCAAGGTGAAAACCACGGGACTTGTTTCGATAAGCCTCTCGGGTAAAGCGGGACTTAATTCAGTAGAGCTCAGCTGGAGTAGGGTTCCCGGTGCCTGCGGATATGTGGTTTATCAGTATAACGGTTCGTCGTGGCAGCGTGTCGGTGTTACGTCCCGCAAAAAGGTTTCGGGAACTGTAAAAAATCTTAAAAGCTCTACTACCTATTACTTTGGTATCCGTCCGTATACTAACAGTGACAGCGGTGTAGTTTACGGCGCAGCATCTAATATTCTCAAAATTAAAACTCTTGATATGAACAAGGTTACCGTAAGCTGTGCTGCAGTAAATGATAAAGCTGCCAAGCTTACATGGACAAAGGCGAATAATGCTACAGGCTACAGAATCTATGCTTATCTTGCGGGAGACTGGAAGGCAGTAAAGGACATCTTTGGTGCGAATAATCTCACCTACACCTTCAACAAACTTTCAAGCGACACAAAGTATTACTTCCGTGTGCGTGCATTCAATAAAATCGGCTCGAATGTAATATGGTTTACACCGAGTGATGTGTGTACTGTTATTACCAATCCGGGCGTAAAGGACGTATACATTCACCGAGTAGAAAATCTCCGCACAACCTTTGAATCTGATAGCTATACCTTGTCCTACGATAATGTTACAAAGAAATACGGTACAATCCCCGTAACTATTGCTAAAAACGGTGACAGCTTCTATCTTAACACAAAGGTTAACGAGATGCCCTATACCCTTCTTGATCAGGACGAAGAAAACTTGTTTATCCTTCTTGACGAGATAGAATCCTACATCAGGATACCGGTTATTCTCAAAGACAGAATTGACATAAAATCTACCATGGACGAGCTTCTTCCCGGTGCTGACTGGACTGCAAAGGCGAGTGTTGTTTCTTTCAATTCTCAAAAGGTTGTATGTGAGACCTTTGTAAATCCCGAGGAAACCAAAATGCTGAAGTTTTATTTTAAAACGGGTGAGCTTATAGCTATTGATGAAATAGACAAAAGCGGTCTTGAGGCGAGAGCTCTTATAAAGAGTATAGAGCCATCAAGTGACCCGACGCTTTTCAGTATTCCTGACGGCTACAGTAAGCTTTTCTTCGGCTCGATTGAAGATCTCCTTGCCGTAAATTAAAAATGTAAAATAATTATGCATATTTTAACAGGTGTTTCGATGAAACGCCTGTTATTTTTTAGCAGTATTTTGTGGTTTACTATTGCTCATTTTTTATAAGTGTGATATAATTACTTGATAATTATAGTGAGGTAGTATGCCATGATTATATTGGGAATTGACCCTGGGTATGCCATAGTCGGTTACGGAGTGCTTGACTACAGAAACAACCGCTTCAGTGTAATTGATTACGGTGCAATTCTGACCGATGCGAAAACTCCTTTTAACGAAAGGCTTGAGATAATTTACGACAGACTCAGTCAGATTATTTCTCTTTATAAACCGGAGGCTATGAGCGTCGAAAAGGTCTTTTACAACAGCAACGCTAAAACCGTAATAGATGTCAGTCAGGCGAGAGGGGTAATTATGCTTGCTGCACAGAAAAACCGTGTACCTGTATTTGAGTATACTCCTTTGCAGGTAAAGCAGAGTGTTGTCGGCTACGGCAGAGCAGAGAAGAATCAGATTCAGGAAATGACAAAACGCATACTCAACCTCGAAAAAGTACCGAAGCCTGACGATACTGCCGATGCACTTGCTATGGCTATCTGTCACGGACATTCGAGCGGCTCGCTTTCTTCCTACGGAAATATGAAAATCAGAAAGGGTATATAGCTTATGTTTTACAGCTTAACAGGTAATATAGTTAAAACGGGTGCGGGTTTCGTTGCCGTGGAATGCGGTGGAGTTGCCTTCAGATGTCTTACATCTAATCAGACTCTCTATGAAATTTCGGGCGACAAGCAGACAACTCTTTACACTTACCTTAATGTAAGAGAGGACGCTCTTGATCTTTTCGGCTTTTCTACGGAGTATGAACTCGACTGGTTCAAACTGCTTATTTCCGTAAACGGTGTAGGTCCTAAGGCGGCACTTGCGATTCTTTCCGAGCTCAGTCCCGATAACCTTGCATTGAGCATTTCTGCATCTGATGAAAAGGCTATCAGCCGTGCTCCGGGTGTCGGTAAAAAGATTGCACAGAGAATTATTCTTGACCTCAAGGATAAGGTAGGCGGGCTTGCGGGAAATTCTGTGTCCGATGTGAATATGACGAAGGTCAGCGCAGTAAACGATATGTCGAACACAAGTGAAGCCGTTGCAGCGCTTTCTATGCTCGGTTACAGTCAGTCGGAAGCATCTGTTGCCGTAAGCAAGCTTGATCCGACTCTTTCCACGGAAACGCTTATAAGACAGGCTCTTAAATTATTATCTAATCAGTAAGGTGTAGTGATATAAATGGATTTTGAAGAAAGAATTGTAGCACCTGATATAACCTCTATGGACAGCGATATAGAGGTTTCACTCCGACCCAAGGTGCTTACAGATTATATAGGTCAGGAAAAAGCGAAGGAAAACCTCGAGGTTTATATAAAAGCCGCATTAAGCCGAGGTGAAGCACTTGACCACGTGCTTTTATACGGACCTCCGGGACTCGGTAAAACGACTCTTGCAGGCATTATTGCAAACGAAATGAATGTAAATCTCCGCGTTACATCAGGTCCTGCTATTGAAAAACAGGGAGACCTTGCCGCACTTTTAACTAATCTTAATGAAGGCGATGTATTATTTATCGATGAAATTCACCGTCTTAACAGAAGCGTCGAAGAGGTTCTTTATCCTGCTATGGAGGATAATGCCCTCGACATTATTATCGGCAAAGGTCCTTCGGCACGTTCAATCAGACTTGACTTGCCGAAATTCACCCTTGTAGGAGCTACAACACGAGCAGGACAGCTCTCCGCACCCTTGCGTGACCGCTTCGGTGTAATTCTCCGTCTTGAGCTTTATACACCCGAAGAGCTTGCGCAGATTGTTATAAGGAGTGCAGGTATTCTCGGCATTGATATAGAAAAATACGGCGCACTTGAAATTGCCTCCCGTTCAAGAGGTACACCGAGAATTGCAAACCGACTTCTCAAACGTGCAAGAGATTTTGCGCAGATAAGAGGTAACGGTATAATCGATGAGGAAAGTGCTGACTACGCTCTTGAAAAAATGGAAATAGACCACCTCGGTCTTGATAATATCGACAGACTTCTGCTTGAAACGATGATAAAAAGCTATAATGGCGGCCCTGTAGGGCTTGAGACTATTGCAGCGGCAATCGGTGAAGAGGCTGTCACTATTGAGGACGTTTATGAGCCTTATCTTATGCAGATAGGCTTTCTCGGAAGAACACCGAGAGGCAGAGTAGCAACTCCTGCCGCTTATGAGCATCTCGGAATCATTAACCCGAACACACAAATGACTTTTTAAGGTGATACTATGAGATATACTAAAGACTGGAAGGATTACGAGCTTATTGATTGCTCTGACGGTGAAAAGCTTGAACGCTGGGGCGATATTATACTTGTAAGACCTGACCCCCAGGTTATATGGAAAACACCTAAAACCAATCCCTTATGGAAAAAGGCGAGTGCTTACTACCGTCGCTCCAAAACAGGCGGAGGTGCCTGGGACGTAAGAGGCAAAATGCCGCCTTACTGGAGCATAAAATATAAGGACCTGACATTTAATATCAAAACTATGGGCTTCAAGCATACTGGACTTTTTCCTGAGCAGGCAGTTAACTGGGACTACACGAGAGAGCTTATCAGAAATGCAGAACGTCCTGTAAAGGTGCTAAATCTCTTTGCATATACAGGCGGAGCATCAATAGCCGCCCTGAGCGAAAATGCTCACGTTGTCCACGTCGATGCCTCAAAGGGTATGACCCAGTGGGCAAAGGAAAACGCAGTTTCCTCCGATTTGCAGGACAGAAGTGTCAGATGGATAGTTGACGACTGTATCAAGTTTGTACAGCGTGAAATCCGCCGAGGAAATAAATACGATATTATAATTATGGACCCGCCTTCTTACGGTAGGGGACCCGGCGGAGAAGTATGGAAGCTTGAGGACGAGGTGTACAACTTTGTAGAGCTTTGCAGCGAGCTTCTTTATGAGGATTCGCTTATGATGCTTATAAATTCATACACAACGGGGCTTTCAGCTTCGGTTATGGAATATATTCTCGGCGCTGTGGTGAAAAAGAAATTCGGAGGCTCGGTTGAGTCCTCGGAAATCGGACTTCCCGTTACCGAAACGGGTATGATTCTTCCTTGCGGCGCATCGGCTATATGGAAAAAGACCGGTGATAAATAATGAGTAGTTATATTGAATTTGAAAATGTTACCTTTTCTTACCGTGACGAAGAGGAAGGTACGGTTAATACCGTTATAAAGGATTTGAGCATTTCTGTTGAAAAAGGCGACTTCGTCTGCATTTTAGGTCACAACGGTTGCGGAAAATCCACTACAGCAAAGCTTTGTAATGCAATCTTACTGCCCGAAAGCGGCAGAGTACTCGTTGACGGAATCGACACAAAGGACGAGGATAAGATTTATGATATTCGCCGTAAGGTAGGTATGGTTTTTCAGAATCCTGATAATCAGATTGTTGCCACGATTGTAGAAGATGATGTTGCCTTCGGTCCTGAAAATCTCGGTATTGACCCGAAAGAAATACGCGAGCGCGTAGATGAAGCTCTCCGACAGGTCGAGATGTACGATTTTCGTACATTTGAGCCTCATAAACTTTCAGGTGGGCAGAAGCAGCGTGTTGCTATAGCAGGAATTATAGCTATGAAGCCCGAATGTATCGTTCTTGACGAACCGACGGCTATGCTTGACCCGAGAGGCAGACGAGAGGTTATGAAGACAGTTAAAATGCTTAACGAGGATTTCGGTATCACCGTAGTTTTCATTACCCACTATATGGACGAAGCTGCAAAAGCAAAAAGAGTCATTGTTATGGACGAGGGCAAGGTTATCCTTGACGGGTCACCCCGTGAGGTTTTCACCCATATTGACACCTTGAGACGTGTCGGACTCGATGTTCCGGAGGCAACGGAGCTTGCAATGCTTCTTAACAGTCACGGCATAAAAATAAGAAAAGACGTTCTTGATATAGATGAGCTTTTAGACTGCATAGTCAGTCTTACGGAGGATAAAAATTGAGTGTAACCGTTCTTGAAACAGAAAATCTCAGCCACGTGTATTCCAAGGGTACAACCTCACAGGTACACGCAATAAGAGATGTCAGCGTAAAAATCGAAAAAGGTGAGCTTGTGGGAATTATAGGTCACACAGGCTCAGGTAAAAGCACCCTTATTCAGCATTTCAACGGACTTCTCAAGGGCTCATCGGGTACGGTATTACTCGACGGAAAGGATATATGGAGCGATAAAAAGAATATTCGTAATGTACGCTTCAGAGTGGGAATATGCTTCCAGTATCCCGAATATCAGCTTTTTGAGGAAACGGTATACAAGGATATTGCCTACGGTCCGAAGAATATGAAGCTCTCCGACGAAGAGATAGATAAGAGAGTACGCAGAGTTATTTCCTTTGTAGGGCTTGACGAAAGCTATCTTGAAAAGTCACCCTTTGACCTTTCGGGCGGTGAAAAGCGCAGAGTTGCTATTGCAGGTGTTATGGCTATGGAGCCCGAGGTGCTTATCCTTGACGAGCCCTGTGCAGGTCTTGACCCTAAAGGCAGAGAAACTGTGCTTTCACTTATCACCTCCTATAGAGAGAAAACAGGTAGTACCGTCCTTGTCGTTTCTCACAGTATGGAGGATATATCAAAAATTGCCACCAAGGTGCTTGTTATGAATAACGCCGAGCTGGCATATTACGATACCGTTGACGGTGTGTTTACCCATTCGTCAGAGCTTTATGATATGGGACTTAATGTACCGCAGCTTACGGCACTTTTCCTTAAGTTAAGGGAGAAGGGCTACGATGTCCCCGTGGATGTATATACCCTCGAAAAAGCTGAAAAGGAGCTTCTTAAGCTTCTTGGAAAGGGGGACAACCGATGATTTCCGATATTACCATAGGTCAGTATTATAAGGAAAACTCCATTGTTCACCGACTCGACCCGAGAAACAAAATTATCCTTACGGTGCTTATTATAGCGATAATTTTCTGCTGTAAGAATTTCTTTTCAATGGGACTTGCCGCGATGCTTGTTCTTTTGAGTGTACTTTTTTCGAAGGTCCCCGTAAAAATGTTTCTTAAGAGCCTTAAGCCCATTATACCCGTCATACTTTTTACATCGGTTATAAATATGTTTTATATCAAAGGCGGTCAGGAATGGAGCTTCTGGATATTAAAAATTACCGAAAAGGGTATTTATACGGCTATATTTATGGCTGTGAGAATTATACTTCTGATTGTCGCAAGCTCGATTCTTACCTATACCACCGTGCCCACGATGCTTACAGATGCTATCGAAAGATTACTGTCACCGCTTAAGGTTTTCAAAATCTCCGTTCACTCCTGGGCGATGATGATGACTCTTGCATTGAGGTTTATCCCGACACTTATTGAGGAAATCGAGCGTATCACCAACGCACAGAAGGCGAGAGGCGCTGACTTCGAAAACGGTAACATTATCGACCGTGTAAAGTCACTTATTCCTGTGCTTGTACCTCTTTTCGTGTCTTCCTTCAAAAGAGCCTATGACCTTGCTTTTGCGATGAGCTGTCGCTGTTACACCGGCGGTGAGGGCAGAACAAGAATGAAGCAGATGAAATTCTCCTTTAAGGATGTGCTTGCTCTTTTGTTTTTTACTGCAGGACTTGCAGGTATAATTTTACTCAACAGACATTTCGGAGCGTTGATATGATATGGAAAGAAATATCTGCCTGACACTTTCTTATGACGGCAGCCGCTTTCACGGGTGGCAGATGCAGGAAAATGCCGAAACCGTCCAGGGTTCTCTTGCGGCGGCTTGTGAGCGCATCTTCGGTCATAAGGTTACACTTTACGGTTGCAGCCGTACAGATGCTTCGGTTCACGCGAACATTTTCTGCTGCAACTTCAAAACGGAAAAGGAAACTCCTTGTGAGAAAATCAAGGTAGGTCTCAATGCACTCATTCCGCCCGAAATTGCGGTATTAAGTGCAAAGGAAATGCCTTCAAAATTCAACTCACGCTTTGATTGCAGGGGCAAGGAGTATATATACAAGGTATGGAATTCAAGAGTGCGCAATCCTTTTCTGATAGGTAAAGCACTTCACCACCCCATAGCCATAGACGAAAAGCTTCTCGACAGGGAGTCAAAGTCATTTATCGGCTATCACGATTTCTCTGCCTTTTGTGCAAGCGGCACAGAGGTGCAGGATAAAAGAAGAACAATTTATGATTTTTCCGTAAAAAGGCAAGGCGACCTTGTAGTGTTTACCGTAAGAGGGGACGGATTTCTTTATAATATGGTAAGGATAATGGTCGGTACACTTCTCGATATAAACAGCGGAAAAATCCCTGAAAACACCCTCTCCGAAATAATTCTTTCTAAAGACAGAGTCAGGGCAGGTATCACCGCAAAGCCTGAAGGACTTTATCTTAATGAGGTTTTTTATGACGAAGAAATAAAATAGGTTATAAATATTGTTTTTTTAAAACAATGTGATATAATATACTTTAATTTAAATGTAAAAGGAGGTATTCTATGGCATATATAGCGGACATTGTACTTATTGCGATATTTGCCCTGGTTATCATCATGTCAGCCCATAAAGGCTTTTTCAGAAGCCTTATCGACTTTGCAGGCTCCTTTATAGCTCTGATTGCTGCAAGGGTGCTTTCATCGTCCTTCGCCCCGACCGTTTATGACAGCTTCTTGAAAGGCGGAATTGAAAACACACTTGTTTCGAGACTCGGAGAGAGCGCAGCTGTCGATTATACACAGCAGCTTGAAGGTGTTATACAGTCACTTCCCGATGCTGTAATCGGTGTGCTTCAGGTTATGGGTGTTGATAAGCAGATGCTTATTGATAAAATTGCTTCGGCAGAGCTTAACGGTGCTAACTTCATCGAAAGTCTTATGAACACGGTGGTAACTCCGTTGGTTACATCGGTAATTAAGTTTGTTATGTTTGCTTTACTCGCAATCGTGCTTATTGTTTTAATAAAGATATTAAGCCGTTTACTCGATAAGATAATCAAGAAGCTTCCCGTAATCAAGAGCTTCAACAAAACCCTCGGTGCCGTTTTCGGAGTATTAAGAGGAGCTATTGATGTAGTGATTATATCGGTTTTAATCAGCGTTGTTGTCGGCTTTACAAGTAATCATGAGCTTATAGCGGCGGTTGATTCTTCATTTATTATAAACGCAGTAAGGGATTTAGCATCTTCCCTTATAGGTATCACTATTTAAAAAAAGAGAGGATTTTAATAATGAAAGATTTATTTAAAGGCTGTTGGACAATACCCAACGCATTATCGGTTATAAGAATTCTTTGCACTCCCGTAGTTGCATACCTTTTTGTTAATGATAATAAAATAGCAGCAGTTATTCTTCTTGCTGTTGCAGCTCTCACCGATACATTTGACGGACAGATTGCAAGAAGATTCAATCAGGTAAGTGCACTCGGTAAAATTCTTGACCCTGTTGCAGATAAGATTCAGCAGCTTACTATTGCTGTTTTGCTTCTTATATCCTTCCACCGTGCTACAGACCCCGCAATAAAAACATTAGGTTATATTTTCATAGTTTTCCTTGCTAAGGAATTGATTATGTTAATCGGCGGTCTTGTAATGCTTCTTATGAACATCAGACCGGGTGCTGCAGAGATTTACGGTAAACTCGCAACGGTTATTTTCTATGTAGGTATGGTTGTAATTATGCTTTTCGGTCCCGATGTAGGCGCATTCAATCAGTACTTTACCTTACCTAACTTTATTACTTATGCTATCGTAATTATAAGTGCAATTATGACAATTGTTGCTTTCCTCAGCTATATGCCCGAAACCTTCAGACAGTTCAAAGAACACTTTGACGAGAAGAAGGCTGCAAAGGCAGAATAATATTCCCAAGAAAGGAGCCGTTTTTACGGCTTAAGGCACTTTTATGAAAAAGATGATTTGCTCAAGATGTAAAAAGCGTCCGGCTGTGATTTTTATTTCAAAAATCATTGACGGAAAGACCGTGCCCGAAGGGCTTTGCATCAAATGTGCAATGGAAATGAATATCGGTCCTATCAAGCAGATGATGGAGCAGATGGGCATTACCGAGGAGGACGTTGACTCCATCAGCGAGCAGTTCAGCAATATGTTCCCTGAAAACGAAGGCGATGAGAACTTCGAACCGGGCGGTTCACCGACGATGCCCTTTTTACAGGGACTTTTCGGTGATATGCAGAACGGATTGAGCGTGAGAAATGAAAATAAATCCGAGGTTATCCCCTCCGAGTCTAAAAATGATAAGGAGAGCAAAAAGCAGGGCAGAAAGTCCCGCAAGGAGAAGGAAAAGAAACGCAAATTCCTTCAGCTTTACTGCACTGACCTTACCGCAAAGGCAAGAGAGGGAAAAATTGATAACATCATCGGCAGAGATAAGGAGCTCTCACGAGTAATACAGATTCTTTGCAGACGCTCAAAGAATAATCCTTGTCTTATCGGTGAGCCCGGTGTAGGTAAAACTGCTATTGCAGAGGCACTTGCGCAGAAGATTGCCGCAGGTGAGGTTCCCGCCAAACTCGCAGATAAAGAGATTCAGCTTCTTGATCTTACCGCACTTGTTGCCGGTACCCAGTTCAGAGGACAGTTTGAAAGTCGAATCAAGAATCTTGTTGACGAGGTCAAGCACAACGGAAACGTGATTCTTTTTATTGACGAGATTCACAATCTTGTAGGTACGGGCGATGCAGAAGGCTCAATGAATGCCGCTAATATCCTGAAGCCTGCTCTTTCAAGAGGTGAAATTCAGGTTGTGGGTGCAACCACCTTCACCGAATACAGAAAGCATATTGAGAAGGACGCTGCTCTTGAAAGACGTTTCCAACCTGTAAAAATCGAGGAGCCGTCTATAGAAGATGCAACAGCCATTCTTCTCGGCATCAAGAAATATTACGAGGCTTACCACAGAGTAAGAATCAGCGATGCTCTTGTTAAAAAGGCGGTTGTACTTTCCGAAAGATACATTACAGACCGTTTCCTTCCCGATAAAGCGATTGACCTTCTTGACGAGGCTTGTACCTGTGCCAACTTAAGGAATAAGGCAATCAGCGACCTTGAAATCAGCGAAAGAAAACTTGAGGATCTCCGTCTTGACGAGGAAGATCTTATGGCTGAAACTGAAAATATCGACTATGAGGCTATCGCGAAGCTTAAAAGCGAGATCGTCCTTTGCGAAAACGACATCAGCGGTCTTACAGATAAGGCTAACGATAACGCGGTTACCGAAGAGGATATAGCAAAGGTTATCGAATTATGGACAGGTGTGCCCTCGAGTAAGGTAATCGAAAGCGACCTTAAGAAGCTCGCTCACCTTGAGGATACCCTCAGACAGAAGGTTATCGGTCAGGATGAGGCGATTGCTGTTATTGCCGCCGCTATCAAGAGAAGCCGTGTGCAGATAAGTCCGAGAAGAAGACCTGCTTCCTTCATTTTTGTAGGTCCTACGGGTGTCGGTAAAACCGAGCTTGTCAAGCAGATTTCAACAGAGCTTTTCTCAACTCCCGAAACACTTATCAGACTTGATATGTCCGAGTTTATGGAAAAGCACAGCGTATCGAGAATCATCGGTTCACCTCCGGGTTATGTCGGCTACGATGAGGCAGGACAGCTTACCGAAAAGGTAAGAAGAAAGCCCTACAGCGTTATTCTTTTCGACGAAATCGAAAAGGCACATCCCGATGTAATGAACATTCTTCTGCAGATTCTTGATGAAGGAAGAATCACAGATGCTCAGGGCAGGACGGTTAACTTTGAAAATACAATTATTGTCATGACCTCAAATGCCGGTAGTGAAAGAAAATCAGGAGCTTTAGGCTTCGGTAAGGAAAAGGGCGACGCCACAAAGGAAAAGATAATGAAAGCTCTTTCTGATTTCCTTCGTCCGGAGTTTATCGGCAGAGTTGATGAAATTGCAATCTTTAACGCACTGACCGTTGAGGATTACGAAAAAATCGCAGAGCTTCTTTTAAAAGAGCTTGCTGACAGTCTCACGGAGAAGGGGATTGCCTTCAGGTGGAGTGCTGACGTTTCAAGGTATCTTGCCGAGAATTCTCACGGTGGACAGCGTGGCGCAAGAGACCTTCGCAACCTTATCCGCAGAAAGCTTGAAGACGGTATTGCAAATATTATTATTGATAATGCCGATTCACCGGTAAGCGGAATTGCCGCCGAGGTAAAAGACGGTGAAATAGTTCTTTCTCATATTTAAACGGTTTCGGAGTCTGATTTTTCAGGCTCCGATTTTTATGTAAAATATATCGGATATTTTTTGGAAAAAGCCTTGACAACCGCCTTGTAATTGTGTATAATAATCACCGTTGCACAGCTATGCGGGTGTAGTTCAATGGTAGAATCCCAGCCTTCCAAGCTGGTCGTGTGGGTTCGATTCCCATCACCCGCTCCAATTTAATATGCGCTTGTAGCTCAGTTGGATAGAGCAACTGCCTTCTAAGCAGTAGGTCAGGGGTTCGAGCCCCTTCAAGCGCGCCAGTAGGTGGTGGATATAGCTCAGTTGGTTAGAGCGCCAGGTTGTGGCCCTGGAGGTCGTCGGTTCGAATCCGATTATCCACCCCATTTATTTTTATATGGGAAAAACATAGGGGTGTCGTCAAGCGGTAAGACACAACACTTTGACTGTTGCATTCGTAGGTTCGAATCCTGCCACCCCTGCCAAACAAAAATCCGTTCACACAAGTGAGCGGATTTTTGTTTGTATTATTCATTATCCAATATTCATCATTCATTATTCATTCGTGAAGAACGGATTTTCAAATGAATAATGAATATTGAAGTCGCTTCGCTGATGAATAATGAATAATTTTGACATAGATTTCAGTATGTGCTATAGTCATTCAAAAGGAAGTGTAGGAATGAAAGAAAATGTTTTAATCGATAAATCTATTGTTTTTGCTGCAAGAATTGTTAAACTACATGATTTTTTAATTAAGAATAAAAAGGGACAAACAATTGCAAAGCAAATAATTCGCAGTGGCACAAGTATAGGCGCAAATATCAATGAAGCAAATTATGGACATAGTCCTGCTGATTTCATTGCTAAAATGCATATTGCATTAAAAGAAACTGCTGAAACTGAATATTGGATTAAATTACTTAATATGTCTGAATATATTGATGAGAAAATGTGCAACTCATTACTTGAGGATTGTTTAGAAATAAAACGTATATTGATAGCATCCATTAACACCGCTAAAGCAAATCAAAAATAGTTTGTTGCTATTTTAAGCTGTAAACACAAAAAATTCGACAAGTTTCGACTTGTCGGATTTTTTTATCCATTGCGAAAGCAATGGTATATCATCACTCTTTAGCGTGTATCAAAAAGCTTTCGCAATGATGATATACAAAACTTCGTTTTGATGATATGCAATTCCTTGCGGAATTGATGATATACAAGGCTCCGCCTTGATTTGGTTACCCGTCGAGCTAACGGATTGACTTTTAAAGTTTATTACTATATAATCAAATTAGGTGATATTATGAAAAAAGAAAAGCGCACTAAAGAAAAATGGATTCATATGAATAATAAAATGAATAAAATTCTGAAAATTTTTGGTGTTATTGGTATTGTTCTTGTAGCAATTAGTTTAATTGCGGCTTTTTTGGGATTTTTAATGAGCAGCGAGAATCTTTTCTATATTGGCATTTCTCTTTTGATATTTGTCCTCCCTGCATATTTTGTTGTATTTTTGTTTGTTTTTATAATTGCAGTGATTATAGAAGAAAAAAGTAAGTAGTCTGACCGAAGATTTTTTGTTGCTAATTTAAGCTGTAAACACAAACGAAAATCCGTTCACATAAGTGGGCGGATTTTCGTTTGAATTATTCATTGTTTTTAGCTAATGTTGACATATGAAGCAGAATATGTTACCATATTCTTAACGATATATTGAAAGGCTGTGCAATAAATGAAAAAAGCGATATCTATATTTCTTTCTCTTTTACTGATTTTTGCTGTGACGGCACCTGTTGCTTCGGCAATTGATTCAGAAAACCTTCCTATAATTTATATCCGCGGCAACGGAGAGACTATTTACGATGGCGACGGTAAACCGCTTGGTCTTGGAATTTCTGATCTCTTTTCTAATGTTGCTAATGGTGATATCAACAAAGAGAAAGTTGTTGAAACCTGCGCCAATATTATGCTTCCTATGCTTACTGAAGGTCTTCTTTTTGACGAATGGGACAGATACGGTAAAGCAGTTTATGAAGAGCTTAAGCCTTTATTTAAGGGCTCCGAGATTGATGAAAACGGAAACCCCATAAACGGAAGCGGAATTGCTCAGTCCCGGATTGATGCATCTGAGGCTGAAGCTGAACGTGATACTGTAAATTACGGTCTTTATGATTACAATTTTATGTATGACTGGAGACTTTCCCCCTATGATCACGTTGACAGACTTCACGAGTATGTGCTCAAGGTGCTTGAAACAACCGGCAAAGACAAGGTTAATATCCATGTGGCTTGTCTGGGTGGCGGACTTCTTATGGCATATCTTGAAAAATACGGTGACAACGGTCATATAAAGAATATTATGTTAAATGAGGTTCTTTCCAACGGTGCAACAATTATCAGCAAGACCTTCAGCGGTCAGATTGAATTTGATGCAAAACAGGTTGAAAGATATCTTGCTCAGATGAAGTATTGTTCTGAAATCGGTATGCCCGGCGGCTTTGGTCTCAGCGATCTTATCAATGAAATTGTTTTCAAGACAATAGATCTCTTCAATCAGATAACGGTAACAGATAAAGTTTTAGATGAGGTTGAGAACCTGTACGGTAAGCTTTATGAAGCACTTATGCCTGCTGTTTGCCACGCAACGGGTATTGCAACTGTTGTCAATTACTGGACCTGCGTAAACGAGGAGGATTTTGATGCAGCTCTTAATCTTATCTACGGCGAAGAGGGATCAGAGCTAAGAACACAGTATGCAGGACTTGTTGAAAAGATTTTGTATTATAGAAAACACTGCACATCACAGCTTGATAAGCTTTACGAAAAATGCGAAAATGAGTATAACATTCATATCGGTTTTGTAGCAAGGTACGGATATATGAATCCTCCTTTAACCAAGGATGCTGATGAGCTTTCCGACTTCCTTGTAAGCCTTGACGAAGCAACCATGGGCGCTACCTGTGCAAAAATCGGCAGCACTCTTTCAGAAGATTACATTTCACAGAGAGTCGAAGAAGGTAAGGGAGATTACATCTCTCCTGACCGTCAGGTTGATTTGTCAACAGCTCTTTATCCTGACAGAACATGGGTTATTAAAAATGCGCATCACAGCTTTACTACCGTTAGCGATAATATAACGCTGTCCTTCCTTAGGGGAACAAATTATACGATTAGCTCTGAAGGAGCATATCCTCAGTTCAGCGTATTTTTTGAAACTGAGGGAAGACTTGAGCCTATGACGGCAGAGAACAGTGCGGATTATGAATGGATTTCTCTTCCGGAAGAAAAACCTACAACTCAGACAAGAATAGCATCCCTTATACGCTTCCTGACAATGATTATTAAATTTATAACAAAGCTTATTAACGGTGAATTTAGTTTCGGTAATCTTTCGGTTAATTCACTGTAAGCCGCAAAACAGCAGTTCAGAAAAGCTTGCTTTGAATATCTCTGATATAAAGGGCATAATTGTATTAAAGCTTGTTATTGCATTCGAAAGCCGACTTGTTTCCGACAAGTCGGCTTTTCAGTTATTTATTTTGCGGATATAAACGAACAAAGCAGTCCTACGGGCAAGGGGGGTTACACTTACGCCGGGTTGTATTTTTAGTTTCAGTATGATATAATTAATCCGATAAAATGAAATAGGCGAGGTGTTCAGAATGAAAATCAATACAAAAAATATGCAATGGACAAGAGCTCCGAAACAGTATACAATCACAGAAGACAAAATCGAAATTATTACAGAACCGCATACCGATTTGTGGCAGAGGACATATTATCATTTCAGAAATGACAATGCTCCTGTTCTGCAGATGGAGACCGATGAAAAATACTTCTCATTTATAGTTAAAACAGAGTTTCAGAGCAAAAACAGATTTGACCAGTGCGGAATAGTGATGTACCTTGACAGTGATAATTGGCTGAAAGGTTCAATCGAATACGAAAACGAAGAATTTCAGCATTTAGGCAGCGTTGTGACCAATAACGGATACTCTGACTGGGCGACTACTGAAATCGATGCTTCTGTGAAGAGTATGTGGTACAGATTCAGCCGTAGGGAAGACGATTATTGTATCGAATGCTCCGACGACGGACTTATATATCGACAGATGCGAGTATGCCATATGTGGAACGGTGCAGATATGGTAAAGTTCGGTATTTATGCCTGTAGTCCCGAAAACTCATCATTTAAAGCCACATTCACCAATATGGAAATAACCGAGTGTAAATGGCTCGCCCACGACGGACAGCAGCCTGATGAAGACTGATGCTGCCTCAAAACTGTGCATATTAGCTGGGGGAGAATTAAAAAAGAAGGAGTCATAATATGAAAAAGAAAGCATTAAATATTATTTTGATCATCTTTGTTGTTTTGCTTATTATCGGAATAATTGGCGCTTATCTATACGATGTTCTGTTTCTGAAAACACCGTTTGCTGATAACCTGTTTCGTACGCTATCAATAGTTTTTCTCCTTCTGGGAACATTGGTAAGACTCATAGGCGGCGGAGGAAGAAAAAGCCTCGATATTTACGAAAAGGCATATGCTAAAGAACTCGGGTATGCATTCAATAATAAGCCGTTTCAGAGAAAAAAGCTTTTATGTGCATGCCGTCTGTATAATGAATCAAATTACAGAAAGGCTTTGAAATATCTCTATCAGTTACTTAAGGAGACTGAATTTGAAAGAGATGCCGTTCCGGTGCTTCTGTTTATCGCACTTTGTTATACAGATGCCGGCGTTCCCGATGAAGCGATCAGGGCTTACTATGAGATTTTAAAAATTGATTCTGAAAATGCGCAGGTTCACAGTAATTTAGGCGGACTTTTTATTGGCGTCGGCGATTATGAGACTGCATTGATGCACTATAACAAATCAATAGAAATTTTGCCTGAAAACTATTATGCTTATGTAAACAGAGCGAATTATTATTTCAGAATCAACGATTATGATAATGCGATTTCAGATGCTAAGCAAGCACTTGAGTATAAAAATAACGGAACCGAAGCTGCGTCCTTGCTGACGATTGTTTATGCGTTGTTGGGTGACAGCGAAAATAAAAAGCATTATTATCATATTTCAATCACATCGGGTAAAAATCCGAAAGAATTAGATGAAGCAATAGAGTTTTATTTGAGTGAGCAGACCGATAATGCTACAGAGAATGATTAGATTCCGAATCCAAAAATAGAAATTGATACGTATTCTCATAAACGCAGAAAAAAACGAAAGGCGGTACACCTATGACCGAGCTTGAAACTCTCAAAAGAGCAAAAATGTACATCGACAGCCTCGCAAGAGGTGTTGATCCTATAAGTGGGCAACCTGTTGTTGATGACAGCGTTATAAATAACGTAAGAGTAAGCAGATGTCTGTTTTATGTGTCTGATGTGCTCGGAAAAGTTATAGATAACGGCGGTAAAGTCAGAACTGTAAGGTCTACTTCCGATGCACAGATTCCTTTCAGAATAACCGATGAGCAGATGCAGAAGGTACATATCAGTCAGGAACCGGTCAGTATATCTGTGTTTACTAAACGAATCGGTTCTGTGTTAGACGAAGGTGTAAAGAATATATCCAGAACTCATATAACAGCCTGGCTTTGTGAAAACGGTTACTTAAGGGAAGAAATTGCGAATAATAAAACAAGAAAGGTTACAACTGCAAAAGGAGAGGGTATAGGTATTGTAACTCTCGATGCAGTAAGTATGCAGGGTGTACCTTATAAAAAGGTTGCTTACACAGCCGAAGCACAGAGTTTTATTCTTTCGAATATTATGGAAATTGCTGAAAATTATATAAAATAAATATGACGGCACTTTGCTATGGCAGAGTGCTGTTTTTTATGTAAATTCAGTAAATACAACTGCATTTATTATTGAAAATTGCCGAAAACTTTGTTATAATAAATTTTAATATAGTATCAGGAGAAAAATTATGGAAAACAAAGCAACAATCATCGCGCTTTCCGGTAAGGGTGGTGTAGGAAAAACCTCGATTTCAGCTGCTATTGTCAAGCTGCTTGTCGAAGCCTATCCCGATAAAAAGATCCTCGCCATTGATGCTGACCCTGCCGTGGGACTTTCCGTAGCACTCGGAATCGAAGTGGAAACGACGATTGACGACATACGTAAGGAAATCGTATCAACCGTTGAAGAGGGCAACACAAAGGCGGCAATCGAAATTTTAGGCGACGCAAGGTACAAGATTTTCGATGCACTTGTTGAAACAGACGGCTTTGCTTTTATTGCTGTGGGACGACCTGAAAGTGCAGGATGTTACTGTAAAATCAATGCTTATCTCAAGGAAGTTATAAATCTTGTTTCAGCTGATTTTGACTTTGTTGTAATTGACGGTGAGGCAGGCATCGAGCAGATTAACCGCCGCGTAATGGAAAAGGTTACACACCTGCTCCTTATCACCGATGCGAGTAAAAAAGGTACACAGGTTATCTCCACTATCAAGACTGTTGCCGATGAGCTTGTTATGTATAAAAAAATCGGTGCGATTGTCAACCGCATTCCCGATAAGAGTGTAATTGACTTTCTTGATACAGGGGATATACCCGTGCTGTCATATATAGAAAACGATAAAAATCTTGCAATCTACGACATAAGAGGACAGAATATCATCGGACTTCCCGAGGATTCAAATGTCGTAACCGGAGTAAAAAAGGCTCTTTGTGAGCTTGGTATATTATAAGGAGAAGGGGAAATTATGAGAGATTTAAAGCATCTTTATTACTTTGAGAATCTTCTTCAGGACGCTAATAATGAGCTTGTGCAGCAGGCAAAAAACGACGGAGGAATTGCTCTCGGCTACACCTGCTACCACATACCTGAAGTGCTTCTCAACTGCGGAAACTGTTTTTCCGTGAGGCTTCGTGCACCACGTACGGGTTCAATGGATATTGCGACTTACTATATGAGCAACTTCCTTTGCGGTTATTCCAAGGCGATTCTCGAAAGAGCGATTGAAGGGGGATATAATTTCCTTAATGCTCTTTTGGCATCGGAAACCTGCTCGGAAATGAACAGAGCAGCAGAGCATTTTGAGCTTCTTGAGCTTACAAGTGAAAAGAAGTTTTTCCTTACCTTTACGGATATGCCCTTCAAGATTGAACCGCATACCGTAAAGCACTATGTAAATCAGGTTAGACTTAAAATCCTCGACAAGCTCAACGAGATTTATGGTGTTGATGTCTCTGATGAGGCACTTCTTAAGGCTGTTGAGGAGCATAACGAGGTCTGCCGTCTTATGACGGAAATCGGAAATTACAGAAAGGCAGATAATCCGGTAATTACAGGCTACGAATATCATATTCTTAACCTTGTTACATATTGCTGCCCGAAGGCTCTTATACTTCCTGCACTTCGCGAAACAGCCGAGGAGCTTAAAACAAGACAGCCCGATACAAAGAAAAACTACAGAGCAAAAATTGTAGTTGTCGGCTCTGAAATGGACGACCCTGAATTTACGAAGCTTATTGAAGACAGCGGCGCACTTGTTGTAGCTGACAGATATTGCTTCGGTGCACTTCCAGGCAGACAGGAAATCTTAATCAATGAGGGTGAGGACGTCCTTACACAGATATGTCTCCACTATCTGAAAACAAGTCAGTGTCCCCGTTATATGAGCCACGAAAAGGTTCAGGAGAGACGTGATTATGTCAAGAATCTCGTTGATGAATACGGTGCTGACGGTGTAATGTACGAGCAGCTTAAATTCTGCGAGTATTGGGGCTATGAAAGAGCACTTGCATCTTATGTTATGACAAACGATTACGGTGTACCTACAGCAGCGGTTGACCGTCAGTATACTGCTTCTGCTTCAGGTCAGCTCCGTACCCGTGTTCAGGCTTTTGTTGAAAGCCTTGAGATCAAGAAAATACAGAAGGAAAGGAAGGAGAAAGAGAATGGATAACTACGGTAAGCTCTATAAAGAGCATACTGCCATACTCAAGCACAGAGAATGGCGCGGCTTCGGCGACACAATGTATGACTATTACCGTTGGCTTGTTAACTGGAAGGATATGATAAAAATGGTGCTCAAAGCACCCGTATCCACAGTCAAGGGCATCTGGAGATACCGCTGGATGGCATCATATCTTTCGGCGCCCTCCTTTGTTGACCGTCATGTTGCAGGACTCAGAGGTCCCCAGCTTCGTATGGCTCACCTTCATTACAATATGATAGTCAAGCACACTACAAAGCTTATTAATATCTCACTTGTTGCCGACGAGAAAATAAATCCCGGCAATAAGCTTTCAAAGAAGATTGTTCTTATGGACGAGATTGTTCCCAACGAGGTCTTCACAGGCTTCCCGAATCTCATTCCGATTCCCTTACAGACCCTTCCGATTTTCCTTTCATCAATGGTTGACCAGCAGATTACACCTCCATATCTTGAGGTTACCGAAAGCTTCGGTGTTCCTGCTGACGTGTGTCCTCTTCCTTCGGCAGAGGCAGGCGTTGCTATTGAGGACGACTATCCGAAAATCGGCTGCTGTATGGTAGGCACTAATATGCCTTGTGACGGCTCAATTATGAATTCTTCATTCCTTGACAGAAGGCTCGGACTTCCTACACACTGTTTTGGTGTGCCTCTTCGTTATGACGGTGAAGATGTTCAGGAATATGCCGTTGAGGAAATCAAGGCTCTTATAAAATTCATAGAAGATCAGACGGGCGAAAAGTTCGATTGGGACGCTTATTTCAAGCGAATGAAGGACTATAACAAGCAGCTCGAATACGAAAGACAGAAATGGGACATCAACAAAACTCCCTATCCGCAGATGACAGGCGCCTGCTTTTGGCTTTACAGAATCTTCTACTTCAACCTTTCAGGCGGCTCGAACGAGAGATTTCTCAAGGTTGATGAGAAGGTCAACAAAATAATGATGAAGGCCTATGAAAAGAAAACTCCTGTTTCAAGAGAAATGAGACACAGAGCTGTTGTATGGAGCTGCCCTGCAAACTATTACACAAGCTTTGCAAACTGGCTCGAAAATTGCTGGGGTATGAATGTTGTTATGGATATGGAAACAATGATTTCCTATCTTGAGATTGATACCGAGGATAAGGAACAGTCACTCAAGGATCTTGCAAAAACCTATCAGCGTTCTATCATGCGTAAGCACACAAAGGGCGGCTACCGTAATGTAGTTGATGAGCTGTGGCGCATTGTAGAAGAATATAATGCTGATACGGTAATTATGTATGACCAAATTTCCTGCAAGGGTATGGACGGTCTTACGGGTATTTTTGACGATCAGGCAAGAGAGAAGGGTATTAACTTTATCTGGGTACGTCAGGACCTTATGGATCCCCGTACTATTTCAAGAAGAGAAATGCGTGATCAGGTAAACAAGTATATGCAGACAGTTTTGCAGGAGGATCCTCTTGACGCTTCACTTGTGGATTTCGAAGACGATTTAGCCTGGTAAAGGAAAAGGAGAGAATATAATTATGAAATATTTTGGCGGATGTGACGTAGGTTCAACCTACACAAAATGCGTTATTCTTGATGAAAACGGCAAAATGGTTGCCAACGTAACAAACAGAAGTAAAATTAACCCCGTACAGAGTGCAGAAATCGCTCTCGGTGATGCTATCGCACAGGTTGACGGCATCAGCGATGCAAAGGAGCTTACCTATCTCATCGGTACGGGCTATGGCAGAAACAAGGTTCCATTTGCTGATGAAAATATCTCGGAAATCAGCTGTCACGCTATGGGCGTACACGTTACAAATCCTGATGTAAAGGCTATTATTGACATCGGAGGTCAGGACGTAAAGGGTATTTCAATCGATACCGACGGTACAGTAAAGAACTTTGCCATGAATGATAAGTGCGCCGCAGGTACAGGCAGATTCTATGAGGCTATGGCTAATGCTTTCGAGATGACTCTTCCTGAATTTTCGAAGCTTTCACTCGGTGCAAAGAACACTATTCCCATTACTGCACAGTGTACTGTTTTCGCTGAAAGTGAGGTTATTTCACTTGTCGGTGAGGGTAAGCCTATGGACGAAATCGCAGCAGGTATTCAGCTTGCAGTTGCAAAGCGTTGCTTCGTTATGGCTAAAAAAGCCGGTGCAACAGACAGCATTACCTTAACAGGCGGCTGTGCAAAGAATGACGGACTTAAAAAAGCAATAGAAAAGGTGCTTAAAATCAAGGTTGTTGAGCTTTCAGTTGACCCCCAACTTATGGGTGCTCTCGGTGCAGCTGAATATGCGAGACAGAAAGGCCTTGCAAAGGTGAACTGATATGAATGTTGTACTTATAATTCTTGCGGTTGTTCTTGCTTTATTTGTTATAACCTTTACTATTTATTGGTTTAACCTTGATATGAAGCTTGTTCGTGCGGTGTACGACTGGCTCTGGAAAAACCGCTATGATAAAATGAAAAGGGATAAGAAGCTGTAATGGACTTTTATAATTCCCTTATCGATGAGGTCAGAACACTTACAGACAGAAAATCAGCTGCTTGTCTGCCCTTTGAAGAAGATAACGTATGGGAAGACACAGGCTACAGTCAGGTGATTTTACAGCGTGATACCGCTTTCGAGCTTGAAGGCACGGGATTTAATCTTGTTACTTCTGACAGCGTGAAGGACGGAATAATTGTAGTCGGTGATGACCTCGGACAGATCAAAACCAACCGCAAATTTGCGAGAATTTCATTTATTCAGATTGAAGCTGAAGAAGACGAGCAGAAGGCGTATAATCTAATAAGAAAGCTTGAATATGTCAAGTATCACACCTTCCCCGAAGGATATATGATCCGTACAGCCTCAAGGTCACACAAAGAAGCAGTACGTGTTGCAAAATCCACACTAAAAAAGGGTGTTGATTTTCAGAAGGTCGGAAGTCTCTTTATAAAAAAGTATAGAGAAATTCCGTCAGTTAAAGGTGTTACCGTAATGTTTGTTACAGATTCTGCTGTCGATTACGTGAGACTTTCCGAGCTTGCCGCAAAGGCTAACGGCATAACCGAAACCTTTAATCATATTATGAACAGCGTTAATTTTGATTGCGACACCTGTAATCTTAAAGCGGTCTGTGATGAGGTTGAGGGTATGAAAGAGCTGCATTTCAGAAATGCGTCAAAGGGGATGTGATTATGGATATAAAAGAGATAGCAGCCTTCTTTGATGAACGTGCGGCATTATGGGATTCGGAGCTTATCCGCAATGATGACGTTATAGATTTAATACTCGAAAAAGGCGGAATAAAGCAGGGGGTAAGAGTACTCGATGTAGCTTCGGGCACAGGCGTACTTTTCGAAGATTATATCAAAAGGGGAGTAGCTCACCTTACGGGTGTGGATATATCACCTGAAATGCTCAAAATCGCAAGGAGTAAATTTCCTTCGGTAGAGCTTATTTGCGCTGATGCGAAAACCTATGACTTTACGGAAAAATATGAGTGCATAATGATTTACAATGCTTTTCCTCATTTTTCTGACCCTGACGCACTTTTCAGAAATCTTTCTGAAGCTCTTACGGAAAATGGCAGACTTACCGTAGCTCACGGAATGAGTGCAGAAGATATTGCAAAATGTCACTCCGGTGCCGCAAAATCTGTCTCACTTCCTCTTCCTGAAAAGGAGAAAACAGCAGAGCTTATGAGTCCGTATCTTGATGTGGACGTTATGATTTCCGATTCAGATATGTATATGGTTTCGGGCACAAAAAAACAATAAAATTTCAGGCAGGTGCATAAATAACGCACCTGCCTGATTCTTATATATAGGATTTACCAAACGAAGCTTTCTTCTATAACCTTTTCGCCGTTCATATCAGCAGCCTTCAATGTGAAGCCTTCGCTTGTGAGTGTAAGCATTGAAGCCACATAATTATCACCGCTTTTACCGCCGTCCATATATCCGATAATATCGGGGTACTTTGAGAAAGTCTCTTTTTCTTTACCTTCATTATCACCGATAAAGCGGCATTGATGGGTGTGTCCTGACATAATAAGCCTTGTGCCGAGTCTGTCAAGCTCTGCCCAGCCTGCCTCGGAAAGTTCTTCTTCTACATCGCTGATTTCCCAGGAGTGAGAAAGTGCGATTACTTTTTCGTTTTTGACTTCCACCTCTTTGAGCCATTCAATCATATCTGCTCTGTAGGTGTTATAGTCGTTCATTCCGCCGTATTCCGGGTGAGAATCGTCTTTATCTTCGCCGCTGTCAAGCACTACGAAAGAGTAGGGTCCGAAATCTGCGATATAATAAAGCTGTTCGAGCCCGAGTGCTGTGGGAAGCTCATCAGCATATGACCCCCTTGTCTCGTGATTGCCTCTTACATAGATAACGGGCTTTGTACCGCCTGAAACCTTGCCGCCGAACTGAACGATATTGCTTATTACCTGCTGTTCAAAGTCGACACCGGGTGTTGCATCACCAAGTAAAATTACTGCATCGTAGTCGTTTCCGAGATGGTCGATTGCCTTGTAAGCTCTGTCAAGGAAGGTGTGCCAGTCGGAAATAACGAGAAAAGTCTGATTGTCGCTGTCGTTGTAAATGAATTTATATTCCTCAGAGACAACGCTTTTTCCGAGTCTGCTGCCGTAGCTGAATTCCTCGGTAACTCTTGTTGAACCGATTTTGTAGCTGTTGTTACGTAGATGCTCGTAAGGAACGCTTATGTTATGTATTTTACTTTCGCTTCTCATTCTTCCGCCGATGCCGTCAACGACTTTGTATTCCTTGCCGTTATAGGAGTACTCCACATAGGCTGTGCCACGGTCACTCGTTGAAAATACGATGCTGTATTCCTTGCCGTTATCAATAACGAGAGGCTCGGAGGTTATATCGTAACCTGAAAGCGGGAAGAGTATGTTCACACCGAAAAGAATAGTAAAGGCAAAAAAGGCAACAGCTGTAACTTTCTTCGCTTTTTTGCCGAGTATCGGAAAGAAAACAGCGAAAAAGGGGATAAATATGAGAAGTGCACCCTCTTTAATAGTCTTTTGCAGATTAAGCGAAAAGACCTCTCTGTTTTCACCGAAGAAGAGTCCACACGAATAAATCAGTGAAAACACCGTGAAAATAACTGTCAATAAAACACCTGCACCGAGAAGTGCTTTATAGGTTTTTGTCTCGCAGAACGGCTTATCATTAAGTTTTACACCGTAAAGATTCAAAGCCGAAAGTATGCCGAGCAAAACTGCCGTGAGAATCATAAGTGTAAGCAGAATCACCGTAAAGCTTTCAATTCCGAGGGTAAGATTAATGAAAACCCAATTAGACCTTGATGCTCTGAAGAGAATAGCGGAAATTACTGTCAGTACGAGAAAAACTGACGGTAAAATTCCGGATTTCAATGCGTTACTTTTTTTCAACATATTTTTCTTCTCCTTTTTATCAGATTAATTACAATTTTACAGCCCGGTACCTGCATTGTCAATGAAAATTAAAAAAAATAATTATTTATATTTATCGATTGTAAAATAAAGTAATGTATGCTAATATGATACCGATAAGTACAAATCAGAAAAAAGGAGAAAAATTATGCAACAGTTTGTAAAATCAGTTACGACACTTATTGTGGCGATTCTTGCTATGATGGGGCTTGTAAAAACCCCTTACGATGCACCTATTGATAACTATAACGGCGGTGATCCTTTTATAGTTGAAACCGAAAGCGGCACCTATTACACCTATACAACAGGCGGAGGTGTTGATATTCTCAAAACCGAAAGCTTCGAAAAAATCGAGGTATCAGAGAAAAAGACTGTTTTCTGGGCAGGTGAAAGCGGTACAGTCGGGGATATATGGGCACCTGAAATTCATAAAATAGGGGATAGATGGTATATTATAGCCGCGGCTCTTTTTGACAGAAGTGTTGTACCTGCAGGAGCTATGCCCGAGGCAGAAAAGTATGAGGATAATAACGATTATTACAGATACAGCTTTATTCTTGAAAGTAACACCGAGGATATTTTCGGTGACTACACCTTCAAAGGTATAATCGCTCCCGACGGTCTTAACACGATTGACGGCACATATCTTGAAAAAGACGGTAAACTTTACTTCGTATGCTCTGCTTATGTGAATATTGCTCATCAGTGCCTTTACATCTGTGAGATGGAAACCCCCTACACCCTTAAGACCGATGAAAACGGAAAGAACAATGCTGTCAGAATATCAAGCCCCACATTTTATTGGGAGAAAATCGGCTGGTGGGTAAATGAAGGCCCTGCCGTGCTTAAAAACGGTGATGATTTATTTATCGTTTATTCTGCAAGCGGATATTATTCGGGCGGATACTGTATGGGACTTCTCACCTATACCGGCGGAGATGTTATGGACCCGTGCAGCTGGATTAAAAACCCCTCAAGATTAAGCTTCCATAATGTTGCAAAGAGTATTTACCATGCAGGTCATTGCAGCTTCCTTTACAGAGAAAACGGTGAAATCTTTATGGTTTATCACGCAACACCTACAAGAGACTTCTTCGACTCACCGAGACTTACTTATATCAAGCCTGTAGAGTTTGCGTTCGGTAAGCCTGTGATATAAAAACAGCGGACAGATTACGGTGAACGCCATAATCTGTCCTTTTGATTTATTCGCCTTTAACTATAAGGTACGTCTTTCTGAAGTCCTCTTTCGCCCAACCTCTTTTAACACCTTCGTCGAGAGCAGCTTTTGCCGCTTTCATACCCGGCATAGAAAAGCCAAGCTCCTCGCTTATAGCGTTACAGATGTTAATATCCTTGTCCATATTTTCCATGGAAAAGGCTGTTGACCAGTCCTCATTTTTGAGTTTTTCTCTCTGGGCGTTCATATAGAAATTCTGGGCGCCGCCTGCAGCAACGGCATCTGCAAAATTATCGAGAGAAATTCCAAGTCTCTGTGCGAGGCAAAGTGTTTCGTTCACGCCGTTCTGTATCTGTGCAACAAGGGTGTTGTGGCAGATTTTGGCACTTATTCCCTTGCCGTTTTCGCCCATGTAAATTACCTTACTGCCCATATATGAAAGGATAGGCTCAATAACAGGGAAAAGCTCTTCATCGCAACCGACGAGTACACCGAGGGTACCTGCGATTGCGTCAGCCTTTGAGCGTACTACGGGGCAGTCGGCAAACTGTGCGCCTGTCGATTTGACAAGCTTTGCAACCTCGACGCTGACAGAAGGTTCAATGGTGCTCATATCTATACAGATTTTTCCCTCTTTGAGATAGGGGAGCATCAGCTCATAAGCGTCCTTAACGTGCTTCGAGGTAGGAATCATAGTGATAATGACATCTGCATTCTGTACCGTTTCTATTTCGTCCTTACAGCCTTTAGCTCCGAGCGAAACGAGTTTATCAATCTGACTTTGCTTGTGGTCGCAGGCAAAGACTGTATCGCTGTGTTTCTTTACAATGTTTTCGCACATAGACTCACCCATAATGCCGAGTCCTATAAAACCGATTTTCATATGATAGCTCCTTTTAATTTTTTTCGGTGATAGTATATCACACCTGAAGCTGAAATATCAAGGCTTACTTAAAGCTTTTCGCCGAGTATTCTTTCGATTTCGGGAAGGAGCCCTTCATCATTTTCACGGTGAATATAATTCTGCATAATTTCGTAAGTAGGCAGATTATTTCCCTCGACAATAAGAGGCCCGTCAGGAGTAATGGCAACGTCCCAGCCGACATAACCCATATCTTCTTCCTCGGCTGCAATTTCAGTTACAAGCTCTACAGCCTCTTTATAAAAGGGGATTTTAAAGCCAATAAGATAAACTTTAGTTGTGGGGTGTACGGAGAAGCTTTCGCCTGTCTTATCGCAGAAGGCGGGGTGGGAGACAACGCCGTCGGAGTTAATCGGTGCATAAATACCACCGCTTGTTATATTATCTACGACGCTTCCTTCTTGTCCGATTCTTAAAAGAGAAGAAAGAATATGCACGTTTTTATCTTTAGTCAGAGTTACAATTCTTAAGGTGTTTATACTGTCAGGGTGAAGGGAACTCATTTTTTCGTGTTGCATTATTTTCTCTTCAACCAGTGTCTGCCCGTTTGAAATAAGCTCATCGAAAAGAGCGTTGTAGTTTATATAAGGTGTTATTTTGATTTCACCTATTCCCAGACCACCGAAGGAGCAGGGCGTTTTTACAAAGATACTATTTTTGTCCTTGCAGAAATTCTTAAGATCATTCGGCCTTTTGTTTTCAAGGAAGAGCCAGTCTCTTTTGACGTAGTGATCGAACTTTTTCATAAAAAGTATTTTGTTTTTATATATGGCACGTGCACTTTCTTTGTTCATACGTCTCGTAAGCTCAATATTTTTATTCATTGTTAGAAAAGTCTTTCTTTTTTTGCCTTTTATTTCCGCAAACCCAAAAACTCTGTAATCCTGATACCCGATATTAAACTTAATTGCACAGTAAATTATATCAAGCAGTAAAAACAGATAGTTTTTGCCTGTTTCAGCATGAATCTGCTTTATCATAAGAACCATTCTTTTAAGGCTCATAGTTTTTAACCTGCCAAAAAATACTTTTATTTTCTGCATTGAAAAAACTCCTTTGTTTCTTTGTAACATAAGCATAACTCCGTGTATTTAAAATAAGTTAAAAAGTTGTAATAAAGATTACAAAGTTGTAATCTTTTTTGCTTTACAATATCATTTTGCTGTGATAAAATATCGTTGAAAAAAACAGGTAAATAAAAAGAAGGGTAAAAAATGTCTGCAAAAAGTAAAAATATAGATATGTGCAACGGCTCACTTTTTAAGAGTATAGTAAGCTTCTCTGTGCCGCTTATGCTTTCGGGTATACTTCAGCTGTTTTTTAATGCGGCAGATGTTGTCGTGGTTGGAAAATTTGCAGGTGACGAGTCGCTCGCTGCAGTAGGCGCAACAACTACGCTTATAAATCTGCTGACGAATCTTTTTATCGGACTTTCCGTAGGCGCAAACGTGCTTGTTGCCAATTACTATGGAGCAAAGCAACAAAAGGACGTTCACGAAACCGTTCATACGGCGATGACTCTCAGCCTTTTCAGCGGAATTTTCCTTACCGTGCTCGGATTTTTTCTTGCCCCTGTTTTGCTTTCGCTTATGCAGACTCCCGAAGAGGTAATTGACCTTTCCGTAATTTATCTGCGTACCTATTTTATGGGTATGCCTGCGGTTATGGTGTATAATTTCGGCAGTGCTATTCTTCGTGCTGCAGGTGATACGAAAAGAGCACTGTATATTCTTACTGCATCGGGCATAGTCAATGTAGGACTCAATCTTGTTTTTGTTATCTGTTTCAGTTGGGATGTTTTCGGTGTAGGCCTTGCAACGGCAATTTCGCAGTTTATCTCTGCAATCTTTATTGTCGCTTGTCTTGTAAGGGAGAAAAATGATATTCGTCTTGAAATAAAGAAAATGCGGATATACGGCAAAAAATTCCTGCGAATCTTACAGATAGGAGTTCCGGCAGGATTTCAGGGAATGATGTTTTCGCTGTCAAATGTCGTTATACAATCGTCAATCAACAGCTTCGGTAAAACAATCGTCGCGGCTTCAGCTGCATCGGTAAGCGTAGAGGGATTTGCATTTACATCTATGAATGCTTTCCATCAGGCGACGGTTTCCTTCACAAGTCAGAACCTCGGAGCGGGCAAGTATAACCGAATCGGTAAAATACTGTCAATTTCTCTTATGTATGTGTTTATAACCGGTGTTGCTTTTGCTGTGCTTTTCCTTAGCTGCGGTGAAACGCTTATAGGATTTTATACCGATAGTGACGCTGTAATTGCAGAGGGCGTTAAGCGACTTACGATAATTGCGGGCACATATATGCTCTGCGGAATGATGGACGTTACAAGCGGCTCTATGAGAGGACTCGGGTACTCTTTTACGCCGATGATAGTTTCACTTATAGGTGTGTGCCTTTTCCGTGTGATGTGGGTGGCAACGGTTTTCAGGATAGAAGCCTACCACACCGTAGAGACGATATACTATTCCTATCCCATAACGTGGGTGCTTACATTTGCAGCCCACCTGATATGCTTTGCTGTTGCAAAGAGGAAACTTATGAAAAGGGTGGGAAGCAATTCGCAAAAAGAAAACAGCTATATATAATAAAATACAGGTGTTTCGGTTTATTTTAGTCCGATACACCTGTATTTTTTTGTAGCTTTGTGCTTATATTATTATTTTGCGGTGACTTTTTATTCTGTCGAGTGCGCACTTCTCAAGTCTTGAAACCTGTGCCTGCGATATACCGATTTCCTTTGCAACCTCTGTTTGTGTCATTCCGTTCATAAACCTCATTGAAAGAATACGCTTTTCTCTTTCGGGTAGCTCTTTCATTGATTTTTTCAGCAGTATTTCATCAATCCAGTCTACATCACTATTGTTGTCGCCGATCTGGTCCATAACGTAGATTGTATCTCCTGCATCATAGTACACAGGATCATAAAGTGAGACAGGCTCAACTATTGCTTCAAGAGCAAGAACGACATTTTCTTTTTTTATACCCATTTCCTTTGCGATTTCCTCCGCTGTAGGCTCACGCTGACTTTCGTTCATTATACGCTCTTTAATCTGCATTGCGTGGTAGGCTGTATCTCTTACAGAGCGGCTTACCCTGACGGGATTATAGTCACGCAGGTAGCGTCGGATTTCGCCGATTATCATAGGCACAGCATAGGTTGAAAAGCGTACATTCTGGGTTATATCGAAATTATCTATCGCCTTTATAAGACCGATGCAGCCGACCTGAAAAAGGTCGTCGCTGTTTTCGCCTCTCGATGAGAAACGCTGAATCACCGAAAGCACAAGCCGAAGATTACCGTTTATTAGCTTTTCTCTTGCAAGTGTGTCGCCTTCGAGGCTTTTTCTGAGCAGTTCATTTTTCTCTTTTTCTTTCAGCACTTTGAGCTTACTTGTATCAATACCGCATATTTCAACTTTATTGTAATACAAATGATAACCCCCTTGCAATAAGTATTGACAACGGGTTAATTTTTAATAATTGAAATATCTGTAATTATGTGCTATAATGATAAAAAATCTCATCGGAGGTAAAATATGAAGTACAAAATCAAAAAGCTTAATGTAAATGATCTTTCTGTTTTTGAGGAAAACAAGCTTACACCGAGAAGCTACTTTATACCTTACAGGAGCAGAAAGCGTCTCGAAAAAACTGACACTCTTAACCGACGTTATAAAAGTGATATGGTCAAAGTTCTTTCGGGTAAGTGGGATTTCTGTTATTTCGCCGAAATTTCCAAGCTTCCCTGTGAGCTTGATACAGACAGTATGAATTTTGATACTGTCAATGTTCCTTCAACATGGCAGAGAACAGGCTACGAGCCGCCCAAATACATAAACACACGTTACGAGCATGTTATGACACTTCCGAATGTGCCTGAGGAGATGAGCGCAGGAGTATACAGAAAGAAGTTCACCCTTTCCGATGACAGCGTAAATCCCATTATCACTTTTCTCGGTGTTTGCTCAAGTCTTACTCTTTATGTTAACGGCAGGTACGTCGGCTACAGCGAGGGCAGCCACAACAGTGCCGAGTTTGAGCTCAGGGATTTTGTCACCGAAGGTGAAAACGAGCTTGTTGCCATTGTAACAAGATGGTGCAACGGTTCATATCTTGAATGTCAGGATATGTTCAGAGAAAAGGGTATATTCCGTGATGTTTACATTACAGAGAATCCTTGTGAATATATATATGATTATCAGGTCAACACCGAAAAGGTTGACGGCGGATACATACTCTCCGTTGACTTCGATTTAAGAGGCGACCTTGAAGATAAGAAGATTGCTGTAGAGCTTCTTTATGACGGTAAGGTTGTCGGCAAGGTTCAGTCAGCAGCAAAATCCGACCTTGCGATAGCTCTTGCTCCTCTTGATGTAAAAGAGTGGAACGCAGAAAAGCCCGAGCTTTATACTCTTTATATCACACTTTCCGACGGCGAAAATGATATTCAGGTTGTAAGAGCATCTGTTGGCTTTAAGACAGTTGAAATTGAAGGTGAGCGTTTTCTCTTTAACGGAAAGCTTATCAAGTTCAAGGGTGTAAACCATCATGACACACACCATATCAACGGTTATGTTATGACTGCACAGGAGCTTCTTAAGGACGTGCTTCTTATGAAGGAATTCAACTGTAACGCTGTAAGAACATCTCACTATCCTCCCGATCCTGTTTTCATCGAGCTTTGCGATGAGTACGGTCTTTATGTAATCGATGAGGCAGATATTGAAACTCACGGTACACAGTTCGACCTTAAGCTGAGACCTACTCTTACTCCGAATATTATAAGTAACGATAAGGCATGGCTTCCTGCTATGCGTGACAGAGTTCTCCGCCTTTATCACAGAGATAAGAATCACGCTTCTATCACAATGTGGAGTCTCGGTAATGAATCGGGCGGCTGGAAAAATCAGGACGAATGCTACGCTATGCTCAAATCTCTTTCTGATATTCCCGTGCATTACGAGGGTGTAATCAGAACACCGAGAGGCTCTTACGATGTTATTTCTGAAATGTATCAGTTCCCCGCAGGAGTAAAACGCATCGGTGAGCACAAGCTTACAAAGAGATATATGAATAAGCCCTACTTCCTTTGCGAGTATTGTCACGCTATGGGTGTAGGCCCGGGCTCGCTCGAGGATTACTGGCAGCTTATCTACAAGCACGAAAACCTTACCGGTGGCTGTATCTGGGAGTGGGCAGACCATAGTGTTTATGACGAAAAGGCAAAGTATAAATTCACTTACGGTGGTGACCACGGTGAGGAGTATCACGACGGCAACTTCTGTGTTGACGGACTTTTCTATCCCGACAGAAGGCCTCATACAGGTGCTTTTGAAATGAAGGAGGTTTACCGTCCTATCAGAAGTGAAATGGTAAGCGAAAACCTTTACAAGTTTACTAACACTAACCGTTTTGTAAATGCCAACGAATACTGCATCAGCTATGAACTTCTTTCAGGCGGAGAGTGCGTAGAAAAGGGAGAGCTTAAGCTTGATATTGAGCCTTGCAGTTCAACCTGTATTGTTCTTGCACATAAGACCTTTCCTGCCGACACAGACTGTCATATTAATTTCATCTACCGTGATAATGACGGTAACGAAATTGCAAAAGAGCAGCACACGATCAGCGAGTATATCGAAAAGCCTGAAATAGAAAAGATGGGTGGTCTTACCTGCAAAAAGTCAGACGGCATAATCACAGTATTCTATGAAAAGGGTCATATCGAATTTGATGAAAAAACAGGTATGCTTTGCAGCTATACTGTAGCAGGCAAAGATCTTATTAAGAAGGGCTTTGCTCCCCAACTTTACAGGGCTTTCCTTGATAACGACAGAAATATTGTCAAAGGATGGAGAAGAAAGGGCTACGACAAGGTTGAATACAGAGGTAGGCTTGTTTCCTTCAAGGTGAAGGAGGGCAAGAAGGTAAAGCTTGAGAGTGAGGGCTGGCTTTATCTTGACGGTAAAAAGAAGTTTGAATTCGAATGTAAGTATACCGTATATCCCGGTGGTATTATGAAGGTCAAGTGTGAGCTTGAAAAGAAAAAGCTTGATCTTGTTTCCTATGAAATTCCCCGTTTCGGTCTCAATGCCGAGTTCGATCCTTCTCTTGAAAATGTGAAATATTACGGCCTTGGTGAAAAGGAAAATCTTTGCGACTTTGATGCACAGAGCGCAGTAGGTATTTATGGCGGTAAGGTAAGTGATATGTATGAGCCTTACATCAAACCGCAGGACCATGGAAACCACGGCAGAACACGTTGGCTTACTCTTACTGATAATGAGGGCAAAGGTGTTTCAATTTCAGCCTGTAAGGACTTCTTCTCCTTCGGTGTCCACGATTATACCGAAGAGTGCATCTGCAAAGCAGAGCACATCGAAGACCTTGTACACGGTGAGGTGACCAGCCTTAATATTGACGGTTTCCTTCGCGGTACAGGCTCAAACAGCTGCGGACCCAACACGCTCAAAAAATACAGAGTTGTTCTCGAAGATGAGCTCGAATTTGCCTTCTTTATGAAGCCGATTCTGTAATATTGCTAAATTGTACAATATTTTAACCTGATATTCGTAAAAATGACCAACTAAGTTTTTCTTGAACATAGTTGGTCATTGTGATATAATGTAAAACGAATAATGCGGTTTATGTCGCAAAATTTTAAATTTTGGAGGAATTCCCATGAAACAGTTAAACATTGGTATCATCGGTGCAGGTCGTATCGGTAAGGTACATATGCAGTCAATTACTTATAATGTACCTTCAGCAAGAGTTCTCGGTATTACCGACGTCTTTAAAGACGGACTTCAGGAGCTTGCTGATAAATACGGTATTGAAAAGGTTTACGAAGACTACAAAGAAATGCTTGCCGATAAGGATATCGACGCAGTCCTTGTCTGTTCTTCAACAGATACTCACGCAGATATTTCTATCGAGGCTGCTCAGGCAGGTAAGCATGTATTCTGCGAAAAACCCGTTGACCTTACTCCCGAAAAGGTAAAGGCAGTTATTGAAGCTGTTGAGAAGGCAGGTGTTAAGCTTCAGGTAGGCTTTAACAGACGTTTTGACCATAACTTTGCTCACGTTCGTTCACTTATAAACGAGGGTAAGGTAGGCGATCTTGAACTTATCAAGATCACATCACGTGACCCGGCTCCTCCGTCAGCAGAGTATGCAGCTGTTTCAGGCGGTATGTTCCTTGATATGACAATTCACGATTTTGATATGGCTCGCTTCCTTGCAGGTTGTGACGTAACAGAGGTTTATGTTAACGCTACATGCCTTGTTGATCCCGCAATCGGTGAAGCCGGCGACGTTGATACAGCCATCATCAACCTTAAGTTTGAAAACGGTGCACTCGGCGTAATTGATAACAGCCGCCGTGCTGCTTACGGTTATGACCAGAGAATCGAAGTATTCGGTTCACTCGGCGCTGCTATGGCTGCAAACGACACACCTACAAATGTTACTGTTATGAACGCTGACGGTGTTACAACCGACAAGCCTCTCTATTTCTTCCTTGAGAGATATATGCAGTCGTTCCGTGATGAAATGATTCAGTTTGTTGACGCTGTTCAGAATGACAAGCCCACTCCCACAACAGGTCTTGACGGTCTCAACTCAATTCTTGTTGCTCTTGCTGCAAAGAAATCTGTTGCAGAGGGCAGAGCTGTTAAAATTTCAGAAATCGGCTGATAAGCTTTAAGGAGTGCTTCGCAAGTTGCACTCCTCAAAGTGTTTTTATAAGAAATCAACATCGAAAGGATGACACACAATGAAACTTACAATGGCTCAGGCCCTTGTTAAATTCCTTGACAATCAGTACATTTCCTTTGACGGTAAGGAATCGAAGTTCGTAGACGGAATTTTCGGTATCTTCGGTCACGGTTGTGTTGTAGGTATCGGTCAGGCTCTCGAGCAGGGAGGCCACAGCCTTACATATTATCAGGGTCATAACGAGCAAGGTATGGCTCACGCAGCTATCGCCTTTGCTAAACAGAATAACAGAAGAAAGATTATCCCTTGCACATCATCAATCGGCCCCGGTGCGCTCAATATGGTAACAGCCTGCGGTACTGCAACAGCAAACAGAATTCCTCTTCTTGTTTTACCCGGTGACACCTTTGCCTGCCGTCAGCCCGACCCTGTACTTCAGCAGATAGAGCAGTATGACAGCTGTGCAATTACCGCTAACGATGCTTTTAAGCCTGTATGTAAATACTGGGACAGAATAAGCCGTCCCGAGCAGCTTATGACAGCCTGCATCAATGCTATGCGTGTACTTACCGACCCTGCAGATACAGGTGCAGTATGTATCGCTATGCCTCAGGACGTTGAGGCTGAAGCATTCGATTATCCTGACTACTTCCTTCAGAAGAGAGTATGGTATGTCGACAGACGCCTTCCCTCTGAAAGAGAAATCGACACAGCAATCGAAATGATCAAAGAATCAAAGAAGCCTATGATTATCGTCGGTGGCGGTGTTACATATTCTGTAAGTGCAGATTCAGTTCTCGCTATGGCAGAAAAGTATAATATTCCTATCGGTGAAACCCAGGCAGGTAAGGGACAGATTCCCTTTGACCATCCTCTTAATATGGGCGGCTGCGGTGTAACGGGCGGTCCTGCCGCAAATGCAATTTCCAAGGAAGCAGACCTTGTTATTGCTGTAGGTACAAGACTTACCGACTTTACAACCTGCTCAAAGTGGGGCTTCCAGAATCCCGACGTTAAAATGCTTTCAATCAATGTTTGCTCCTTTGACGCATTCAAGATGGATTCAACAGCTGTAATCGCCGATGCAAAGGCTGCTTGTGACGCAATCACCGCAAAGCTTGACGGCTATAAGTCAGCCTGGACGGATGAAATCCCAAAGGCAAAATCAGCTTATGTTGAGGAAATTGACCGTTGCTACGGTGAAAAGCTTGACGGTGTTCTTTCACAGAAGAGAGCACTCGGCATTATCAACGAGGTTGTAGCTGACGATTCAATCATTATCGGTTCATCAGGTTCACTTCCCGGTTGCCTTCAGAGAATCTGGAAAACAAAGGCTCCTTACACCTATCACGTAGAATACGGTTTCTCCTGTATGGGTTATGAAATCTGCGGTGCTCTCGGTGCAAAGCTTGCACGTCCCGAAAGCGAGGTTTATTCTATGGTTGGTGACGGTAGCTTCCTTATGCTCCACAGTGAGCTTTATACTGCTGTTCAGGAAGATAAGAAAATCAATGTAATGCTCTTTGATAACAGCGGTTGGGGTTGTATCGAAAACCTTCAGAATAATCAGGGTACAGATACCTTTGGTACACGCTTCACAAGAAGAAATACCGAAAGCGGACTTCTTGACGGTGAAGTTATTATGACTGATTATGCTAAAATTGCTGAAGGCTACGGCTGTAAGGCTTACAGCATTTATACAGAAGAAGAGCTTTATGCAGCTCTTGAGGATAGCAAGAAGCAGACTGTTTCAACCCTCTTTGACATCAAGGTAGGCCACAAGTCGATGACTGACGGTTATGATTCCTGGTGGCGAGTCGGTGTTGCAGAGGTTTCCGAAAGTGAAACCGTTCAGGCTTGCTACGAAGATATGAAGGCAAATATTGAAAAGGCACGCCTTTATTAATTAAATGATATAAGGAGAAATTAAAATGCTTAACAAAGAAAAAGTATATCTTGCATGCGCACCTATCGCATGGACAAATGACGACCTTCCTGACCTCGGTGCAGAAAACACCTTTGAGCAGTGTGTCAGCGAAATGGCACTTGCAGGCTTTACCGGCAGCGAAATCGGTAACAAGTATCCCAAAGACGTTGAAACTCTCAAGCATAAGCTTGACGTAAGAGGTATGAGAATCTGTAATGCATGGTTCTCCTCACTTCTTCTCTCCGAAGGTTACGAGGCAACAATCGAAGCATTCATCAAGCACAGAGACTTCCTTCACGCTCTCGGAGCAAAGGTTATCGGTGCATCAGAGCAGGGTAACAGCATTCAGGGTAAGGATCTGAGCATCTTCGGTGCAAAGCCTGTTTACACAGACGAGCAGTGGGAGCTTATTGCAAAGGGCTTCAACGAAATGGGCAGACTTGCAAAGGAAAAGGGTATGTACTTCACCGTGCATCATCATATGGGTACAGGTGTGCAGACTGAAGAAGAAATCGACAAGCTTATGGAGCTTACCGATCCTGATCTCGTATATCTTCTTTTCGATACAGGCCATCTTTCATTCAGCGGTGAGGATGTTATCGGCGTACTTAAGAAGTATGTTCACAGAACAAAGCACGTTCATCTCAAGAGTATCCGTCAGAGTGTTATTGACGATGCAAAGGTTAAGGGCTATAGCTTCCTCGACTGTGTACGTGCAGGCTCATTCACAGTTCCCGGCGACGGTGACTTCGACTTCACTCCCGTGTTCGACATCCTCGACGAAGCAGGCTATGAAGGCTGGGTAGTTGTTGAAGCAGAGCAGGATCCTGCAATAGCAAATCCCTATGAATATGCTGTTCTTGCAAGAAATTATATCAGAGAGAAAACAGGTCTTTAATTAAAGAACGCACAGTATAGGGTCAGAAAAGCCTTATACTGTGCTTGTTTATTGAGGTGAAATATGGAGAAACTTAATTTTTATCATCTTACCGACTTACATTATTATGCAAATGAAAGAATCGGTTCAAGCGGTGACGCATACAAGCTTAAGTGTGATCTCGACCAGAAATGTATGGCCGAAAGCGGAGCAATCATTGATTCTGCGTTTAAAAGTGTAAGCGAGGACAAGGAAACCGAAATTGTGCTTATTTCAGGTGACCTTACCTTTGACGGTGAACAGCAGAGTCACGATGCCCTTGTTGAAAAGCTCACCGCACTTAAGAAAAGCGGAAAGCGTATTTTTACCACTTTCGCAACTCACGATTTCTTTATGCACGCAAGAAAATATACCGACGAAGAAGGGGAGACAGAGCTTCCGAAGTATACCCGTGCAGAGCTTCGTCAGCTTTATAACGACTTCGGATACAGCGAAGCTATCGCCGAGCATGAAAACTCGTATTCCTACTGCGTTCAGCTTTCCGACGATGTGCGTCTTCTCTGTCTTAATGATGACGGTGATTTCGACGAGTTCTGCGGCTATTATAATGACCTTCTTTTCTGGATAAAGGATCAGGTCGAAGCTGCAAAGGCTGCAGGCTGTGAAATTTTTGCGATGACACATCACCCTGTCGTTGAACCTTCACCTGTTTATCCTCTTTTCTCGCATAAGGCGATGCTCGGCGGATATGAATTTACGGCACCTTATCTTGCAGATCTAGGAATCAAGTATATTTTTACGGGTCATACCCATATCCACGACATTGATTTTATTGAGAGCAAAAATGGAAACCGTCTTTATCATATCAATACAGCCTCGCTTATTGCGTACCCTCTTGCTTACCGTAAGGTAGAATTCAGCGATAAGGGAATGGACGTAAAAACTGTTCAGGTAACAGAAATCGACTGGGATCTTGGCGGCAGAGATGTCCTCGACTACGCAAAAGAGCATTTCACCTATATGATAGAGAGTGTGTTTGACTCTATCGAAAACGATTACGATAAATTCATCGTCCTTTCCCAGGGCTTCAGCGGAGAAGGGGAGAAGCTTCGCAAGCTTCAGCCTGTTGTGCAGAAAATCGGCAAGCTCGCAAACCGTCTCACCTTCAAAAATCTCTGCACCTTCTTCGGTTGCGGTAAGTATGTAGATGAAAGTATCGCTAAAAAGAGCATTATCGGGTTTATCTGTCAGGCTATACTTAATATGTACAGCGGCAGAGAGACTTTCTCTCCTGATACTCCCGAGTACAGAGCCTTTATTCCTCTTTGCAAGAAGCTCGGAATGTTTATAAAGCTCAAGGATTATCAGGGCAACCCCGTAAAGCTCGATGAGCTTATGGCAGGTGTGCTTTATGATGACGGATACGATGACTGGAATGCCATTTTGAGGTGAGATAATGAATAATTATGAGTATTTATCGTCCTTTTCAAAGGACGAGCTCATTAAGCTGGTTGAGATTTATTCGAAGAACTGGTTGGCTATGGACGGCGTGTGGTTTCAGTCGGTGGAAGAGAAGCTCGGTATGGACGAGGCTATGTATCACGACGGGCAGGCCTGGAAGCGATTTACTGTTATTGAAGCTCGGAGAATAAAGGGATTCCTTGGTCTTGGCGATAATTCAGGTATCGAAGGTCTTGAAAAGGCTTTGAGACTTCGTTTTTATGCAAACATTAACCGTGATACTATCGAGGTTTCTGACGATACCCTGATATATACTGCCGTTGACTGTCGAGTCCAGAGCGCAAGAAAGCGTAAGGGAATGCCGTTGCACCCTTGTAAAAGTGTCGGCATTATCGAATATAGAGAGTTTGCTAAAACTATAGATTCACGCTTTACCTGTGAGTGTATCAGCTGTTATCCTGACATCACAGATGACAGTTGTTGCTGTAAATGGAAATTCACATTGAATAAATAAAAATAAGGCTGTTGCATCATTTGTGCAACAGCCTTTGCTCTTATTTTTCCCACTTCATAACGGTTTTGCCGAAGGGATTCTGAATGTCAAAGTCGAAAGCCTCCATAATATCCTTTATGCTTCTTACGGGCTTTACCTGACCTACCATTCTGCCGAGTCTTTCGACAATATCGGGGTATTTTTCGTAAAGGTCAACTGTTTTCTGGAAATCCTCACGGCCGCTTCTTGATGAGCCGAAGATACGAAGTCCCTTTTCGAGCACCATTCTTGTGTTGATTGGCACGGGATATTCGCTTACACCGAGGATTGAGATTGTACCTTCGGGATTTATATAGTCGATAATCTGATTAATGGCAATCTGTGAAGCGTTTCCGCCGACACATTCAAATGCGTGGTCAATTTTAAGACCCTCTGGAATCTGTGTAGTAAGGAAGGTTTCATCAACGAAGGTGAAATCTGCAAGTTTTTTCGGAACGATACCGAAAACATAAATCTTGCTTTCGGGGAACATTTTCTTAAAGAAAAGACTCGTCATATAGCTTAAGATTCCGTCACCCCAGATGCCGATAACCTCTCTTCTTGAGTGAGCTATCTTATCGAAGCGGGAGATCGCGTGAACGCTTACGGAAACTATTTCTGTGAATGCGGCAACTGTCGGGTCAATTCCTTCAGGAAGAAGCACGAGACGGTCGGAAGGCATCTGAACATATTCCTGCATAAAGCCGTCAAATCCGCTGGCACGGAATTTACTTGAACGAAGATAGTTTTCAGCGATTATGTCGTCTTTTTCGGTGGGTGTGTTAGGAATCATAACTACCTTGTCACCGGGCTTGAAGGAGCCGTCAGGAGCGTGTACAACCTCACCTACAGCCTCGTGTATAAGTGCCATAGGAAGCTTCTGTGCGAGCACCTTTGCATCACGGTTTCCCTGAAAATATCTCTGGTCAGCGTGGCAGATGGAAAGGTATCTCGGACGGACTATAACATCGGAGCTGAAAATATCGATTTCAGAAAATTCAATTTCGATTTTTCTTGGCTGAGTCAATCTGTAAACTGTATTAAGCATTTAAGTTACCTCTTATTCATCTTCTTCATCAAGAAGCGCTTTTGCAACACGAAGGTCATACGGATAGGTGATTTTGATGTTATGTACCTCACCTTCGATCATATGAACATCGTAGCCCTTCATGCTGAAAATCTTACAGGCATCTGTAAGAATGTCTTTTTCCTCTTCTGTAAGGCTGTAATAAAGCTCCTTGAGAGTTTTAGCTCTGAAAGCCTGAGGAGTCTGTCCCTGATAAAGCTTGCTTCTGTCGGGGATTGAGCTGATAGTGGTACCGTTCTGACTTTCAACGATTGTATCAGTTGCGGGAACGACTGTATCTGTTGCACCGTACTTGAGAGCGGCAGCAATATTTTCTTCGATGATTCTTGCTGAAACAAAGGGGCGTACGGCATCGTGAGTTACTATGATTGTATCCTCGTCAAGACCGTCAGTTTCCTCAATGTATTTGATGGAGTTCATAATTGTTTCGTTTCTTGTGCTTCCGCCCTTGAGAACAATTATCTTGTCGTTAGCGGGAAGATACTTTGCAAGAACTTCTCTTGTATAATTGACCCACTGGTCGGGGCAGAGGATAATAACCTTTTTGAAGTTTGCGTTTACAAAAAACTTTTCGACTGTATGAACGATGATGGGTTTATCTTTGATTTTAAGGTACTGCTTCGGCTTTTCCATGTTGCCCATTCTGCTGCCGATTCCGCCGGCTGCGATTACTGCGTATGTCATAAATTTTCACCTCATATAAGTTGCATAAAGTATATACTGTTATATTATACCTTTTATTCCGATTTTGTCAATATCAACCGTTTTTAAGCGCAATAAGTTGACAAAAATGTTACGCAATAGTATAATACTACAGAATATGAAAAAAAGGATTGATAAAATATGAATCAGTTTTTTATTGATGAATTGAGATGTATTTCCACAGACCTTAATTCAAAGAAAAAGAATCCTCGCTTTTATTGCGGTAATGAGATAAATATTATCGGCGATGAAAACGGTCTTGCAGCCTATCTTGCCGGATTTAATATGTCTGTTGTAACCGCTGAAGATAACGGAGTTATCAATGTTGTTGCCGAGGGAGAGTGGCGTAATAAGGCTCTTTACGGCGAAATCGAAGAGGAATACGGACACAAGCAGTGTATGAATCTTCTTGACAGCTTTGACGATTATCTTAAAATCACAGACAGCAAGCGGATCAAGCGCTTTTACTATATTGCAAACCTTCAGCTTGACGAGTATAAGAATGAAGCGTTTGTAGCACAAAAACTTGCTAATCTTTCGAAATGGCTTGATTATGCGATGAAAAACGGCGGAAGATTTATATTCATTCCGATTTTCAATTTTGCAAAGCCCTTCCCTTACGGTATAGCCGCCTGCTCGGAAAGAGAGCTTGAAGCTCTTGCTGCTCACGACAGCGATTTCTATCAGGGCAGAATCCTCGGTAAAATGGAGGACATCTGCAGAAAACACTTCAAAGGTAAGAAAAATTATGTCAAGGTAATACGTTTTGATAATATCTTCGGACCTCTTGTTGAGTCCACTTCAAATCTTAACCTTGACAGTATCATTGACACACTTGTTAAGGAAAACAATATTACCTTCTATTCATCAGACGGCGTGACATACCACACAGGCTGTTACATCAGACAGGCCGTTACCGCTGTTTTTTATGTCGATTTTATGGGTAAAATCGGTAATATTTATAATGCTGCCAATTATAGATTCACTCTTCACGATATAAAAAGTGAGCTTTATAAAAAATTCCGCATGAAGAATCCCGAAGTAAGCTTTGTGAATGATACCGACGGAATTATTCCCGAAAATGACTATGACTGTCTCGGTAATATCAAAATCAAAAATCTCGGCTGGGCAAAAATCACACCTCTTGCAGAAGCTGTTTACAGAACAGCACTCGCACGCTGCGACGAGGAATATATGGCAGATTTCTATGTTTCTGTTTATCAGGGTAAGCTCGAGAGAATCAAGCAGATAGAAATGGATATTATGGCAGAGATTGACCGTATCTGTAAGGAAAACAACATCACATATTTCCTTGTAGGCGGTACACTTCTCGGTGCTGTCAGACATAAGGGCTTTATTCCCTGGGACGATGATATTGACATCGGTATGCTTCGTGACGATTACGACAAATTCAGAAAGGTTTGCCCAGATGCACTTAAGCCTCATCTGAGCTATCAGTCACATCTTAAGGAAACAACCTCACACTATATCTTTGATAAAGTCAGACTTAAGGATACTTATTTTAACACAAAGTTCTCAAACCGTTTCGACGATATTCAGAACGGTATCTTCATCGATGTGCTTGTTTTCGACAAGACCGGAAATACCAAATTCAGCCAGAAGGCACATATCAAGCTCGTTAAGATTTTCCGCAGACTTATAAATGTCCGTTGGGTAAACGTTGCGAGAAGGGGAATACACTACAGAGCTTCAAAGCTTTTCCTTCCTCTTATGCGACTTGTTCCCTATAAGCTTTATCACCGCTGTCTTGACAGATCACTCACTCTTTATCATAAGAATAAGAAGAGCGCCTATCTTATTGACGGTGTAGGTCTTAATCTTGATAAGGGTGCATTCCCTGCAGAGTGGTTTGGTGAGTTTATCGATATGCCCTATGAGAATATGACCTTCAAGGTTCCCGTAGGCTATGACAATTACCTTCGTATGTGGTACGGCGACCGCTATATGGAGCTTCTTCCGCTTTCGGCACGTTTCTCCGGCCATAAGCTTCTCAGACTTGACCTTGGTAAATACATTATTCCCGAAACTGAAAATGCTACACTTCATGAAAATCATCTTTTAGGTGAGCTTTATGAAGATCCTATTGATGCAGAATAAAATTACAAAAGAGGTATCAGCTATGAAAAAATTTAGTAAAATTCTTTGTTTAGCACTTTCTCTTATTCTTGCTTTCAGCGTTGTAACACCTGTATTTGCTGCAAATGACAGTGTAGAAGAATGTCCGATGATTTACATTCCCGGTATTGCAACAAGCAGAATCTATGCAGATAAGAACGACCCGTCGACAGAGCTTCCTGCTCCCGACGGTGACAGTATTCTTGCTTTTGTAAAGGAAGAATTCATTCCTGCGCTTATTGTTTTTTCTGCTGATCGTGATGCGGAAAAACTTGCAAGATGTATAACCGATACAGTCAATACAAAATATGCCGGTTGGTTCAACAATCCTGACGGTACAGCGAAGGATAATTCAGGTGCACGTCTCGTCTATCCCGATTCATCTGCAATCAAGGCAGGCTCAACTATCCGTTTTGACTATGACTGGAGAGGCAATCCTATTGAAATTGCGGCAGAGCTTAATAATTATATCCAGTATGTTAAAAGTGTAAGCGGCTTTGAAAAGGTCGCATTTGTGCCTCACTCACTCGGTAATGTAATTGCGCTTACTTATATTTCATTATACGGATATGACGATGTTCAGGGCATTGTTTTTGATACTCCTGCAATAGACGGCGTTTCTTACATCGGCGAGCTTTTCTGCGGTAATATGGAATTCAGCGGTGATTCTGTTGCGTTCCTTCTTAAATGGCTTCTCGGCGAAACCGAATATGAGGAGCTTCTTTCAAGTGTTGTTGATGCCTTCGGCCTTGCAGGTATCCCCGAAATGCTTTCGGTGTTCCTTAATGATATAATCGATGATATTATGCCTACCGTTTTCGAGGAAACACTTGTTCCTCTTTGCGGCAGATGGCTTACAATCTGGTCAATGACACCTGACAGCTATGTTGACGATGCGATGGATTCTGTTTTTAACGGCTACTGTAAGGACGAGGATTTATCGGTACTTCAGAGCAAAATTTTAGCATTTAACGAAAACGTCAGAGCTGATAAGTACGAGACACTTCTCGGCTTCGATCAGGTGGCAAGAGTTGCAGTTATTACAAGATACGGCGAAGCATCACTTCCTATAACACCTGAATGGGACAGTCTCTGTGACGGTGTTGTTGATACAAAGTACAGCTCTCTCGGTGCAACTACTGCTCCTGTAGGTTCTATTCTCGACGATACTTATCTTGAGGGTAAGGATCCTGAATATATTTCACCGGATAAGACAGTTGACGCTTCAACCTGTCTTTTCCCTGAAAAAACATGGTTTATCAAAAATCTTCATCACGAAAGAACATCTCTCACATCAACATATTACAAATCCTTCCTCTTTGCACAGGAGGAGCCGACAACAGATACCCACGCTCTTTCACGCTTCAGTATCTATAATGCAGAAACCGATGAAATCACTGTTGATGAATCTGTTCCCGAACCCAATGAAAAGCTTTCACCCTGGCAGATTCTCGTAAACTTCCTTAAGTCACTTTTTGCAAAGTTTATTGAGCTTTTTAAAAGATAATAAGGTTCAGCGACACAGCTTGTCTGTGTCGCTTGCTTTTTGTGTAGGGCTTGAAAATTAAATTATACGTTATTCTTGACATAAGTTTTAAAAAATAGTATTATGTACTATAATACCATTACTATGGGTAAATATTGTCTTATAATTTTTGAACGGAATATATATAAAAAATTTACAGAAAAGGAGTGTTCGGTAATTAAATGAGTGAAAACAAACAAACAAGCTCAAAGACAGTAAAAAAATCGCAGCAGAAATCTTCACAGAAGAGTAATAGCGGCATAAGAAGTGACAAGAAATCCAATGCAGCCGCAACGGAAAAAAAGAAGAATAAAAATACACAGCAGAGTAAAAAGCAGCAGCTCAAAAAAACAGGTGCAACGACCAAGCATAACAAACAAAGCGTTAAGTCCCAGAATAAACAGACAAAAAAAGCTTCTGCTGATAAAAATAATAAGAAGTCTAAAAAGAAGGTAAATGCACAGCCTATTAAAATAGCTTTTCTCGGCGGACTCAACGAAGTAGGCAAAAACATCACTTTGTTTGAATATAAAGACGACATACTTATTGTCGACAGCGGACTTGCTTTCCCTGATGAGGATATGCCGGGTATTGACCTTGTAATTCCCGATTTCACATATGTTGAGAAGAATGCCGACAGAATAAAAGGCATCTGCATAACACACGGCCACGAGGATCACATAGGCTCACTTGCTTATCTTCTTAAAAAGGTTAATGTTCCCGTTTACAGCACACGTCTTACAAACGGACTTATCGAGGGTAAGCTTAAGGAGCACGGTATTCTCGCCAGCACAAAGCTTAACGTTGTAAAAGCGGGCGATAGTGTAAAAATTGGTGAATTTTCGGTTGAGTTTATTCACGTCAACCACTCGATTCCCGATGCAGTTGGCTTTGCGATCAGCTGTGATGGCGGCACAATCGTTCATACAGGCGACTTTAAAATAGATACAACACCTATTGACGGTGGTATGATTGACCTTGCAAGATTTGCAGAGCTTGGCAGGGAGGGCGTTCTTTGTATGATGGCTGACTCCACAAATGCCGAAAGACCGGGTTATACCGAAAGTGAGAGTAAAGTTGGCACATCTTTTGAGCTTTTATTCAGAAAAGCAGGAAAAAGGCGCATCATTGTTGCTACCTTTGCCTCGAATATCCACCGCGTACAGCAGATCATAAATGTTGCGTCACAGCTTGGCAGGAAGGTTGCACTTTCAGGCAGAAGCCTTGAGAATGTAGTTGCTGTTGCCGCAGAGCTCGGCTATCTTAAGGTGCCTGAAGGCATACTCGTCAAGCTCGATATGATTAACAGATATTCTGACCACGAAATAGTGCTTATCACTACAGGCAGTCAGGGTGAACCTATGTCGGCACTTACGAGAATGGCTTTTTCA
>JAZSGW010000027.1:0-34275 GCA_045532935.1 Acutalibacteraceae bacterium
ACATAAAAAGACACGGATGTAACATCCGTGTCTTTTGGTTTGCGTTACGGCTTTACCCGAGGTATCTGCATACTGCAACCGATGCTGACGCACCGTCGGAAACTGCCGTGGCAATCTGACGTACCTGCTTGCTTCTGCAGTCGCCTGCAACGAAAATACCGCTTTCGCCTTCGGGTATGCAGCTTTCGTCAGCTGTTATGTAGCCTCTTTCGTCAAGGGCGACTGCATCTCTGAAGCTTTCGTTTTCGGGCTGCTGACCGATGGCTACGAAGATGCCGTCGAAGGAAAGGTCTGTTTCCTTGCCGCTTTCCTCATTTTTTACTGTGATACCCTCGAATTTATCGCTTCCGAGGATTTTTGTCACAACCGATGAGAAAATCACGCTGATGTTTGCTGTGTTTTCTATCTGTTCGATAAGCTTGCTTTCGCCTGTGAGGAAGGGGAGATTCTGCACAACGGTGACACTCTTTGATGTCTTTGCAAGGAGGATAGCTTCCTGTAAAGCCGAGTTGCCGCCGCCGATAACAGCGATGTCCATATCCTTGTAGAAGGCTCCGTCACATACTGCACAGTAGGAGATGCCTTCACCGGTGAATTTTTCTTCGCCTGCAAGACCGAGAGTCCTGTGCTTTGAGCCGGTTGCGATGATTACGGATTTAGCCTTGTAGTCGCATCTTTCACCTCTGACGGTGAAGATGTCGCCATCCTTCAAGATGCCCTTTGCCTCGTCCATGTCGATGTCAGCACCCTGACTCATCGCCTGGTCGACGAGCTTGTCAGCAAATTCCACACCGCTTACGGAAATGAATCCGGGGTAGTTTTCAACCTTGGGGGAGTGAGTGATCTGTCCCCCGAAGGTTTCCTTTTCAAGTACGAGAACGCTTTTGTTCGCGCGTCTTAAGTAAATCGCTGCTGTGAGACCTGCAGGACCTGCACCTATGATTATTGTATCGTAAATCATTTTTATGCCCTTTCGGTAAATGCTCTGATGTTTGAAAGGTTGACGATTTTTTCAGCCTTGCCGTCCTTTATAACGATAAGGGTGGGAGCCTGCTGAATTCCGTATTCGTTTGCGAGGCCGGGATTTTCGTCAGCGTAAACCTTTTCGTAGCTGATACCTGCAGTTTCAAGGAAGCGTGCAGCCATTTTGCAGTTGGGGCAGGTGGTGGTAGCGAAGAGGATAACCTTATCCTCACACTCTGTACAGCCTGCTTCTGCAGCCTTTACTTCCTGCTTTGCCTGGAAAATTCTTTTGTCGATTTTTTCGGGATTGTATTCTACTCTGTGCTCAAATTCCTGACTCTTACCGTCATTCCAGTTCTGAACGGGTCTGTAGTAGCCTGTGATACGGCTGTAAACCTCGGTATTCTCACCGCATTCGGGGCAGGTGTACTGCTCGCCTGCGATGTAGCCGTGATTCTTACATACAGAGTAGGTCGGTGAAATTGAGTAGTAGGGGAGACGGTAGTTCTCGGCAATCTTCTTTACAAGATTTGCAGCGCTCTTCCAGTCGGGAAGCTTTTCGCCAAGGTAAGCGTGGAAAACAGTACCTGAAGTGTAGAGTGTGTGGAGCTCGTCCTGTTTGTCGAGAGCTTCGAATATATCATCTGTGTAGCCAACGGGAAGGTGTGATGAGTTGGTGTAGTAGGGAGTTTCACCCTTCTTGCTGTCGGAGGCTGTGATGATGTCGGGATAGTGCTTGACGTCGTGCTTTGCAAGACGGTAGCTTGTGGATTCTGCGGGAGTAGCTTCGAGGTTGTAAAGGTCGCCGTACTTTTCCTGATAGTCGGAAAGTCTCTCACGCATATGGTTGAGAACGTCCTTTGCAAACTGCTGAGCTCTGTCGTCGGTGAGGTTGCAGCGAAGCCAGTTAGCGTTGAGAGCAGCCTCGTTCATACCTACAAGACCGATTGTTGAGAAGTGGTTTGCGAAGGTGCCGAGGTATCTCTTTGTGTAGGGGTAGAGACCTGCATCGAGAAGGTTTGTGATAACCTTTCTCTTGATTGCGAGAGAGCGTGCGGAAATGTCCATAAGTCTGTCAAGACGCTCGTAGAAATTCTTTTCGTCCTTTGCAAGGTAAGCGATTCTGGGAATGTTGATGGTAACAACGCCTACAGAGCCGGTGCTTTCACCGCTGCCGAAGAAGCCGCCGGACTTCTTGCGCAGCTCACGAAGGTCGAGACGGAGTCTGCAGCACATTGAACGAACATCGCTGGGCTCCATATCGGAGTTGATGTAGTTTGAGAAGTAGGGAGTACCGTATTTTGAGGTCATTTCGAAAAGAAGCTTGTTGTTTTCGGTTTCTGACCAGTCGAAATCTCTTGTGATTGAGTAGGTGGGAATGGGATACTGTAAGCCTCTGCCGTTAGCGTCACCCTCGATCATTGTTTCGATGAAGGCACGGTTGATCATATCCATTTCCTTCTTGCAGTCCTTATACTTGAAGTCCATTTCCTTGCCGCCTACGATAGCGTTGAGCTCTGCAAGGTCAGCGGGAACTGTCCAGTCAAGGGTGATGTTTGAGAAGGGAGCCTGTGTGCCCCAACGTGAGGGAGTGTTTACACCGTAGATGAAGCTTTCGATGCACTTTTTAACCTGATCGTAGTTGAGGTTGTCAACCTTTACGAAGGGTGCAAGATATGTATCAAATGAAGAGAAAGCCTGTGCGCCTGCCCATTCATTCTGCATAATGCCGAGGAAGTTTACCATCTGGTTGCAGAGTGTGGCGAGATGCTTTGCCGGAGCGGAGGTGATTTTACCTGTTACACCGCCGAGACCCTCCTGGATAAGCTGCTTTAAGGACCAGCCTGCGCAGTAACCGGTGAGCATGGAAAGGTCGTGAATGTGAATATCAGCGTTTCTGTGAGCGTTTGCGATTTCGTCGTCGTAAACCTCGCTGAGCCAGTAGTTGGCTGTGATAGCACCGGAGTTGTTGAGGATAAGACCGCCGACTGAATATGTAACGGTTGAGTTTTCCTTTACACGCCAGTCTGAAACGTTAACGTAGTTGTCAACGATTTCCTTGTAGTCAAGAAGTGTGGTGTTGATGTCACGGAGTTTTTCGTGCTGACGGCGGTAGAGAATGTATGCTTTTGCAACATCGGAGTAGCCTGCCTGAACAAGTACGTTTTCAACGCTGTCCTGAATGTCCTCAACAGCGATGCAGTGATCCTTGATTTTCGGCTCGAAGTCTGCTGTTACCTTAAGGGCAAGAAAGTCGATGATGTTGGGGTTGTATTCTCTCTGCTCTGCTTCAAAAGCAAGGGTGATTGCCTGGGTGATTTTTGCAAGGTCAAACTCAATGAGCTTACCTGTACGCTTCATAACTGAATACATAAAACTGTCCTCCTTAAAATTTCTTCTCTTTTCAAAAAATATAATCAGTATCTTCCGCTTTTTAGCGGTGCGAGACTGATTATAGCACTAAATATTGTAAATTGCAATAGGTATTACACAATTTATTGTATATTTTTTTCAAAAAAACCACAAAATGTTGGGTTCGGACACAAAATATAGATTTTTTAAAGCAACAGCTGTTTATTATCCTTCACGCAGTGAAACGTTACAGTGGTGAAGCGCTAAAGTGTCTTTGAGAGCTCTCATTCTTTCACCCTCCCAGCCGTGACAGCCTTCGTCTATAAGACAGCCCGAATCCTTGAACTGCTGTAAAAAATAGGGGGTGTCACAGGAGAAGAGTGCGAGTATTTTTTCGAAGTCTTCTTCGCTGTGAAGCTCTTCGGTTACAGTTGTGCGGAATTCGTGCTTTACCGTGCTTTCTTCGAGAAGGTGTATGCTTTCTTTGACAGGGGCGAAATCAAAATCCTTAATGCCTGTAGCCTCGCTGTACCTTTCGGGAGATGCCTTTATATCCATAGCGACATAATCGGCAAGTCCGTTGTCGAGCACCTCTTTTAAAACATCGGGCTTTGCACCGTTGGTATCAAGCTTTACGAGAAAGCCCATATCCTTTATCCTTTTAATAAAGGGGATAAGGTCCTTCTGTAAGGTGGGCTCGCCGCCTGTGATACACACACCGTCAAGTATGCCTTGTCTTTTATTGAGAAAAGAGAAAAATTCGTCCTCGCTTATCAGCTCTTCGGGTCTGTGGGTTACAAGCAGAGCGTTATGACAGAAGGGGCAACGGAAATTACACCCGTGAGTAAAAACCGTGCAGGCGGTCTTACCGGGGTAGTCGAGTAGGGTTAATTTCTGAAGTCCTGCTATGTTCATTTGTCAGCGCTCCTTTTCTTTTATTTAGGTAGTTGCTTCGGTAAGGCGCGGGAAGGTCCTTTGGCTTTTGCGAAAGCCAAAGGCGGAGGGGGGCTACGGCCTGCAGGAAGGTCCGTTGCGTACAAAAAAAGCAAAGACCGACGGAAAAAGCATCGCCCCCTCCGACAATGCGCAGCATTGTGCCTTCCCGCGCGTCTCGCCTCAGCCTTTCTGCGACAATCATATCATCTATCCCTGATTTTTGCAATCTTTTTGAACAAAAAAATAAAAGAAGGGCAAATCTATTGCACAGCGGGTTAAAAGATGATATTATTATAATGTATAATTATATATATCCGCAAAGGAGGATATGAACTATGAAAATATCAGCAAAAAAGGTACTGAGCCTTATGCTCTGTCTGGTTATGGCATTTTCTGTTGCCATGCCCGCATTTGCCGAAGAGGACGACTTTGCAAAGTACCTCGGTGAGGTTACATCTCTTACAGAAGGTGTCAGCCTTGAAAACGGCGTATTCACAAATGTGGACGCTGCAGTTCTTGATTTTGTTTCCGCTACAGATGTAAGCGACAGCTTCGGTTCAGCTGCGTGGAGAGTCCTTGTCAGACTCGACGTTGCAGAGGCTGTAACCGACGGTATGCTTGCCAAGGCAAAGTATTATGTTCGTAATAACGAAGCGTGGGACGAAATCGGTCTTATCAGCGAAAGCGAGCTTTATAACGCACAGGACAAGAGCGTGGTAATGGCTCTTGTGCTTACTGCCGACGACCTCAAAAAACAGGAGGTTTCCGCAATTTACGGCTTCGACTGGGATAACAACGGCACAGAAGAAACTCTTCAGCAGGTTGAAATCACCCTTGATATGGAAAAGATAAGCCTTATCCACGGCGAAAACAACATTAACTGCGTGGAGTATGTTGACGAGGTCAGTGTAGATCCCACCTGCACAGAGGTAGGTTATACAGAAAGCTCTCACTGCTCAGTCTGCGGACTTACAATTCAGGCAAGAACAGAGATACCCGTTCTCGGTCACGATTTCAGCGAAAAAGTGATTGATGACAGACACTTCGCTGAAAAGAACGGCGACGGTACAAGCACATACTATTATAACTGTGCACGCGAAAACTGCGACACCGTAAGCACAGAGGATACCTATCTCGTTTCAGAAAGCGACTACAGCCTTCCCGCTGCTACGGTTACCGCAATCACAGGACCTCTCGACATCAACAGCGAAAATGCGTCAGACATCACCGTTACAAATAAGGAAATGCTTGTACTTGATTTTTCTCCGAAGGATCTGAGCGTAGGCAGATATATGGACGGTTGGTGGGTAGGCGCTAAAATCACCGCTGATAAGAGCCTTACCGTCGATGAGCTTAAGAATGTAAAATACAGAACCTACGGTAAGGACGGCTGGAGCGAAGCAAAGTCCTTCTGGGCATACAAGGACTCGGCAGATACTGCTGATGAGCACTTTATCACCGTCTGGATACCCGTAACTCCCGAGTATATCGGAAAAGACAGCGACGGATTCCTTACAGCAGTTTACGATTTCGACTGGGATAACAACGGCTTCGGTATTTCCACACAGAAGATTACCATAAGTATCAATGTTTCAAAGGACAAAATCAGCCTTATGCACACCGAAGGTCACACAAAGGTTGTAACTGAAGAGGCTGTTGCTCCCACCTGTGAAGATGTCGGTTATACCGAAAGCTCCTACTGCTCCGTATGCGGACTTACAATCAGCGAAAAAACTGAAGTTGCTGCTCTCGGTCACGACTACAGCGAGGTTATTCTTGACGAGGACCACCTTGCAGAAAGAGCAAGCTGCTCTCATTATGACCTCTACCGTTACAGCTGTGTACGCTGTGACGCTATGAGCACAGAGACCTTCTACGAGGATAAGGAAGGCAGTGTTCTTAAAGAGCACGTAAAAATGACAAAGCTTGATAAACTTCACCTTATCAGCCCTGCAGACTGTGAGAATCCTGCAAAGTACTATATGGGCTGCCGCAACTGTGACGTGATTTTCTACGACGAGGAGTTTACGGAAGGCTCACCCCTTTATCACTCCTGGAAAATTGAAACCATAACAAAGAAGGCAACCCTGAGTGCTGACGGTGCTATCAACTTCCGCTGCATCGACTGCGGAAAGACCGATAATTCGCCTATACCCATTCCTAAGGTGGCATCAGTTACACTTGCCGCAACAAAGGTCAGCTATACAGGAAAGTCAATAACTCCCGCTGTTACAATCAAGGACAGAAACGGTGCGGAGCTTCGCAAGGGCACAGATTATACCGTTAAGTACATTAATTCCGACCTTCCCGGTACAGCGGCAGCAAGAATCACCTTTATCGGTAAGTATGAGGGCACCTACGATGCAAAGTACACCGTAGAGATTCCTGTGCCCGCAAAGGCAACCTTTGCTTCAAATAACAGCGCAATAAAGATTTCCTGGAATAAGGTTTCCGTTGCTGCAGGCTATGCAGTTTACGTGAAAAACGGAAGCACCTGGAAGCTTCTCGGTACAACAAAGAATACCTCTGCAACCTTTAAAAATCTTCCTTCGGGTACAAAGTACACCTTTGCTGTCAAGGCAGGTGTAGTGAAGGCCGGAAAGACCTACTTCACAGGTGCCTATACCACTATAAATGCAGTAACAACAAGCCCTGCACCGACAAAGATTGCCGCAGCACAGAACACCTCGGCAATAAAACTCGCATGGACACCGGTAAAGGGTGCAGACGGTTATGCAGTACTTCTTAAGACACAGAACGGCTGGAAGACTATCGGACTTACACCGAAAACCACAGCAACTCTCACAGGTCTTAAGGCAGGTACAAATTATATCTATGCTGTAAGATCAGTCAACCTTACCGCTTCGGGTCAGAAGGCAGGCGGCGGTTATATTCAGATAGCAACCGCAACACAGCCCGTAAAGCCCGTTGTTTCCGCTACAACCTCCGGCGGTAACGCTACAATCAGATGGACGGCAGTCCAGGGCGCAAGCGGCTATGAGGTTTACTATAAATCAGCAACAAGCGGCGGCTTTGTTCTGATTGATACTGTTTCTGCAGGCACTACATCACTTACGGATACAGGCTACACCTCAGGCTCAAAATATGCCTTTGCTGTAAGAGCTACAAAGGCAGTTCAGGGCGGCTACATCTACAGCGCCGCAGGACAGACAACAGTAACAATGAACTGAAAGGCAGGGTAATTTATGCAGCATAAGATTATTGCTTTCTATAAGAAAATTCTTGCAACGGTTATGGCATTTTTCATCTCAATCGGTTTCGGTTGCGGCGGCGGAGAGATTATTGATATTATCCGCGGTGAGGTGAACACCGCAACAGCCTATGATGCTGAAAATGCAGACTATACCCTCAGCATTGATGCTGCCGATGAGGTTCACGACATCAGCGAGCTTCTTTACGGTATCTTCTTTGAGGATATTAACTTTGCCGCTGACGGCGGACTTTACGCTGAAAAGGTAATCAACCGCTCCTTCGAGTACGGCGAGCTTGCCGCTGACGATGAGCTTCACGGTTGGAGTAAGGTCGGCGAGCCTATGCTTGAAGTGATAAAGGGCGATAAGGCAGGCGGACTCAACGAAAACAACACAAACTACCTTGTAATCACAAATACAACAAACGGCAACGCAGGTGTGCAGAACAGAGGCTTCCTTGACGGTATGGCTATCGAGGAAGGCGCAGAGTATTATTTCTCCGTTTACGCAAAGGACCTCAAGGGCGGCGAGGCTGACCTTACGGTAAACCTTGTTGCTGACGGTAAGGTTGCCGCAACAGGCACAATCGCAGACATCGGTACAAAGTGGCAGAAGTATGAGCTTACTCTCGTATCTGATGTGAAGGCAACAAGTAACGTTTACCTTCAGGTGCTTACAGACTGCAGTAAGGTGGCAGTTGATATGGTTTCACTTTTCCCCGAGACCTATAAGGGTCACGGTATGAGAATGGACCTTGCTACTCTTCTTGAAGAGCTTGAGCCCTCCTTCCTGCGTTTCCCCGGCGGCTGTGTAATTGAAGGCTATGATAAGGAAACAGCCTACAACTGGAAGGACAGCATCGGTGTGGGTGAGGACGGACTTCCCCTTGAATTTGAAGGCAGATACGGCGATGTTGCAGCACGCTCCTACGGTATTAACCTCTGGACCGACGTTGCCGCAACGGAAGACCCTCTTCCCTGTTATATGAGCTACGGTCTCGGCTTCTATGAGTATTTCCAGCTTGCTGAAGACATCGGAGCTGTCGGTGTGCCTGTGCTTAACTGCGGCCTTTACTGCCAGATGAGAGGCAAGGGTCCCGTTGAGATGTACACTCCCGAATTTGAGCAGTATCTTCAGGATATGGTTGACCTCGTTGAATTCTGCCGCGGTGATGAAACAACTGTCTGGGGCAAGGTAAGAGCTTCTCTCGGTCACCCCGAGCCCTTCGAGCTTAAGTATATCGGTATCGGTAACGAAAACGAGGGTCAGGATTATTTTGAGCGCTACGAAGCCTTCCTTGAGCGCTTCAACGAGGAAAAGGCGAAGAATCCCGAGCTTTACGAAGGTCTTGAGCTTATCTATTCTTCGGGCGCATCTGAGGCAACTCACAGCGAAAACTATATCAAGAGCTACGAAAACGCTTATAAATATGTAAACGAAAAGGGTATTTCCATTGACGAATATGCTGGTGTAACAGACCACCACTATTACAATGACCCCTCCTGGTTCCTCGAAAATGCCGACTACTATAACGAAGAAAACTACAAGAGAGCCACCGACGAAATGCTTGATACAGGCTACGGCGGAGCAATCAATGTATTTCTCGGAGAATATGCCGCACGCTCAAACAGACTCGAAGCAGCACTTGCAGAAGCGGCTTATATGACAGGTCTCGAGAGAAACGGTGACATCGTAAAGATGGCAGCTTACGCACCTCTTTTCGGTAACCTTACGGCAACTCATTGGTCACCTGACCTTATCTGGTTCAACAATAACCTTTCAACCGGTTCAATCAGCTACTATATGCAGAAGCTCTTCTCAACTAATGCAGGTACAAAGCTTCTCGGCACAGCTTTTGAGGGTGCACAGCTTCCCATGAATGAGTCAAAGGGCAGAGTCGGTGTCGGCACATGGTACACAAGCGCAGAATTTGATAATGTAAAGATTGTCAGCAACGACAGCGGCAAGACTCTCGGCAAGGACAGCTTCCTTCCCACATCATACTGGTGGGGCTGGACAGACACCACAAGCGGTGAATGGGAGGTAAAGAGCGGTAAGCTCGTACAGAAGTCAACCTGGATGGCTGATAACCACAGAGGTGCAGTAACCTACTTCGGTGACACCGACTGGTCGAATTATACATATACCGTTGAGGCTACAAAGCTTGACGGCAGCGAAGGCTTCATCATTCCCTTTGCCGCACAGGATTCAGACAACTACTGGTTCTGGAACATCGGTGGCTGGGGTAACACCGTTTCCTGCCTTCAGGAAATCGAAAACGGCATCAAGACCGGCAGAGTTCCCGGCACAGTAAAGCCCTTCACCGTTGAAACAGGCAGAACCTATGAAATCAAGGTTGTTGTGGACGGCTACAATGCAAAGGGATATATCGACGGAGAGCTTATGTTTGATAAGGATCTTGAAACCGGAGCTGAAGCAGAGTGCTATCAGGTGGTTTCCACCGATGAAAGCGGCGACATCATCATCAAGCTTGTAAACGTTACCGACAGCGCAAGAACAGTTGCTGTTGATATTGCAAACGCAGACGTCAAGGGCACAGCAACAGTTTATCAGGTAGCAGGCGACAGCCTCGGCAACGATAATATCCTCGGTGAAGAGGAGGACTGCAAGATGGTCGAATTCACCGTTGAGGGCATCGGCGAAAAGTTCAACTACACCGTTCCGATGTATTCTGCAACTGTTATCAGGGTAAGCAGATAAAAAACTGTACAATAAAAGAGTCAGCACTTTATCCGGGTGCTGACTCTTGATTTTTATGATTTTGTGTCATTATACGGTTGAATTTTAACTTATGCAAAGAAATCCTTTACAGCTCTGCTGTCATAGATGTTGCTTTACTGTAAGCTTTGTTCCCGGGACGCTCTGTGGCCGCTAAGGCCAATTACTTTTGAGACTCTTGCGGTACCCAAAATTCATTACGGCTTGGAGCGCCTATGAATTTTGACCGCTACGCCATCCTCACCTCGCTTTATCATCCCCAGGATGCGCTTCGGTGACGATGCAATTGCAACAAAAGTAATCAAAAATGCGCTTTTTTCGCTCCCAGCTGTGGACTCTTGCGGTTCCCAAAATTCATTACGGCTTGGAGCGCCTATGAATTTTGGCCGCTGCGCCATCCTCACCTCGCTTCATCGTCCGCAGGACGCGCTTCGGTGACGATGCTGTCCGATATTTATCCTAGCGCCGTACGTTTTACTCTGTAGTCAGGTAATTTCCGCAGACTACACTGATTCACATCTGTAAAGCACTACACTTTGCTTTAATGGGTGGTTAACGATAAGGCGGTTGCAAAATCAGTCGTATATTGGGGCAGAACTTTTTTATATCATCTTACGCTGTAGCTTTTTCAAGAAGCTCGGCAATATCGCCGACAGTCTTGATAAGGTGAAGCTCACTGTCGGGTACGGTGAGACCGAAGCGTTCTTCGATTTCAACGGCAATATTCATCAGATCGAAGGACGTGGCACCGATGTCGTAGCGCAGAGACGATTCTGCAGTAAGGCTGTCAATGTCTGTTTCTACATAGTCGCAGATAATTTCTTTTACAGTTTCAAGCATTTTTAAATCTCCTTTATTATTTCGCCGATTGTTTTTTCAGGGTGCGTCACACCGGCAAGTATTGCGCGCACAACTCCGTCGTGGAAACGGTGAACGTCCTCGTCTGTGGTAAGAGAAAGACGGTGAATGTATGAAAATGAGTATCTTTTTGTGACTGAATCCTGCATCGTAAGGGCATATATCGGCATTACATAGCGGCCGAAGTTGTATGCGGTGAAGTCGAATTCCCTTCCGTCAAATGCGCTTTCCGTTGAGGGCAGATAAGAGAACATCATACTGTTTGCCGTCTGCAGAAGAGAGTAGCCGTAAAGCTCTCTTTCCATTTGTCTTACGGCTGTGAATGGAACATCGCAGTTTCTGAAAAGGAATGCCTGGGTCTCGCCAAGCTGTCTGGCAGTTTCAGTAAAGGTTTTTTCATCATCGAGAATCTCACGCCAGGGCAGAGGAGATGCAAGTGTGCCACCGCAACGCTTTTCTTTAACGGTTCTTCTTCTCGGACACAGTACCCAGAAAAGGGAATCGTTCCGGTGAAGGTTTATTTTAGAAAGATAAATTCTGAAAGCAAGCTGAATTACCCACTCGGGACTGAGGTTGTTACTTCTTATGTATTCGGAAATTGCTCTGCTGTCCTCGTCATTAAGGCGGCACTTGACAAGATGGGTGGCGTCCTTGAAGGGAAGATAAACGTGAGGAATATCAAGCTTTTTATTGAGCAGGAGTCTGCGCTGCTTTTCCAGGATTTTTTGTCCGCTGATGCCGTTATATACGGGGCGGCGGTCGGGGAGCATCTTTTCCCGGAGAAGCTCATACTGCTTTTCAATACGCTTTTCAAGCTCTGCATTATTCTGCTCCTTTATGATAATGTCCTCATACTTTGAAAGAGGTTTAGGCAGGTCTGTACCTTTTTTCAGGCTGTCGTAAACAGCCATAAGGTCCTTGAAGAAGGTAAACGCTGCGGCAAAATCCATTATCATATGGGAAACAAGCAGATAAATTCCGCATTTACCGTCAGTACGGAAGAATACTATACGGAAGGTTTCACCGTCGAAAACACGGAGCTTTTCTGAAGCATCGGCGTTGAAATATTTCTCCTGCTCTTCTTTTGAAGCGAAGTCCTTTACAAGGATTTTTTCAAGCTGAAAGCTGTCGAGGAAAAACTGCTTTATTCTTCCGCTTTCACGGAAAATCCGAATCCTCATACAGTCGTTACGCTTTATTTCGATATTGACTGCACGGGCAAGCAGAGGAAAGTCTATCTCTTCGCTGAAGGCAATCGAAAGCGGAATCTGTGTCGACTGCTTATGGATTGAGTATTTCCACATATACTGAACCATTTCCTGAGAATGGATCAGCTCGTATACGGGTTCACTGTTAATCGGTTTCATCAGTCACCACCCTTTGAAGAGCTGGTTTTGCGCTTGATTTTACCCATTGAGGTTTTTTCAAGAGGAGTCTCACGGACGACAAGCCTTGCAACGGTGTGTGAGGGCAGAGCCGTCTGGTTGAGCTTATCGGTAATTTTTTCAAGCTCGGCTTTTATGTCGGTGATGTTTGCCTGCTCGGCATACTCGCTGTCGGGGAAAATTTCAGCGACAATGAGGTCTTTTTCGGCGTATACGAGAACTTCTTTTACAAGTCGGTTTACCTTGTATCTGTTTTCTATACCCTCGGGTGAAACATTTTCACCGTTTGAAAGGATAATGAGATTTTTGAGTCTGCCGGTGATAAAGAGCTCTCTTTTGTCGTTCACGTGACCGATGTCACCTGTTTTTACCCAACCGTCCTCGGTGAAAACGGCTGCAGTTTCCTCGGGGCGCTTATAGTAGCCTATCATACGGCAGGGAGTATCAAGCTGCACCTCGTTATCCACAACACGGGCATCAACAAAGTTCATAAGTCTTCCGACGCAGGCGATGTCGCTTTCAAGGTCGGGCACGGTAACCTTACCTGATACCTCGCTCATACCGTAGCCCTGACGAAGGAATATGCCCATTTCATCAAAGGCTTTACAAAGCTCGGGGTCAAGGTATGCACCGCCTGAAAGCATCATATCAAGATTACCGCCTGTTACCTGTGCGGCAGCCTCTTTGGGTGAAAGGTCGGGATTTTTTGCCTGTACGGCACGGATACGTGCGAGCATTGACTGGGCGATCATAGGCACTACACGCATCTGATTCGGCTTGAAAATAAGGAAGTTTTTGAAAAGGTCGCGTATACTTCCGTTAAGACAAAGCTCGTTGCCGTTACGAAGGGGTGAAAGATAGTCACTTACAAAACAGAAAATATGATAAAGGGGAAGCACGGAGAAGAGCACATCATTACGCACAATAATGTCGCTGTAGGGCTTGTACATAATGTTGCATACGAGGGCATAGCTTGAAAGCATTACGCCCTTTCTGTCGCCTGTTGTGCCTGATGTGTAAATAAGCAGAGCGCAGGCGTCAGGATCCATTTCGATGTCTGAAAGACTTGCGTATTCGGAAGTATCGGAATATTCGCTGCAGATTCTTTCGTATTCCTCCGGTGTCATTTCAAGTGTGAAGCTTACAGCGGGGCAAAGAGTCTTAAGCTCGTCAATCTTGCCTTTGAATTCAGGCTCATAGAGTACGGCAACGGTGTCGGAATCGTTGAGCACGGCTGCAACGTCCTGAACGGTTGAGTCGGGAGCGATAGGAATTGCCACATTGGTGCTTACAAGTACACCTGTAACGCCTACTATGTACTCATAGCAGGTTTTGCTGATTATAGCAATATGGCTTCTGTCGGGAAGCTTGTGGCGGAGCATACGGCAGAAGGCGAGGCTGTCGCTTCTTACCTTGCTGAAGCTTTTTTCGATAACCTCACCGTCTTTTACGTATTTGATGAAGGTTTTGTCGTTGTGCTTTGCCGGGGCCTGATCGAGCAATTCCCGTATGGTGGGTACATTTTCAAGTCTCATTTTTTTCACCTTTTCATCTGTATTTTTACATGCTTTTTTATTTTAATGAATAACTGCTTTTTAAGCAATCTCTATGGGGTAAGTTTAACGAAAGCTTACAATAAGCTTAACAAAACTAAAACAAAATCAATGGATTTATCATAAGTCTTGTTTTCTTTTTTAAATTATAGAACGTCGATATTGAAAGCGGAAATTATTTGTGCTATAATGAAAAAAATAAAATCGGGGAGGGTGTACAATGGTAATACCTGAAAAAGGAAAGCGTATTTCCAAGGTGGACACATACCTTAACTGTGCCGAGACTTTTGCATACAGAAGTACCTGTCTGAAAAGAAAATATGGTGCGGTAATTGTAAAAGAGGATGTTGTTATTTCCACGGGCTATAACGGCTCGCCGAGAGGCTTTGACAACTGCTGTGATCTGGGTACCTGCCCGAGAATAGAGCGCAATATGCATCAGGGTGAGGGCTACGGAATCTGCCGTGCAATTCATGCCGAAATGAATGCACTGCTCAACTGTTCAAGAGAACAGACCCTCGGAGCAGATTTATATCTTGCCGGAGTCAACCCCGATAACAGCGTTCATAAAGCAAAGCCTTGTCCTGTCTGTGCAAGAAATATTATTCAGGCAGGTATAAAAAACGTGATACTCAGAACCGGGGACGGTGAAAACAATTATGTTGTTGTTCCTGCCTGCGAGCTTGAGTGGTATCAGAATCCGTAAGGAGAAAGGATAATTTTTATGGTATCAAAGGTTTATTTTATTCCCGACTGCGAAAAAGATAGTGTTCTGAAATTATACAAGGCTCTCGGAAAGGAGCTTAAGGGCAGGGTTGCCGTAAAGGTCCACAGCGGCGAAACGGGCAATCAGAATTTCCTTCGTCCCGATTTCTGGAAGGAGCTTATCGATTATGTCGGCGGCACCGTAACAGAGACAAACACCGCCTACGAGGGTACGAGAAACACCACCGAAAAGCACCTTAAAACGGTAAAGGAGCACGGCTGGAGTGAGCTTTTCCCCTTTGAGCTTCTTGATGCCGAGGGCGAGGATATGGTACTTGAGATACCCGACGGAAAGAGAATAAAGAAAAACTTCGTCGGTAAAAACACGAAAAACTACGACTCACTTTTAGTTCTTTCTCACTTCAAGGGTCACCCTATGGGCGGTTACGGCGGAGCACTCAAGCAGCTTTCTATAGGTATGGCTTCATCTTACGGCAAGGCATATATCCACGGTGCAGGTGAGGTGGAAAAAATCTGGACAGCCGACCACGACAGCTTCCTTGAGTCTATGGCTGATGCGGCAAAAAGCGTTGTCAGTTATTTCGGCGGCGAGGCAGTATATATCAACGTTATGAAGAATATGTCCGTTGACTGCGATTGCTGTGCAGTTGCAGAGGATCCCTGTATGGGCGATATAGGTATGCTTATTTCCCTTGACCCCGTCGCAATCGACAGAGCCTGTCTCGACCTTGTATATAAAAGCGATGACCCGGGCAAGGCACACCTGATTGAGCGAATCGAGTCAAGAAACGGCGCCCACACCGTTGATGCGGCATATGAGCTCGGCATCGGCAACAAGGAATACGAGCTTATTACCCTTTGATAAGGGGAAAATATAAAGTGAAGGAGACAAATTATGAGCGCTATAATGTCAGTTATTATCACGATTATTATGATGTTTGAGGCTATACCTCTTGTGTGGGTGCCCTCACTTCATATTGATGCGTCAAAGGAGCTTGCTCCCGTTTCAACAAGGGCAACAGGTCACCTCTACGGTCTTGCAGAGGAGGGGGTACCTTCTTCTGTTATGACGGACAGTCTTGATATTTCCTCGGTTTCACAGAAGGTTACCGACGGACTTCAGCACCCCACAGGCGACATAAGCCACGTAGCTCCCCAGCTTGACGAGTGCGATTACACCGTGGTTTATCTTCAGGACGCCTACAGCACCTGGTACTACTGCCACGAAGAGATTATGGAAATGCGAAAAAACGGCACCTATGACTGGAAAAAGTTCATTACCGAAAGCTATTTCCCGATTATCAGGGAGAAAATAGAGCTTTTCAAGGACGCTTCCTATAAGGATAAGCTGGTTTACTGTATCTACAACGAGTGCGATAACGGCATATGGTTCGGAAATTATGTTGACGGTGTTGCCCATTACGACGAAATCGGCAGACAGAATTTCTACGAAGGCTGGAAGATGACCTATGACTATGTAAAGTCTCTTGATGAAGATGCGGTTATCGGCGGTCCCGGCTTCTGCGATTACGAAACAACAAAAATAGAAGGCTTTATGACCTACTGCGCAGAAAATGACTGTGTACCCGAGATTATGATTTATCACGAGCTTGCCTGGTGGTCAATTCCCGACTGGCATATGCACGTTGAGGACTACAGACGTATAGAGGATAAGCTCGGTGTAGCAGACCTTCCCATCATTGTAACGGAGTACGGCACAATGGAGGATTGCGGTAACCCTACAACTATGCTTCATTATATTATCGCTATGGAAAAGAGCGGTGTTTACGGCAATATGGCTTACTGGCGCCTTGCTGACAATCTTAACGATACCGCTGCTGACGATAACTCTCCCAACTCAAACTGGTGGCTTTACAGAAAATATGCCGAAATGGAAGGCAATCTTCTTGAAACAACAAGCAAAACCCAGAATAAATATAACTACCGTGAGAGAGTGGACGGTATTGCCTCTATCACAGATGATAAGAAAGAAATAAACATCATAGTATCCGGAAGTGACAGTAAACGTGCCGTTAAACTTACAGGACTTAACAAAACCGAGCTTGGCTGTGAGGTTAATGTTAAAATCGAGTGTGTATATTATCAGGGTCTTACAGGTGTGGTTTCCTCACCGGTTATCTTAAGACAGTACAACACCTCGGCAGGTCTCGGCAATCTCAATATAAACATTCCCGGTACAGACACAGATGCGGTTTACTTCATCACCGTATCTCCGAAAAAAGACAATTTTACTCCGATTAAAAATGACAACATTCCCGTAAGATACGAGTTCGAAGACGGAAAGCTTCTCGGCTCGGCTTATACCTATGACAGCGCCTATGCTACCACAGGTGAGGTTCAGGGTATGTGCGGCGGATTCGAAAATGAGGGCGACGGTGTAAAAATTACCGTCAACGCAAAGCAGAAGGGCCTTTACGATTTCAAGGTGATTTTCGGCAAACATAACGACGGTGCAACAAGAGACGACAGAGACTTTGCTACAGTTAAATTCTCTCTTGACGGCAAGGAAGAAACGGTTTATTTCCCGAATACAATCAAGAGCGAATATACCGACTGCTATGAAATGCAGCTCGAGCTTTCAAAGGGTAAGCACGAAATCGTCTTCAGCCACGGCGAAGGCACCTTTGTCCTTGACAGCGCAATTATGAGCCTTCATGAAGAAAAAAGCGAGTTGAGTCTCCTTGAGGGCGGCAACGACAGCTTCGACTATCTGGCAGTTGCACCCTGTGACGGCTATTACAGGGTCTCCGCTACAGGCTTTTCACAGGGCGATATTGACGGTGCAGACGCAGTATTTGTAAACGGTGCACTCGTTTACTTAAGAAGAGGTCTCAACGGCATCTCCCTTTCCGATAAGGACGTGAAAATTGCCCTTTATACCCAGCAGGGTGACGGCGGCTTCAGTAAGGAAATCCTTGCAGAGGATATGCTTCTTACTGACGGTGCAGAGCTTAAAGAGGACAAGTACGGCAACAGCTTTGTTGACGGTATTTCAAGTGAGGGCGGTAAAGCGGAATTCACCGTAACTGCACCGAAAAGCGGAGAATACAGAGTCACTCTCAACTACGCAAACAACCTTGAGGGCGGCTATCACGCTTATAACGTTGACCTGATTGAAGCACTCCTTACAGTTGAGTGCGGCGGCGAAAGTCAGGATATTTTCTGCCGCAACACCTACAGCCTTTATAATTACAAAACTCTTACCTTCAATGTTTATCTTGAAGAGGGAGAAAACACCGTAACACTTTCTAACAGCGGAAGCACACTCTTTGTCGGCAACGAGAGCTTCGCTCCGAGAATTGAGTCGGTTACATTTAACAGCGTAAATAAATAATAAAGTAAAACTTAAAAGTCAAAGCTGCTGCATTACGTTTTGTAGTGCGGCAGCTTTTTATAATTCACAAGGCGAAATGAATGCAGAATTAAGTGCAAAGTGTAGAATTAAGTGCAGAGTGCAAACCTGATCAGATGTAACTATAAAACAAACTATACAAAGATTATATAAACCTTTTTAACCCTTATATATTCTATTTATATTATTTATATATATTTATGTTAGGTATGTTAGAAATACAGGAAAAGCCTTATAAATAAAGGGATTTCTATCTAACATACTTCTAACATACTTCGACATTCTCTTGCTGACAGCCTGCACTTTCTGCCGTAACGTTTCGTCTTTGGCAACGGTTTTGTAAATAGTGTTGCAAAGATGCCTGATAGCTTTGTAAAATGGTACTTTTTTCCTGTAAAAAAAGAAGAAAAATGTTGAAAAGACAAATGAGTTGTGATATTATATACTATGAATACTTGGGCTATTTTGCCCTGTTGAAATTATGTTTAAGGAGGAGAGAAAAAATGACAGATAAAGAGCTGAAAAAATTAAGCCGTCTGAAACTTCTTGAACTCCTTCTTGAACAGAGCAAGGAGAACGAACAGCTTCGTCAGGATAACGAGGCTTACCGTCAGGAAAACGAGCTTCTTCAGAGTCAGCCTGCATCGCCTGCGGCAGTAGACCCTGCTATGTTTACGGGCTTTTCGGAGTTTGCGGCAAGAATCGATTCCAGTCTCTCTGAAACCCGAAGGGCAACACAGAGCTATATCGACCGGCTTGCGTTTCTTGCGGAGTCTGCCGAAAAGAGTGTTGCAAGAGCCTCTGCATCTGCCAAAAAGGCGGAAGCGGCAAGACTTAAGGTAACGGACGAAGCGGTTTTACCCGAGGTGGAGGAGGTAACTGCGACAAGCATTACCGTCAAGCCCCTTGCAAAGTCAAGGCCCGTTAAAAAGGTGGAGACAAAAGCTACCGAAGCAACCCTTCAGGCTACAGCGCCCTCTGAAGCTGCAGAGAGAAAAACGGCTACGGTACCGTCAGGACCCGAAGTGCCGCCGATGCCTCAGCCGACTTATATGCCTGTGACAGGCTATCCTGTTATGGGTGCACCCATGTATCAGCCTGTGCCGGTTTATTATCCCGCACCGATGCCTGCTCCTGTGGTGAGTGTGCCGAAAGCACCTTCAAGGCAGGCTGACAGAAGAGAGGAAAACGGTGTCACCGTAAGGCATCTTCCGAAGAAGAAAAAAGCAGAGGAGCCTTCCTTTGAGGAAAATGAAGATTCAAAGCTGATTTCGGCACTTGTAGAGTTCTATTTCAATAATGCCGATATGCTGGAAGGCCTTCCCGAAGAGATAAAAAAACAGATTACAATCCGATTCAAGAGGTAATTTAAATGAGCGAGGAAACAAGTAAGTATCCTCAGATAAGTGACATTGAAAAGGAGCTTAACAGAGAGCGTTACCGCCAGAAATACAAGCTGTCGCTGAAAAACACGGTGTTCTCCCTTGTTACCGTTGCGGCAATAGCTGTGCTTGTGGCAACGCTGTGGCTCCCCGTACTGCAGATTTACGGCGGCTCAATGTCACCTACACTTGAGGACGGGCAGATAGTTGTCTCCACAACGGTCAACAAGCTCGAAAGCGGAGACATAATTGCCTTTTACTATAACAATAAGGTGCTCGTTAAAAGAGTAATTGCGGGTGCCGGTCAGTGGATAAATATTGACGCTGACGGAAATGTCTTTATAAACGATTCCTATCTTAACGAACCGTATATAAGTAAAAAAGCACTTGGTAATACAGATATTGAATATCCTTATCAGGTGCCCGAGGGGAAAATCTTTGTTCTTGGCGATGAGAGGGAGATCTCGATAGACTCGAGAACAAGCACCGTAGGTTGCATCGACCGCGAACAGATAATCGGAAAAATCGTATTCCGTGTCTGGCCCTTTGCCCGATTCGGAGCGGTCAGTTAGCCTGCATATTATAAAGGAGGAGAAAGCAAATGGCAGCACTTATGCAGAAAATTGCAGAAATGCTTCGTCTCGTGCGCCTTGAAAAGCGATGGCATAAGGCGGCGTGCATACTTGCTGCAGTTGTTGTTTTCTGTACTACTTATATGCTTATTTTGCCTGCCATTACGATGGAGAGCCGCACAAGCTGCGGTATGTCCGAGCATATACATAAATTCTCCTGCTATCTCGACGATGACGTGCTTATCTGTACTGTTCCCGAGCATACACACAGCGACAGCTGTTACATAAAAGCAACTGACGGAAACCTTACCGACGGTAATGTAACGGACGGTAATATTAATGTCACAGATATACCGGAGCCTGAAACCACACAGCCTGTAACAAGCGAACCAGATTCCGGAAAAATTGTTACAACTGAACACAATGAGACTACAGAACAGACTGTGCCGCAGAGCACATCACAGCAACAGACCTCTGTTCCTTCGGTGCAGACGTCTGTAGGCGACCGCAACACAGCTTCCGACGCGTTTATCGCTTCACTGACGCAGGAGGAAAAGCTTGCGTTGAGTTTCCTTTCTGACGAGGACAGAAAAGCTGTTCTGGAGCTTTCCTATGCCATATACTGCCTTCCCGGTGTTGAGGAATTCTACAGCACTCTTGACGGGTATTACGAAAACGGCGATGAAGACGGCGAAATACAGTATATGACGGACACCCAGGAATCAATGATAAGTGCTTATGCACAGTATCAGAATATGGAGCATCTTGAAAGCTATATAATCGGTCTGCCGAAGCTTTACGAGCTTAAGGATATTTACAGTAACTTCAGCATCTCGACGTTCACAACGGGAACATCATCAGCAGTAACCTTTAACTACATCAACAGAGGTTGGAGTGCCGTTGCCCCGGTAGTTATTTACGGCGGTAATGCAACTGAAAAAATCACTACGGGCAGCGCAATCAATCAGTATTGGAACGGCATTGTTGTAGAGTATAATTCTACAGAGGGCTACTACTATGTTTCAAATAAATATGCCGGCAAATCATCGACCTCTGCGACAACGGTAAGAAGTCTTGAGGCTACCACAGCCAAGGGCTTCGTAATATTCATCTGGATGGCAGACTCCGACGCCAACGCTACCCAGAAAGCTGCAGCTAATGTTGCAACAAATGTTGAAATAGGCGACCGCGTACTCGTATCGGTTGACCCCACAACCCTGTCAAGCGGATACAGCTCCGGCGGTTACGGTACGGTACAGTTTTATGAATATATTCCTCCGGAGGTTGAAACCGAAGAGGACCTCGAGCTTTACAAGGATACAAGCGAGCCCTCCGACAGTCAGATAGACGACGGCGGCGGTAAGGTCACATCGGCAGACGGTGCGGTTATCACAACGAAAACCATCGACGGTACAAGTGAGGAGAATGTTTTCGACATCACCCTTACCGTACAGACGAAAACCGATGTGCAGACCTTCCTCGATGAGCCTGATATGGCAGTTGTCATCGTTATGGATATTTCCAACACGATGAACACTAAATTTACAAATGACACAATATCAAGATATGATGCGGCTGTTGTTGCGGCATCAAGCTTCATTGATCAGTTTGCCGAAAACACTTCGGGACTGAGTAAAATCGGTTTCGTCGCATTCAATACCAGTGCTCACGAAATATTCAGTCTTCAGTCCTGTGCGAACACCTCGCAGGCAACAGCACTGAAAAATGAAATGATGACCGATACGGGAAATATTATTGATAATTATGTTACAGACGACAGAACAAGATTCACCAACGTTGAAGGCGGTCTGAAAAGGGCTTATGATATGCTTAAGGACTCGGGAAATGCAAATCAGTATGTAATTCTTCTTACCGACGGTTTCCCGACTACATATCTTAAGGATAATTCCGCCTCTTCAAGAAATTATGAGGGCTATGACCCATATACTCCGAGCGGTACAAAGGGTGCAGACGGTGTTTTCTATGACTACGTAACAGGCTACTACTGCTCTTACGGTACCTCTTACAGTGATAAAGCATCAATCAAAGCAAGACAGATGGCAACCTCAATCAAAGATTCCGGAGGAAAGATTTTCTCCGTTGGTGTTGACGTGGCAGGTCAGACTATTGAAATGTATGACGGCAGAACGGGACTTTCCGTTATCGACCGAACAAGCACTACCTATGAAATCGGTGGTGCAAATGACCTCAATGCTTACAAAAACTGGTTGGGTAACAGCGTTGGCTCAGGCTATTATTACGACAGTACTGACCAGGCAGGTATCACAGCGGCCTTTAATAAGATTTTTGAGGAAATCCGTAAGCTCAACGAGCAAAGCACAAAGACTGTCTGGACTGCAACAGACCCTATGCCTGTACACGATGAGGAGTCCCAGGTTGTAGGCTTTATACATTTTTATGACAAGGACGGAAATGTTGTCGGCGCACCTGACCCGGAGACCTTGACAGGTACACACGCAGAGGGCGCAGAAAATACGGCTAACCATAAGGACAATGTTGTTTACTGGGATCTTAAAAAATCCGGCTACACAACAACCACAGAAGGCTCTGTCACAACCTACTACTATAAGCTCAAATACAGAGTGCGTCTTGTAAATGAGGCTCCTCCCTTTGTTGAAAATACAGTCTACGATACAAACGGTGAGGCGCACCTTGACTATAAAACCATCGTAACCACTAACGGCGTTCAGGAGGCTTCCGAGCTTAAAAACGTAAGCTTCTCAAAGCCTGCCGTTCACGGCTATGTTGCAGGTTTCAGCTTCTTTAAGAAGGACGATTTCTCAAAGCCTCTTGAGGGCGCAGAGTTTTCTCTTATTCACGATGACGGTAGCTGCAGCCTTTGTCACGGTGACGGTACAGCTATTACAGACAGTACTACTCACGATAATAATTACACAAATTATCATAAGCCTCACGTTATCGGGCCTTATACGGCAGTTTCGAGCGGTGACGGTACGGTAACGTTTACCGATATTCCGTCAGGACACAGCTATGTTATGGTGGAAACGCTGATTCCTCCGGGATATATCGACAGCGGCAGCACCTATAATGTGGTTGTTGCCTATGACGAGCTTACTGTGACTGAAACAAAGCGTGACGGCATCGTCAAGATCTGGGATTCAGCTGTAAACGAAGTGTTCAATTACGGACACATTCTTCCCGAAACGGGCGGAATCGGTGTACACTGGTTCTATATGGCAGGAGCAGCACTTATGATTGCTTCTGTGGTGATACTTCTTAAAAGGAAGAAAAAATAAGCTTTAAAAAGGAGGGAATAAGCAAATGGTGGAGTTTATGCAGAAAATAGCAGAAGTGCTCCGTCTGTCACGGCTTGAAAGACGTTGGCAGAAGGTAGCCCGCGTACTTGCGATCGTTGTTGTTTTCTGTACAACATATATGCTTATTCTCCCCGCAATTACAATGGAAAGCCGCACGAGCTGCGGTATGTCCGAGCACACACATAAGTTTTCCTGCTATCTCGACGACGAGGTGCTTATCTGCGGTATCCCCGAGCACACTCACTCAACAATGTGCTTTCTTATGCCGACGGTAACCGGCGGAAATGTCACCGACGGAAATGTAACTGACGGAAATGTTGCAGATGAAGACATCGAAGAGGATATGGGTTTCTTCGACCGCATAATGCTCTTCGGTACGCCGAGAAGCGATATTCTCTATTACTCGGAGCTGGAGAACTTCCTTGTAAGTGCAACAATCAAGGATTATGACGGTCAGCCTATTGAAAGCGGAGGTACGGTCTATGTCGGTCAGCATTACACGGTAGACCTTGAGTTCGGTGAAATAAACAGTGGCGGCACGTGGTCACAGTTTGCCTATGATGAGAACGGTTATCTCACCTACAGCCTGCCCTCAAACCTTAACTTTGACCACTTCGGTGCAACCGAGTGGCGAGACATTAACTTCACAGACCCAAACACAGGCACAGTACGAAAAGTCGGTACATATCACATTTATGACGACGGTACACTCAAGGTTAAGTTCGATACTGAAAGCAACGGGGTTAATTTTATTGATAACTATACAAACGTTGACTTCCACGTAAACTTCAGCGCAACCGTTGCCGCTAATCAGTCAGGCAATAAAACAGAGGTTGACTTCGGGAATGACATTATGGTCGACCTGAATGTTGACGGTAGTGCGGCGATGAACGTCACAAAGTCTCACGGAAGCTATGACAGTGAAGATCACACTATGGAATACACTATCCGTGTTGAAGCCACACAGGGCGTCGTCAAGGACCTTGTCATAGATGACCAGATATGGGAAAACCACTATACATTAAGAGATACAATCGTTGTAACTGACCTTGACGGAAATGTGATTGATCCCCAGCCTGTTGTAAGTGATCACCCGTCACATAATAACGGTGCAGAGGAAGGCTTTAGAATTTCGTCTTTCCCTGATTTTGCCGCAGGTGAGGGCTTTCTTATCACCTACAAAACGCAGATATATGACGATCTCCTTTCAAATGAATCCGTTGAAATGTGGAACGGTCTCGACTCTAACGGTAAGGATTCAAACGGAAATAACATTTATGTATGGTCAGATGACTGGCAAAGAGTAGAGCTTGAAAATTTTGAGAAGGAAGGCAATCAGGTAACTATTGAAACAGCCGACGGCTCAAAAATCGATGTTATAGAATGGGTTGTCCGACTGAATAAGGGTGGAGCTGATTTCAACGGTACGGTTATCATTGATACTCTCGGTGACGGACTGTCCTATTATCAGGATATTCCCATAAAGGTCAGAGGTATCAATCAGAACGGTAATACCAGAACACAGGAAATTCCCTGGTCCGATGTAACGGTCAACGGTAATACGATGAGCTTTGAGCTACCCTTTACCAATGATTATAAAATAACCTATTATACAACCTTTGAGCCTCTTCAGTCAGGAGAAACCGAAAAGAATTTTACAAACTCCGCCAGGGTTACCGTAAACGGTGAGGAGCTGGAAACCAACGGTTCGGGACAGGTTGTAGGCTTCAGCCCCGTTGTGAAAAAAACAGCCTGGGGCGAAGACGGTGAATATATATATTTCAACATTGAAACTAACGTGGCCTCTATGCTCAAGGACAGAGGATATTTTTACCTTACTGACCTTTGTGCATTCTGGAATTACCCCGAAGACGGACAGTCTCTCTATGTTGAAAATATCCCTGAAGATATAGTAATTACAGCAAGACTTGAAAGCGGAGAAGTAGTAACGTTTACTCCTTACGTCAGCGGCTCCGCTACAGAAAATACATATCTGGTTGAAGCTCCGTCTATAGCAAATAACGGCGAATCGGAGTATCACACCTTTAAAATATATTTCAACACAAGGCGTGCCCAGCAATCCGCATCAAAATGGATTCACGATGAAAATGCCATAATAAATATTTCATATAAACTGCCCTTTGATGCAAGAACCGGAACAAACTGGACCGGTGTTCCCGACGGCGACAAAACTCTCGGTGATGTTCTTCTTGAGGGCGAAAAGGTCGCAAATGAGGCATATTTCAACTTTATGCAGGACTTCAGCGTTACGGGAACCACCAATTATGAATACACTCCCAAAATCATCAAAAACTCTGTAGTGAACGAAGACGGCACCATTGATTATACCGTTACCTTCAATAATACAGTTTCCGGTTCGGGAGGCAATAAAGGTTATGTTGACGGTAGTGTAGATGTTGCCTGGTTTACAGACACCTTTGACGAAAGACTGGAGTATGTTCCGGACTCGTTGGTGGTTACCGGTTATTCTCCGTGGCAGCAGGGCTTGTGGCTTGCGAAATACAAATACAGCGGCGCCATTGACGGCAACACAATGAACGTAAGCTCCGGAGATTTACTTTTTTACGATTATAACGAAGAAGCTGACGCTTACGGCTGGAACGGACTTTCAGGCACAAGCACCTTCAGAAATTATTACCGTTGGGTGAATGCCGGCGGACAGTTCGTTTTCTCCTATAAGCTTAAGGTAAAGGACGAGTACCTTGCCACTATTGAGCATTCAAAGTTTTATTTCGACAATACGGCAGAGCTTACCTGGGGCACCGACGGCACATCGGGACCTGTAACGGAGGAAAGTGAGTTTGAAACAGGCCTTCTTGACAAGCACTTTGCACAGGACGGCTCGAAGCTCGACTTCGATATACATATAAACAGAAATGCACTCGACATTCTGCCCGGTGCTCCCACACTTACTATTGTGGATACTATGACCCACAATCTGTCCGTATATTGGCAGAGTATAAAGCTGCTTTACGAGGATCCCTACGGGAACTGGATTGACTTTGACAGTCCGGAAAGCATTTATGACTATGAGGTTACCTATGATGCAGTTGCAAATGCTCTTACCTTTATTGTTCCCGACAGTTTACATATAAGAATAGACTACAGCACCCTTATTACCGAAAGCGGAATGGTTTCCGTCAACAACTCGGTAAAAATCGACGGTAAGGCTGAGGTTACCGATGTTGTCGATGCCGAATTCCGGGTCAACGACCACGGAGGCGGCGCATCGGGCTCGGTGGGAAGTCTCACACTTCTCAAGCACAGCGGAATTACGGGTGAAAATCTCCCGAATGCCGTTCTCGCGCTTTACGGTCCTGTAAGACCTGACGGTATAACAGCTCCCGCGGGAACACCTGCCACCGTTGAGGGTCACGGAAAGACGCTGTACTATATTGCAACCTACACAACAGGTCCTGACGGAACTGCTCTTATGGAAAACCAGTACCTTGTTCATGGAAATATGTACGCTCTTTATGAGGTTACGCCTCCTGCAGGCTATATCAAGCCTGACGAGCCTACATTCTTCTACTTCTATGACAAGGGCGACGATGAAACGGTACAGACCGTTTCCACCATTATAACCGTGCCAAACTACATTGAAGGTGATTACCTTCTTCCCGAAACGGGAGGTATGGGCACACAGTATCTGTATATAACCGGGGGACTGCTCATGTTCCTGAGCGTTGTCTTCCTGCTCGGTAAGCATAAAAGCACGCGGAAAAGGAGGTCAGACTTTTCAAGAGCATGAAGCGCAAACCCGATTATATAAATAAAAAAATTTTTCAAACCACTCCTACGGGAGAAAAAAAGAAAGGAAAAAAATCATGAAAAAGACAAGCAAAATTTTCAGCGTAGTACTCGCACTCGTGCTTGTATTCGCAATGGCAATCCCTGCATTCGCAGCTGACGGCAAAATCACTATTGATAATGCTGTTGTCGGTCAGGACTACACCGTTTACAAGATGTTCGACTTCACAGCTATCAGCGGTGGCAATGCTGGCGCTGCAGATGCAAAAGGCTTCTACACAATTGCTGACGGTTCACCTTGGGTAGCTTTCATCGCTGAAGGTGGTGCAGGTGCTGCTTACCTTGCAAAGGATGAAGCTAACGGCACAATCGTTTGGGTTGGCGACGAAACACCAACAAGAAAAGCAGAGCTCGCAAAGCTTGCAGTTGCTTATGCAAAGGCAAACGGCATTAACGGCACAAAGCTTACTGCCGACACAACAACAGTAGAATTCACAGGTCTTGACTTCGGTTACTATGCAATCGATTCATCACTTGGTACTGTTTGCGGTCTTACCAACACAAACCCCTCCTTCGAAGCACACGAAAAGAACACTCAGCCCACAATCGACAAGACAGTTAAAGAAGACAGCACCGGCGCATACGGTAAGGTTAATGATGCTGAAATCGGTGACACCGTAAACTTCAAGACAACAGTTAAGGCAAAGGCTAACTCCACAAATTATGTTGTACACGATACAATGGAAGCAGGCCTTACATTTAATGCTAACAGTGTTGAAATCGCAGGTCTTGAAAAGGACGTAGATTACACAGTTGCAACAACTTGTGAAGACGGTTGCACATTCGAAATCGTTTTCGAACAGGCATACCTTGACACAATTACAACTGACACAGACATCGTTATCACTTACTCTGCAGTTCTTAACGACAAAGCAGAAATCGTAACTGATACAAACGACAACACCACACGGCTTTCATACGGTGACAAGGCTACTGTAACAGAAGAGTCAAAGACACAGACTCTTACTTACTACTTCAACCTTACAAAGACTGATGCTGAAGGCAAGCAGCTTGAAGGCGCTGAATTCACTCTTTCAAATGCAGAAGGTGTTATGAGCTTTGTAGCTATTGACGGCGGTTACCGTGTAGCAACAGAAGGTGAGACAGGCACAACAACTATCGTTGCAGGTAAGGTTGTTATCAAGGGTCTTGACGCTGACACATATACTCTTACCGAAACAAAGGCTCCCGCAGGCTACAATCTCCTTGATGAGGCTATTGAAGTAAAGGTAAATGCAGCTACAACAGGCGATACAGTAACATTTACTCCTGCTGATCAGACAGTTGTCAACAAGACAGGTGGTCTTCTTCCCGAAACCGGTGGCATCGGTACTACAATCTTCTACGTTGTAGGTCTTGCTCTCGTTCTCGGTGCAGCAGTTCTTCTCATCACAAAGAAGAGAATGACTTGCGAAGCATAATTTTTGCTTATACTTTATAATTTTATGATTTTTTAAGCTGACGGGTTTATCCCGTCGGCATACCGGAGAGCCGATACACTTCCGCTTTGCGGTAAGTCTTACGGCTTATAAAGGAGAAAAACGATGAAAAAACACGGCTCGACAATTTTACTTGTGCTGATTTTCGTCCTCGGTCTCGGTATACTGCTTTATCCCACCGTCAGTAACTGGTGGAATGAACAGCATCAGTCCAGAGCTATTGCTTCTTACTCTGAAAATGTTGCAGATATGAAGGACGAGGAAAAAACAGCCGAAATTGAAAAGGCAAAGCAGTATAACGACTCGCTTCGCGTAAACGGAGCAGAGCCTGTATTAAGTGATACCGCAAGGGCTTACTATGAAAGTGTCCTTGATATTACCGGTACAGGCATTATGGGTTATATTGAAATTCCATCTATAGACGTTTCTTTACCCATTTATCACGGTGTCGCTGAATCCGTGCTTCAGGTTGCCGTAGGTCACCTCGAGTGGTCGAGTCTCCCTATCGGCGGTCAGAGCACCCACTCGATTCTTTCGGCACACAGAGGTCTGCCCTCGGCAAAGCTTTTCACAAATCTTGATAAGCTCGTCGAAGGTGACATTTTCTCAATCTTTGTCCTTGACGAAAGGTTTACCTATCAGGTTGACCAGATTCTTATCGTTGAGCCTCACGAGGTTACCTCCCTTGGTATTATCCCCGGCAGAGACCTATGTACCCTTGTAACCTGCACACCCTACGGTATCAACACTCACAGACTCCTTGTCAGAGGTCACAGAATCGAAAATCCCAAGGAGACTCCCAAGTATAATATTATTTCCGAGGCTTCGAAGATTGACCCGGTAGTGACGGCACCTATTATAGCGATTCCCTTCCTTCTGATACTTGTCGGCTACGTGCTTATCAAGTACAGAAAGAAAAAATAAAACGGAAAGGCGGTGAGCATATGAAAACATACAGAAGAATAGTGGCAGTATTTAGCCTTATATGTTTTATCTGTGTCGGAATTTTTTCGGCAGCTGCTCTGGATAATTCGCAGATGCTCACGGTTAAATTCGGCAGTAACGGCACTTCGGTAAGCGGAGCTACTGTCCGACTTTACAAAATCGGTTCGATTACAGAAAAAGAAATCATACCCGAGGGCGATTTTGAGATGTTGCCCGTCGATTATGTGTACGGTGACACCCAGGGACTTGCGAACCTTGCTCTTACCCTTGAGGGTATCGTCTTTGAGCAGAAGCTTCAGGAAAGCTACCGTGATGTTACCGACGAAAAGGGCGAAGCTGACTTTGACGGTGCGCCGATTCCCGAGGGGGCATATCTTGTCCTTGCCTCGACGGAAAAGCTTGACGGCACTACATATATTCCTGCACCGTCGATTATATCCCTGCCATATACGCAGGAGGGCGTTAAGCCTGACACAGTATCTCTCGAGCTCAAGTATGAAACAGTACCGCCCGAAACGCAGGAGTATATTTCCCGTAAGGTACTGAAGGTCTGGAAAAACGACCGCGAGGATATGCGAAGCGAAAAGATTTATGTGCAGCTTCTTTGTAACGGAAGCGTTTATGATACACAGGAGCTTTCAGAAGAAAACGGCTGGAGCTTCAAGTGGGACTATCTTGCTGCCGATTGCCGATGGACTGTCGTAGAAAAGAATGTCCCGACAAACTATACGGTTCTTGTGTCATTTGAGGGCATTACCTTTGTTGTGACGAATGATGCCCATCTTCCCTCTGATGAACCTATAGAGGACGAATCCACTACCAATCAGATTCCGCCTAACAGTCCGGGAGGTCCCGACGACGAGTCCACCACACACCGTCCCCATCACCCCGAAGACGACGATGATGATGAGCTTCCCTACACAGGTACGAATATCCGTTTTGTGCCCTATCTTGCGATTATCGGTACACTTTTCTTTATATGCGGCTACGCCAACTACAGAAAGGGAGAGATTTCCGATGAACAGGAATAAAAAACGCGGAAGCGTTCTTATGCTCATCGGCGGAGCTTTCATCGCAGTAGCCCTCGGTATGGTGGTTTATAATATCGCCCTTGAAAAGAAGGCGGAAAAAAGTCACGCTGTAGCAGAGGTGATTTCAGAATACGAGGTCAGTATCCTCAACGAAAGAACTACAGCGAAAAATGAGGTTCCCGACTATGAGCTTAATCCGCAGATGGAGCTTCCCACTACGGAGATAGAAGAGGAAACCTACATCGGCAGACTTTCCCTGCACTCCTTGGGGTTAAGTCTTCCCATAATGGACGACTGGGATTACCGAAAGCTTAAGATTGCACCTTGCCGTTACACAGGCTCGCCCTATACGGGAGATTTCATAGTGGCAGGGCATTACTACGAAAGCCATTTCGGCGGTATTGACGAGCTTCAGCCCGGCGACAAAATCACATTTACGGATATGGCTGCCAGCAGCTTTGAATATGAGGTTATGTATGTGGAGCTTTTAGAGGATACAGATGTAGAGCTTATGCAGGAGGGGGAGTGGGATCTCACCATTTTCACCTGCACGTATGATACGGAAAGACGAATAACTGTCAGAGCGAAGAGAATAAAGTAGGAGGATTAATATGGAAACACAAACACGTCCCGGTTTCAAAGACAGGGTAACTAACATTGTCAACACCGCCAGAACCTATTGGCACGAGCCGCCGAAGGGAAACTATATTTCCTATAAAGAGGTAGCTTTTTTAAGTGGTGCAGGCTTCGGTGCTCACTGGACGCTGCTTCTTGCGGCAGAAATCTTTCTCAGTGCCAGTAATTATATCGTAGGTGCATCTATCGGACTTAAGCCCGTTGACCTTCAGATAATGCTGAATGTGGCAAATCTTATAGGTATCCCTCTGGGTATTTTCAGAAGCTGGTACTACGACAACCATCATATGAGCGGCGGCAAGTTTCTACCCTTCATAAGAAGAACGGGACTTCCCATTGTGATTATTGCTTCGCTTTTTGTGTGGATGCCCTATGAGTATATGAGCTATACGATGAAGGCGGTAGTAGTCTGGTTTATGTATATGCTGATGAGCTTTTTCCTTTGCTTTTATAACGAGAGCTATACTTATTTCCAGCAGATTATCACACCTAATTCTACGGAGAGATCAGATGTAATGAGTATCTCTCAGATAATATACTCTCTTGCTCCGACTATCACAATGGCACTTTTACCTGCTCTTGCAGGTCTGACCTGGGGTCGTGATAACATATGGACATACAGAGCTATTTATCCGCCCTTTACCATAATCGGTCTTATTATCAGCACCTTCTTCTTTAAAAGAGTAAAGGAAAGACTGATTCTGCCGAAAACAAAGCCCGAGCCCGTAAGAATGATAGATGCTGTCCGCGAGGTGGCAAAAAACAAGTACTACTGGATTATTCAGGCAGCAGCGTGGGTTGTATTCCTCGAGTCAGGCTACGGTGTCGTTATGACCTGGAGCTTCAACTACGGCTTTGACGGAAAATATGTGGGTGCACCCGAAGGTCTTGCAAATCTTGTTATCGGTAATGCGGCGCTGTGGTCAATGATGCTCTGCCCCTTTGCCATAAGAGCTATGGGTAAGCGCAACCTGCTTATTCTGATGAATTCCGTCAACGTGTTTGTAATTATCGGTCTTTATTTTGCGTATAAAAATATCCTTCTTATATGTATACTGATATATTTCAACACCTTTATAAACACCTTCTGGAACATTGTCCAGCATAATATCAGCGCAGATATGCGAGATTATCATCAGTGGAAAACCGGTGTACGTGTTGACGGTCTCTTCGGTCCTCTCGGTATGATAGGTACGGTAATCGGACTGTTCACGGGTATGTTCTATCCCATGATATATGAAAAAATGGGCCTTAAAGAGGACTACTCCGTGCTTTATGACGAGACAATAAGAAACAATCTTTTTGAGGTGCTTATTCTTTTCTCGGCTCTCGGTGCATTCCTTAATCTCGTGCCCTTTATCTTCTATAACCTTACAGAAAACAAGCATCAGGGTTATGTAGAGGTGCTTAAAATCCGTGCGATGTTCATTAACCACTCTATAGGACAGCTTGATGACGAAGAGCTTTGCGAGGTAATGAAAATCATTCACAGGGCAAGAGAGCTTGAAGGCAAAGAAAAGATGCCTCTGGGTGAATACAAGGCTGCCATCAGGAGCGCCCGCAAGCTTCCGAAATCAACGGAAGAAGAAAAGAATATACGCTACTTTGCAATCAAAAAAGCAAAACAGGAGTACCGTGAGGCAAAGGAGACAAATCTCTTTATAGAAAGAATTCCGACTATCAAAGAGGACCTTATCAAGTTTGAAAGCGAGGCAGGTAGAAAGAGACTTGCAGAAGCTGAAAAATGTGTTGCCAACGGCGAGCTTTACTGTTATATCGATGCTGATTTTGACATTGATAATGCAAGAGCTCTTCCAAACTCTACTGCCGAGGAAAAGGAAATCCGCAGCGATGCAATAAAGCTTGCAAAGCTTAAAAAGCAGTCCTATAAGCTGATTTCAAAGTATGATATTACACCTGCATTCCTTCCTGCTGAAACAGTCAAGACAGAGCTTCAGGAAAGAGAAGCATCAACCTTCCTTGAGAGTATGAAGATAAGACGTGAGCTCAGAGCTTATGCAAAGGCAGTTTCGATTTATGAAAGAGCAAACAAGCCCTACACAGAATCAAAGCTGTTGCTCACCCAGGCAAAGCATTATACCTCTCTTCAGGAGCTTGAGGAAAGATACGCAGCTATTGTTGCACAGTGATATTTATCTGAAAGAAAAAACGACACATCTTTGTGTCGTTTTTTTGATGGCTTATGAATTAAATAATTGCAAATTGGCAGGTCGCGGGGAGGCAGACGCACCGCAGGTGCGTCACACGGAGAAAATCCGCTTCCGAAGAGCCGGGGAAGCGGATTTTCCCCGTGACTGCGGCTTTCCGTAGGAAAGCCGCAGAGCCTCCCCGCTAAAACAGCCCGCAAGTCCGTAAAATTGAGAACTGCGAGCTGTGAATTGAAAATTGATTATCTTATGCCGAAGTTTTCGAGAACATAGTCCATGTCCTTGTCGCCTCTGCCTGAAAGGTTGATAAGCACAGAGCCGTGCTCCATAGTCTTTGCAAGCTTCATACCGTAGGCAACTGCGTGGGAGCTTTCGATAGCGGGAATGATACCCTCGAGGCGTGAAAGCTTGAAGAAGGCATCGATTGTTTCCTCGTCGTCGATAACATCGTATTTTACTCTGCCTAATTCGTAAAGGAAAGCGTGCTCGGGACCTGATGAGGGGTAGTCGAGACCGCTTGCAACGGAGTAAACGGGAGCAGGTTCACCGTTTTCGTCCTTGAGCATAATGCTGTTGAAGCCGTGCATAACGCCCTCTGTGCCGTATTTGAGGGAAGCGGCGTGATCGCCGAGCTTTTCACCTCTGCCGAGAGGCTCGATGCCGTAGATGTCAACGGGATCGTGTAAGAAGCCTGCAAAAAGGCCTGCCGCGTTTGAACCGCCGCCTACACAGGCAACGACTGCATCGGGAAGCTCACCTGTCATTGAAACGAACTGTTCCCTTGCCTCAATACCCACAACGCTTTGGAAATCACGTACCATCATAGGAAATGGATGAGGACCTAATACCGAGCCAATGCAGTAGATAGCATCCTT
>JAZSGW010000023.1:0-37439 GCA_045532935.1 Acutalibacteraceae bacterium
AGATAAGCTTACCGAGAGTTGTGTCGATAATCTTTGACTTCTTAACGCCGTCAATTTCTTTAGTAATACGAACCTTGATCTTAGCGTGAAGATCAATTACACCGCTGTCATAAGCAAGTCTTGCTTCGTTGACATCACGGAATACCTTACCCTCACCCTTTGCACCGGGAATTTCAAGTGTAAGATAGTAGGAACCGAGAACCATGTCCTGTGAAGGAACAGCAACAGGCTTTCCGTCTGAAGGCTTGAGAAGGTTGTTAGCAGCAAGCATAAGGAAACGTGCTTCTGCCTGAGCTTCTGCTGAAAGAGGTACGTGAACAGCCATCTGGTCACCGTCGAAGTCAGCGTTGAAAGCGGTACATACAAGAGGATGAAGCTTGATAGCCTTACCTTCTACAAGTACCGGCTCGAATGCCTGAATACCGAGACGGTGAAGTGTGGGAGCACGGTTGAGCATTACGGGGTGATCCTTGATTACAACCTCAAGAGCATCCCATACGCATTTTTCCTGTCTGTCAACAGTCTTTCTTGCAGTCTTGATATGAGGAGCAACACCTGTTTCAACAAGTCTCTTCATAACGAAGGGCTTGAAGAGCTCAAGTGCCATTTCCTTGGGAAGACCGCACTGATAAATCTTAAGTGAGGGACCTACAACGATAACTGAACGTCCGGAGTAGTCAACACGCTTACCGAGAAGATTCTGACGGAAACGTCCCTGCTTACCCTTGAGCATATCTGAAAGGCTCTTAAGAGGTCTGTTGTTAGGACCTGTAACGGGTCTGCCTCTTCTGCCGTTGTCAATAAGTGCGTCAACTGCTTCCTGAAGCATTCTCTTCTCGTTTCTGATGATGATATTGGGAGCACCGAGCTCAAGAAGCTTCTTAAGACGGTTGTTTCTGTTGATAACACGACGGTAGAGGTCGTTAAGGTCACTTGTTGCAAAACGTCCGCCGTCAAGCTGTACCATAGGACGAATATCGGGAGGAATAACGGGAACAACGTCAAGAATCATCCACTCGGGTCTGTTGCCTGAAGCCTTGAATGCTTCAACAACCTCAAGACGCTTGAGGATTCTTGCTTTCTTCTGTCCGTTTGCGCTTGCAAGCTCCTCGCGAAGCTGTGCATTAAGCTCTTCAAGATCAATCTGGCTAAGAAGCTCTTTGATAGCCTCTGCACCCATACCTACCTTGAACTCTGTATCGTTATAGTAGTATTCCTTGAGCTCCTCGTAACGCTTTTCGGTGATAACAGTACCCTTGTCAATGTCCTTATCGGTGATTGTACCGGGATTGATAACAACGTAAGCTGAGAAGTAAAGAACTCTTTCAAGCTCCTTGGGAGAAATGTCAAGGATAAGACCCATTCTTGAGGGAATACCCTTGAAGTACCAGATGTGTGAAACGGGAGTAGCAAGTTCGATGTGACCCATACGTTCACGGCGAACCTTTGCCTTTGTGATTTCAACACCGCACTTGTCACAGATTTTACCCTTGTGGCGGATTCTCTTATACTTACCGCAGAAGCATTCCCAGTCCTTGAGGGGTCCGAAAATTCTTTCGCAGAAAAGTCCGTCCTTCTCCGGCTTAAGAGTTCTGTAGTTGATCGTTTCAGGCTTTGTTACCTCACCGTATGACCATTCTCTGATTTTCTCCGGTGAAGCCAGACCTATTTTAATTGATTCGAATGAAATATTTTCCATATATTTAAGTCAGCCCTTTCCTGATTTATTTGCCGTGTCTGATTAACGGCACCTGATTTCTGATTTATTACAAGGTATTGCCGCCACGGAGCAAAGCTCCGCAGCAAAAGCAATTACATATTGTCTTCATCGGGAACGAAGCCGTTACCGAAGCCTGCATCGTTGATGGTGGGATTCATTTCATTGAAGAAAGCATCAACATCAAAGATTTCGTCTTCGTCCTCAAAAGCTGACTCCATATCGTCCTCTTCCTCACCGAAGGAAAGGTCAAGTGAATCCTCGTCATCGGAATCGTCAAGCTCGAGATCATCCTCACCTGCTGATTCCTCCTGCTGTGCGGGAACGTTCCTGTGAATATGACTCTTTACGGAATAGAAGCTGTCCTCACCGTCAATGTTCTGCTTAAGATCGATTTCGTTATCGTCAGCATCAAGAACCTTGACATCAAGACCGAGGCTCTGAAGTTCTTTGACAAGAACCTTGAAGGATTCGGGAACACCTGCCTGAGGCACGTTTTCACCGTTTACGATTGCTTCGTAGGTCTTTACACGGCCGACAACGTCGTCTGACTTAACAGTAAGAATTTCCTGAAGAGTATAAGCTGCACCGTAAGCCTCAAGTGCCCAAACTTCCATTTCACCGAAACGCTGGCCACCGAACTGGGCTTTACCGCCGAGGGGCTGCTGTGTAACGAGTGAGTAGGGACCTGTGGAACGAGCGTGCATCTTATCATCAACAAGGTGATGGAGCTTAAGGTAGTACATAACACCGACAGTTACTTCTCCGTCGAAGCGGTCACCTGTACGTCCGTCATAAAGAACAGACTTACCTGTTTCATTGATACCTGCTTCCTTAAGAGCATCTCTGATGTCCTCTTCGTGAGCACCGTCGAATACGGGGGTCATAATCTTCATACCGAGCTGGCGGCATGCAAAGCCGAGGTGAACCTCGAGAACCTGTCCGATATTCATACGTGAGGGAACGCCAAGGGGGTTAAGAACGATGTCAAGAGGTGTACCGTCTGCAAGGAAGGGCATATCCTCCTGAGGAAGAACGCGGGAAACAACGCCCTTGTTACCGTGACGACCGGCCATCTTATCGCCGACCTGAATCTTACGCTTCTGTGCGATATAGCAGCGTACAACCTTATTAACACCGGGTGAAAGCTCGTCGCTGTTTTCTCTTGTGAATTCCTCAACGTTAACAACGATACCGTATTCACCGTGAGGAACACGAAGTGAAGTATCTCTTACTTCTCTTGCCTTTTCACCGAAGATAGCTCTGAGAAGTCTTTCTTCAGCAGTAAGCTCGGTTTCACCCTTGGGAGTAACCTTACCTACGAGAATGTCGCCTGAATGAACCTCTGCACCGACACGGATAATACCTCTCTCGTCAAGATCCTTGAGAGCGTCACCGCCATTGGGAATATCATTTGTGATTTCTTCGGGTCCGAGCTTTGTATCACGTGCTTCAAGCTCGTACTTTTCAATATGAATTGATGTGTAGACGTCGTCACGGACAAGCTTTTCGTTTATGAGAACGGCGTCTTCGTAGTTGTAACCTTCCCAGGTCATAAAGCCGATAAGAGCATTCTTACCGAGGGAAAGTTCACCGTTATCTGTTGCAGGACCGTCTGCGATAACCTGATTTTCGGCTACCTTCTGACCAACCTTTACAACAGGCTTCTGATTGATACATGTGCCCTGGTTGGAGCGCATAAACTTGATGAGACTGTAGGTATCTACTCTGCCGTCAACATTCATAATGTCAATTCTGTCAGCACTTACATAGGTAACTGTACCTGCTGTCTTTGCAAGAACACATACACCGGAGTCTGTTGCTGACTTATACTCCATACCCGTACCTACCATAGGTGAATCACAGGTAAGAAGAGGAACTGCCTGACGCTGCATGTTAGCACCCATAAGAGCACGGTTTGCGTCGTCGTTTTCAAGGAAGGGAATAAGAGCAGTAGCAACTGAAACAACCATCTTGGGTGAAACGTCCATATAATCTGCTCTGGAGGGATCGATTTCAAGGAACTCGTCACGGTGACGTGCATTGACCTTGCTTCTGACGAAACGGCCTTCACTGTCGAGAGCTTCGTTAGCCTGAACAACGGTGAACTCGTCTTCAACGTCTGCAGTCATATATTCATAGGTATCAAGCACAACGCCTGTTTCCTTGTCGATAGGACGGAAGGGAGCTTCGATAAAGCCGTATTCGTTGATTCTTGCAAAAGTAGCAAGATAGGAGATAAGACCGATGTTGGGACCTTCAGGAGTCTCGATGGGACACATTCTGCCGTAATGTGAGTAGTGAACGTCTCGAACGTCGAAGCCTGCACGGTCACGTGAAAGACCGCCGGGACCGAGAGCTGAAAGTCTTCTCTTATGTGTAAGCTCTGCAAGGGGGTTGTTCTGGTCCATGAACTGTGAAAGGGGTGATGAACCGAAGAATTCTCTTACTGCTGCGATAACGGGTCTTGTATTGATAAGAGCCTGAGGTGTAACCTTGTCGATTTCCTGTGCCTGGAGAGTCATTCTTTCCTTGATAACTCTTTCCATTCTGGTGAAGCCGACGTGGAACTGATTCTGAAGGAGCTCGCCTACGCATCTGATACGGCGGTTGCCGAGGTGGTCGATGTCGTCTGCTGTGCCTACGCCATTTGCAAGGCAGTTGAGGTAGTTGATTGATGCGAGAATATCATCTACGATAATTGTCTTGGGAATGAGTTCGTTAGCCTTGCTTTCAAGATATGCAAGGATTTCGTCTCTTTCCATGCCTTCGATTTCGGAAAGCACGTCCATAAGAACGGTGTATCTTACATTTTCGTTGATGCCGATTGCCTTGAGCTCTTCTCTTTCGAAGCCGGGAAGGTAGGGAAGAATGTCAACCATCTGGTTGGAGATAACCTTTACGGGCTCCTCCTGACCTTCAACAATAACATATGCAACCTTTGCACCTGCCTGCTCGATTTCAAGTGCTCTTTCTTTAGTAACAAGTTCGCCTTCTTCAGCGATGATTTCGCCTGTAAGGTCATTGATGATGGGCTGTGCAAGTCTGAAGCCGCGGATTCTGTCGGAAATTGCGAGCTTCTTATTATACTTATAACGGCCTACTCTTGAAAGGTCGTATCTTCTTTCGTCGAAGAACATACCTTCAATATGGCTCTGTGCGCTTGCAAGTGTGGGAGGCTCACCGGGACGGAGCTTCTTATAGATTTCGATAAGAGCTTCCTCGGTGTTGCTTGTGTTATCCTTTTCGAGAGTTGCTTCGATTCTTTCGTCAAAGCCGAAGAATTCACGAATGTCGTTATCCTTTGAATAACCGAGAACACGGATAAGTGTTGTAATGGGGATCTTTCTGTTCTTGTCGATTCTTACATAGAAAAGGTCATTCTGGTCTGTTTCGTATTCAAGCCAGGCACCTCTTCCGGGAATGATTGTTGAAGTGAAAAGCTTTTTACCTGTTACGTTGTGGGTCATATCGAAATATACACCGGGTGAACGTACAAGCTGTGAAACGATAACTCTTTCGGCACCGTTGATAATAAAGGTACCGCTATCTGTCATAAGGGGGAAGTCGCCCATGTAAACTTCGCTTTCAAGGGCTGTTCCTGTCTGTTTGTTGTAGAGTCTTGCAACAAGACGCATGGGAGCTGCGTAGGTTGTGTCTCTTTCCTTACACTCTTTTACGCTGTACTTGGGACGGCTTTCGTCAAGGCTGTAGTCAACGAAGGAGAGGACAAGATTTCCGCTGTAATCAGTGATTTCCGACATATCCCTGAGTACTTCCTTCAGACCGGTATCGATAAACCATCTGTAGGAATCCTTCTGGACCTGGATGAGGTTGGGCATTGACATAACTTCTTCAATCTTGCCGTAACTCAATCTCTTGTTTGTTCCGAGCATTACTTCAGTAACACCGTTAAGCATTGGCTTTCACTCCAAATCTTTATTTATTTACCCTCTCGGGCATTGGTCTGTTTGTCTTCCGTCACCGTAGCGACAGAAAATGAATTTCAAAAAATGTATTGACATTTTTTTGTTTTAATGGTAATATGCTTTCAGGAAATAAAAAGAAGAAATATTCCCACACATAATTTCCCATTATAAGTTACAAGAGTATATCACACTTGGCATAACTATGTCAAGTGATTTTTTATTAAAAAATTAAGTTTTTATGTATATTTACCGCTTTTTTTAAAAGAAAAGGCGGTTTTGTTCTTTTGCAGCAATTATCACTCCCCTATCGAAGAAAAAAAGGCATAAATTTACCCCACCTAAGGAATTGACCTGAAGGTGGGGTTATGTAGTTGTTATGGGCGTTTACAATCAAAAAACACGAGGCAAGGTGTGTGAATTGTGATTTCTTTACTCAACTGTGAAGGGAACCTCAACAGAAACATATTCATGTTCAATATCTTCGTTATCTTTGTTATATTCGAACAATCTGTATGTGATTTTCACCTTATACTCGCCCGGTTCAAGGGTAGGCTCACCGTAACAGTATTCTACTGACTTTTTCAAGTTCAGGGTTTCTCCGAGATAAAGATAAGAGGGTTCTTCGATAATTCCGAGTTGCTCATAAAAGCACTCCCAGCCTTCCTCTGTTTTTTTGCTTATTTCCATAACTGTAGGTCTGTCTACAATTCGCCCTGTTTTGTTCTCGCACTCAAATACCATATATTCGGATTGCGAGGTTATAGTCGAAGTGTCCACTATGAGATTTTCGGGATTTGAAGGGAGAAATGAAGTGAGAAATATTATTATCGACACAAGAATATCATATAAAACCAAACTTAATGTACCAAACATAAAAAATCCTCCTTTTTTTGTTTATTATATCATATAAACATTACTCTGTAAAGATATTAGCTATATCTACTAACGGTATCCGAGAAATAATATATCATTAAGTTGCTTATTTTCAAACCATAATTAATTAAATTATCTGTATGTGCATCAACATGTATGCCAATCACAATTCCACCTGCATTAAGAACAGGTGCGCCACTACTTCCCGGAAGAGTGTCGGCATTATGAAAAAATATATTTGGTCTTAAATCACTTATTGTACCAGTTGATATATGCTGATTATACCCTGTAAGAACACTTTCAGTATTGGGATATCCGCAAATAGTAATAGGCATATTCATTGCTGAATTATCGTACGGAAACGTAAAATAATTTAGAAAGTCCACATCTGAACCAAATTCTCCATCAAGTACAATTAAACCCCAATCATAATTAATTTCAGCATTATCTTTCCACTCATTACTCACAGAAATCGTATAAGATGACAAAGAACCAAAAGGATTAGTATTTAAGCCGAATCCGTTTTTTCCCGGATAAACTGTTACCGAATTAGCCCACACCTCGTATTCCTCATCGTATAAATTATGACCCGCTGTAACAGCTACATTTTTGCTTATCATAAAAGCAGTTCCCCTGGTCGAGTCCTTCAAACCAGGCCAATCTACACTGATAAAAGCAATCGCTGAGTAAGGCAACAGAGTTGTATCTTCAACTATTTGCATATCATCATCGCCTATAATTCCATAAGGTGTAATCATTCCTTCTCCTGAATTAGGAAATTGATTTATCATTTCATTACCAATTAGCGATTCTTCAATTTCATTAGCATCAAAGGTTCTTGTTGTTTCTTCGCCTGTGATAAGATTCTTTTCTACAAGCGAAAACATTTCCTGCTGATATTGTTCATCTCCGCCTTCAACAGCCACAAAGGTTCCTGTTACAGAAAACACAATAATAAAACATAATAATAACGTAAAAATTTTTTTAATCATTTTAAATTCTCCTTTTTATAGTTTATTGTTTTTTTCAAATAAGTTATCTTTTCATTAGTATCACTCCTTCTAATAGTAAATCCATAAAACACATAAAAAGTAACAAAAAATATTAATTAAAATTTATTAAGAAGGATTTGAAGGTTTCATCTGAATTGGAGTTGGTGTGAAAGGAAGGTGCTGTGCCCTCGCCACCGCGAAGCGGCGCGCACCGGGGTGTGCGTCCCGAAGGGTATGGCGAGGCTTATGATCGACGGAGTTTCCCATTACAGCTTTCTTTCTCTGCGGGTACTTACTAAAGATCAGATACAACTTCGGGCGCGACCTTAATTTTGCATTATGCACTTTGCATTATGTATTTTTATGATTTCCCCTTGATTATTTCTCTCAATGCTTATATAATAATATGCGTGAAATTCATTATGTAAAGGAGAAAGTAAAATGGATTATCTCAAGACAAAAGAAAAAGCAAAAACCGATCTTAAAATTCTCACAGATTTTGCTACTGACAGCATTAAGCATATCTGTGATACCTTCGGTCCCCGCCCCTGCGGTGATGAAAGTGAGAGAAAGGCTCTCGAATACATGTACGACCAGCTCAAGCCCTTTGCAGATAAAATCTGGATCGAAAACTTCAAGTGTCACCCTGATGCTTTTATGTCTTTCGTTCCCGTTGCAGGTGCTTGCTGTGCAGCCGCTACAGCTACTAACCTTATTTCAGCTACAAAGGGTTGCAAAAAGGCCGCTCTTGCTTCACTTGCCGCTCTTGGCACAGGCGTTGCAGGTCTTGTAGGCGAGTTCCTTTTCTACAAGCAGCCTCTTGACCCCTTCTTCAAGGAAAAGGAAAGCGGTAACGTCATCGCTGTAAGAGAAGCTACCGGCGAAACAAAGCGCAGAATTATCCTTTCAGGTCACATCGACTCCGCTCCCGAATGGACTTATACATACAAGCTCGGCTCACACGGTTCAATTTATGTTGCAGCTCCTGCTATTCTCGGTCTTCTCTATACTGCGGTAACTGCAGGTGTCGCTCTCAAGAGCAAGAAGCCCTGCCTTAAAAAGAAGATGGCTCTCGGTCAGCTTCCCTTCCTTCCCGCATATGCAGGTCTCTTCGCTTTCACAAACGGCAAGAGATATGTTGACGGTGCAAACGATGACCTTACAGGCTGCTATGTAAGCGCCGCTGTTATGAAGTATCTCGCAGAAAATGACATTCGCTTCGAAAACACAGAGGTTATCTGTATGCCTGCCGGTGGCGAGGAAGCAGGTCTTCGCGGCTCAAAGGCTTTCTTCAAGGCTCACCCCGAAATGAAGAACGACGGTGTTGAAACCGTATTTATCAGCTTTGACACTATCCGTGACGAAGACTTTATGATGATTTACGAGAAGGATATGACCGGTATGGTCAAGAACGACAAGAGAGTATGCGAACTTCTCAAGAATGCTGCTGCAAAATGCGGTATCGATGTACCCGTAGGCGCTATCCCCCTCGGTTCAACTGACGCTGCTGCCGCTTCCGAAGCAGGTATTGCTGCTGCCTCTCTCGTTGCTATGGATCCTGCTCCTGCAAGATACTACCACACAAGACTCGATAAGGCTGACATTCTTATCCCTGAGACAATCGAAAAGGTAATAGATATTGCTCTTCAGACAGTATTTGACTTTGACGAAGCAGGCATCTGATAAAAAATTACACATATGATAAAAGCCCACGGAAATAACTCCGTGGGCTTCGTTTGTTTTAAAATTATGCCTCTGCTTCTGTGTCTTCTTCTTTCTTCTCGAAGATTGCCATAATGCCTGCTATAACATCAAAAATCTTCTTGATAAAGCCTTCAAGTGCTGCAAAAATTTCATCCATTGTATTTTACCTCCTCAAATTTGTTACCGTTCGGTACAATTTTATTTTATAATATTTAGTTTAAATTGTCAACGATTAATTCATATTTTCTTATAATAAAAAACACAACCCATCCGCTCGGGACAGGTTGTGCCTTTAAACAATTGTTTAACTAATAAGTATAAAACTATTAAGCATCTTCGTAGGGATTGCTGATTTCAAGACCAAAGATTTCACATACTTTGTAGATGAATTCCATGAACATTGCGTACATTTCTTCAAAAAGTTCAAACTTTTCTGCCTTCATTGTAGTATCCTCCTTATAAGATTTTAAGAGTAAACTCTTTAAGTGAAACTGTAAAATAATAATTCAGTCACATCTTAATTATTCTACTTCTGCATAACCGAATCTTGCAAGTGCCTTGTAAAGGTACTCCCAAAGAGCCTGCCAAAGAGCTTCAAACTTTTCCCAAGTCATTCTTTTCGCCTCCTTTTATAATTTAATACTAAAAAATTCTTCTTAGCTTGATTAAATTATATACTGCTATGCAATAAATGTCAATAGTTTATTCAAAATTATTTCACAAACTTTTAGCTATTGTTAAAAAGGTGTTCACTTATCAGAGACTGTTAATCATAGAAAGAAGCTCTACATAAATAGGTTTTACATCGTTTACCTTTGTAAGACCGCCCTGAAGTGACATATGGTCGCCGTTATAAGTGGGCATAATGTTCCATACACCTTTTTCAACGTTTGAAGCATCATAAGTCTTCGAAGGTGCACCAAAGGGAGCAGTTGCTGAAATGGTATTTACAAGACCGTCATTCTCCCACCAGGATTCGTCCATAACATAACCACCCTCGGTTTCGCCCTTGAAGGCACCCATAGCCTTTGATGAGCTGACGAAAAGAGACTCCATTTTACTTTCAACAGGTGAATATGTGCCGTCGGGATTCTGTACAGAAGCACTGCAGGGAATTGAGAAGTAATATGTATTCTCAAGAGTAGTGATTGCCTCATTCATTTCAAGAGCGTTATCGATGTACATATCATAAGCAGCATTATCCCACTCTGCCTTGTTCTCATCCTTGTCCTGTGTAGCGGCAGGAATCATATTTGAAAGTGAATTCTGGATTTCTCTTTTAACGCAATCAAAAACTGTTTCCTTTTCCTCAACGGGAACATCTTCAGTTGTAATGCAATATGCCGTTGTGCCATTGTGGGGTGCGGCAAGAGAAGTAATACTGTAAATCCAGTCCCCTTTTCCGCCCTTGAAGAAATCAGAAACATCATCACCTGAAGCGGCTACCTCTTCAGCACTACCCTCTGCCATAAGGTGGGCAAACATTCTTACAGTTGCACCGCCGAACGAGTGACCGAGAAGATTGATCTTTTCTTCTTCGCTCCAGGAATCAAGAAGTGCTCTGCCGGTGAAATCCGCACCGAAGCGGTCGTGGTTACACTCAAGGCTATGGGCCTCGCCGTAGTCTACAACCGTTCCGGCAAGCTGTGCATAAAGCTCGCAGGCTCTGTCCCAAGCGCTTGATGATGGTGCAACAGAGGCAGCATAGCACTCAAAGCCTTTATCATTGAGATATTCCATAAGATCGCCGCCCATCATACCCCAATAAGGCATAATGTTATTGACTGCGTCATAGCTACCCCAACCGGAAAGTCCGTGAACAAAAACATATTTATAGTTGGTGTTCCAGTTACGGTCGTCCGCCTTGAAGCCGTCAACGGGAATACCCAGAAGCATAGCTATACTTATAAGGATACTTGTAATTTTGTAGATAATCTGATTTATAATAGCTGACATAATATTTTCTCCTTTAGCATATTTTATACTTCAATTTTATCATATCAATGAGATTTGTCAATATTTTGTTAAATTAAAAAATATAAAGCGGATTACGGACACCGGAATATCGGTGACCTGCGGGAGGCACAACGCGCTACGTGCGTTTATGCAGAGATAATTCGGGTTCGAATAAGGAGAACCCGAATTATCTCTGCATATTTGCCTTTCCACAAGAAAGGCAAAGTGCCTCCCGGTGTACGGCTCAAATCAATGTCAGAGCGGTAAATACAGCATTTGGCGGCAGAGCTCGATGCTCTGCCGCCAAAGTTTTGTTTATGGTTTAGTTATTGTACCTTTAACGGAATCAATAATGGATTGCACCGCAGGCGCAAGTCTTGTTCTTGCCTAAAAGCTGCCAGAAGAATCTGAGAATCTTGTATATAAGCTCATTGAAGAAGCCTACCTTATGGCAATTACATACGCAGACTATATCTCCGCCTTCCATATAGGTGCCGCTGCATCTGTCGCATACGTGGTCATTATTAGCATCTACGTGACCGAGAGCAGGGATAGGCTCTGAAGGCTGTGTAATGCCACAACGTGTACAATGTCTGTATGTTGTTGCGCCCTCTGATGTACAGGTAGGAGCTACTCCCTCAACAATTACAAAGGTGTGATACAGCTTGTTTACATTAACTACAACGAGCTCGAGATTACCGTCTCTGTCTTCGAAATTCTTACCGCAGCGTGCGCATGAATAATGAGCAAGCGAACCGTCAGCATCGCAAGTCTCATATACACGTTCATAATATGTCATTATATGACCAAGACGCTTAAGTGTCTGCTTTTCTGACTTACCGCAGACTGAACATTCAACAACCTTATAGCCGTTTTCGGTACAGGTGGGAGTCTTCTGTTCAATAATACCGGAATAGTTGTGAGCGGCAAGAGGAAGTGTTCCGTTTTCAACATATGCACAAACGGAGCATTCTCTGTGCTGTAAACCGTTAACCTTACAGGTTGATTCGGTATCGGTTATCCAGTTACCGAAGGTATGATTTTCAGCTGTAAAGATTGCAGTTACGGTAAGGTCATCTGTGATATTTGAGAAATCAATGTCCCAGATATATGAGTAGTGGCCGCTTTCGTCAGGAGCCTTATTTATCTTGGGAGCTGTTGCACTGCCACCGTGGTTGACAGTCTGTACTGCAACGGTCTCACCGTCTGCAACGAAGGTTACGGTATATGTTACACTACCGCCTCCAAGTGCAGGAATAGGTGCAGTTTCTGTAGCCCCGCAGCCTCTGATACAAGGTCTTGTCATTTCACCGTCTTCGGTTGCTGTGGGATTCTTTGTAGTTACCCATGCGCCCCAGATATGACCGAGTGCAGATATTGCCTTTTCGTAGCTTGCATCGCAATTATTACATTTAACGAGCATTACGCCTTCACCTTCGCAGGTAGCAGGACTATCAACAATTCCTTCACCCCATACGTGACCGTTGGGCTTGGAATCAAGTCTGCTGTAGCTGTTGCCGCAATTATTAGCACAGGTAAAGACAGTATATCCGCTTTCGGTACAGGTTGCAGCAAAGCTCTTGCCTGCTACATAATTGTGTCCCTTTGCAGGAATTTCAACTGTTGTCTTTTCGTCACAGTTTACACACTTAACCTTCTTTGATCCGACTGACTCACAGGTTGCATCAGTTATGTCGCTTTCAGCGCCGCTGAAGTCGTGACCCTTTGCAGGGATTTCAACTGTACCTGCGCTATCACCGCAAACTTCACACTTGATGTTTACGATTCCGTTTGCTGTGCAGGTAGATTCAGCTTCACTTACAACTGTAAGCTTATGTGCGCCAAGTCCGAGGTCTGTTTCAATCTTATAAGTACAGTCAGCACAGCTTGTTACAACAGAGCCATTTACCTTGCAGGTTGCTTCGGTAAGTTCAGTTGAAAGGCTGTGTCCGGTCTTGGGAATAACCTCTGTTATCTTTGCACCGCAATCACAGGTGTATGTCATTTCACCGTCAGTGGTACAAGTTGCCTTTTCTGTTTCAACGCCTTCGCCGTAAGTATGAGCAACAGGTGCAACCTTTACAAAGTAGGTATAACCGCAGTCTGTATGAGTAGTACATACATAGACATCTGTACCCTCGCTTGTGCAGGTAGCGGCTGTTGACTTCTCTGTAGACTTAACCATATCGTGTCCGAGCTTGGGAAGGGTTACAGTTTCAGTTTCTGTGCAGCCGTTTCTCTTACAGCTTCTGATTTTTGTACCTTCTGCAGCCGCTGTGGGATTCACGTCTACTGACCATTCTCCCCAATCGTGACCGAGAGCAGGTACTTCTGCTGTGATTTCTTTTCCGCAGTCGCTGCACTTAAGAGTAACTGTGCCGCCTGCTGTGCAGGTTGCTGTTGAAGAATTTTCAACCTGATCGTAGTTGTGAGCCTTTGCGGGAGTGTTATATACATTATATGCGTGTGTACACTTGTCGTTTGTGCAAGTATAAGGTGTGTAACCGTTTTCGGTACAGGTTGCATCAACGCTTGCACCCGCTACCATATTATGACCGAGCTTTGCAATTACAACAGACTTTGTTGCATCACAGTTCTGACACTTATAGTTTGTGCTTCCGTCTGCTTCGCAGGTTGCAGCTTCTGTGCTGTCAACAACCCAGGTATGCTCAATCATAGGAAGGTTTTCTTCTACTGTAGTATCACCGCAGAGCTTACACTTTGCAATTACAGAGCCTTCCTTGGTGCAGGTTGCATCAACTACGGTTGTTACATACTGATGTGCGTTTTCATTTTTGGCGAGTACTGTTGTATATGTTGCGTTACATGTACCGCAGGTATAAACAACCTTACCGGCTTCATCGCAGGTTGCATGAGTAACAACACCTTCGCCGTATGCGTGACCGATTGCTGCTATCTTTTCGCCGCCTTCGACCTTACCGCAACCGTTCTTACAGGTATAAACTGCTGTACTACCGTCTGTGCTGCAGGTGGGAGCTACTGCCGCTGCAGTTTCTTCCATATCGTGACCGAGTGCAGGAATCACTACAGTTGAAGTAAGTCCGCAATCATCGTGAGCAGAACAGTAGTAAACTGTTTCACCGGGATCTGTACAGGTTGCAGGTGTCTCTGATTTAAGCTTATCAAACTTATGGTTGCCGATAGCATCGATGGTCTCAAGCTCGATCTTGCCGCACTTTGTACAGCTTCTTGTCTTGTAACCGAGTGCGTCCTCTGTAGCTTCGGCGATTACCTTCCATTCGCTGAAGGTGTGCTCTGCCTTGTCGCCTGCTGAAATTGTGTAGGAGGAAGTACAACGTGAACACTTGTAAGTTTCAGTTGCTGCGGCAGTGCAGTTAGCTTCTGTAGTACTGTTACGAACATAATCGTGACCGAGTGCGGGAACTGCTGTTTCCATTGTGGCATTACAGTCAGCGCACTTGAGTGTAAGTGTACCGCCGCTTGTGCAGGTAGCAGTTGAATTTACCTTTTCTGTATAGGAGTGACCCTTTGCCTTGGCTGTGATTACATCATAACGTGAATCACAGGTATCGCACTTATAGGTTGTGTAGCCGCTTGAAGTACAGGTTACAGCGGTTTCCTTTTCAACGTTATAGCTGTGCTGAACCACAGCAACGGGTTTTGTATAAGTATCATTACACTTTGAGCAGGTATAAGTCTTAACGCCTTCGCTTGTGCAGGTTGCAGAAAGTGTTACTTCGCCTTCATAGCTGTGCTGTGTTGCGGGAATTTCGTAGTTGTTGAATTCCTTCTTGCAAACACTACAGTAGGTCTTTGCATAACCGTTTTGTGTGCAGGTAGCTTCTTTGTTATCCTTTACCACTGTGTGCTGTGCAAAATCAAGCTCGACAGTTACTTCTGCGATACAGTTATTGTGAGCTGTGCACTTATATACACGCTTGCCCTTTGTTGTACAGGTTGAAGCTACATAAGCATCTGTATCTTCTTCGAATTTATGACCTCCCGCAGGAATTACAAGAGTTTCTTCCTTATTACAGGTTGAGCACTTATGATACCATGAGCCGTCTGTGTCATTTGTAGCGTCAGTCTTTACCCAGTCGCTGTAGCTGTGACCGAACTTCGGGATGATAACTTCTGTTGTTTCAGCACAGCGTGAACACTCAACGGTCTTTGATCCGTCATTTTCACAGTCTGCACTCTTAACAGGTGTTTCTGTACCGGTAAAGTCGTGTCCCATAGCGGGAAGTACGGTTGTTTCCTTGACAGCATCGCTCTTACAAACTGTACACTCAGTTACAACAGAACCGGAAGTTGTGCAGGTTGCAGGAGTTGTGGTTGTCTTGAAGGAATGACCCTTTGCAGGGATTTCTTCGGTATAGCTGTCGCCGCAAGCGCATTTGTATGTTCTTACGCCGGCTTCTGTACAGGTAGGATCTTTTGTAACGGAAACTTCGTTATAAGCGTGACCCTTTGCGGGGATAACTGTTTCATATGTTGCTGTATCGCAGTCTTCACACTTAACTAAAACGAAACCGGCACCGGTACAGGTTGCTTTCTCTTCTGTTTTGACAAGCTTATGCTGAAGCTTATCAAGAGTTACGGTAACTGTAATGCCGCAAGCACCCTTGTGAGTATCACAGGTGTAGGTTACGGAGCCTTCTGCTGTACAGGTTGCGTCGTCCTTTGAGGTAGCAACGAGATTGTGTCCGCCTGCAGGGAATTTGATTGTTTCTGTTTTGTTGCAGTTTTCTCTGCTACATGTGCGTGAAAGCTCACCTTCTTCGGTATTGGTTGAAGCCTTTGATACAGTCCATTCGCCCCAATCGTGACCGAGTGCGGGAATAACAACAACGTTTTCTGCGTCGCAATTCTGACACTTGTAGGTTTCGCTGCCGTTAGCTTCGCAGGTTGCAGCTACTGTAGCTGTGGGAGTTGTGCCCCAAATGTGACCCTTTGCGGCAAGGAAGATTGTATTTGTGTAACTACAAGCCGAACAGGTTGTAATTACATTACCCTGTTCACCGCATTTTGCATCTGTTACTTCTGTTGTTAAAGCGTGGCCCTTTGCAGGGATTTCTTCTGTATAGTTTGTACCGCAAGCGCATTTGTATGTTCTTACGCCAGCTTCTGTACAGGTAGGTTCTTTTGTAACGGAAACATCGTTATACGCGTGACCCTTTGCAGGGATTTCTACGCTCATAATCACATCATTACAAACCGAGCAGACAATCTTTGAGCTGCCATTTTCTGTACAAGAAGGTGCTGTGTAGGAAATTTCCTGGGTGTGAGGAAGTTTATCAAGTGTTTCTGTGTAGTTTGCCTCGCAGTCAGTATGTGTCTTACACTCCCATACAATAGAGCCGGGCTGTGTGCAGGTTGCGAGAGTTTCACTTGCTTTTTCAAAATCGTGTGCACCTATGGGAGCTGTAGTTTTATGTTCAGTAGCGTCACAGACTGAACAAACTCTCTTTTCGATACCGTAAGAGTCTGTTGTTGCTTCCTGAATCAATGTCCAGTTGCCAAAGCTATGATCCTTTACAGCTTCAACGAACTTGGTATAGGTGTCGCCGCAAGCACAGGTATAAACCTCTGTACCGGGCTGTGTGCAGGTTGCATTAACCACTGTTCCCTTTGTGTAGCTGTGTCCTGTCTTGGGAAGGACAACTGTATTTGTTTCAGAGCAAGCTGAACACTTAACGGTCTTTGAGCCGTCAGTTGTGCAGGTTGCAGATTTTACAGTTACGTTTGCTGTAATGTTTTCATCGAAATTATGACCTGTTGCAGGCTTATCAGCATCGTATACATTATAGATAAAGCTACAATCTGAACACTTATAAGGTGTATAGCCACTTTCAGTACAGGTGGGAGCTACTGCGTCCTGGGCAACAAAGCTGTGTGCCTTTACAGGGATAGGTTCTGTGCTGAGAACTTTTTTACATACTGAACAGTAAGCTTCTACACTACCTTCTTTATTGCAGGTTGCTGAGGTTTCTCTCTGTGCAACGGTGTGCTGAAGCATTTCAAGAGCAACTTCAATCTTAACACCGCAATCTGCATGGTTTGCACAGGTGTAAACCTCTTTACCTGCTGAAGTACAGGTTGCAGCTTCTGACTCGTCGTCATTACGTACGAGATTGTGACCCTTGGGAATTACGAGGGTTTCTGTATCTTTACATGTCTGGCAGGTACGTGACCATGAACCGTCAGCTGTAGCAGTTGCATCAACCTTTACCCAAGCGCTCCAGTTATGACCGAGTGCAGGAATAACAACAACGTTTTCTGCGTCGCAATTCTGACACTTGTAGGTTTCGCTGCCATTAGCTACGCAGGTTGCAGCTTCTGTATCTGTGGGAGTTGTGCCCCAGATGTGACCCTTTGCGGCAAGGTAGGTTGTTTTTGTGTAGTTACAAGCCGAACAGGTTGTTACTACAATGCCCTGTTCACCGCATTCTGCATCTGTTACTTCTGTTGTTAAATCGTGGCCCTTTGCAGGGATTGTTTCAACCTTGGTTACATCACAACCGTCAGTAAGACAGGTGTAGGTAATTGAACCGGAGGTTTCACATGTAGCGTCGACCTTCACGCCTTCACCGCTGAAGTCGTGAATACCGGTTGCCTTTACTGATTCGGTCATAATCACAGCATTACAAACCGAGCAGACAACCTTTGAGCTACCGTCTGCAACACAAGTGGGTGCCGTATATTCAAGCTTCTGGGTGTGACCTGTTGCAGGAATATCCTCTGTATAGTTTGCCGAACAGGTACCGTGCTCGGGAACAGTACAGGTAAAGGTCTTTGTACCCTTTTCAGTACAGGTGGGTTCCTTTGTTACTTTTTCTGTAAATGTGTGGTTGCCGATAGGAGGAATAAGAGCATATTCAACATCACCACAGGAGCAGATGCCCTTCTGAACACCGTTCTTATCGGCAGTTGCAGGAGTTACAACCTCCCAATTTTTGTAGGTGTGACCTTTAGCTTCTTTAGTGATTACAACGTAAGAATCGCCGCAGGAGCACCTATATTCAGTCTTTTCAACGTCTGTGCAGGACTGCTCCTGAACTACTGTTACTGTAGAATAGTTATGACCTGTTGCGGGGATTACTTCTGTATAGTTTTTGCCGCAATCGCAGATATAAACTGTTGATCCTTCAGTTGTGCAGGTTGCGGGGGTTACTGATGCATAGTAGAAGTGACCTGTTGCAGGTTTGGTTTCATCGTATTCCTTGTAGCTGAAGTCACAGCCGGTAACGGTACACTCATAAAGGGTATAACCGCTTGTGGTGCAGGTGGGAGCTACTGCTGTGCCGTTATTAAGTGTATGAGGAACAACGGGTGTTGCTTCTGTGCTGAACACCTTACCGCAAGCTGAACAGTAGGCTTCTACGGAGCCTTCCTTAATGCAGGTTGCCGGGGTTTCTCTTTGTGCAACGGTGTGCTGTGCATAATCAAGGTCAACGGTTACTGATATTGAGCAGTTTTCGTGAGCTGTACACTTATAGACCTGCTTACCCTTTGTTGTGCAGGTGGGAGCTACATAAGCATCTGTATCCTCAACGAGGTTGTGTCCGCCTGCAGGAATTTCGAGGGTTTCTACCTTACCGCAGATTGAGCACTCATGAGACCAGGAGCCTGCGTTATCGTTTGTAGCGTCAGTCTTTACCCAGTCGCTGTAGCTGTGACCGAGCTTCGGAATGATAACGTTTGTTGTTACGTCACAACGTGAACACTTAACGGTCTTTTCGCCGTCAGTAGTGCAGGTTGCGGCTGAAATTACAGTTTCTTTACCTGTGAAATCGTGAGTGAGAGCGACTGAACCGTTAACATATTCAATATAGTTATGAGTTGAATCGTTTCCACATACGTGCTCAATATATGCACTGTGTGTGCAGTCTGCCTCATGCTCTGTTGAAGTCCATGCGTGATTGAGAGCGGCGGTTTCGTTTGTGATTTTCTGTGCACCGCAATCTGCTCTGTCACATTCTTCGATGGTGTAGCCCTTTGCTGTGCAGGTAGGAGCTACAACTGTTTTTTCAACATAGTTGTGACCTAAAGCATCAATCCACTTTTCTTCAATTACATTTTCACAAAGTGAGCAGGTCTTTATCTGATAGCCTTTTCCTGTACATGTCTCTGTAACGACAACAAACCAGTTATTAAGATTATGCTCAAGTGCAGGGATTGAGCCAAGGCTTATAAATCCGCATTCCGTACAGGTCTGCTTCTTAACGCCTGTAATACCGCAATATGCTTCGGAAACGGTTTCCCATGCACCGTAGGTGTGGGCGATAACATTTGTGTAGTTATCTCTGTAACTGTGGCCACAACCTGTTCTCTGACAGACATATTCATCATAACCCTTTGCAGTACAGGTTGCAGGAACAGTTGTTTTTTCATAATCATGCTCAAGAGCAGGGATAATTGTGTGCTCACAGAACAAACAATCGTCACAAACCCTTGTCATGATGCCGATTTTTCCGCAACTTGCTTCAACAGCAATGGACTGTGAGCTCCACTGATGACCGAGAGGATCAATTACAGTAATATCCTTCTGTGCATCACAGAGAGTACAGTGAATTGACTTTGAACCTGCTACTGTACAGGTGGGTTCAAGGTCAGTTGTGAACTCTGTTTCCCAAACGTGGTCACCGTAATTTGTTTCGCCGTCAATGTAGCTGTAACCGCAGGAGCAGATGTATTTTGTTGCACCCTTCTGAACACAGGTTGAAGGAACGGTTTCAGTTGTAAATGTATGTGCTTCAGCTGTGAAAACAGGCTGAATTACAAGGTCGTCAACAACGGATGCGTATTCATCGGTGTCCCAACCTGTGAATGTATAATGGTTTGTTGAATCGTAGTAGGTTGCAGAATAAGTCGGAGCAGTTACAGCCTCCTTGTATTCAACATCCTTTTCATAAAGAAGGATTGCACCGTCCTTGTCAAGGAAGATAACATCGAACTTGTTGGGGTCAAGAGCGGCGATTGCATCATTGATTGCTTTGGCATAACCGTCAACTACATCTTGCTGTGTTCTGCCCTTACCTGTTACAACTGCATTAATTGCAGAATCAAGAGCAACACGCGAAGCGAGAGTGTATTTGAGCTCATATTCTGTGCCGTAGTTTGCCTTAATTGCATCTGCGGCGGCGATGGCTTCGTTAACACCGCTATAGTCAGCACCAACAAAAGTACTTGTATATTGTGCTGTGTATGTAACATCCTTTGTGATTGTCGAAGCAAAGGTAGGTGACCACTTACTGAACTTATAATGATAATCACCTGAATCATATTCCGGAGCGGAAGGTGCGGTTATTGTATCCCCATGATAACCATACTTTTTAGTTGATGTATCTGCACCTGCAGAAGATTTGTAATTAAATGTTGCAGTGTAGTAAGAGTCTGTTATTGTGAAGGTATCTGAAAATGAGCCTGCATTACCCCATGTTGCAGTAATTGTACCTGTCTGTGTGTCGACGTTTGAGTCCACATTAGCGGCATTAGTTAACTTAACAGTTGTCGAATCACCGCTTGTGGGAGAAACAGAAATACCCGTTGTGCCGCAAACGCTACCTTTTACAGACCATGTTGGAGTACCCATCTGTACACCGTACTGGTCATTAGCAATAACCTTGACGGTCATTACGTCAGATGTGCCTGACTTTGGTATCGAAACATTATCTACTTTACCTGTATATGTTGTATTAGAAGTGGGTGTGGGGAATTCCCAATTTTCATTGGTTGAAGAAGCATAACCATTCTTACTATCATTACCTGTTTCTGTAACTGTAAGTTTTCCGTCTGCACCAGTACCATCAGCAGTAATTTTCCACCATTTCCACTCGGTCGTGGTATCGTTATGACCCGTGCCTTCCCACAAAGTGGTCTTATTTGTAATTGTAGCTGAGCTTAAAGAATTTGTAGAAGGCTTACCAACAACAATTTTAGTTACATCATACACACCACCATCAAGAAAATAGTCACTATCGGAAGTTGCATAAAAAGCAGTAGGGAAACCGCTTATGATACATTTAGTGGTATGTGTAGTTTTTGAGTTAGTATGAGCACCCGTACTTGCATCTACATATGTGCCGTAAGCTGTACCTTTCTGATCTTCATAACCTATATCCCAATAAACTTTTTGCTCTGCACCTGTACCATTATTTGTTTTATAGTACAAAATCATACCTGCACGGGCACCGTTTTCCGTTTCAGTACCTGTGAATTTATTGGAATATTTTTTAGTGTCACTTACATTCCATGTAATTTCAACATAATAATTACCCGCCGTAGCCGCACTCGCCTCGGTCGGGGCGACCCAGACCCATGCCGTCATCAGCATCATAATTGCCATGAAGACTGACAGGGCTTTCTTTCCTGTTTGTTGCCATTTTTTCATTCTTATTTCCTCCTTAATGATTTTTAGGAAACATATATACAATTGTATATAATTATACATCTTCATAATACTACCTTTATTGAAAATTGTCAAGAAATTTTGCCTCAGGTTTTATTTTTTGTACAAAAAGTTGAAGAGTGTCTTTTACCCCCTCCACCGCAGGCGGTCCCCCTCCCTCAATGAAGGGTCTGTAGCGTCGCCGCATCGGCGACCCTCGTACACCATTTGGTCGCTCACGGGGCAACGCTACGTTTTTTCTTGTACACCATTTGGTCGCCCACGGGGCAACGCTACGTTTTTTTATTTTATTTTCCGTTAAAGTATTGAAAAAAACAAAAGATTGTTATAATATTGTGTCATAAATATGAAAAGGAGAAATTTTTATGAAAAATCTCAAAAAATCACTTTGTCTTGTCCTTTCCCTTGTAATGATTATGAGCAGCTGTCTCATCTTCTCAAGCGCCGAGGACACCTACACACCCGACTACGACAGAGATACCCCTGTTATTCTCGTTCACGGTATGAGCCAGAATAACACCTACGTTCTTGACGAAAACGGCGAAAGAATCAAGGACGAAAACGGAGTTCTCGCAACAGGCTGGCCCTTACAGATTGACGTTCCCGCCCTTCTTAAGACAGCTCTCGTTCCCCTTCTCAGATCAATCTTCACACGCCGTGACAGCGGTCTTGCAGAAGCTCTCTATCAGGCAGCCTTCAACGCCCTTCCCAATATCCACAAGGACAACGAGGGTAACTACATCAAAAACATCGAAGTTCCTTGCTACGAGGTTCCTATGAGCGAGCTTCCCGAGGACGTGAAGGAAGAATACTACAAATTCCTTCCCGTTCAGGAGCTTGGCGAAATCATCGGCGAGGATAACCTCTATTACTTCGGCTACGACTCAATCGGCGACGTACATAAGGAAACCGAAAAGCTTCATCACTATATCCACGACGTTGTTCTCCCCCAGACCGGTGCTACACAGATTAAGCTCTGCCACGTAAGTCTCGGCGGCACAATAGCTATCAACTACCTCGAAAAGTATCCCGAAGATTACTCACTTATAAAGAAAATAGTATTCGTTGCACCCGCACTTGACGGCTCCGATATTATCGGTGACATACTTGTAGGCGATATAAGCGTTCTCTACAACGACGAGGACCTTTATCAGAATCTTATGGTTACTCTTCTCGGTGAAACTCCCCTTGCTTACATCGTGAATATGCTTCTTCGCATCGTTCCCTCAAACGTTCTCAAGGGTGCACTTGCAAGACTTGTTGAAGGCGTTGCAGAGGTCGCTATCCGTCCTACATCAATCCTCTGGGCTCTCTGTCCCACAGACTACTACGAGGAAGCAAGATCAATCTGGCTCGAGGACGAGGAATTCTCAAAAATCGCTGCTGAAGTTGACGAGTTTATGGAAGCAAGAGCTAACTTCAAGGACAACCTCTTCGCTCTGCGTGATCAGGGCACACAGCTTTACGACGTTGTTTGCTACGATGTTCCTCTCTTCCCCCTCTGCCTTGACTACAAGACAACAAACGCTGACAGAGTTATTCACGCCGCCTCAACATCAATGGGCGTAACCTACGCTAACCTCGGTGAGACTCTCGGTGAGGATTATGTTGCTGCAGGCACATACTGCGATAACCCTGCTCACAACCACCTTTCACCTGACGGCGTTGTTGACGCAACAACAGGTCTTCTCCCCTGTAACACCTGGTTCTTCAAGGGTCAGGCTCACGAGCTTCTCCCCCACAACGACGTTGTTCTCAAGCTTTCAATCAGACTTATGACAGATAACAATATGGTTGATGTTTACAGCAACCCCGAGGCTTATCCTCAGTTCAACGAAAGCAGACTCAACCGCGAAACAAATCTCTACAAGCAGGCCTGGGCAGATGCTGATAAGACCTACCTTGCAGACGAGCAGATAGCATCAATCGAAAATGCAATCGCCGAGATTGAAGCTCTCGAAGAGGAAACCGTTATCGATGCAGAAAAGTGGGAAGCTGCTAAAACAAATCTCGAAACAGAGCTTGTAATGGCAGGCATCATCGAAGATCCCAACCCCTCGTGCTTCGAAGAGCTTATCACAAAGGCTCTCAAGGGCACAAACGAATGTGTAAACAACGTATACGATAAAATCGGTTAAAAGTACACATTAACAAATGATACAAAAAAGCTGTTGGCAAACACCAACAGCTTTTTATTATATTCACTTTTAAATCAGACCTGAAATTTCAAGCATCTTATCAAGCCTTGCATCTATTTCGTCCTTTGCGTACATATAGGATTGGGCGTGATCGGCGTCCTCTACGATGATAATATCCTTATTTTCGCTCGGGCAGGCATCATATAACTCCTGTGCCATTGATGCAGGAACGAGATTGTCATTTTTACCGTGAATAAAAACTATCGGCAGGCTGACATTTCTGATATACTCAATCGGTGCGAGTTCTTCAAAGCTGCAGCCCTGTATTCTTCTGTGGGCTACATCGACGCTTTCTATCAACGCTTTCGGCGGCACACCCATCGATCTCAACTTCGACTCAAAAAGAGCCTTCGCTGTGGTAAAGCCGCAATCGGCAACTATCATTCTGACATTTTCGGGCAAGTCTTCTCTGCCGCCCATAGTCATAACGGTAGCACTGCCCATAGAAACACCGTGAAGGATAATCTTTATATCCTTGCCGAAGGTCTCGGTCATATATGTGAGCCATTTGAAGCAGTCTCTTACCTCGTGATAGCTGAAGGTGCAACGTGTGCCCTCACTCTCGCCCGATGCAACGTGGTCAGGAAGAAACACATTGATTCCCTTGGCAAGATAATGCTGTGTGACCCCGGCGAACTCCTTTTTGCCGTAGCTTCTGTAGCCGTGTGCTCCGAAGAGGTAAATATCGCTGTTTTCTTTCGCTTTAAAAAGAAAGCCTGTCAGCTTATAGCCGCTGTCGGAAACAATATAGTGTCTCTCGTAGCCGTAATCCTCAAGCCACTGAAGATTGTTCTGCAGATATTCTCCGAGATGACCTGCATCACAGCCTGCAATCTTACGGTTGATACTGTCAGGAAGCTTCAGCTTGCGATTAAAAAGCATCTCGTCAAGAAAACAACTCATTCCGTAGGCGCCTGCTACTGCCGCACTACCTGCTGCCGCAAGCTTGAGCGTGTTTTTCAAAGCGTTACTCATTATTTATTCTCCCCTTCTGTTATGTATTTTAAAAGGCTCTTACAGCCATCGTAAATATCAGCATAAGCAACATCAAACCTCAATGTATGCCACGGGTCTGCAACGTCGCCCTTTCTGTCGGTAAAGTCCATAAGCTTATATACCTTGCCTTCGGGGTCTTTGCCGAAGATTCTCATTATATTTCTCACGTTCATACTGTCCATCGTGACAAAAATATCGTAGTTATCATAGTCACTTTTCTTAAGCTGAACAGCGTATTTACCGTCACAGGTGATTCCGTGCTTAAGCAACTCCGCCTTCGCAGGAGGATATACGGGATTACCCTTATTACCGCGGATTTCTTCGGTACTTGTAGCACAGGAAGCAACATAGAAGCCGTCGTTCAGGTTGTTTTCACGCAGCATTTTTTTGAAGATAAACTCCGCCATAGGAGAACGGCATATGTTACCGTGGCAGACAAACATTATTCGTCTTATCATATTTACACCTCCCTGATTTTTACAATACCATAATATCACTTATCTTAAAGCTTGTCAAATAAAAAACTCCCGCACAGATACGAACGGAAGTTTATAGATTTAAGATTATACTATAATAAAAGAATTATACGTTTTTCTGCCATAGCTTAACATATAAAGCTGTACAGGTCTCCCTCTACAAGGGTAAGCTCACCGCGCTGACCTACTTCAAGTCCGTCATACATCTCCTGCGGGATTTCGATTTCTATACGTTCATTGTCTTCCGTATGAAATATAACAGTATAAAATTTCTCCGTCTTCGGTACTACCAGACCAACCGTTTCTTCATGGGAGTACAGGTCTATTATCTCCGCCTGAACCTTCACTGTTTCAAATTCATTTTTGATTTCTACATTTTCCGGTCTGTACGGCTCTGTTATGCCTTTACTCTGCTTATACTTATTTACGATATTTCTGATGTAAAGGGCAAAGGCTGTTACAGCACAGATGCAGATGATGTAATATATTATAATTTCCATACGGTCACCTCATTTATCGGAATTGATGCGAGTAAACATTAAACACCTCTAAAGCATTATATCAACTTAAAATAAAAAAATCAATACGGAATCCGTCAACGTGATCCGTTTATCTGTAGGAGAATTACATTAATTTATGTCTGCTTTTCGGACTGTGAAGTTGACATCAAGCTGTCAAATGAAGTACTCACTTTGCTCGTAACGAAGTTATGTCCAGCGGACATAACTGAAAAGAATCCAAGTCCTGAGACTTGGATTCTTGTGTTTACAGCTCAAAATAGCAACATCTCGACAAATCAGAAGTTGACGAGTTATTATTTATCGAGAATGAAATGCCATCTTTTTGCTATTTCTACAGGCATCATATTTCCGAGAGTTTCACCATCACGGATAAGTTCTTTTTCGCCCAAATGGAAGAAGAAAAACTCTCCAACACCATTGTTGTGTCCAAACTGGAATTCAAGTTCATCTTTAAAGTAAGGAAATACTAGCTTTAATTTTTCGTCAATTGCCCACACAAAAGCAGAATCATGATTGTCAATGCAGTTAATAATCCATTCTTCTTTCTCCTCAAACCACATCCAAAAAGCCTTGGCTGCATCCTCGTTCATAGCCTTTTTAGTAAATAAAGAAAACATATTTTATCCTCCTTAGTATATTCAAGTATGCTTAACAGTTAGACAAATACTTATTTGTCTAACTAAGTATACCACACGTACTGTTAAATTGCAATGTTTTCGGTTTGGTCAAATCCCTTTGCCGAAGGGCAACTTCATTGTGCCAAAGGCATACTTCATTGCGTAAGCACTTCATTTGCCGAAGGCAACTTCATTCGTTTATGTCCGTAAGCTGAATGAAGTTGAGCTACTCTCAAATGAAGTTATCTGCTAAAGCAGATAAACGAAGTTATGTCCTGCGGACATAAATGAAAAATCCGACAAGTCGAAGCTTGTCGGATTTTTGGCTGCGGAACTAGGATTCGAACCCAGACAAACAGAGTCAGAGTCTGCTGTGCTACCCTTACACAATTCCGCAACGAACAAGGCATATTATACACATATAAAATGTAAATGTCAAGGCTTTTTTGAAAGTTTTTTCAACTTTTTTCAAAGAAAAATCCCGACCTGATTTCTAATTTCAAGTCGGGAAAAATTCACTTATGTGCGGCAAGATAATCCTCTAAAATCATTACTGCAGAAACAGCATCGACTATCTCCTTACGCCTCTTTCCTGTTACATTTGTAACGTTGAGCGCTCTGTGAGCTGAAACCGTGGTAAGACGCTCGTCCCACATTACGGTCTCAATACCTGTTTCCTCTGAAAGCCTTTCAGCAAATGCCTTGCACTTCTCCGCTCTCTCGCCTTCGCTGCCGTTCATGTTCTTCGGAAGTCCGACAACTATACGCTCCGCTTTATGCTTTTCAGCAAGTGCTTTTATCTGCGCAATTACCTTTGGCTCATAGCTCTGATTTATTACCGTAACCGGTGAAGCAAGCATCTGCATTCTGTCACAGACCGCAATACCTGTTCTTGCGTCACCGTAATCAACCGAAAGAATTACCATATCAGCCCTCTTCTCTTACGGATTCAATGTAAAGTGCTGTTTCTTCCTTTACATCTGAAAACTCTCTTGAATCGAGGTATTCGTGAATATCGTCAAACACGGTCGAGAAAATATCCTTCGCATAAGCGTAGCCTGTATCCTCGGGAATATCGAAGCCGTACCATACAGCAGTTACATAGTGAGGTGTACCGCCACAGAACCACTTGTCGTAGTTATCCGATGTAGTACCTGACTTCGAGAAAGTATCAAATCCACTTACCTTTGTGCCGTAACCTGTTGCGTAAGATGCGGTACAAACATTGATAAGAACATCAAGCATACCGTCGGCTGCTTCCTCGGAAATCGCACGCTCGGGAATATTCTTTGTGTTATCAAGAATAACCGTTCCGTTTCTGTCTGTTACCTTGTAATAACTGTAAGGCTCGAAGTAATAACCGCCGTTACCGAAAACAGCATAGGCTGCTGCCATTTCGAGAGTTGTAACGCCTGTTTCCGTACCACCACAAGCCATACCGCTGTATGTGGCATCACCCGGTGCAAGGTCAAGATGGAAGGTATCATTTGCATAATCAAAGCAAGTGTCAATACCAAGCATTTCATCAATCATTCTTGCGGGAACGGTATTGAGTGATTTACCTACTGCAACGTCGATTGTTACATACTCACCTGAACCGTGGTCACCTTCATAGTTCTGCGGCCAGGTTTCACCGTCAACTGTAATTGCTTTATCGAGCATTACGGAATTACCGCTCTGAATAAGACCGAGATCAAAAGCAGGGCCATAAACGGTAAGAGGCTTGATTGATGAACCGGGCTGTCTCTTACAGCTTTCGTCAGTTGCTCTGTTAAGACAGCGGTTTGACGGCTTCGGGTCAGCACCGCCGACAAGAGCGATAATTCTGCCGTTATAATCCATAATGGTCATCGAAGACTGTGCCTCATTACCCTCTGAATCGTAACCTGCATCAGGAATACCGATTCTGTTTGCATAGATATATTCGAGGGTATCCTGAACATCCGTATCAACAGCTGAGTAAATATTAAGACCGCCGTAATAAACCTTTCTCCATGCTTCGTTATATTCATATCCGTATTTTTCCTGAAGGTCTTCAATTACTTCGTCAATAACATACTCCTCGTACCAGCTCATAATATCTTCTTCTGAAGTTTCTTCCTCATCATAGTCAGCAGAATATTCCTGAACTACGATTTTCTCCTCAAGAGCCTGCTTATACTGCTTGTCGGTTATTTTTTTCTGATCGTGCATATACCACAGACACTCGTCTCGTCTTTCCATACATGCCTCATAGTCCACATAAGGATTGAGCGAATAGGGAGCCTTGGTTATACCTGCGATGGTCGCGCACTCGGAAATGGTAAGCTCGGAAAGAGTTTTGCCAAAGTAGGTCTCTGCGGCAGTTTTTACACCGTAGCAGCCTGCACCGAGTGAGGCCGTATTAAGATAAGCTTCGAGAATATCCTTCTTCGAATAGTTGCGTTCAAAGTTGAGTGCACGGAGAATTTCGTTGAACTTTCTCTTGTATGTGGTTTCGTTCTGGTCAGTAAGGTTTTTGATAAGCTGCTGGGTAAGAGTAGATGCACCCTGACCCTCATAAGCAGGATTGATGAAAACACCGATAGTACGAATCCAGTCAACACCGGGGTGCTGATAAAAACGCTTGTCCTCAAGGCAGATAAATGCCCACTGAAGTCTTTCGGGAATCTCGTCATAGTCAATCCAGACTCGGTTTTCCTCACCGTGAAGACGACGAAGCTCTACTTGCTCACCGTCAGAATCTGTTGCATACATAAACGAGGTCTGACTCTGGGAGCTTTTATAAGTATCAAGGTCAATCGCTATGTTTCCGTTGATTACACTGTCAATATAACCAAGGAAAGAGCCTCCTACCACGATAGCTGTCAACATACCTGAAACAAAGACGCAGAAAAAGAAAAGGAAAAAAGCAAATAAAATCGGGTGCTTCTTTTTCTTCTTCTTTTTACGCTCCTTCTTACCCTTGGCAGCAGTATTGACCTCTGCAGGGTTTTCAGGGGTATTCATATCCTTTTTTGATTTTCGTGCCATAACTGTACACTCCTTAAAAAACATAATTATCCATATTAATGTTTATTATAATAAAATAATAAGATTAAATCAACATTAAAGCAAAGATTTTTTGAAAATTGTGATTATTTTTTTATTTTAAGTCACAGTTTATAGCTTTTATAATTCCAATAAATCAAAATGCCGATGTGTTCAATACACATCGGCATTTAACTGTCAGCTTATTCAGATTCTTGCTACTCCGCTGTCTCTTGCAGCCTTGGCAACTGCAGCGGCAACAGAAGGACCTACTCTTTCATCAAAAGCAGCGGGAAGAATATAGTCGCTTCTGAGCTCATCGTCAGCTACAAGCGATGCAATAGCCTTTGCTGCTGCCATCTTCATTTCCTCGTTGATGTCACTTGCTCTTACGTCAAGTGTACCTCTGAAAATACCGGGGAAAGCAAGAACATTGTTGATCTGATTGGGGAAGTCACTTCTGCCTGTACCTACAACGCAAGCACCTGCAGCAATAGCTTCATCGGGCATAATTTCGGGTGTGGGGTTTGCCATGGGGAACACGATGGGATCCTTTGCCATGGAGCGTACCATATCCTGTGTAACACAACCGGGAGCTGAAACACCGATGAAAATATCTGCACCGACAAGTGCATCTGCAAGAGTACCTGTCTTACCGCTCTTATTCGAGAAGGAAGCAAGTTCAATCTTTGCAGGTTCATTTTCAATACCGGGTCTGTCCTTATGAACAACACCCTTTCTGTCGCACATAATTACGTCCTTGATGCCCATTGCAAGGAAGAGCTTTGCAATAGCAACACCTGCGGCACCTGCGCCGTTGAATACTGCAACACAGTCTTCAATCTTCTTGCCGTTAAGCTTAAGAGCGTTGATAAGAGCTGCGGAGCAAACAACTGCTGTACCGTGCTGGTCGTCGTGGAAAATGGGTATATCTGCCTTTTCCTTAAGCTTTCTTTCGATTTCGAAGCATCGGGGAGCACCGATGTCCTCGAGGTTGATTCCGCCGAAGGAGCCTGCGAGAAGTGCGATTGTGTCAACGATTGTGTCAACGTCCTTTGAACGGATACAAAGAGGAATAGCGTCAACATCACCGAACTCCTTGAAAAGTACGCACTTACCTTCCATAACGGGCATACCTGCTTCGGGACCGATGTCACCAAGACCGAGAACTGCAGTACCGTCTGTTACAACAGCAATAGTGTTCCATCTTCTTGTCAGCTCGTAGGACTTGTTGATGTCCTTCTGAATTTCGAGACAGGGCTGTGCAACACCGGGGGTGTATGCAAGGGAAAGAGCCTCTTTATCCTGCACCTTTGCTCTTGCGACAACTTCAATTTTACCTTTCCACTCGCCGTGGAGTCTGAGGGATTCTTTTGCGTAATCCATAATATTTTCTCCTTTTGAATAATTGGTTCAAAGCATAACAGCAAGCGGCTTTCTGAAAAGTCGCTTGCTGATTGTTATCTTATTTTTCCCAAGGGAAGATGTAATCAAGACCGAGGTCGTCACGAACCTGATTCATTTCCTTCTGAACTGATTCATTGATGGGCACACCGCTGTCCTTTCTCTGAAGCCAGATGTCGTGCTCTTTTTCACCTGCAGTGTAGATTCTGTCTTCACCGGGTGCCTTCTTTGCTGCACGTACACCGCGAATGATGTCGCCCGCCTTCTTTCTTGCGATTTCTTCGCCGAGGAAGTGGTTTGTATCAATAGCGATAAAGAAGTGTCCAAGCTGATAAGGACGGATATTGCCTTCTGCATCTTTACCGTCAAGATCCTTACCGTAAGCGCCGTCCTGAAGGATTGATGAAAGGAATTCTACGAACATAGCAAAGCCGTAGCCCTTATAGCCGCCGAGAGCTTCGCCGATACCGCCGAGAGTTGTAAGAGCTGCTGTACCCTGACGGATCTTCTTAAGAGCTACGCCTGCATCACCTTCAACGGGATTACCTTCGTTATCGATTACAGTACCGGGGTGAATCTCCTCGCCGATTCTCTCATAGTATTCAACCTTACCGTTCTGTGTGATTGATGTAGCACAGTCGAAGTTAAAGTCGAAATCTTCATCAGTGGGAACGCCAAGAGTGAAGGGGTTAGTACCGAACATACCCTCAACGCTGAATGTAGGAGCAACTGAAGGACGTGCGTTTGTACCGGTCATACCGATGCAGCCTGCCTTTGTTGCCATTGTGGTGTAGTAGCCTGCGATACCGTAGTGAGTTGAGTTGCGTACAACAACCATAGCCATACCGTACTTCTTTGCCTTTTCGATAGCCATGCTCATAGCTCTGTGGCCGATAACCTGACCCATACCGTGGTGACCGTCAACAACAGCTGTTGTCTCGGTTTCCTTAAGGATTTCGAAGTTTGTTTCTGCAAACTGGATACCTGCCTTGATTCTGTCGATGTAAACGGGCTTGAAACGGTTGCAGCCGTGTGATTCGATACCGCGTCTGTCAGATTCAAGAAGAACGTCAGTTACGATTTCTGCCTCATCAGCGGGAACACCGTAGCCTACGAAAGCATCCTTGATAAAGTCGTGTGTTGTTTTCCAATCGAGTATTACCTTACCCATTGTTATCACTCCTGTTTATTTTTTTATATTTTTTATTTATTTATATAATCGGGTTAAATAGCCCGGATTATTCCTTTTCTTCCCAATCCATAGCACGGGAAACAGCCTTTTTCCAGCCTGCGTAGTACTTGTTTCTTTCGTCCATACTCATTTCAGGCTCAAACACTCTGTCAACCTCACGGTTATTCTGAATATCATCGAGGTTTTCCCATACGCCTACAGCAAGACCTGCAAGGTAAGCTGCACCGAGAGCTGTTGTTTCAACAGTCTTGGGTCTGTTAACCTTTGTCTGTGCCATATTTGCCTGAATCTGCATCATAATATTACTTACAGATGCACCGCCGTCTACACGAAGCTCGCTGATTTCAATACCTGAATCATCCTTCATAGCCTCAAGAAGGTCGGTCATCTGATAGGTGATGGATTCAAGTACAGCTCTTGCGATATGCTTTCTGTTAACGCCTCTTGTAAGACCGACGATACAGCCTCTTGCATACATATCCCAATAAGGAGCACCGAGACCTGTAAAAGCAGGTACAAGGTAGCAGCCGTTTGCATCGGGTACACTTTCAGCAAGCTCGTCGCAACGTCTGGGACTGTCAATAAGCTGAACCTCGTCACGAAGCCACTTGATAACTGAACCCGCGTTGAAAGCACTGCCTTCGATTGAATAGGTTGTCTTTCCGTCAAGGCTCCATGCAACACCTGTAAGAAGGTTATTCTTAGATACAACTCTCTTCTCGCCTGTGTTCATAAGAAGGAAGCAGCCTGTGCCGTAGGTGTTCTTTGACATACCGGGCTCAAAGCATGCCTGACCGAAAAGTGCGGAGGGCTGGTCACCGATTGCACCGCAGATGGGTACACCTTCAAGCTCCTCAAGACCGATAATGCCGCTTGCAACCCAACCGTAAACCTTACTTGAAGGAACGGGGGTAGGAAGAATGCTCATAGGAATACCGAGCTTTTCGCAGAGATATTCGTCCCAGCAAAGCTTATCAACGTCAAAGAGCATAGTTCTTGAAGCGTTGGAGTAATCGGTAACGTGAGTTCTGCCGCCGGTAAGGTTCCAGATAAGCCAGGTTTCAACTGTACCGAAAAGAAGCTGACCTGCATCTGCAAGAGCCTTTACACCGGGAACGTTATCAATAATCCACTTGATTTTTGTAGCGGAGAAGTATGCGTCGACAATAAGACCGGTATGCGCCGTGATATAATCGCAAAGCTCCTTGTCCTCCTTGATTTTTTCGCAGATGTCAGCTGTTCTTCTGCACTGCCATACAATAGCGTTGTAAACAGGCTTACCGGTTGCTCTGTCCCAGAGAATGGTAGTCTCTCTCTGATTGGTGATACCGATACCGGCAATATCCTTTGCGGAGAAGCGGCCGTTACGAAGAACGGTTGTGATAGAATTGAACTGGCTGTAGAGAATGTTAAGAGGGTCGTGCTCAACCCAACCAGCCTTAGGATAAATCTGATCAAATTCGTTCTGTGCCTTGGCAATAATGTTGCCCTTTTTGTCAAATACGATTGATCTTGAGCTTGTTGTACCCTGGTCAAGGGCTAAAACTAATTTTTCACTCATTTCTTCTTTTTCCTCCTTGTAAAATACTTAATTTTACTCAATCTATTGTACTTTAATTCCATGCTTTTGTCAACAAGCTACAGCCATTTATATACAAATTTACCAATAAAATATAAAAATATTATCCTATGCACCTTGACGATAAGAAAAGAATAATGTATTATATATAATAGTGATAAATTCAATTATGCTTCTTTTATATACAGTACATTACGAAAGGACCTGTAATTTTTATGGAAAATGTTTTTTCAGGTGAAATATTGAACATTACCCCTTTTAAGAAGGGTTTTGTTTTTGCCACAAAGGATACTACCCCCGACGGAAGACTCAAGGCTAATTTTTACGGCTATGATGCAGTTAACGATAAGTTTACACATATTAAAAAAAGTGTGTTTCTCAAGGTAAAATTCGGTCTTGAATTTGAAGAAATCGCAGAGCAGCTCGGAGACTATGTCTCCTGTGATGTAGGCATTCTCAACGATGACCGCATTATGGCTGTTTTCCCCAACGGTGAGTATAATATTTTCAACACCGACGGCTCTCTCAACGTTTCCTCGCAGCTTACCTATCACGGTCTTCCCGTGTGCGATATAGCTGTTGACGGTGCTTATATCTGGTGTGCCGTACCCGGTGAAAACGCTATTATCAAATACTCTCCCCGTGAGGGCAGAATCCTCCTTCGTGTAGGCGGCGGAGATGCAACAGCCTTCGAGGGTCCCTGTGCGGTTTCACTTCACAACGGTATCCTTTACATCTGCAATCAGTCATCAAAGAAAATCCGTACTCTCAACATTCAGAACAACTCCGTAAGAGATTACAGAGTTTTCAATGAGAAGGTTTACAAGTACATCAACGTTATGGGCAGAGAATTCGTCTGGCTCAAGAGCGGTCTTTATATCCTCGACTGATATGGCTGAAAAGGGTTACACTAAATTAAAACTGCTGTATATCAAGCAATACCTTGAAAAATACAGTGACGAGGACAACCTTGTAAAAACTGACGAGCTTCTTGAAATGCTCAGTGAAAAAGGCATAGAATGTGAACGCAAGTCCATCTATGCCGATATTTCTGCGCTCAGAAGCTACGGTGTGGATATTTCTACAGAAAAAAGAGGCTACCGTATACTCGCCCGTGACTTTGAGCTTCCCGAGCTTCGTCTTCTGATGGACGCAGTTCAGGCGGCAAACTTCATAAGCAACAAAAAAAGCAAGGAGCTTATCAACAAGATATGCACCCTCTGCAGTAAGTATCAGGCAAAGCTCCTCGAAAAGCAGGTTTATATAGATAACCGCAACAAATGCACAAACGAGGAAATTTACTATAACATTGACATCATCAACAAGGCGATTTTACAAAAGAAGAAAATTTCCTTCACCTACATAAAGCGAGTCATCGATGAAGCTCATAAGGAAATCATTCGCGAGGAAAAGGCTTTTACCGTAAGTCCCTACGCCCTCATATGGAGTAATGACCACTACTATCTTATCTCTAACAACTCCAAGTATGACAACCTGATGCATACAAGAATTGACCGTATGAAAAAGGTTGAAATCACCGACGAGCCCTCCCGTGATTTTTCGGAGGTCTCCCCTTATGCAAGCTTCTTTGATTCTGCCGACTATTCGGGAAAGCTGTTCAATATGTTCAGCGGTGACACAAGAAAGCTCGTTCTTCGCTGTGATGACTCCATACTTGAGGAGATGGTGGACCGCTTCGGTGATGAATGTAAAATAAGAAAGGCCATAGGCGACAAGGAAGAAAGCTTCACCCTTGAAACGAAATGCGTCTGCAGTGAAGGTCTCGTCTCCTGGCTGATGCAGTTCGGTAACAAGGTTCAGGTAATAAGCCCCGAAAGTCTCCGTGATGACATAATTGAGAAGGCAGAAAGCATAAGAAAAATCTACAACTGACAAAACCAAGTACAAACAGACATTTCAGTTTGAAACTATTCTGAAGTGTCTGTTTTTTATTTGTTTAAAAATCTTTTTCCAACGCCCAACTAAAATCCAAGTTTAATTACAAGCACAGCCTCACTGTTTGATTTGTTACGGACGATTTTTACGTTTTTTTACACAAATATGCAAATTGTTTCAGTTATACGTTATTAGTATTAACTAAATGTTAACAAATGTTACAGAGTTGTGTTGTACAATTAAATTGTAATAGGAGGTGTCAGAATGAAAAAAACTGTATTTTTAACGGGTGCCTCGGGCAATATGGGCTTTGCAGGCTTCAAGGAATTATATAAAAGAAAAGATATGTACAACATTGTTGTGCTCAATCTCGACTCTCAGGACGCAAGAAAGAAATTTGCCCCCTATATGTTTGATTCTTCCGTAAAGTGCATATGGGGTGACCTTACACACTACGAGGACGTACTCGAAGGTGTAACGGGTGCTGATTATGTTCTTCACGTAGGTGGACTCGTTTCCCCTGCTGCAGACTATTATCCTAAAAAGACGCTCTTTACAAACATAACTGCTATGGAAAACATCATCAAGGCTGTAAAGGCGCAGCCTGATCCTGACAATGTGAAGGTTGTTTACATAGGCACAGTCGCCCAGACCGGCGACAGAAACTATCCCACCCACTGGGGAAGAACAGGCGACCCCATACAGATAAGCGTCTACGACCACTACGCCATCAGTAAAACCATCGCTGAACAGCTTCTCGCAGATTCAGGTCTCAGATACTGGGTTTCCTTGAGACAGACGGGTATCCTTTATCCCGATATACTTAAAAATATGGACCCGATTATGTTCCACGTACCTATCAACGGTGTGCTTGAGTGGGTTACTGTCGAGGACAGCGGCAGACTATGTGCAAAGGTTTGTAATGACCGTGTACCCGAGGAATTCTGGAGAAGATTCTATAATATCAGCTCTGGCAGCGACTACCGCCTGACAAACTATGAATTTGAGCAGCTTCTGCTTGAAAGTCTCGGTATGAGAGGTAACGATATTCCAAAAAAGCTCTTCGAGCCTAACTGGTTTATTCTGCAGAACTTCCACGGTCAATGGTTCACCGATGCAGATGAGCTCGAAAATTACCTTCACTTCAGACACAATGTTCCCATAAAGGAGTACTTCAGAAAATTATCGAAAAACACTCCCGTTTACTTCCGTTTTTCAGCCCTTGCCCCCTACAGCATACTTAAAAAGACCATGATGAACGACATCGCAAAAACTCCGCTGTACGGCACAAAGGCGTGGATAGACAACGGAATCAAGGACAGAATCACGGCGTATTACGGCTCGTGGGAAAAATACGATTCCATAGGCTCCTGGGACGAATTCGAGGTGGTAGTTCCTGACAAGGAGGAATACCGCTATCTCGACCACGGATATGACGAAACAAAGGATTTCCATTCGCTGAAAATAAGCGATATGAAAAAAGCCGCCGAATTCAGAGGCGGAAAATGCCTTTCTTCAAAGCTTGGCAAGGATATGTATACACCAATAAAATGGAGATGCGCTCACGGACACGAATTTGAGATGAGTCCCAACCTCGTCCTTAAAGGCGGTCACTGGTGTCCTGAATGTCTGCCTATGCCCTGGAATTACGATGAAATCGCAAGGCACAATCCCTTCTTCGCTCAGGTATGGTATTCCCATCACGATAAGGACGAAAACAACACCTACGATGACAGCATCTACTACGGCTTTGCAAGAGGCTGATTATTTGCACAACATACAAAAAGACACAGTCTGATTCGAGTGGTACTCTAAAGGACAAAAAGAGTTAATGTAGCAAAAACTGCATTAACTCTTACTTTTTTGCACTGTCACTAAAAGTGGTGAGTAAGTGCGCTTTTAACTTTAAGTGATATTCTTTCCTTCGGAAAGAGTGATATTATGCACTTTTCGGCATAGTGATATTGAAATCTTCGATTTCAGTGTT
>JAZSGW010000043.1:0-2085 GCA_045532935.1 Acutalibacteraceae bacterium
CCGTTCCATGCAAGGGTTGTGAGCTTCCAAGGAGTGCGTAGTGCCTCCGATAACATTCAGCATGACTGAGAGCATACCCTCGCCTCCGTCTGCAATCGGAATCAACTCCGTTTGGCAGTCGGGAACTTTTGTGCAGATGGCTTCGATTGCGGCTGTTCCGGCTTCGGTAGAGGTGAGGCTTCCTTTGAAAGAATCGATAGCTAAAACAATTTTCATAAAAAGTTTGTTAAGAAGATAAATACTCCATAAAGGTACATTAATTCATCAAAAGCAGGTGATTTAATCACTAAAAAATCGCTTAAATGAAAGGAAATTGAAGTAAAATGAAAAAAATACCGCTGTAATTGTTGGATATATGCAAAATATACCTACCTTTGTGCTGTTGTTATTACACTAACATTTGTTTACTGTTTGCTGTTTTTACTGTTATGAAGAAGTTGTTGTTGGGAGGTGTGCTAGTCCTAGCTGTCTCTTGTTTATTTGCATCGTGTGCCAATGACGAAGCGGACGAAATGCCCATGAATGAGAATAAAGAAGTCAACTTGACTACCCGTTTGGATGCTGTGTCCCGTGCTGTGGCGCAAGGCCAGGACTTGGAACTTTTCTACACTGTTTATAATGCTGCCGATGGCACCGTGGTCGAAAAGAATACAGCCGGTCTTAAGGCAGTTTCCTTTGATGGTAACACCTCTGTTACCCTGACTCTTCAATTGGAACAAGGAAAGTCTTACGATGTTGCTTTTTGGGCACAACCCCAAGGGCTGAACTGCTATGATTTGTCGGATATGAAAGCCGTCAAGGTGTGTTATGATCGTTGTAAAGGTAATGACAATCTTCGTGAAGCCTTCTATGGCAGTCTCTTTGGCCTGCGTACACAGGGAAACAATCATGTCACTGTATCTTTGAAAAGCCCCTTTGGTAAGTTGGAAGTGCTTACTTTAGTAGACGATGTAGAGGTGGCTACCAAGATGGGTCTTCCGGTGAACGATATGTTTTCTTCTGTTAAGGTGTCAGGTGTTTCAGGTACATTCAATGCCCTTTATGGTATGGCAGAAGGCGAAGCGGTAACAGCCGTTCTCCAGTCGGGGAAAATCCCGACAGATGTCCGTCAGATTGAAGGAGCGGATTATCGGGTATTGACCTCCGATTATTTGTTGCCTTTCCGCCAGAAAGCGGTCGATGTAGAAGTTGAGTTGAGCCATACCGATATCGAGCGTTCTTCGTTGGTGTTCACAGCCGGCCGTGCTTGGCTCAATCGTGGCGAAACCAAGGCCCTTGCCAGTCGTTATATCACCCATCCCATCGAGTTTGATGTAACCGTCAACGAATGGTTGGTAGCCGATGCCAGTATAGAATTGTAACCAGGTAAAAAGATTTCTCTGCGCACTCCCTGCATGAGCTTAAGTACCCTCTTCATCTTTTTACTGTTCTTGGGTTGTCACCTGTATTTCACGGCGCAGGGAAGTGTGCGGATTATTTTAGTTTCTTTCTATAAAGAAGGACGACCGTGATGGTCGCCCTTCGTCTTTTTTATAATATCTCGATAACTTCCGGCTTCAAGTCAGTTGTTTAACTCATTTGAATGAAATTCTGACTACATTTCACCTTCCCCTTGTAAAGGAGACTAGGGAGAGGCAGGCTATTTAAAATCCGCATAGTGCTACGTCTTATCGCTGAAAGATGCTACATTTTCCGGTGGAAGTTCGTATGCGATATTGGTGAAACGGCTGAATGGTCGGTGTAAGGACTCCTGTTACCATGTGTCCGGTGGAACACAATGGTTTATCTGTCGGTAATACGAGTGACAGTAAAAATGGGAAATTCCTTGTATACGCGCGCGCAATAAATAATAATGTGAGCCGGGTTTAGGATAAAAAATAAGTCCAGAAAATGAATTTAGTTTAAGTTGCTGTTAATCAGCGTTGCTAAATTTAATGAAGAAAAAACTTCAAAAAAAAGGTGAGAATGTTTTGTGGGTATTGAAAAAAGCTCTAGCTTTGCATCCGCTTTCCGAAAGAAAGCCGTTAAAGAAGAGTTCTTTGAAAGATTTAGATATAAACAAGCAAGTAGTACAAAAAGCTTACT
>JAZSGW010000039.1:0-57782 GCA_045532935.1 Acutalibacteraceae bacterium
GCCTTGTCTTCCTAAGACCGCTTGGCCTCCGACTTAGCCTCCCCGCCTACCGCAGCATTTAATTTTACACAAAAAAATCAGGAACAGCAAAACCGTTCCTGATAATACTGTTTTTTAACTGTGCGACCCGTCACTCTTTCACACACAGCATAGAAACTTCGTCAGCCGTCAGCTCTCTGCATTCTCCTTCGGGAAGACCTTCATCAAGTGGCAGAGCTCCCATCTGTACACGCTTAAGCTCGAGCACCCTGTTGCCGAGAGAGGCAAACATTCTTTTGACCTGATGGTACTTTCCTTCGCAGATTTTAACCTGTGCCACATTTTCTGCTCCTTCAAGCATCTTAACGTGAGCCTCGAGGCATTTCGTACCGTCACCGAGAGTCAGCCCCTCTTTGAAGCGGATAATGTCCTCATCTGTAAGGGGTGCTTTAAGGGTGGCGTGGTAGGTTTTCATTATGTGGTTTTTCGGCGAGAGAATCCGATGGGCGAAATCACCGTCATCGGTCAGAAGCACAAAGCCCGTAGTGTCGCTGTCAAGCCTTCCTGCAGGGAAGAGGCCCTGCCTTTTAAGCTCCGTCGGCACGAGGTCGAGAACGGTCTTCTGTGAGGAGTCCTCTGTGGCGCTGATTACACCCTTGGGCTTGTTGAGCATAATGTAGAGATGCTTTTTGTAGCCGAGACTCACGCCTGCGACGGTTATATCGTCTTTATCGGCATCACACTTCATATCGCTCGTTTTGGCAGTTACACCGTTTACCGTGACGAGTCCCTGCTTTACGAGCTTTCTTACCTCGCTTCTTGAGTACTTCCCTTGAGAGGCGATTATTTTATCGAGTCTTTCCATATTACTTTATCTGTGTAATCTTATGACCCTTGACGAGGAATACTCTCTTTGCATAGGGGAAAAGGAATTCGTCGTGCATGGAGTCGGTGTAGAAGTCGTCGATTACTCCGTCGGGATATGCCTCACGGAAGAATTCGATTTTCTTATCTCGGAAGCACCAACGCTCGAAGGTGCCTTTTTCGAGATTCATTTCTGTGCCGAGATAGTGCTTGATGCCGATACGGTTGCATATTTCCTCAAGCATAAATGTGGGCGATGCACTGATTACAAGGTCGTCCTCCTTCTGAATCTCGAAGTAGAAGGGCTTGATTCTGTTTTCACGCTTGTCCCAGAACTCCTTGGCAATCTGCTTTGCATCCACGTTCTGTGAGATGATAAAGTCGCTTATCATAGGTCCGTATTGGTCAACGAGATCCTCAAAACGGAAGGTCAGATTTTTATAGTCACGGACAACCTTGATAATGTCTGGAGCAAGCTTGATAAGTGAAGGGTGCTTTTTGACGAATTCGGTAACAAACTCAAAGGCTGTGTCACCGTCAAAAATGGTTTCATCGAAATCAAAAACGTTCATAGTTTATCTCCTGTCTTTAATAATGCAGAGTGAAAAATAATTAGGATTTACGGCGGTGGACACTCGTTTTCAACTGTCCGATTCTTCCCCCCCGCGATTGTGAACTGTTACGCGTTATATTTTCTCAAGAACCAGGTACTCGTCCTTGACAAGACCGATTTTCTTGAAAAGAGCATGGAAGGCGAGGCTTAAAACTGCAGGAGCAATAATGTGCATCACGACAATAAGAATGACGGTTTCCGTGCTGCCGAAGCTTTCTGCCATAGCGGAGTAAGCTCCGAACTGACCTACAAGACCGCTTGTGCCCATACCTGCACCCGAGGGAGTGTTGGTCATCTTTAAAAGGCAGGTGGACACGGGTCCGAGAACAGCTCCTGCGAGAGTAGGTGCAAGAGCAATCTGCGGGTGTCTCATAATGTTGCCGAACTGAAGCATACTTGTGCCGATGCCCTGACTGATAAGACCGCCTACACCGTTTGCTTTATAAGAGGTTACGGCAAAGCCTATCATCTGTGCACAGCAACCGACAGCGGCGGCACCTGCAGCAATTCCCTCAAGGCCGAGCATAATGCAAAGTGCGGCGGAGCTGATGGGAGCTGTAAGGACAAGACCCACAATTACCGAAACAGCTATTCCCATAGGGAAGGGGTGAAGCTGGGTAGCCGAATTGATTATATCACCGAGCCCCGTCATCATATCTGAAAGAAGAGGTCCTGCAAAGGTGCTGACAAAGCCACCCGTTACTATCGTAACAAGAGGAGTCAGTACTATATCTATTTTGGTTTTACCTGCTACGAGGCCTGCAATTTCGTTTGCGACAAGAGAAGAGACATAGGCTCCTACGGGGCCGCCGAGCTGATAACCGAAGGCACCCACGGCAATACAGGAGAATACAACAAGAGGCTTCGACTTAAGACCGTAAGCGATAGCCGCACCTATAGCCGCGCCCACCACAGGTGACGATGCTCCGAGAACCTCCGAGAAGGTGCCGAGAATCTCAAGGTGGGGGATTTTAGAAAGCTGGGTTATAATAAGTCCTACGATAAGCGAGGAAAAAAGCCCCAGAGCCATAAAGCTCATTGCATCAACAAAATAGCGCTTACAGTATTTTTTCAGGGTTTTCATTTGCAATTCCTTCTTTTTTATAGATTAACTTTAATTATACCACGGTGAGAAAAAATTAGCAATATTTTTATTGTTCTTAAAAGTTTAATTTGAATTAAGGTCATAATTATAGTATAATAGACAGGAAAGGATGAAGTAAAATGATGGAAAAATTACGACGCTTTATGCAGGGAAGATACGGCAATGATCAACTGAATGTTTTTCTTATTATTCTCGGTGGTATTGTAACAGTGATTCTTTCGCTGTTCGTGCCGCCGCAGTACTATTATTTAAAGAGCATCGGCACGGTGCTGTATGTTATCGCCCTTGTCCGCAGTCTGTCGAAAAACTGCGAGAAAAGACGGAGTGAAAATACGAAATTTATGGAGTTGAGTAAACCCTGGCGTGTATTTATAATGAAAAAGATAAGCCAGTATCAGGACAAGGATCATAAGTACTACAACTGCCCCCAGTGTCACCGTACTCTGCGTGTGCCCAGAGGCAGAGGCAAAATCAACATCTCCTGCCCCCACTGCAACAAACAGTTTAAAAAGAAAACTTGAAATATAGTGAATTGTAGGGTATAATGAATGCAGAATGCAATTCACAATTCACAATGCACAGTTTACAATCAGAATGCAGAATGCGGAGTGCATTTTTAAGAAAGGAGAACCTATATGAACATTCTTGTCACCGGAGGAGCCGGATTTATCGGCTCAAACTTCATATACTATATGCTTAAAAAGCACCCGTCCTACAGGATAGTCTGTATCGATGCTCTTACTTATGCAGGCAATCTTGAAACTCTCGAAAAAGCTATGCTCAACCCGAACTTCAGATTTTTCAAGGGCGACATTACTGACCGCAAGGCTGTTTACAGTCTTTTCGAGGAGGAGAAGTTTGATGCTGTTGTAAATTTTGCAGCAGAAAGCCACGTTGACCGCTCAATAGAAGAGCCCGAGGTTTTCCTTAAAACTAACATTCTCGGCACCCAGGTCCTTCTTGATGCGGCAAGAAAGTACGGTAATATCCGTTATCACCAGGTATCAACCGACGAGGTTTACGGCGACCTGCCTCTCGACCGTCCTGACCTCTTCTTCACAGAAGAAACTCCCATTCATACCTCCTCGCCTTATTCAGCGAGCAAGGCTTCGGCAGACCTTCTTGTAATGGCATACTACCGCACCTACGGTCTGCCTGTTACAATCAGCCGCTGCAGCAACAACTACGGTCCGTACCACTTCCCGGAAAAGCTTATCCCTCTTATGCTTATCAACGCTCTTGAGGGCAAGACTCTGCCCGTTTACGGTGAAGGTCTCAACGTCCGTGACTGGCTTTACGTTGAAGACCACTGCAAGGCTATCGACCTTATTCTCCATAAGGGCAGAATCGGTGAGGTTTATAACGTCGGCGGACACAACGAAAAAGCAAATATTGAGGTTGTAAAGGAGCTTCTCCGTATTCTCGGAAAGGACGAAAGTCTTATCCGCTATGTCAAAGACAGACCGGGACACGATATGCGTTACGCTATTGACCCGACGAAGATTCAGACAGAGCTCGGCTGGTATCCCGAAACGAAGTTCAACGACGGTCTGCGGCTGACGGTCAACTGGTACCTTGCCAATGTTGACTGGTGGCAGAATATTGTAAGCGGTGAGTATGTCAACTATTATGAGAAGATGTATGGGGACAGGAAGTAGTTCCCAAAACAATAAAAGTTCTTTGATTCTTTCTTTCAAGAAAGAATGCCCCGCGGCGAGCAAAAAAAACAACCGTTGACCAGATCAACGGTTGTAATTTTTTATTTTTCAATAGATTCAGTTAAAAAGTTTCTGATTTCAGAGATGGCATTTTTATTTTTTGTAATCTTATTTTTATTTTTGTTGCGATTGACAGCAAGCAATTTTATTATATTAAAAGCACTTTCGTTTTCAGATTTACCGGCTGTTTCGACTTTTATGCTGACTAAAAAAGAATAACTACAAGCGGGTCGCTCTTTCAAGAGTTTATTGTCAGCCTCATAACTGTATTTTGTTTTGATGAACTTGCCGTGATGCTTTGCTTTTGTTTTATATTCTCTTACAATATTATCTAATTCTGCTCGTATTTGTCCCTCTGTTTTTATTAGGTACTTCTCGTTTGATATGAGGAGCTTTCTTTCTTCTCTTTTTAGAGCCTTTTCATAATTTATATCTTCATCTCCTATAATTTCACCATTCCAATACATTTTTATAAGTCTCTTTGTTGCTGATGATTTTGTTATTGCATCTGTCATAAAAAAAGGTTTCTTTTTTTGATTTGAAGTTATAAGAAAGTATGCGTTATAATGGTCTTTGTAGTTACCTGCGACACCCTCGTGTATTGATTTTATTTCATTCCATTTATAATAATATTTGATAAAAACAAAATAGTAAATCGCAATGCCATCTTTGTCAGCAACATAAAAATTGGGTTCCATTAAAGAGTAAAGACCACAGAGTATGATAAAACATATTGTTGTAGGCATCACCTTGTTGTCACCTTCGGACAGAGTTGCAATTACGAGCAAACAAGAACCTATTGCGGCTATCCATATCAGAAACCTTTTGTCAAACGCAAAGCTTTTGTTCATTTTCCTCACCTGACCTTTATGCTTTAATTTTATTCTATCCTATCCTTTCTTTAAAGTCAATGCGAATTTGCATACTATTTGATATAAAAAAGTATGCTTTTTGAATAAAAAAGTACCACTGTCGTTTCTTGACAATGGTACTTGATCTTTTATCGCTCGCCGCGGGGCATTCTTTCTTGAAAGAAAGAATCAAAGAACTTTAATTGTTTTTGTTCTGTTCTTTACTTATGCCTTATCTGCGCAGCCGAGAACTGTTTCGATCTTGTGTGAAACAACACCTTCGATTGCATCTCTTGCAGGAGTGAGGTACTGTCTGGGGTCGAAGTGCTTGGGGTTCTGTGTGAAGTGCTTACGTACAGCAGCTGTCATAGCGATACGAATGTCGGAGTCAACATTGATTTTGCAAACAGCCATTGATGCAGCCTCACGAAGCATTTCTTCGGGTATACCGATAGCGTCGGGCATTTCGCCGCCGAACTCGTTGATGGTCTTAACGTCGTCCTGGTTAACTGATGAAGCACCGTGGAGAACGATGGGGAAGCCGGGAAGCTTTTCTTCAACTGCCTTGAGAATGTCGAAACGAAGCTGGGGCTTCTGACCGGGCTTGAACTTGTAAGCACCGTGGCTTGTGCCGATAGCGATTGCAAGTGAGTCAACGCCTGTTCTTGTAACGAAGTCGTAAACCTGATCGGGATCTGTGAAGTTAGCGTCTTCTTCGCTTACGTTAACATCGTCTTCGATACCTGCGAGCTGACCGAGTTCACCTTCAACAACAACGCCGTGAGCGTGAGCGTAGTCAACAACCTTCTTTGTAAGAGCAACGTTCTCTTCGTAGTCGAGGTGTGAACCGTCGATCATAACTGATGTGAAGCCGCCGTCGATGCAGGACTTACATGTTTCGAAGTCGGGACCGTGGTCGAGGTGAAGAGCGATGGGAAGACCGGTTTCTTCAGCAGCAGCCTTAACCATTGCTACAAGGTAGCCGTGGGAAGCGTACTTTCTTGCACCTGCGGAAACCTGAAGGATAACAGGGGAGTTGTGCTTCTTTGCAGCTCTTGTGATACCCTGGATAATTTCCATGTTGTTTACGTTGAAGGCGCCGATAGCGTAGCCGCCCTTGTATGCATCTTCAAACATTTTCTTTGTTGTAACTAATGCCATGATAATTACTCCTTTATGTTAATATTATTTTTTGCCTTAAAAAGTATACAATAATTGACTGATGTTGTCAAGTTATTTAAGCATTGGGTGTATAAACTATTGCAAAACAGTGGGAGCGTATTCTTCCTCCGAGAAGCTTGGTGCGGAAGTCGTTACCCGTCATAGTTGTGCCGCCTACACGGATTGATGAAACATAGCCGATGTCCTCTCTTACTGCGGCATCGTGGCTTATAATGCTTATCCAGGAAGCGGGGTCGCCTGTGAGTGTGATACCCTGCTGATTGGCGAGAGCCTGAATATCAGAGCTTGAAAGCTTGACGGTGGTTTTGAAGTTGGGGTCGTTGTAGTCACCGATAGACTCTCTTGCACCGTTAAGATAGGGTACGCTTGTGCCGCTTGACTTACCCCAGCAGTTATAGTAGGAGGTAGTCTTACCTGCACTCATAGAGTGGAAGGGTGTAAGAGCTGTGGAGCCGTTATTTGAGATGTAGGGACCGATAGCCATAATCTCGTCAACAGCCGCATAGATTGTTGCAGAAGGGGTACGTGAGGCATCAAGGAAGGCGTGGAAGTTTGACGTGCCGCTGAAAACAGGGCTTCCTGCTGCGAGGGCGTCGGCGTTATGATAACGAACGAAGGTGTATATTGCGACGACCTGGGCTTTGAGAGCTTCCTTATTGAAGGAGGCGCTCATTTCAGCCTCGAGAGCTCTTGCGAGGTATTCTCTCGTATCGTAGGAAACACCGTCGTAGGACATTTTCTGGGGATAAACCTCACCGGTAACTATGACTGTAGACGAGCTGGAGTCGTAGTAATAGTGAGCGAGAATATCAGCCCAGCTCATACCGAGAGATGCAAGATAGTTTGCGCCGGTCTGACTCATACCTACACCGTGACCGTAACCGAAAACGTAGAAGGTGAAAACACCGCTTGTTGATGCTGAAGGAGCAGCGGTAGGCGTAGCGGTAACATCTGCGGCAGAGGGCTCGGTAACATTATTACCTACAGGAGCAAGAGTGGTCGACTGACCGGGTCCGAAGGGGTTGCCCTGTGAGGGTGTCTGTAAATTAACCGAGGGGTTGAATGCCTGCTGGCTGGGATCGGTTGTTGTATCAGGCTTGTTTGTGGCAAGACCGATAACAAGGCATATAGGTACGATGATTGCAACTGCAAGGGCAATTATGGCGCCAATCATCATATTTTTGCTCATAAGCTTTTCTTCGGGCTTTTCGGGCTCGGTCGGCTCGTTTCTTTCGAAAGCCTCATCGGCTTCAGCACGGAGTCTTGCCTGAGCGGCTTCGAGATTTTTTACGGTCTGCTCCGCCTTTGCCTCGACAAGACCTGCAAGCACGCTCAATGCGTGGGGGAGAATAGCGGCGAGGTCCTCGGGGTTCGAGGTGTTGATTTTCTTTGCTTTTGCCGAGCCCTTGTCGACAATGGCCGCATAGGCGAAGTAAACGGTTTTGCCCTCGTCGTTTTCTGTGGAGTAGATTTCGGATATTGCACCGCCGAGAGCGGCGTCAGCGTTGAGCATAGCCTCTCTTGCGTGGCGGATGATTCTTACGGATTCACTTTCTGCCGTTGCGTCCTCGGGAAGGTCTGCTTCCTCGTCGATAACCTCGACGAAATTGATTCTGTCGGTAAGGTTGTCAATTTTGTCGTAGAGGTTATAAACCCACATAGTAGCCTCACCTGTGGCAAGGGAGAGCCTGATGTCAGCCTTCTGCAGGGCCTCGACGATTTTCTCCGTAACGGGAAGAATGTCCTCCTCGGGCATCTTTATAGGAGGTCTTTCGCCCTTTGCGATTGCCGCCATAGGAGCGAGCACATCTTCGACAAGTGATGTAAGGACAGCGTCGATTCTCATGAAATCAAGGGGAAGGAAGGTGAGCTTTCCGTGAAGCACATCTGTAGTAAAGCCGCAGTAAAGTCCGTCGGTAGTAAAGTGATATATACTGCCTCTTGGCACAAGACTGTGACCTGTAATGTCAAATTCGGAAATATCGTCACCTGCATTAAGGGTTATCAGGTTGGCGATGTCCTCACTTTCATATTCCTCAAGAAGAAGTCTGGCGATAAGCTCCCTTTTCGTGAGATTATAGTCCTCGGTTTCACAGGCAACGATTACGTAGTCGCCGTTTTCCGTTGCAAGGAGAGTTTCGTTATAGAGAGTTTCATGAGTTGGGAAAGCTGATATGTTTTCATCGGTAAGGCCGTATTTTTCTGCGGCAAGGCCTATTTTATATATAGTATCCGAGGAAAATGCTGAAATGTCATCTAAAGTAAATAATCTGATCATTTTTACCTCCCGGGGGGATTGTTTTATTGAATGCAGAATGCAGAGTGAATGCAGAGTGCAGAGTGCAGAACGCAGAGTGAAAATTGAATGCAGAGTGCAGAATGCAGAATTAAGTGCAAAGTGCAAAATGCAAAATGCAAAATTGCGGGTCTGCGACGCGATTATATCTGATTAGTCTTGCCTCGCCCTTTAGTAAATGCCGAAGGCATACCTGGCTACTGACTACTCAGCATTAACGAATGCAGAATGCAGAATTAAGGGTCGTATCCCTCTGCACAATTACGGTGGCGGACACTCATTTTCAACTGTCCGATTCTTCCCCCGCGATTGTGAATTGTGCATTGTGAATTGTGAATTGTATCACGTTATCTCCCATTTATAAGCGCCTTTGTAGGGATTTGTGAGCTTATACTCATCGTAGTAAGCCTGGGGGTATCTCGGGTTGGGATTTTCGACAGCCTTACTCGTATCCACGCTTTCGCTTTCACCCGGACGGACGAGTCTTGCAACAACAACGAGTCTTGCATCTTCAAATTCGGAATAACAGGTTGAAAGGGTGAGAAGTCTGTCTGTGGGAAGCACGTTGACACCCGTATCGTAAAGGGAGCGCTGTGAAAGCTGATTGAGATAGGCTGTGTAGTTGAGGGCGCTGTTAAGGTTAGTCCAGAAGTAGTTGAAGACATAGCCGTTGTCGTCATCGGGGTTGATGTTGGTGATCATAACGGCGATAACCTTGAAGCTGTAATCACGGTAAAGGGTATTGAATCTGATTACGGGAGCTTCCTTGTAGCCCTCAAGGGTGGTATATTGGTCAAGAGTAGCAAACAGAGAGCCGTCTCTCATATGATGACCGTAGATAACGGTGTTCATATCAAGGCTTTCTACGTTGTTTTCTGCCGCCATAAAGGGGCAACCGTACTTTGTATACTCACCGAAGAAATCTTTTTCGATATATTCGTCGTTATCCTCACCTCTTACAATGGGGAAGTCCAGGTCAGAGCCGTCAGCGGAAAGGTAACCGACGAAGTCCTGATTTTCAGCGTAGAGCTTTGCATATTTCAGCTGAATATTGGCAGGGAAGGTGATTTGGGGATTTTCCTGCTTGAGAAGCTCAAACTGCTCCGAGGGAGTCAGATAACGGGTGGTTGTGGGCTTTGTTGTGGTCGTAGCCTTCGTCGTGTTATCCTCTTCGTCGGAGGCTGCGGTTGTGGACTCTGTCGTAGAGGCTTCTGTGGAAGGCTCTGTAATGATAAGGCTTGAAACGTCGTTCATAGCCTGTTCGTTTTTCTTATGAAGGCGGTACTCGTTATAAAGCATATATGCCGAAACGGCAATCGCAAGAGCGGAAATGACAAGTACTGTTCTTCTGATGATTTCCGAAGGAGCAAGCTTTTTCTTTTCCTTTTTTTCTTCTGTATCCTTCTGTTCGTCCGGTGCAGGCTCGGAATCAGAATCGGAGTCAGGGTTATTGCTTTCCTCTTCGGGAGGAATGTAGTAGGCATAATCAACTTCCTCGTTTGTCTCCTCAACAGTGGCAGGAGCAGGGGCTTCGGACTCTGACTGTACTGTAGGTGCCTGAACCTCTGTGGCCTTTGTATGACGGCTGACGGACATAGCGCCAAGCTCGTAGGTGCCGATTTCCATTTCGTCTATTCTGAAGGAGGAGGCGGCAGACTTTGTGCTTTCGCCTGCTCTTTTCCTTGAGGGAAGCTCTACCTCGGAAACGTCGAAAGATGCGGGAGATTTATAATCGTGAGGAAGAGTCTCGTAATCTTCGTCATCGGAAAAATCATCTTTTTTGTCGAAGTCGGGACTCTGGAAGAGGACTCTTGTGCCCGCTTCACGGCTGAGGGGGTCAGCTGCAGGTGCAGGGGGTGTAAAGCCCTGATGTGCAGGTGTATAGGGTGAAGAGGGAGTCTGTACTATCGGAGGCTGCATTACAGGCGGCTGTGCTGCAGGCTGCTGCACTACAGGCTGGGGATACTGTACAGGCTGTACGTAGCCCTGCGGAGGATAAGGTACACCCTGGGGATAAACGGGATAGGGCTGACCGGGTACACCGTAAACCGGGTAGGGCTGTGGGGGATTTCCGCCGTAATAAACCGGCTGCGGATAGTAGGGCTGCTGACCGTAGGGAGCATCGGCACTGTAGTAAACTCCGCCCGGAGGTACGGGAGTCTGATTCGGTACCGGCGCAGGAGCAGATCTTCTGATAGGCGGAGGAGCCTGACGTGCGGAGCGCACGGGCTTTCCTGCAGCAGGAGCAGGTATCTGTACTTCTTCGGTAAAATCCACGGTAGGGTCGCTTTTCGGCTTTTCGGGACTTGCAAAATAAGGTGCAGAGCCTGATTTGCTGAAAATATCTTCAGACTGCGGATTATAAGAGTCATCGTGGTATATGTTTTTCATCTGATGTCTCCTTGAAAGAATTTAAAAAATCGGTTATATCTTTACCCTCTGACCTTTTTTCAGGGTAGCATAAAGCGCAAAGACGAAGCTCGTTGAGGGCATTCGAAGCGCTGACAAATCTGTTGTAATCACGGCAGTCCTTACTGCTGTGTCCTGTGTTGAGCTCTTTTATACAGACGGTTTCGCCGTCGGTTACTGCGATATAGATTCTTCCTACGGGAATCATAGGGTCATCGCTTTCAGGTCCTGCCATTCCCGTCACGGAAACGCCGAAGGTTGCACCCGAGAGTTTTTTTACTCCGAGAGCCATCTCTGCGGCAACGGCGGCGCTGACAGCACCGTATTTTTTCAGGTTTTCTTCACTTACGCCTAAAACGCTGTGCTTGATTTCATTTGAGTAGGAAACTACGCCGCAGTGGAAAACCGAAGATGCACCGGGAATATCCGTAACTCTTTTTGCACAAAGACCTCCCGTGCAGGATTCGGCAAAGGCAACAGTAAGCTTCTTTTCCTTAAGGAGCTTTACGGCGGCTTCTTCGATGCTCTGAACATCGATGCCGTAAATGTGGTCGCCGAGCCGTTCTTTTATTTTGTCAAGCAAAGGCTTCATAAGCGAATCGGCTTTTTCAGAAGAAGCTGCCTTGGCTGTGACTCTTAAAAGAGCCTCTCCGTTTTTTGCATAGGGCGCAACGGTGGGGTTTGAGCTTTCAAGCAGGTCGTTTACAGCCTCGCTCATAGCACTTTCACCGATTCCGAAGGTGCGTACGTTGTGGGATATTATCGTTTCGCAGGTAAAGTTACGGAGATAGGGCTTCACCTCGTCGAGAAACATAGGAATCATTTCCTTCGGAGGTCCGGGAAGGACGACAAGAAGGGTGTCGCCTTTTTTCAGCATACAGCCGGGAGCTGTTCCGTTGTTATTGTTAAGAAGAACCGAGTCCTCGGGGAGATAAGCCTGCTTTTTATTGCTTTCAGGCATCGGGATATTTCTTAAACTGAAGAAGGCTTCGATTTCTCCGAGAATCTTTTCGTTAAGGATAAGCTTTTTACCGCAGAATTCGGCACAGACCTCCTTGGTCATATCGTCGGGAGTCGGGCCGAGACCTCCGGTGAGAATAATCACGTCGCTTCTTTCAGCGGCCTTTTCAAGGGTGTCAAGGAGGCGGAGTCTGTTGTCACCGACGGTGCACTGAAACAGCACATTGAAGCCGAGTGAGGCAAGCTCCCTTGAAAGAAACTGCGCGTTTGTATTGAGAATATCGCCTAAAAGTATTTCTGTGCCTACGCTTATAAGCTCACAGTTCATTCAATCGCTCCTTTCGTGATTATACAGTCTAAATTATACTACTGTCTTAAGGTGTAAAACAGCATATGATAAAAACAAACGGTTAAAACATTATTAATGAATGCAGAATGCAGAGTGAAATTAATTCGTATTTACAGTGGCGGATACTCGCTTTCATCTGTACGGTTCGTCCTCCGCGATTGTGCATTGTGAACTGTCATTAGTCCACAAACTCGTATCTCGTATTTTCGATTGCTCTTTCAATCATTTCCGTAAAGTCGAAGGCACTTTCCGCCTCTTCGATAAGCTGAAGGGTGGGTCGTGTTCTCGGGTGTTTGGGAGTAAACACGGTGCAGCAGTCCTCATAGGGCAGAATCGAGGTTTCGAAAGCACCGATGTTTCTTGAAATTGTGATTATTTCATCTTTGTCCATACCGATAAGGGGACGGAAAACGGGAATATCGGCAACTGCATCGGTACAGGCTAAAGCACCGAGAGTCTGCGAGGCAACCTGGCCGAGACTTTCTCCTGTTACGAGAGCGCCGCAGTTGTCCTTCTGTGCAAGGCGCAGTGAAATTTTCATCATAAGTCTGCGCATAATGATAGTGAAAAGCTCCTCGGGGCAGTGCTCCTTGATAGCCTCCTGAATTTCCGTGAAGTTTACAACGGCAAAGTTGATTCTGCCTGAATACTTCGCAACGATGGAAACAAGGTCTCTTACCTTCATTTCAGCACGCTTGCTTGTGTAGGGCGGTGCGGCAAAATGTATGGCATTGAGCTGTAAGCCTCTTTTGGACATCATCCAGCCTGCTACGGGGGAGTCGATGCCGCCGGAGACGAGAAGTGCCACTCTTCCTGCAGAGCCTACGGGCATACCGCCGGCTCCTTTTATCTGATTGCCGTGAATGAATACGTTTTTATCACGCACCTCAACGGTAACGGTTATATCGGGATTGTGTACATCTACCTTGAGCGAAGGTGTCGACCGCAGAAGGTGAGCGCCTACCTCACGGCAGATTTCAGGTGAGGTCATAGGGAATTTTTTGTCGCTTCTTTTAGCGTTGACCTTGAAGGTTTTTACGTTTCTCAATTCATCACCGAGATACTCAAGAGCGACCCTCTTTATTTCGTCAATATCCTTTTCGCAGACGGCGGCTCTTGAGAAGGCGGCAATACCGAAAACCTTACCGAGAGCCTCAACGGCTGCCTCAAAGTCGCAATCCTCATCGACAGCTTCAGCGATGATGGTGGACTGGGATTTGGTAAAGGTGAACTTTCCTGCCGAGGCAAGGAGTCTTCTTTTTATATTTTTTACGAGCATATCCTCGAAGGTTGAACGGTTGAGACCCTTGAGGGCAATTTCACCGTTTTTGATAAGCAATACTTCTTTCATAGTTACCTCTTCTTTCAATTCACAATTAAAGTAGTCAGTAGCCAGTAGTCAGTAGTCAGGGATGCCTTCGGCATTTACTAAGGGGCGAGGCAAGACTAATCAGATATAATCGCGTCGCAGACCCGCAATTTTGCATTTTGCACTTTGCACTTTACACTTAATTCTGCACTCTGCATTCAACTGTGTGTTGTGAATTACTTCTTTCTTATCACCCTGAAGGCTGTATCTATTCCTGTAAGGAGATAATCGAGCTGTTCTTTTGTTGTAAAGCGTGACATGCTCACACGCAAGGACGAATCAATAATATCATCGGGAAGTCCCATAGCTGTAAGCACAGGGCTTTTGTGTCCCTTTGAGCAGGCAGAGCCTGAAGAAACATATATTTCCATATCGGAAAGAAGATTCAGCACGGTTTCACTTCTTAAGCCCTTAAGAGAGAAGTTGACTATGTAAGGAAGTGCATCATCAGGTGAGTTGACTGTCACGAAGTCTCTTTTTCCAAGCTCTGATACAAGGTAGTCTCTGTTTTCGGTGAGCTTTGAGAGGTTTTCTTTGATTTTCAGCTCTTCCATAGCGCCGGAAAAGCCTGCGATTGCCGGCATAGGCTCTGTGCCCGGGCGTATGTCCCTTTCCTGACCTCCGCCTACGGCAACAGGGTGAAGCTTTGTGCCTTCCTTTATGAAAATTCCGCCGACTCCCTTGGGACCGTGGATTTTATGTGAGCTTACGGTCATAAGGTCGATTCCCCACTTTTTCGGGGTGAGGGGGATTTTGCCGAAGGCCTGTACAGCGTCAACGTGAATGAGGGCAGGAGCATTTTTTCTTCTGACGATTCCTGATATTTTTTCTATAGGCTCAATAGTGCCTACCTCGTTGTTTACTGCCATAATGCTGACAAGAATTGTCTTTTCGTTTATTGCGTCTTCGAGCTTTTCAAGGTCGATGAGTCCCTTACTGTCTGTAGGAATCCGTATGACCTCGAAGCCCTCGCTTTCAAGACGGTCAAATGCCTTCTGTACGCTGGGGTGCTCAACGGCAGAGGTGATTACGCGGTTTCCTTTTCTTTTGTGCTGATAAGCCGCACCGAAAACGGCAAGGTTGTTACCCTCTGTGCCTCCGCTTGTGAAAAAGACCTCCTTTTCACTCGCAGAAAGAAGAGAGGCGAGAAGCTTTCTTGCACCTTTCAGCAGGTTGTCAGCCTCGATTCCTTTTTCGTGCAGAGACGAGGGATTACCCCATATATTTTCTATTGAATCAATCATTCTTTCCTTCGCTTTTCTGCAAAGCGGAGTGGTTGCACTGTTGTCAAGATAAGCTTCCAAGGGCACACCTCCTCATAATACAATATAATTACAATACATTATACTATAAATAAAGAAAATGTGCAACAATTTACAGAAAAAAAGGGGATATTTTTATGCCTCTTTGACAAACTAATTTTAGTTAATATTACTTAAATTTACTTATGAAAGCAACAGTGCGGCTGATTTTGTTTCATAAGGGCTTAATCGGAGGAAAAATATGAATTCAACAAAAGAGATAAAAAAGAATAAGGTTATAGCCTTTCTTCTGGCGGTGTGCTTACTTTTCGCTTTTTCTACGGCGTGGTTTGCCTTCAGAGAGCATCGGCTGAAAAGGCAGGAAAAGCTCCTTAACGAAAGAGCGGTAAGCTCACTTTGTGAAAGCCTTGACAGCATAAGTACGAGCCTTAAGAAGAGCGTTTACACAGCAGACGGCGAGGCACTTGAAAAAATCGGCAACGAGCTTTGCCGTCAGGCGGCATCGGCTAAGGAAAGTCTGAATCTGCTCAATGTAGACAGCGAGCTTTGCGACGGTGTTTACAGGTTTCTGTCCCAGGTGGGAGATTACACCGTGGCAGTTTCTAAAAACAGCTCCGTAGCCCAAAGCGAAAAAACCGAGCAGCTGCAGAAGCTCAGCAAATATGCCGACAGCATTTCCTCGGGACTTAATGAGATATGCCTTGATTATTATAACGGCGATGTTTCTATCGGCGATGTTGTAGGGAATCTTGACATCAGCGGCAAGGACGCTCCTGTGGATTTTTATGTAAGACTTAACGACACGGCACAGACTATGACCGAATACCCGACACTTATATATGACGGACCCTTTTCCGACAGTGTCAGCAAAAAGGAGTCGGTCTTTCTCAAGGACAAGGGTGAGCTTACCGCGAGAGAAGCCATGCAGAAGGTTGCCGATGCCTTTTCTTTGCAGATAAGCTCTCTGAAAAAAGAGGAGGATATACTGTCTCAACCGGAGAGATACTGCTTTTCCGTGGGCGGAAATGACATCACGGTAACTAAAAGAGGCGGATATATCTGTACTCTTCTGACGGATACCTATGCCTTTGAGGAAAATATAGGTGCTGATGAAGCGATAAAAAGAGGCCAGGCTTATCTTGAAAAGCTCGGCTACAGCGATATGGTAAGCAGCTATTACAGCATCTATGACGGAGTATGCACGGTGAATTACGCCTATGAAAAAGACGGTATAATCTGCTATGCCGATCTTATAAAGGTGAGTATTGCTCTTGATACAGGTAAGCTTACGGGGTTCGATGCGAGAAACTATCTTATGAGTCACAGCGAGCGTGCTTTATCCTCACCGAGGCTTACTAAGAAGAAGGCAGAGAAGCTGATTCTGCCGACTCTTACCGTGCTTGACAGCCGCCTTGCAGTAATACCTCTTGATACGGGCAAGGAGGCGTTCTGCTATGAGCTTCGTTGCACAGACGAGGATAAAAAGGAGCTTCTTATATATATCAATGCTCTTACGGGAAGGCAGGAGGATTTGTTGATTCTGCTTTATTCGGACGGAGGAATTTTGACAAAATAACGGAAAAAACAGTGAAACTATAAAAAATCGTAAGTGAGGAAATCGCATAAAAAACGAAGAAAACAAGAGAAAAACAAAGAAAACAATTTATCATATAAAAAAATCAAAAAAAGGTGTTGACAAGGCGACCTCTTTATGGTAAACTATCCGAGCAAACTTAAGAAAAAATATTTTTGGAGGTAAACGCATATGTCAACTTATATGCCCAAAGCAGGCGACATCACACGTAAGTGGTATGTTATTGATGCTGAAGGTAAGACCCTCGGCTCAGTTGCTGCTAAAGCTGCAGTTCTTCTTCGCGGCAAGCACAAGGCAACATTCACACCCAACGCTGACTGTGGCGACCACGTAATCATCATCAACGCTGATAAGGTTGTTCTCACAGGTAAGAAGCTCGATCAGAAAATGTACTATCATCACACAGGCTACATCGGTAACATGAAGAAGGTTAAGTACTCAACCCTCATGAAGGAGAAGCCTGAATTCGCAATGACCAAGGCTGTTAAGGGTATGATTCCCGACACAGTAATCGGCAGAAACGCTCTCACAAGACTTCGCGTATATGCAGGTGCAGAACACGCACACGCAGCACAGAAGCCCGAAGCTGTTGAACTTTAATAGAAAGGGAGGAAAAGTAAATGTACGAAACAACACCGTTCTTCTACGGCACAGGCCGCAGAAAGAAGTCAATCGCAAGAGTACGTGTATATGCAGGTACAGGTAAGATCATCATCAACGACAGAGAAATCGACGATTATTTCGGTCTTGAAACACTTAAGCTCATCGTTCGTCAGCCTCTCAATCTCACAGGTACAACCGAGAAGTTTGACATCGTTTGCCGCGTAACAGGCGGTGGCGTTACAGGCCAGGCAGGTGCTATCCGTCACGGTCTTTCAAGAGCTCTTCTTCAGTATGACGAAGAACTTCGTCCCGCTCTCAAGAAGGCTGGCTTCCTCACTCGTGACCCCAGAATGAAGGAAAGAAAGAAGTACGGTCTCAAGGGCGCACGTCGTGCACCTCAGTTCTCAAAGAGATAATTTATCCCGAATGGGATTTATATCGCTTATCGCACACTCTCGAGGAATCGGGAGTGTGTTTTTTTCTTTGAGAACTTCGGGTCCTCGGAGCATGGCTCCTGCGGTCACAGCTAAAAATGCTCCACCGGAGCATTTTCTTAACGCTGCGACAGGTTCTCAAAGAGATAATCAGATTTTGCTTATCTTACACTCCTCTGCAGACAGCTGCGGAGGAGTTTTTTTGCTCTGTCTCAATATATGGTTGATTTTTAACTTGTGCAAGGAATCTATTTACAGCTCTGCTGTCATAGATATTTCTTTACTGTAAGCGTTGTTCCCCGGACGCTCTGTGGCCGCTAAGGCCAATTACTTTTGTCGGTTGTGACAAAAGTAATCAAAAACACGCTTTCTTTGCTCCCGGCTACGCCGTCCGATATTCAGCCTAGCGCCGCACATTTTACACTACAGTCAGGTAATCTCCGCAGACCATACTGATTCACAACCGTAAAGTACTACACTTTGATTTAACCGGTGATTAACAATAAGCCGGTTGAAAATCAGCCGTATTTTGGGACAGAACTTTTTTCTTTATTTAATGTATTTAAGTCGCTTCGCTGATGAATATTGAATAATGAATAATTGTGGGCGGGACACCCGCACCCGATTGTAGATTAAGGGCTTTCGTTTTCGGGAGTGTGTTTTTTTGTTGCTTGCAGAAATAATATGTGCTATAATCATACAAACAACACAAACGGAGAAAATAAAATGAGACTTGAAACAGAAAGACTTATAATAACTGAATTTGAGATTTCAATGTCGGAAGGTGTACACAAAAACTCCCTTGATGAGGATACCCGAAGATTTGTACCCGATGAGGTCTTTGAGACTATTGAAGATGCAAGGAAAACCGTTGAATTTCTTATGAGTGTATACGAGTCGGGAGATGGCCCTCTTGTGTACCCCGTACTTTTAAAGGACGGGACAAATATAGGTTATGTCCAGCTTGTGCCGATTGAAGAAGGTTTTGAAGTAGGTTATCATATCGCAAAGGAATATACAAATAACGGCTATGCAACAGAGGCGTTGAAGGCTTTTATTGACTGTATATTGACGGAAAAACACCTTGACAGGGTTTACGGTATATGTGTTGCGGAAAATGTCGCCTCTGTGAGGGTTCTTGAAAAATGCGGATTCATCAGGCAGTTCGAGGGCGAAGGTAAATATCAGGGAAAAGATAAAGCTATTGCAACATATGTTTATGCTATAAATTAAGGAGCAACGAAATGAAAAGATTTTACGATAAAACAGAGCTTGGCTTCGCTCTTTTATGGATAGGTGCTTACTGTGTGCTGATGAGTCTCGGAGACAGTCTTTCGCAGAGTATCGGCGTGGAAAAATCCGTTACCCTGCCTGTGGCACTGGTGCTTTCGGGGGTGCTGTTTGTTTTTATAAGAAAGAACGGACTTACTGGGAAATACGGCTTGTGCAGGTCACAGCTTAAAGCGTCATCGGTGCTTTTCTACGTGCCGCTTATACTTCTTATGACGGTTAATATGTGGCACGGATTTGCACTTAATCTGACTGCCTGTGAAACTGCGTTGTATATGCTTACGATGCTTCTTGTAGGCTTTCTTGAAGAGGTTGTTTTCCGCGGGCTTCTCTTCGGTGCGATGAAAAAGGACAGCCTTAAAGCTGCCGTTATTGTGTCGAGCCTTACCTTTGGTATGGGTCATATCATAAACCTTGTCAACGGCTCGGGTGCAGAGCTTCTTCCAAATATACTGCAGGTGATTTACGCCGCGGCGACGGGATTTATGCTTGTGATGCTTTATATTAAAACGAAAAGCCTGATTGTTCCGATTGTTTTTCACGGTGTTTTCAATGCTCTGAGTGTATTTGCTGACGAGGGCGCTCTGACGGAAAATGACAGGATTCTTTCCTGCGTGTTTATTGTCGGTGTGAGTCTGTCCTATGCCGTGTATCTGGCTTTTTCAGAAAGGAAGGGGAAAAGAAATGACAATACGTCCTGCTGATGAAAAGGACATTGTAAATATTGCTGTTACTTATGTCAGAAACCACAGAACGACCTATAAGAATCTTCTTCCTGCAGAATATTTTGAAACTCTTACGGAGGATTATGCACAAAAGAAATGGTCGGAATATATTGCTGACGGGAGAAACCGTGTTTGGGTTGCGGAGGATGAAACGGGATTTCTCGGTTTTGCCGCATCAATGCCTGACGAGGAGCTTGTCGGTGTGTGGTATCTTGATTCCCTTCATGTCTGCGAAAAGGCAAGAGGAAGGGGCGTCGGCACATCGCTTATAAAAGCTGTCGGAAGATATGCTTATAACGAAGGCTACGGCAAAATGAGTATCTGTATAGTCAAGGGTAACGATAACGCCGGTGCTCTTTACCGCAAGCTCGGAGCAAGACATTACAAGGACTTTAACGGAAGGCTTTCCAATTCGGAAAAGCTTCTTTGGGACAGTCTCGACAGCTTCAGATGACTCAAGTAAAAATGCGGTGAGTTGCTTTTTGTCGTATATTGTGATATAATAGCGAAAATATGCAGTAAACAGCCGTGGAGGTGATAACAATGGCGGAGAAAAAAAGAATAGTCTGGATTGATCAGCTCAGGGGTCTTGCCTTCTATTTTGTTGTGCTTGGTCATATGCTCGCTGACTGTGATTTCAAGGTCTGGATATATTCCTTTCATATGCCCTTGTTTTTTATAATTTCAGGCTTCAACCTGAATTTTGCCAAAATGCAGAAAACCGATGTGAAGGACTATATAGCCCATCTCGCAAGCCGTATGCTTATACCGTACTGTTGGCTGCAGCTGTTGGGACTTGGTATAAAATTCCTGCTTTATCTTATCGGCGGAAAAAGAGAGATAGCCATTACCGACTATCTTCTCGGTATAATTACAGGTAACAGCCTTATAAAAAGTGCCGCATCGAATGCGATGTATTTTGTGCTTCTTCTTTTCCTGGCACAGCTTATTATCTTTTTCCTGATAAGACTTACCAAGGGCAACACGGCTATGGTTTTTGCCGTTATACTTGCGCTTACTGCCGTATCGGTGTATACCGAGGGAATACCTGTTGTCTGGCATATGAATGTTGTGCCCACGGCGATGCTCTTTATGTTCACCGGCAGATTCTTTATGGACTGCTACACCGCAAAGGGCAGTATAATCAAGAAAATGAAGCTGCCGCTTTGTATTATTGTGAGTGTTATTCTTCTTGTTGTCGGCTGTCTTCTTGCTGTCGATAACGGAAGAGCGTCTATTCACGGCAATTACTTCGGTGAGCAGTATTCAATTTTCTTTATAAGCGCCGCATTTACAAGCATAGCCTTTGCGCTTCTTGTAATGCTTCTTCCTTCTACAAAGCTATTTAATTTTATAGGAAAAAACACTATATTTTTCCTTGGTATCCATGAGCCGTTCCTGAATGTAGTAAGGACGATTTTTCCTGAACAGTGGGAGAAATGGTGGTTTGTGCTTATCGCTTCGATAGTCTGTTACTTCCTGCCTGTGCCTGTTGCGTGGCTGTTCAATAAAGCGGCTCCCTATATTTGTGCTATGGCGCCGAAGGAAAACAGTCTGCTTATAAAAATCTCGAAATTCTTTGCGCTTGCTCTTGTTCTTGCTGTGCCTTATGTAAGGTTTACTGCCGTCTTCCTTGACGGAGCATTAAGACAAAGCGGCACAATGAAGCTTGTTGCATTTCTGATTTTTGCAGCTGTTGTTGTGGGTATAGAAAGACTCTTCAGTCTGCTTCTGCCTGTTTTCTTCCTGCAGAATAAGAAGGAGCAGAAGGTTGCACAGACTAAAAAGCCTGTTGTCTATGAAGATGATGATATTATGATTATTATGCCTGTAGAGGAAATATAAAAAAACAGCGTGGTTGCGGCCGTGGAGAAATCTGCGGTCGCTTTTATATTTACGGCTATTGGTGAGTGGGCGGCAGGGGAGGCACTTTGACTTTCTGTGGAAAGTCAAAGACGCAGCGAAAACCAGCTTTCGGATAAGGGGAAAGCTGTTTTTCGCTGCGTAAACGCGTACGCGTTTTGCCTCCCCGTAAGTGCAGCTTTTGCCGACAGTATTTGAACAACCCGACACTGAAAAGAGCCATCGGGATTCGATGTCCCGATGGCTCTTATGACAGATTAAATTATTTTGTAAGCTCGTAGGTGTCCTGAGCGATGAGAAGCTCTTCGTCGGTGGGGATAACAAGGAGCTTGAGGGGGCTGTCCTCGGTAGAAATTTCGATTTCCTGACCTCTTACGCTGTTGGGAGCTTCGTCGATTGTTGTGCCCATAAAGCCGAGCTTTTCAGCAACAGCTGTACGGTAGTGGGGGTTGTTTTCGCCGATACCGCCGGTGAATACAACTGCATCTACGCCGCCCATTGCAGCAGCAAAGCCGCCGATGTATTTTACAAGCTGGTGGCAAAGCATAGCTTCAACAAGCTGAGCTCTCTTGCAGCCGTTCTTGGAGCGGCCTTCGATTGTTCTGTTGTCGCTTGTAGCTGTGCCGGGGATTTCGTTCCAGTTTTCGTCATATTCAGCGGTAAGACCGAGCATGCCTGATTTCTTGTTGAGGATAGTGTCAACCTCTTTTGCGGTGAGGTTTTCTCTCTCACAGAGAACAGCGATGATTGCAGGGTCGATTGAGCCTGAACGTGTACCCATCATGATACCTTCAAGGGGAGTAAGACCCATTGTTGTGTCGAAGCACTTGCCGCCCTTGATAGCGGAGATTGATGAGCCGTTGCCGAGGTGGCAGGTTACAACCTTAAGCTCGTCAGCGTTATACTTGCCGGGATACTTCTTCATAAGGAAGTCGGTTGTTCTTGCACTTACGTATCTGTGGCTGGTGCCGTGGAAGCCGTAGCGGCGGATACCGTGCTGCTTATAATATCTGTAGGGAAGTGCATACATATATGCGAAATCGGGGATAGTCTGATGGAATGCAGTATCAAAAACAGCAACCTGGGGGATACCCTTCATGATTTCCTCGCAGACCTCGATACCCATAAGGTTAGCAGGGTTGTGAAGAGGACCGAGGGGGATACACTTTCTGATTGCAGCCTTTACGTCTTCTGTAACTACAACAGAGCCGCTGAACTCTTCACCGCCGTGAAGAACTCTGTGACCTACTGCGGAGATGTCGTTCATTGATTCGAGAACGCCTGATTCCTTATCTGTGAGTGTTTCAAGAAGGATAGTGATAGCGTCGTGATGGTCCTTGGCAACTACAGCCTTTTTGTCAAGAAGCTTTACTTCCTCGCCGTTTCTGTCAATCTTGTGAGTGAATGTGCAGTCTGTACCGATCTGCTCGAAGATACCCTTTGCAAGCACCTTTGCTTCAGGCATTTCGAAAACCTGATACTTGAGTGATGAGCTGCCTGCGTTGATGATCAATTCTTTGAAACTCATTTTTATACACCTCTTTTTTAATTTTATCCGTAATCCGATACGGGAAATATCATAACTTTAATATTATAGCACAATGTTTTCCTTTTTTCTACCCGTTGAGAAAAAATATTTACCCTTTTTAACAACGGGTCATTGTTGACAAATAAAGCCTTGTGCCTTAAAATGAAGCAAAGGGGGCTTAAGAGTATGTGGGGATTTAATTTTAGTATGTTTAACATTATGTTCAGTGTAACATTCTTTATGGTAATCGTTGTTTTTGCTGTAACCTTTGTGAAGGGTATTATGCAGTGGAATAAGAATAATCACTCGCCGCGGCTTACCGTTGATGCGAGGGTTGTCGCTAAGCGTACAAATGTGTCGCACCATCATCATGGCACAGATGCCCATATGAGCCACATCTCATCCTCGACAAGCTACTATGTCACCTTTGAGTTTGAAAGCGGCGACAGAATGGAGCTCGGAGTGAAGGGTTATGATTACGGTATGCTTGTTGAAGGCGATAACGGTAAACTGGCTTTTCAGGGGACAAGATTTCTGGGGTTTGAAAGGGGCTGACACAGTGGACAGTTTTTTATCTGTAATAATGCCGTCGATTCTTTTTGCGGGGACGATAGCTTTCGTTCTGATAAAGGCAGTCAGGAAGAATAAACAAAGAGAGAAAAACGCGCTTTGTTCCCTTCTTACGGTAAGAGCGAGGGTTAAAAGCTGTAGGCTTATTATCCGTCCTAACAATATCACAGCTATCGGAGTCGCTACGGACACTCTTGAGGGGAAGGTAGTTTTTGAAGCCGAGGACGGCGAAGAGCTCGAATTCAGGCTCATCGGTAAAACCTACAGAGATATTATCGAGGGTGATGAGGGTATGCTCACATATCAGGGCTCTGATTTTATTTCATTTGAAAGGAATGAGTGATAGTGGATATTTATGATTTGCTGATGTATGCGGTATACGTGATCGTAGGAGTCGGCGTGATTTTTTATGCAGTAAGAAAGGTTTTTCAGTGGAGCGACAATAACCATGCAGCGGTAACAGAGCATACAGTTGAGGTTGTAGATAAGCAGACAGAAACAAAGAGCGGAGCATACCATCCCTACAGAACAGGCTACAAAGGAGAAATAGTATATTATCTCACCCTTAAGACAGAGGACGGAAAAAAGAACCGTTATATGGTCTCGATTGTGGATTTTGATAAGGCAACGGTTGGAGCAAAGGGTGTGCTCAGATTAAAGGGTACAAGATTTTTCAGCTTTGAAAAGGAGGATACTGTATGAACGAGGCCGTGATTTTGCTGCTGGGTATTCCTCTTGCTGCGATTTTGTTTACAGGAGTGATTATTGCAATTTTCATAAGGAACAAAAACAAAGCACCTAAATCCGGCTCCTTTTACGCAGAGGTGGTCTCGAAGCGTATCGGAAGGTCTTATGATAAAAGAGTTGCCAGTACGGGGATTTCCGGAGTCTGCAATTTCGAGTACTACGTAAAATTCCGTCTTGACGGTGATAAGGTGCTCGAGCTTCAATGTCCCTGTAAGGTCTATAACCGCATCAGTGAAGGTGACAGGGGCATGCTCACTTATGACCGTCATTATTTTATTTCATTTGAAAGGAATGAGGAGGTTATTAGCTGTGATTGATTTTTTTACTTCGGATCTGTTTTTTCTTGTTATTGCTCCGGCTACAGTAATTGCTTTTTGTGTTCTGCTTATTTTTCTTGCTGTCAGCCCTGGAAAAAAGAGAAGCGCTCAGGTAAGGATTACAGAAAAATACATAAAAAGAGCATACAAACGGGTGGGCAGCAAGGGTAGTACATACGGTATCTGTTATTATGAATATTATGTGACTTTCCGCCTTGAAAACGGCAAGAAGCGTGAGCGTCAGTGCTCGGAAGAGTTTTACAATGAGATTCAGGTTGGAGATGAGGGTATTATGACATACAACCGTTTTATTGTTGCCTTTGACAAAAGCGGAAGAAATTTTGTATACGGTGAACAATAAAAGAATTGATTTGTTGTACATTATAACTTGCTGACCTAAAATACTACCAAAATTTATCGATTTACTTTGGTGAAATTACATATTGAATAAAGTGGTATAAAGTGGTAGAATATCACTCGTCGGTTAAGAGAGCTTACAGCAAATTCGGATTTGCTTTTAAAACGAGAAAATATATGAGAGAAAGGGACACCCACGGGGTGTCCCTTTTACGTTGTGATTGTGTAGAGTTAATCAAATCTGTCTTTTACGGTTTTGAGTTTTTTTGTTATCTCGATTTTCTGCGGACAGGCACTTTCGCATTTCTTACAGTTGAGACATTCGGCAAATTCAGCTGATTCGTCAAGAACAATGTATTCCTTCTTGGCTTTTCGTTCGCCCTTGATGCTCCTGTTGTAAAGGGCAAAGGCATCTGCTATGGGGAGCTTCTTCGGACAAGCCTCGGTACAGTAGTTGCAGGCTGTGCAGGGGATAAGCCTTGCGTCGGAAAGCATCTCTGCAATCCTGAAAAGAACTTCCTTTTCTTTTTCGCTGACAGGCACAAAGCTGTCACCCATATAGCTGATATTATCCTGAAGCTGTGCCATATCCGACATACCGCTGAGTACACATATAACGCCGTCAAGCGAGGCGGCAAAGCGGATTGCAAAGGAGGCAGGTGAAGCCTTTGAGTCGAGCTCTTTGAGCATTTTCTCTGCAGCTTCGGGTAATTTTGCCAGCTGACCGCCCTTTACGGGCTCCATTACTATTATATCCTTACCGTGCTTACGGGCAACCTCGTAGCAGAGCTTTGACTGCACCTTTGCATCGAGCCAGTCAAGATAGTTGATCTGCAACTGAACAAACTCCATTTCAGGGTGTGCTGTCAGTATTTCATCAAGTACGTCGGCTGTGTCGTGAAATGAAAAGCCGAGACGCTTTATTTTTCCTTCTGCCTTTTTCTTCAGAAGATAATCAAATACACCGAGCTTTTCGGCTCTTCTGAAATTCTTCGCGTTAAGACAATGAAGCAGGTAGTAGTCGAAGTACGCTGTCTGACAGCGCTTGAGCTGGTGGCGGAAGATTCTTCCCGTATCGCTTTTTGTAACAAGCATACCTACGGGCATTTTGCTTGCGAGCAGGAAGGAGCTCCTTTCATAAACCGAGCAGATAAGCTCACCTGCGGCACCTTCGCTTTTACCGCCGTGATACATATATGCCGTGTCGAAATAGTTAAAGCCTGCATCAAGGTAGGCTTTAATCATTTCTGATGACTGAACCTTATCTATTTTTTCACTGCGTACCGTCTTTTTAGTAAGAGGCAGACGCATAAGTCCGAAGCCGAGATTTTTCATAAAGAGCACTCCTTCTTTTGCTTTTGTTACTTCTTATATGAAATATTATAATTGGTATATTTTTTAAAGTCAATAGGCATAAAATTAAGAAAAAAGAGATTCTTTTATACAGATTGAATAAAAATTTTTGCACAAAATTAGTTAATAATCTGTTGTAATTTTGGTTATTTTATGGTAAGATATTAACTGTTAACTTCAAATAAGACAAATTGTTTGAATTGGCAAATTTCCGGTTTCGTAAAAATGGAACCAAATTGGAGGTAATTTAATTGAAAGCTTACACAGTAAACAACATCAGAAATGTCGCTATTGCAGGTCATACAGGAAAGGGCAAGACAGCACTTTCAGAAGCAATGCTTTATGTTGCAGGTGTAACAGACAGACTTGGTAAGGTTGCCGACGGCAATACTATTATGGACTATGACGCTGAAGAAAAGAAGCGTAAGTGCTCTATTTCTGCAGCTTGTGCTTCCCTTGAGTGGAGAGATACAAAAATCAATATCCTTGATGCCCCCGGTAAGTTTGATTTCGCCGGCGGTATGGCTGAAGCTATGAGAGCTGCAGACTGTGCAGTTATCGTTACATCTGCAGGTTCAGGTGTTGACGTAGGTCTTGAGAAGGCTATCAAGGCTGCAGATGCAAGAAAGCTTGCAAAATTCTTCGTAATTACAAAGGTTGACTCTGAAAACCGCGACTTCTACAAAACCTTCGAGGCTCTTAAGGCTGAACTCGGCAATAAGCTCTGCCCCGTTGTTGTTCCCTATATGAACGGTCCTGTTTGCGAGGCATTTGTAAACCTTTGCTCAAACAAGGCATTCAAGTATCCCAACGGCAGACCCCAGGAAATCGACCTTGTTTCCGACGACAACATTCTCGCTATGAGAGCTGCTCTTGAAGAGGCAGTCGCAACAGTTGACGAGGAGCTTATGGAGAAGTTCTTCGAGGGTGAGCCCCTTACAAAGGAAGAAATCATCAGCGGTCTTACAAAGGGCGTTGAAACAGGTGAAATCTGGCCTGTATATGCTTGCTCCGCAACAAAGGTTGACGGCTGTGATATGCTTCTTGATGCTATCGTTTATTCAGCTCCCTCACCTGATAAGGCAGAGCCCGAAATCGCAACAGACGAAAACGGCGAGGAAATCGAAATCGAATGCAAGGCTGATGCTCCTCTTGCAGCAATCTGCTACAAGACAATCGCTGACCCCTTCGTAGGTAAGATGTCCTTTGTAAAGGTGCTTGCAGGTAAGATTACATCGGACACTCCCGCATTCAACTCCAGAACAGGTGAAACCGAAAGAATGGGTAAGCTTGTTTCAGTTATCGGCATCAAGCAGGAAGATGCAAAGGAAATCGCCACAGGTGACATCGGCGTTATCACAAAGCTTTCAGGTCTTGCAACAGGTGATACTCTCTGCACAGCAAAGAAGCCTGTTACTCTTGCAGGTGTCAACTTCCCCGCACCCTCACTTTCAATGGCAGTTGTTGTAAAGAAGAAGGGCGAAGAAGATAAGGTTGCTTCAGGTCTTCGTAAGATTATCGCAGAAGATCCCACAGTTTCCTTCGTATCAAATGATGAAACGAAAGAAATGGTACTTTCAGGTCTTGGCGAGCAGCATCTTGAGGTTGTTGTTTCAAAGCTTAAGACAAAGTACGGTGTAGATATTGACCTTAAGATCCCCAAGGTTGCTTACAGAGAAACAATCCGTAAGAGCTGTCAGGTTCAGGGCCGTCATAAGAAGCAGTCAGGCGGTTCGGGTCAGTTCGGTGATGTATTTATCCGCTTCGAGCCTCACACAGGCGACGAGCTTATCTTCGAAACAGAGGTTGTCGGCGGTTCAGTTCCCAAGAACTTCTTCCCCGCAGTTGAAAAGGGTCTTCAGGAAGCTATCCTCAAGGGACCTCTTGCAGGCTATCCCATGGTAGGCCTTAAGGCTGTGCTTTATGACGGTTCATACCACCCCGTTGACTCAAATGAAATGGCATTCAAGACTGCCGCAAAGATTGCTTATAAGAACGGTATGGCACAGGCTAACCCCGTAATTCTTGAGCCCATCGGTGAGCTTAAGGTTTATATGCCCGATGCTAACCTTGGCGATATTATGGGTGACATCACAAAGCGCCGCGGCCGTGTGCTCGGTATGGGTGCTGCTGACGAGCCCAAGATGCAGGAGCTTGTAGCTGAAGTTCCCATGGCTGAAATGGGCGACTTCTCAACAACCCTCCGTTCCGTAACAGCAGGCAGAGGTTACTTCACTCTCGAGTTTGCACGTTACGAGGACGCTCCTTCAATGGTAGCCCAGAAGGTTATCGAGGAAGCAAAGAAGGATATGGAGGACTGATAAAGTCTGTTAAAGGGTCAGAACGCAGTAAACTGCGTTCTGATTTTTTGCGTTTACGCAAAAAGGCGATGCCGCAAGCGGCATCGCCGGGACGCGGGGCGGCACAACGCAGAATTTTCTGCGTTGGCATAGCGGAGCGCAGCTCCGCTATGCCTTTGACATGAAGGTCAAAGGGCCGCCCCGCGTCGCCTATGCGGACTTCGGAGAAGTTCTCATAGTACAGGTATAGCACATACTATAAATTTTATTGAAAAAGCTATACGGTTATGTTATAATAAAACTGTAAAGGAGGTATCAGTATGAAAAGGAAAATTATAAAAATCACAGAGGCTGTAGTGTCAGTTGCTCTTATTCTGGTGATTGTATTTTTTGCTAACGCATTTTTCGGTAACCCTGTTTCAAGGGCACTTGCAAAAAGCACAGCTGAAAAGTATCTTGCAGAAACTTATGACGGTACGGATTATTATATTGATGATGTCAGATTTAATTTCAAGACCGGCGCCTACCACGCTTTTATAAAATCTCCGTCAAGTATTGATACCGAGTTCAGTCTGTATATGACGATGTCAGGCAAGCTCCGCCTCGATACCTACGAAGATGTCGAAAACAGATTTACTACAGCACAAAGACTTGATGCGGAATACAGAAAGCTTACCGATTCGGTCTTTGAGAGTGCGGATTTTCCTTACAGCTGCTCGATAAGCTTCGGTTCGCTTGAAATTCACCCCGATGAATATATCAATTCAGGTTATGACGATATTCCAGACTATGCCATAAATCAGAAGGAGCTTGAGCTTGATAAAGTCTATGACATAAATGAGCTTGGCAAAAAGGCAGGAAGGCTTGTTATATATGTTGAAAGTGACACCGTTACTGCTGAAAAGGCAGCTGAAACGATGCTCGGAATCAAGGGTGTTTTTGATGCTGAAGGTGTTTCTTTTGCGGCTATGGATTTTGTGCTTGAGCATCTGAAGCCTGCATCGGGCGACAAAGCCGGAGAAGAGGTAAGAGTTGAGAATTTCAGCTATGATGAAATAACGGAAGAAGGCCTTGCTGAAAGAATAGCTGAAGCGGATAAGGTGCTCAGGGAAAAGTATGAGCAGATGGATAAGGAAGCGGCAGAAAAGTAGTCGGCTGTAGTCGCAAAAAGGACACAGAAAAAGATGGTTCTGTCCCGAAAAGAAATCTCTATGACAGCAGATCCGTAAATAATTTTTTGTCAAAGGTTAAAAAATAACTATATATTGGCGTAACCCCAAAAGAATAACAAAAAAGGACTGTTGTATGCCGTTACAACAGTCCTTTAAAGGTTTATTTAAGAAATTCTACAACCTGCTCAATTTCCTTTTCATCAAACATAATGATTCCGTCTTCAAGCATTTTCAGCATCTCTGCTTCCTTCTCGTTGCCGCTTTCCTTGATTTTGCCTTTCATCATCTTAAGCATCATGCCCATCATCATTTTGTACATGCCCTTGAGCTTGCTCATATCAAAGTCGCCGGGAAGGAAGAAGTAAGGCTCTGTGATGCCGTTTTTGGCTTTGGTTTCTTCGGTTGCCTTGTCGCTTCTCATCATACCGACTCCACAGACGGCTCTGATGCTGGAAAAGGCTTCCTTTATTTCTTTATAACCCTGAAGTGCTCCTGCCATAATCCAACCGATAAAGACGATTTCTTCATCGGGAGAAAGAGTTGACCTTTTGGAAATATCCACACAGGGAAGACCTGTCTTTTCGCTTAAAAGCTCTGCATATCTTTTTGCCGAGCCTGTGTTTGAACAGTATACTACAGTCATTTCAGCACCGCCTTATGCTACGGGAAGGTTGAAGCAGTGCATCTGAAGTGATGAAAGCATTCTGAGAGGTTCTGCCGATGTAAATTCCGTGCCCTCTGCAAAAAGCTTCTGCTGAAGCATAATTGCGGCAAGAAGTGCGGGCTCTGCCTGGGAAACGTGGCACTTGATGCTGTCCATCTTGAGCTGTTCAAATTCTGTAATGTCAATAAGAGTATTAGGCTTGTCGGTGTAGTAGAAGCCTACGCCCTTGACTCTCCATGCGTCATCACGGAACTGTCCGTCGATAAAATCGGGATAGAAATTGCAAAGAGCGTCCATAGCGGCAAACTTTACGGCGTTACCGATTTTAATATGGTCGCTGTGACATTCTGTTGCAAGGTTGGGGTCGGCGGTGATAACATAGTCGGGCTTGACTTTACGGATAACCTCAACGATTTTAAGAGAAATCTCTCTTTCGGAAGCGTCGGTTTTGTCTGCGAAGCCGAGGAAGCCTGCGTTCTTCATGCCGAGCATCTGCTGTGCGGCGAGAGCCTCCTTCTGTCTTACAGTCTGGACATCGTTTTCTCTGCCGATGTATTCGGGCTCTGCATAGCGGTCGTCGGTTACGGTAAGCTCGTAAACCTCAACACCGAGCGAACGAAGATAAGCTATTGTTCCGCCTGCACCTATCTGGTTGTCATCGGGGTGGGGCTGAACGAAAAGAACTCTTTTTGCTTTTGTAATATCAGGGGGAGCACAGATTGCATCTGCAGCGGCAGTTGCGGCTGTGAGTACGCTCTGGGTGAGCTCGTATTTGATTGAGCCGTTACGTTTTCTGAGGATATTTTTGATTTTGTTTTTCATATTTTCGCCTTCCTTTGATTTAATATATCATTTATATTGTATATCAAATTACGCTTTGAGTCAACTCATAGTCACAAAAAACGGTTTCGACTTTTTTACTGCAGCAGTCGGGTGAGTATACCCAACGGTCGATAAAGCTGTCGTTGCAATAATATTCTGTAGGCTCGTTAGGATAGTGCGCATCAAAGGAGTCTACTATAATAAGCTTGATTTTCATTCTTTCGGGAATAAGATTTTTTATATAGACACTTGCGTGCTGTCCGGGTACAACTCCGGGCACATATTCGGCAAGACCTGCAAGATTAGGTTTAAGCTCAACGAAAATACCGTAGCGTTCAACGGAGCGGACAATTCCCGGCACGGTTTCGCCTGCTTTGAAAAGTGCGGCATTTTCCTCCCATGTGCCGAGAAGCTCCTTGTAAGACAGCGTAATTCTGCCGTTCTCGTCGATGCTTTTTACTACGGCTTTGATTTTTTCGCCGGGAGAAAATCTTGCCGAAGGGTGTGGAATACGGGAAACGGAGATGCTGTCAATCGGCATCAGTGCAGAAATGCCTGCTCCTATATCTGCAAAAACACCGAAGGATTCCATATGGGTCACAACGGCGTCTATTACCTGACCGGGTACAAGCTTTGAGATGTAGTCTCTCATACAGTCGAGCTGTACGGCTCTGCGGCTTAATACTGCGTATATTTCGCCGTTTTCATCGGTGGCGAAGTCTGTTATCTTACAAACAACGGGCTTATTGACCCGTGAGATTATGGCTATATCTCTTACGGAACCGTCCTCGATTCCTATAGCGCCCTCGTTTCTCGGTATAATGCCCTTCATCACGCCCAGGTCAACGTGCAGGTTGTGGTCCTTGTCGCATACTGTCGCACGTACCTCGAGAACTTTTCCGCTGTAGTAGGCTTCCTTGATTGCCGCCTTTGAGGATAAGGCGTTTTTGTTTTCGGTTGTTGAGATTAGATGATTTTCAGGAAAATACTTTTTCATTTTTTTAACCCTTTCTGTCTGACATTGTGTTTTTATTTATATGCTGATGATTTTTTCTTTATTATCATTGATATTGTTACTTTAAATGTGATATACTATATTATTATTATTAATGTAGGAGGTGTCCCTGTGGATATAAGAGTCGGTGATGTGCTTGTGATGAAAAAAGCTCACCCCTGCGGTAATAAGGAGTTTCTCGTTACCCGCTCGGGAATGGACTTTAAGCTCGAATGTAAAAAATGCGGACATCTTGTTATGATTCCCCGTCTTAAGGCGGAAAAGAATATAAAGAAGGTTATCCGCGAAGGTGTTGAGCTTTAGCCTTTACTTTCTCACATAAGTAATATTTGTCTGAAAAGGAGAAGGTTATGCTTAATAAGCTCAAAGAAGTTGAAAACCGTTTCGAAGAAATCAACGGTCAGCTCTATGACCCCGAGGTTGTCTGCGATACGGAAAAATACAGTGCTCTTATGAAAGAGTTCAAAAATCTCACCCCCATTGTGGAAAAATACCGTGAATATAAGGCGGCTCAGTCTGCCTACGATGAGGCAAAGGAGCTTCTGTACGAAAGCGGACTCGACAAGGACTTCCGTGAAATGGTACAGCTTGAATATGATGAGCTCAAGGTGAAAACAGAGGCTCTGCTTGAAGAGCTCAAGATTCTTCTTCTGCCCAAGGACCCCAATGACAGTAAAAACGTTATTGTGGAAATCCGTGGCGGTGCAGGCGGAGAGGAGTCAGCACTTTTTGCAGGTGTGCTTTTCAGAATGTACGGAATGTATGCCGAAAAAAGAAGATGGAAAACGGAAATCCTTTCCTCTAACCCTACGGAGCTTGGCGGCTTCAAGGAGGTTTCCTTTATGATAAGCGGTGAGGGCGCCTATTCACGCTTTAAGTATGAAAGCGGTGTACACCGTGTTCAGCGTGTTCCCGAAACAGAAACCCAGGGCAGAATCCATACCTCAACAGCCACCGTTGCGGTGCTTCCCGAGGCAGAGGACGTGGATATTGACATAAACCCTGCCGACTTGCAGATTGATACCTACCGCTCGGGAGGCGCAGGAGGTCAGCACGTAAATAAGACCGAGTCAGCTATAAGAATCACTCACATTCCTACGGGCACCGTAGTAGAGTGTCAGGACGAAAGAAGTCAGCATAAAAACAAGGACAAGGCGATGAAAATTCTCCGTTCAAGGATTCTTGAGGCGGAAAGAGAAAAACAGCAGTCCTCGATTGCGGCGGAAAGAAGTGCACAGGTCGGCACAGGTGACAGAAGCGAAAGAATCCGCACCTATAACTATCCTCAGGGCAGACTTTCCGATCACAGAATCGGGCTTACACTTTATAAGCTCGAGCAGATTCTGTCAGGTGACCTTGATGAGGTTATTGATAGCCTCATAACCTATTTCACCGCGGAGAAGCTTAAAAATCAGAACATATAAAAGAGATCGACTATGGAAACAAAGATATTTAAAATCAAAACCTCTAATGATGAACAGATAAAAGAGGTCGGGGAGATTCTTCGTAAAGGCGGCCTTGCGGCTATTCCTACGGAAACGGTTTACGGACTTGCAGGAAACGCCCTCGACGGAGAAATCGCATCGAAGATATTTGCTGCAAAGGGCAGACCCTCGGATAACCCTCTTATAGTGCATATCAGTCGTTTTGAGCAGTGGGCTCCGCTGGTAAAGCATATTCCCGATACGGCAAAGGCACTTGCCGAAGCCTTCTGGCCGGGACCGCTTACGATGATTCTTCCGAAAAGTGAGCTTGTACCGGGGCAGGTCTGCGGTAAGCTTGATACCGTTGCTGTAAGAATGCCCGAGAATGAAATTGCCCTTGCCATAATCGAAAGTGCAGGAGTGCCTCTTGCAGCACCGTCGGCAAATCTTTCGGGAAAGCCGAGCCCTACCTGTGCAGCTCACGTCATCGAAGATATGAACGGCAGAATAGATGCGATTGTTGATTCGGGCGACTGCAGTGTAGGTGTGGAGTCTACGGTGCTGTCCCTTGCTTCCAATGTGCCGAGGGTGTTAAGACCGGGAAAGATTACAGCCGAAATGATAGCGGCTGTTGTCGGTGAAGCGGAAATTGACGATGCGGTGTTTGAAAAGCTCCGTGAAGGTCAGACGGCTATTTCACCGGGTACAAAATATAAGCATTATTCGCCCGATGCTGCTGTGGTGCTTATAAAGGGTGAATACGAAAGCTATGCCGGATATGTAAATGCCAACGCAGAGGAAGGTACCGTTGCCCTTTGCTTTGAGGGTGAGGAGAAGGGACTTTCCGTACCCTGTGTAACCTACGGTAAAAGGAATGACCCTGCTTCTCAGGCGAAGAACGTTTTTGACGCTTTGCGTGCTGTTGATAAAATCGGTGCAAAGAGAGTTTTCGCCCGTTTCCCCGAAAGCGAGGGTATGGGTCTTGCCGTATTCAACAGACTGCTTCGTGCGGCGGCCTTCAATATTATTGAGGTGTGAGGTGTAAAATGCTGATACTCGGACTTACGGGAAAAACAGGTGCAGGTAAAAGCACCGTTGCCGCTTACCTTAAAGAAAAGGGTTGCTTTATTATTGACGGCGATGTTATCGCAAGGGAGATTGTGCTTCCGGGAATGCCTGCGCTGAAGGCTCTTGCAGCTTCTTTCGGTGAGGATATACTCGGTGCTGACGGCAGTCTTGACAGAAAGGCACTTGCGAAGAAGGCCTTTTCTTCTCCCGAAAATACCGCTCTTCTCAATGAAATTACTCACCCGTTTATAAAAAGAAGATTTGAGGAGCTGATTGCCTTTGCCGACAAAGAAGGATACGGCATCGCTGTGATTGATGCGGCGGCTCTTCTTGAAAGCGACTGTAAGGAGCTTTGCGAAAAGATAATAGTTGTCCACGCTCCCGAAGAAATCCGCCTTGAGCGTATACTCGGAAGGGACGGTATAACCAAGAAGCAGGCACTTGTCCGTATGAATGGGCAGAAGGACGACAACTATTATTTCAGCAGAGCGGATTATATCATAAGAAATTACGGCGGCTTCAGCTACGAAAAGGAGCTTGAAGCGATTAAGGAGTTGTTTTATGAATAAAAGCCTCAATGCAAAGAAAACAGGAGAGGCAGTATTGATTGTTGCCATAATATTATCGCTTGTGGCGGTAATTTATTTCGGCTCGGTGTCAATACTTAAGACATTATATCCCCGTCACTATATTGAAATTGTCGAAAATGAAGGAGAAAAAAATAACTTATCTGCTGAATTCGTTTTTGCAGTAATCAAGTGCGAAAGCGGCTTTGATCCCAATGCCGTGTCTTACCTCGGTGCCAAGGGCCTTATGCAGATAATGCCCGATACATTTGAGTGGCTTCAGTGGAGACAGGACGAAGCTCTTCCCGAGGAAAGCCTTTTCGAGCCTGAAACAGCTATACGCTACGGCTGTTATCTTTACGGCTATCTTATAGAAAAGTTCGGTGATGAGAGGACGGCGGTAGCTGCCTATCATGCCGGAGATGCCTGCGTAGAGCAGTGGCTTTCGGACGAAAGATACTCCGATGACGGGAAAACCCTTAAAGATATACCTTATGACACAACAAGGGAGTATGTCGATAAGGTAATGAAAGTGAAAAATTTATATTATAAGCTATACTATAAATAAGAAAGGAAGATTATTATGGAAAAAGAGAAAAGTGCAGCAGAGCTTCTCAAGGAAGAGCTTTGCTTTGAAAAGGAGCATTTCTCCGTTGCTATGACAGAGGAGGAGTGCGCAAAGGCTGACAGATTCTGTGAAGGCTACAAAGAGTTTCTTGATGTGGCAAGAACAGAAAGAGAGTGCGTTGAATACGTGATTGAAAAGGCAGAGAAGAACGGCTTCGTGCCCTTCGATGTGAAAAAGACCTACAAGGCAGGCGATAAGGTTTATCTCAATAACAGAAATAAGGCTGTTATCCTTGCTGTAATGGGTAAAAAGGGTGTAAGCGAGGGTGCAAGAATTGTTGCCTCCCACATTGACTCACCCAGACTCGACCTCAAGCCCACACCTCTTTATGAGGACTGTGAAATGGCTTACTTCAAGACCCACTACTACGGTGGTATAAGAAAGTATCAGTGGGTTGCAATTCCTCTTTCACTTCACGGTGTTATGCTTAAGGCAAACGGTGAAAGCGTGAAAATCAGTATCGGTGAAAAGGATGGCGAGCCTAAATTCGTTATCACTGACCTTCTTCCCCATCTCGGAAAGGAGCAGGCAAAGCGTCCTCTTTCCGAGGGTATCAAGGGTGAGGAGCTCAATATTCTTATCGGCTCACGTCCCTTCAAGTCCGATTCGGGCAGCGAGCTTGTAAAGCTTAATATTCTTAAGATTCTCAACGAGAAGTACGGCGTTACGGAAAAGGATTTCATTTCTGCAGAGCTTGAGCTTGTGCCTGCACTTCCCGTTTCCGACATCGGCTTTGACAGAAGTATGATAGGTGCCTACGGCCACGATGACAGAGTATGTGCTTATCCCGCACTTGAGGCTGTTATAAATTGCACAGAGCCTGAAAGGACAATCATTACCGTTCTTGCAGACAAGGAAGAAATCGGCAGCGACGGCAACACAGGTCTCAATTCCGCATATATGAAGTATTTTATTGAGGATCTTGCTGAAATGGAAGGACTCAAGGGCAGACACGTGCTTTCAAAGTCAGAGTGCCTTTCTGCTGACGTAAACGCCTGCTTCGATCCCAACTTCCCTTCAGTTCACGATAAGTACAACTGCTGCACACTCAACCACGGCGCAGTTATCACCAAGTATACCGGTGCAAGAGGCAAGTCCGGTACCTCCGATGCTTCTGCTGAATTTGTAGGCAAGGTAAGACGAATCCTCGACAAGGCAAATGTCTCCTGGCAGATCGGTGAGCTCGGTAAGGTTGATGAGGGCGGCGGAGGAACTGTCGCTATGTACATCGCTAACCTCAATATCGATGTAGTTGACCTTGGCGTTCCCGTGCTTTCAATGCACGCTCCCTATGAGGTCGTGTCAAAGTTTGACGTTTACAGCACCTACAGAGCCTGTTACGAGTTCTATGCCGATAAGGATTGAATTTTGAAGTAAACAGTTGCATAAAGCGGCTGTTTGTGATATGATAATAAAAAATATATTAACTGCCACCGGGTAGTAGATGCAAAATATGAGCATCCGTTGCACATCGTTAGGTCTTTGAAGATGTGTATACGGATGCTTTTTTATTGAGGAGATGTATTATATTATGGAAAGAGCGAAAAAACTGTTAAGATGTTTTTCAAAGGGTGAGCTTTTGCTTTGGGTGGGCTCGGTTTCGGTTATCCTTTTGTCCTTCTTTATTTTTGATAAGGAGAATTACATAACTCTGACAGCTTCGCTGATTGGAGTAACCTCACTTATATTTTCGGCCAAGGGAAATCCCTTCGGTCAGCTGCTTATGATTGTTTTCAGTCTTTTTTACGGGTGGATTTCCTTCGGCTTCGCCTATTACGGTGAGATGATAACTTATCTCGGTATGACCTTGCCGATGGCACTTTTCGCTCTCGTTTCCTGGCTTAAAAATCCTTACAAGGGAAACAAGGCGGTAGTTAAAGTCAACAGCATAAGTAAAAAAGAGATTTTATTTATGATAGCGCTTACAGCGGCGGTGACGGTTGCTTTTTATTTCATTCTTGATTATTTCTCTACGGCGAATCTTATTCCGAGTACTGTTTCAGTTACAACGAGCTTTCTTGCCGCATATCTTACCTTCAGAAGAAGTCCGTATTTTGCGCTTTTTTATGCGGTAAACGATGTGGTGCTTATTGTGCTGTGGGTTCTTGCTTCTTTCAGCGATAAAGCTTATATTTCCGTGGTCAGCTGCTTTGCTGTTTTTCTTATAAACGATCTTTACGGCTTTTACAGCTGGCTGAAAATGAAACACCGTCAGAGGGAGAGTGAAAACTGAATCGGAGCTTATATGATGAAATTATGCAACAATATAACCAAAATGCAACACAATGTCGTTTGTTAAATAAACAATAAATACAAAATTAAGAAAAATTAAGAAAATCTGTTGACACTTGTCTTTTTGTTGTGTATAATATCTAACATAGGAGGGTAGAATTTGTGGGTTATCACTATGGTGACTCGCTTGTGATTTTTAAGCAACCCCAATATAACGCTATTGTTTGTTCTCTGATTGAACATAAAATACAAAAATACAAAAGACATAATTAAAGTAATTTGGAGGTAAGTAACTATGACAATTATCGCTATCAAGCACAAGAAAAAGAACAAGAAGAAGGAAGCACAGGCTGATAAGGCATAAAAACTGATATGTGTTTTCAGAAAAAAGGTCTGATGACAGGTTCATACAGCATAGGTGAGAGGGTTTGAATTTTAATATTACGGGTTTGGTAAGCAAAAGGCGGATAGATTAACTTGATGCAATAAGCTTTTGCAGTAATTTGAATGAGGTAACCGCCCGTAGGAAAAATGAGGTATATTTATGAAAATCAACCGCAATTCAACCAGAAACAAACAATCCATTCCTCTCGATATGGCTGCGATTTTGTATTCGTATACGAAGACAAAAACCTGGAATCAGACCTATCGTATTTCTGTGATGCTGAAAAGTGAGGTAAATTCCGAAGCTCTGAAAACAGCTGTCAGAAGGCTGCGCTACAGATTTCCCACTTTTTACGTAAGGCTTGAAGACGGCTTTTTATGGAAGCGCTTTACATCGGCACCTGTAGATGTTGACGAAATTGTTATTCACGGCAGTAATTTATGTGCACCTGTAGATGCGTCGTCTCCGGACGCTCCGCTTTTCAGAGTCTATTACCGGAAAAACAGAATATCCCTTGATGTTTTTCACGGAGTTACCGACGGCAGGGGCGCGCTTACGTTTTTCAAAACGCTGATTGCTACTTATTTAGGTGAAATGGGTTTCGAAATCCCGGCTACAGACGGTATACTCAGGCTGGATGAGCCTCCCAAGGAGGACGAGCTTACCGACGGTTATATTAAGTTTTACGATAAATCGAGGGGCAAGCTTTCCCGTGGCGAAAAGGCTGCTTATCAGCACTATATCCGTGAACCTGACGGGGCTTTTTCAATTATACAAGGTAAGCTTTCTGTTGAAAAGCTGAAATCAGTTACCCGTAAATACGGAGTGTCCGTTACTGAATATCTTGCGGCACTTTATTGCTACAGCTATTATCTGAATAAGGCACCGGGAAATAAAAAGCCTATTAAAATACAGTTTCCCGTTGATCTGAGAGGTGTTTTCGGACTTGACACCTTGCGTAATTTCTCTCTGGTGCTCACAATTACCCTGCCGAACCGTAAAGAAGTCTACAGCTTCGAAGAGGTGCTTGCAATTACCGCACAGGAGCTTAAAAAGGCAAAGGATAAAGAGCTTTTGCAGAAAATGATAAATACAAATGCGAGCGATGCGCAGATGCTTATTACCAGGTACTCTCCGTCGGTTATGAAAAAGCCCTTTATTCTTGCAGGATTTATTCTGTACGGTGAAAGACTGATGACCTCCCCGATTTCCAATATCGGCATCGTAAAGGTGCCCGATGAGATGAAGGAGCATATAGATTATTTTGATGCGACCATCGGTGCGACAAAGAAAAATGCCATAAATGCGGCGGTAATCACCTTTGAGGATAATATCGTTATCACTTTTTCGACAAAGAAATCACGGCGTGAAGTGCAGAACACTTTTTTCAGACTGCTTGAAAATGAAGGTGTTACGGCGGAGATAACAGTAAACAAAAAAAGTGCATAACAGTCTTTGCCGTGAAGGTTGGTTTGCAATAAACAGAAAGTTCCGGTAAGGTAATTATATATTAAGTATATAAAAAGGAAAGGCTCTGCGGTTTATGCTTGACTGCAGAGCTTTATTTTTTGATACAAAGGGGCAAAAAAGAAAGAAATATTCAAAACTGATGAATATTTTCTCAAAAATATTCAAAAATACCCTTGACTTTTGCATAAAAATGCGTATAATTTAGTGCATACGAAAAATTTACGGGAGAAATTCCCTTTAAAGAAAGGAGTCGGCAAAAGGCACAGACGCCTCGCCGGACAAAGAAAATGGCTATTAAGAAGGATAAGAAAGACATCAAGAAAATTGTACTTGCATATTCAGGCGGTCTCGACACATCAATCATCATTCCCTGGCTCAAGGAAAACTACAACAATGCAGAGGTTATCGCTGTTTCAGGTGACGTAGGTCAGGGTACAGAGCTTGACGGACTTGAGGAAAAGGCTCTTGCAACAGGCGCATCAAAGCTCTACATCGAAGACCTCAATAAGGAATTTGTTGAAGATTACATCTACCCCACACTCAAGGCAGGTGCAGTTTACGAGGGCACATATCTCCTCGGTACATCATTTGCACGTCCCATTATCGCAAAGAGAATCGTTGAAATCGCACTCAAAGAGGGTGCAGATGCTATCTGCCACGGTTGTACAGGTAAGGGTAATGACCAGGTTCGTTTCGAGCTTGCTATCAAGGCATTTGCTCCCGATATGGAAATCATCGCTCCCTGGAGAATTTGGGAATTCAAGAGCCGTGAAGAAGAAATCGAGTACGCTATCGCTCACAATATTCCTCTCAAGATTACAAGAGAAACAAACTATTCAAAGGATAAGAACCTCTGGCACCTTTCACACGAAGGTCTCGATCTCGAAGATCCTGCTAATGAACCCAAGTATGAAGAAATCCTTGAGATGGGTGTAACTCCCGAAAGCGCACCCGACGAACCCACATACATCACAATCGGTTTCGAAAAGGGTGTTCCCACCACACTTAACGGTGAGAAGCTCGACGGTCCTGCTATGGTTAAGGCGCTCAACGAAATCGGCGGCGCAAACGGTATCGGTATCTCCGATATGGTAGAAAACCGTCTTGTCGGTATGAAGAGCCGTGGCGTTTATGAGACCCCGGGCGGAACAATCCTCTACAAGGCTCACGAAATGCTCGAGCAGCTCTGCCTTGACAGAGATACAGCACATCTCAAGAGTCAGCTTGCAGTAAAGTATGCCGAGCTCGTTTACTACGGTCAGTGGTTCACAACCTGCCGTGAGGCTCTTGCAGCATTTGTTGACAAGACCCAGGAAACTGTTACAGGTGAAGTTAAGCTCAAGCTCTATAAGGGCAACATCATCGGTGCAGGTATGACATCACCCTACACACTTTACAGTGAAGAAATGGCAACCTTTGATGCTGATAACGTTTACGATCAGTACGATGCAGAAGGCTTCATCAACCTCTTCGGTCTTCCCCTTAAGGTTAAGGCTATGCTCTCAAAGGATTGGGATATTAATAAATAAAAAACCGGGTGTCGCAAGACACCCGTTTTTAATGCAGAATGAAAAGTGCGAAATGCAGAATGATTTATTAAACTATTGACAAAACAGCGATTTTTTAGGATAATTAACTATACTGTTTTACGGGTGTGATTTTATGGAATACAAACTCATTGATAAAACCTTTTATCAAGAGCTTTCGCCTTTGATTTATGAAATTGCTTCTTCGCATATGTAAATGCGTCCCGACCTTTTTTCCGAACAACATATAATGACAAAAAAGCAGTTCAAAAAGCGTTTGAAGGTCAAAGGTTTTTTAGGGATTGCAGCATACGAAAATGACACCTACTGCGGACACGGCAAGCCGTGTCCCTACTGTAACCCAGATTATATGAGGTGGTTTTATTAAGGGTAAAATAACCAGAAAAACTTTGCGGTTACATAATTTTGATTATTCTTCTAACGGCATATACTTTATAACCATTTGTACTGCCGGTAAGTATAATCTCTTCGGAAACATAGCCAACGGTGTAATGCGCTTGTCCGAAATGGGTAAAATTGCTGAAGAAGAAATCGCAAACGCAAACCAAAAACGAGCAGAGCATTTTATTGAAATAACCAAATATGTTATTATGCCCAACCATATACATATGATTATTCAGATTTATAATCCTGATTTATTTCATGAATATCAAAGCGAAACCTTTGCATCTCCCTCTTCAAAGTCCATCTCTTCTACTATAAGGTCATACAAAGCAGCTGTTACAAAACGAATACACGAAATTAATAAATTATATGAGGCAGAAAAAATTTGGCAACCACGATTTTATGACAATATTATAAGAAATGAAAAAGCCTATCAGGAAATATGGAACTATATTGATGCGAATGTTTCACGATGGGAAGAAGATAAATTTTATATACTATGATTCTGTAAGGACACGGCTTGCCGTGTCCGTAAAGCAATCAACATACAACCACAAGGAGGAACACATTATGCCACTCTGGACAGGACGCTTTAAAAAGTCCCTTGACAAAAAAACAAATGATTTCAATTCATCAATTCCCTTTGACTGCCGTATGGCACAGCAGGATATACGCGGCTCTGTTGCTCACGCAACTATGCTCGGTAAGCAGGGGATAATCGATAAAAGCGAAAGTGACAAAATCGTTGCTTCCCTTAAGGAGATTGCCGCTGACCTTGAAAACGGCAGGCTCGAAATTGATATGACTGCCGAGGATATTCATACCTTCGTTGAAGGTGAGCTTACAAAGCGTATCGGTGACAGCGGAAAGAGACTTCACACCGCAAGAAGCCGTAACGACCAGGTTGCTCTTGACCTTCGTCTGTATCTTCTTGATGAGTGCGACAAGCTCGATGAGTCAATCACCGCACTTCTTGAGGTTATCATCAACAAGGCAGAGGGAAATTATGATGCCGTTATGCCCGGCTACACTCATCTTCAGCGTGCCCAGCCTATAACCTTCGGACATCATCTTATGGCTTATGCAAGTATGCTTATGCGTGACAGAGAGAGACTCGCCGATTGCAAAAAGAGAATGGCAGTATCTCCTCTCGGCTCGGGCGCTCTTGCAGGAACAACCTATCCTCTTGACAGAGAGTATGCCGCAGAGCTTCTCGGCTTAGGCGGTGTAAGCGACAATAGCCTCGACGGTGTTTCCGACAGAGATTATGTCCTTGAGCTGCTTTCTGTGCTTTCTATTATTATGGTGCATCTTTCACGCTTCTCCGAAGAAATTATCGCATGGTGCTCCTGGGAGTTCAAGTTCATTGAGCTTGACGATGCCTTCTCAACAGGCTCGAGCATTATGCCGCAGAAGAAGAATCCCGACATAGCAGAGCTTGTAAGAGGCAAGTCGGGCAGAGTCTTCGGTGACCTGCAGACACTTCTTACCGTAATGAAGGGTATCCCTCTCGCTTACAACAAGGATATGCAGGAGGACAAGGAGGCAGTATTTGATGCCGTTGATACGGTGCTTATGTGCCTTGATACCTTCGCTCCTATGCTTGAAACGGCAACGGTGCTGCGTGATAATATGAGAAATGCCGCTGCAAGAGGTTTTATCAACGCAACAGACTGTGCAGACTATCTCGTATATAAGGGGCTCCCCTTCAGAGATGCCTATAAGGCAACGGGTATGCTCGTTGCGACCTGCATAGATAAGGGGCTTACTCTTGAAACCCTGCCTATTGAGGAGTACAAGGCTGTATGTGACCTCTTTGATGAGGATGTGTACAAAGCAATCGACCTTGACGAGTGCGTTAAAAAGAGACTTGTAAAGGGCGGGCCTTCTCCCGAGTGTGTGCTTCGCGAGGTGAAGGCTGCAAGAGAGAAATTATAAAGTAGTCAGTAGTCAGGATGCGGTTGAAACTGTGTTCTGACTATTTTGTATGGTTCTGAATAGATATAGCCGAAGTCTGGGAAGATTCCTGACTTCGGCTTTTAAACGGATTATTTTTAAATTGTTTGGTAGTCTAAATGTTGCCGGAAACTTCATAATTCCGAAATCCGAATTATCAGAAGTACCTCATCATCGCAACAACCTTGCCCAGTATAATAACCTCATCAACAATAATCGGGTCAAAGGCGTCGTTTTCAGGCTGAAGACGGAAGTGACCGCCTTCCTTATAGAAGGTTTTGACCGTAGCCTCGTCTTCAACAAGGGCAACAACGATATCACCGTTTCGTGCGGTGGGAGTTTTTTCGGCAAAGAGAATGTCGCCGTCATAAATGCCTGCATCAAGCATACTTTCACCGCGTACACGAAGTGCAAACATCTCCTTGTCACCGGAAACGGGACCTGTAAAGGGCAGATAGCACTCAATCTGTTCAACGGCAAGAATAGGAAGACCTGCCGTTACAACGCCCAAAAGGGGAACGTGACGGATATTTTCCGCCTGACCTACAATTCTGATTGAACGCTTGAGAAGCGGGTCGCGGACAATATAGCCCTTTTCCTCAAGAGCGTTGAGGTTAACCTGAACAGAGGAGGTTGACTTAAGGCCGACGGCCTGACAGATTTCTCTTACTGAAGGGACAATGCCCGAGCCGGAGCGCTCCTTGAGAAATTCAAGGATACGGTATTGGTTTTCGCTGAGTTGATTCATAATAACACCTCATAGCATAAATTTTGATGTATATTAACATGATACAAATGTTCGCAAGATGATTATAACACATAAAAACCAAAAATGCAAACATTTGTTCGAAATTTTTGAAAAATTTTTTCGCAGTGTTTTTTTGTGTGAATATGTCGCCTTTCTGATGCCAATAATCAGGGTGTAAATAAAAGCGAAAGGGCGAAATCAATGAAGAAAATCAAGTTTTTTGAAAAACCTATGGGTGCAAGAACCGTATATACAATGGCGGGCGTCAGCTTTTGTCTTGCGGCTATTGCTGTGGGTATCCTTTATTCACGCACATCGGACGGTGTACAGAAGCTTACATCTGCAACAAGCACTACCTATCAGGTAAACGTTAATCAGAAGGATATAAGCGACCCGAGATACAGCGGTAATATTCCGAAGAGTACGACCCTTGCCACTACGACAGAAGCTACTGCTGCTGATATAACAGAAGAGATAACCGAGCTGACAGAAGAAATCAAGGAAAGCGCCGTTGTTGCCACGACATCGGCAGAAAGTGAAAAGCAGAGCTTTATGCTGCCCTGCGATGGTGAAGTGATAAGAGAGTACTCACCAAAGGTGCCGATTTTCTGCGAGACTATGGAGGACTGGCGTACTCACAGCGGTGTAGACTTTGCTGTTTCTGATGACGGAGAGGTGCTTTCTGTCGGCAAGGGTAAGGTAAGCAAGGTTCTGGTGGATTCCTCCTACGGATATATCGTCGAGGTGAATTACGGTGAGTTTACAGCAAGGTACTGCGGACTTGAGCAGGGGACAACAGTAGGTATAGACCAGCTTCTCAATAAGGGTGACAGCATAGGAAAGGTAAGTGAGGTGCCATGCGAGAAGAACTCTGTAAAGCACCTTCATTTTGAGATAATCAAAAACGGAGATTACGCTGACCCTATTAAGGCACTTTCATAAGGTTACGGGCGGCGCGGTGAGGTGCAACGCCGCAGGCGTTGCTTCAGAGAGCCGCAGACGGATTCTCTGAAGGAAGGCAGAGTTGCTTTTTAGTGTGAGCGAGGAAAGACAGAGAGGGCGGCTCTCTGTCTTTCCGCCTTTCGCAGAAAGGCGGAAAGACTCACCGCGTGTAGGTACAGAGCTTTAACTCTGTATAAAGAAAAAGGACTGCTACATAGAGTAACAGTTCTTTATGTATTATTTTGTTACCTTTATTTCATCAAAGCCGTAATAGATAAGTGCATTGGCGATTTCTCTTGTGATAATCTCTCCGCTTATACAAACGGGTACAGCAGGCGGACATGAAACTGTTGGTTCGGCACATATTCTGCCGACAGAGTCTTCAGTTTTTACATATTCACCCGGTGAAAGGATTGCCTGTCTGATGCTGATTTCGGATTTTACGTCTGAAAGGTTAAACAAACGGGAGGGCTCTTTTGCCTCTTTTCTTTCAAGCTGTGAGATAAAAAGGTAAACCGATGCAGGATTCAGGCTGTTGTAATCCCAGGGATACATAAGTACCACACAGTCTCTGTCGCAGTATTCGCATACGATTCTGTTTTCTTTGAGAAGCTGTGCAAGCTCGTATCCCGTGTAACCGTAGGAAAGCGGATACAGTGTCAGCTTGAGCGGCTCGTGACAAGCACTTTCGAAGCCGATTTCTGAAAGCATATGACAGGTGCGTGCCGCTTCCATTGCGGATAAGTAGAGCTTTTCTTCAAAGCTGTCAGACAGACAGGCGTTACACAGGTCAAGAGACTGCAGAATGAGATAAGAGGGGCTTGTTGAAGCGTGGAGCGAAAGCGCGTCTCTTGCATCGGGGAGATATTTTTCCGCCTTGTGCGAGAGGTGAAGATAAGCACCGCCCGTAAGTACTGGTAAGGTTTTATGCGCGGAGTCACAGCACATTGTCGCACCGAGGGCAAGAGGGTGTCTGTTTTCCGGAAGGAAGTTAAGGTATGCACCGTGGGCGTTGTCGACAAGAAGGGGAATATCATATTTGTCACATATTTCTGCGATGCCTTTTATATCTGCTATGTTTCCGAGATAGTCGGGAGAGGTTATATAAACCGCTGTCGGCTTTTTTTCTGCGGAAAGGATATGGTTTTCTACGGCTTCCTTCGAAAGCTTACAGCTGCAAAGGTGGTCGCTTTTTTCGCCGTATATCCATTTTACATTGAAATCCAGAACAGCAGCTGCATAAATGAAGGCCTTATGTACATTCCTTGCGGCAAGAATGAGAGGCTTTCCTTCGGCGTGTCTGCATATAAGGGTAAGCATCGCCTTGATGCAAAGGGTGCTGCCCTCTGTGCTGTAAAATGTATGAAGCGATGAAAAAAGAGTGGAAGCGTTGTTTTCACTTTCCTTTATTATGCCTTCAGCGTGACCGAGCACGTCGGCTCCGTCGATTTCCGTTATGTCAAGATGTTCACAGCCGATAAAAGGCATACCCTTATGCCCCGGCATATGAAATCTCGTAAAGCTGCCTTCAGCATAGCTTTTTACGAAGTCGCAAACAGGAGTGTTCATTTCTCCTCTGCCTCCGCAACCTGCATCATAACGGCACATTCGATTCGCTTTTTGAAAAGCTCACAGCCCTGCTCGTATATGCCTTCGATTTCGCCTGTTGCGTGGTAGGCGTTTGCAGCACAGCCTCCCGAGCAGTAAAGCTTTGCCCAGCAGTCGCGGCAGCCCTCTCTCGCATAGGCGTTGCAGGAGCGGAATTTATCCTGAACTGCTGTGTTTGTTACACCGTCATAGATATTTCCGAGACAGTAGTCATCATCGCCTACAAACTGATGGCAGGGATAAAGGTCTCCCTGAGGTGTGACAGCCATATATTCTGTACCCGAGCCGCAGCCGGTGATTCTCTTGTAGATACAGGGTCCGTTTTTCAGGTCAAGCATATAGTGGTAGAAGGTAAAGGGTCTGCCTTCTTTTTTGCGTCTGAGCATCTCCTTTGCGAGAATCTCGTACTGCTCAAAAAGTACGGGCATATCCTCCTTTGTAAGAGCGCAGGGATCATCGGGACTGCATACAACAGGCTCCATACTCAATTCCGTAAAGCCGAGGTCAGCCATGTGGAAAATGTCCTCGGTGAAGTCTGTGTTGTGATGGGTGAAGGTGCCTCTCATATAGTAATTCTTACCTTCACGGGAGTCGACAAGCTTTCTGAATTTCGGGAGAATTTTATCGTAGCTTCCCTTGCCGGCGTAGTCTACACGGAATCGGTCGTGAACTTCCTTTCTGCCGTCGAGACTTAAGACGACGTTGCTCATTTCCTTATTAGCAAAGTCAATTACGTCGTCGTCAATAAGCACGCCGTTGGTGGTGAGGGTGAAACGGAAGTTTTTGCCCTTTTCCTTTTCTATGCTTCTTGCATAGGCGACAAGCTGCTTTACAACCTCAAAGTTCATAAGAGGCTCACCGCCGAAGAAGTCAACCTCGAGGTTTCTTCTTGTGCCGGAGTTTTCTATAAGGAAGTCGAAGGCTCTTTTGCCTGTTTCGAAGCTCATAAGGGCACTTGCTCCCTGGTATTTTCCCTGTCCGGCAAAGCAGTAGGAGCAGTTGAGGTTGCAGCTGTGAGCGATATGAAGACAGAGCGCCTTTATAACCTTACTGTTGTTTTTATAATTGAAAGCAAGATTTTCGAATTCGTCCTCGGAAAAGAGCTTTCCCATCTTTTCAAGCTCTCTTACATCTCCGATGCACTCAAGAATTTCATCTTCGGTAACATCGGGAAGATGGGAGTATTTTTCAAGTATGGCAGAAACGATTTCTGCATCGCTTTTTTCTTTATAGAGACTGATAATATCGTAAGCCACCTCATCTACGGTGTGTACGGAGCCGCTGCAGGTGTCAAGCACGATGTTATAGCCGTTGAGTTTATACTGATGCACCATATATTTTACCTTCTTTTCAAAAGAAAAACGCCGCCGTTGCGGCAGCGTTTCCGTTTTTAATCTTATTTGTTGTTTTCACACTGCTGATTTGCAACACCGCATGATGTCTTGCAAGCTGACTGACATGATGTCTGGCATTCGCCGCAACCGCCTGCTTTTACAGTGTTCTTAATATCTTTTGTTTCGATAGTCTTGATTCTGCTCATAGTTAATTCCTCCGTTAGATAGTTTGCGGCACTTACGTGCTCTGTACCTCAAAATAATAACATAACGCCCCGAAATTGTCAATAGAAAAATCTTTTTAAAGAACGGGTAAAGTGTTAGTGTCTGTCAGTACGGGAATCTTTGTTGAAAATATCCAAAGAGGAAAGAATAAATTTTATTAAGTTTTACAAGATTTTCACTTGCAAATTTTGTCACTATTTGTTAAAATGATTATGTCTTTTGCGGGACGGTACTCTCCGTGCAAATCTATGATTTGTCAATTAACTATTTTGTCAAAAAGGCGGTGCAGAAAAATGCAGCTTCTTGAAGAAAGAATTATTAAAGACGGACAGGTGTTTCCCGGAAATATACTTAAGGTAGACTCTTTTCTTAACCATCAGATAGATGTAGAGCTTATTGCAGAGATGGGTAAGGAGATAAGAAATATTTTTGACGGCTGCGGTGTTAACAAAATTCTTACTATAGAAGCTTCCGGTATCGGAATCGCTTGTATAACGGCGCAGTTTTTCTCATGCCCTGTTCTTTTTGCAAAGAAGATGAAAACAAAGAATATCGCCGCTTCGGTTTATAAAACACAGGTGCGCTCCTTTACTCACGGTACGGAGTACGAGGTAATCGTTTCAAAGGATTTCATCGGTGAAGGTGATAAGGTACTTATTGTTGACGATTTTCTTGCCGAAGGAAATGCTCTTTTAGGTCTTATTGATCTTTGCAGACAGGCGGGAGCCGAGATTGCAGGCTGTGCAATCGCAATAGAAAAGGGCTTCCAGGAAGGAAGAAAAAGAGTCGAAGCAAAGGGTGTGCGTGTAGAGTCGCTTGCAATAGTTGAATCTATGAGCGATAACGCAGTCACATTCAGAAAACAGTAATAACGTAAATAGCCGGGTGACCGGTTAAATAAAAAACAAAAAACATATGGAGGCAAAAACCATGAAAAAAATCCTTGCAATCGCACTTGCCGCTGTTATGCTTTTTGCTTTCGCTGCTTGCGGCGGAAACAATGCAACTGACGGCAACGCAACAAACGGCAATGCAACAGAGGGCAACGCAACCGCAGGTGACGCAGCTCCCGTTGCAACTCCCCTTGAGGCAGCAGAAACCCTCGAAGACCTCGATGTAGACTGTGCTAACGTTAAGCTCGGCCTTATCTGTCTTCACGACGAGAACTCAACTTATGACAAGAACTTCATCGATGCTGCTAAGGCTGCTTCCGAAGCTCTCGGCTTTGAGCTCTTAATCAAGACAAACATTCCTGAAAGCGATGCTTGCACAACAGCTGCAGAAGAACTCGTAGCTGAAGGCTGCAACATCATCTTCGCTAACTCCTTCGGTCATGAAACATTCGTTATGACAGTTGCAGAGGAAAACGAAGGCGTTGAATTCTGTCACGCAACAGGTACAAACGCAAAAACTGCAGGTATTGCAAACTTCCACAATGCTTTCGCTGCTATCTACGAAGGCCGTTATCTTGCAGGTATCGCTGCAGGTATGAAGCTCAACGAAATGATCGCAGACGGCAAGATCACTGCTGAAAATGCAAAGATCGGTTATGTTGGTGCATACCCCTATGCAGAAGTTAAGTCAGGCTACACATCATTCTACCTTGGCGCAAAGAGCGTTTGCCCCTCAGCTACAATGACAGTTAAGTTCACAAACTCCTGGTTTGATATTGCTGCTGAAAAGGAAGCTGCTCTTGCTCTTATCGGCGAAGGCTGTGTACTTGTAAGCCAGCACGCTGACTCAGAAGGCGCTCCCAAGGCTTGTGAAGAAAAGGGCGTTCCCAACGTTGCTTACAACGTTGATACAACCAACCTTGGTCCCACAACAGCTCTTATTTCCTCAAAGATTGATTGGACACCTTACTTCAAGTTTATCGCTAAGTCAGTAGCTGCTGAAAAGGCTATTCCTGCTGACTGGTGCGGCACTATTGCTACAGGTTCAGTTGCTCTTACAGCTCTCAACACAGAAGTAGCTGCTGAAGGCACACAGGCTGCTATTGATGCTGCTATTGAACAGTTCAAGAAGGGCGAGCTTAATGTTTATGATACTGCAAACTTCACAGTAAACGGTGAAACACTTGCAACATACACTGCTGACGTTATCTCCGACGAAGCTTTCACACCCGATACAGAAGCTATCGTTGACGGTGAATTCGCAGAGTCATACTACAGAAGTGCTCCTTACTTCGACGTTCTCATCGACGGTATTACAGCTCCCCAGTAATCAGAAATGAATTGTCTCGGGCGAAGCATATATTTGCTCCGCCCGGGCTTTTTATTATTTTAATCCTTAAAGGTGTTCACATCATACTGCGGGTATCTTTAAGGACTAAAATCTGAAATCTTACAGGAGGAAGGGTTATGGAAAATAAAGCTCCCGCCATTAAGCTCGAAGGAATAACCAAGCGTTTCGGCTCAATTATGGCAAACAGTAATGTCAATCTCACTGTAAACAAAGGTGAGATTCTTGCTATTTTAGGTGAAAACGGAAGCGGTAAAACTACCCTTATGAACATGATTTCCGGTATCTACTATCCAGATGAGGGACAGATTTACATTGACGGAAAGCCTGTTTCGATCCGTTCACCCAGAGATGCCTATGATTACAAAATAGGTATGATTCATCAGCATTTCAAGCTCGTTGATATTTTCAATGCTGCTGAAAACATTGTTCTTGGTATTGATGAGGGCAAATTCGATCTCAAAAAGGCAAAAGCGGAAATCAGGAAGACCTGCGAAAAGTTCGGCTTCAACATAGATCTTGATAAAAAGATTTATGAAATGTCGGTTTCCGAAAAGCAGACCGTTGAAATCGTAAAGGTGCTTTACAGAGGCGCAGATATTCTCATTCTTGACGAGCCCACTGCTGTTCTTACTCCTCAGGAGATAAAGAGACTTTTCACTGTTCTTAAGAATATGCGCGAGCACGGAAAATCAATCATAATCATTACTCACAAGCTCAACGAGGTTATGGAGGTTTCTGACAGAGTTTCCGTTCTTCGTAAGGGTGAGTACATAGGTACTGTTAAGACAAGTGAGGCCGATGTTGCTACTCTGACACAGATGATGGTAGGTAAGAAGGTTTCTCTTAACATTGACAGAACAGAGCCGGTCGATCCCGTTGATCGTCTCATTGTCAAAAATGTCAACTGCCGTAACAGAGAGGGAAATTTCGTTCTTCACAATGTTTCCTTTACTGCAAGATCCGGTGAAATTCTCGGTATAGCGGGTATTTCGGGAAGCGGTCAGAGAGAGCTGCTTGAGGCTATTGCCGGATTACAGAAGCTCGACAGCGGAGATATTCTCTACATTAATCCTGAAAACGATAAAACAGAGGATCTCAGAAATAAGACTCCTATGCAGATAAGAAATCTCGGTGTAAGACTTTCCTTTGTTCCCGAGGACAGACTTGGTATGGGTCTTGTGGGAAATATGGATATTATCGACAATATGATGCTCAGAAGCTATCGCAGAGGTAAATCCGCTTTCCTTGAAAGAAAGGCTCCCAAGGATCTTGCTGAAAAGATCATTAAGGATCTGGGTGTCGTAACTCCAAGTGCAACAACACCGGTAAGAAGACTTTCCGGCGGTAATGTTCAGAAGGTTCTCGTCGGACGTGAAATTGCTTCATCACCTACAGTGCTTATGGTTGCTTATCCCGTAAGAGGTCTTGACATTAACTCCTCATACCTTATCTATAACCTTCTCAATGAACAGAAGGAAAAGGGTGCATCGATTATTTTTGTCGGCGAAGACCTCGACGTTCTTATTGAGCTTTGTGACAGAATTATGGTTATAAGCGGCGGCGGTATTTCAGGTACTGTTGACGCAAGAAAAACAAACAAGGAAGAACTCGGTGTTCTTATGACAACGGGAGGTGACTCAAATGGCTGATAAATCAAAAGTACATGAGCCTCTTTTCAGAATCAAAAAGAAGGACGGAATGGCCGGCTGGAAAACCTGGGCAGTACGACTCGGCGCTGTTGTAATTTCTCTTATAGTCTGCTCTTTTGTTATTGTCCTTCTTACAGATGTAAATCCTATTGAGTTTTTTGCGCAGATGATTGAGGGTTCATTCGGTGACTCTAAAAAGGTTTTCAAAATGCTCCAGTCTGTAGCTATCCTTCTTTGTATATCCCTTGCAGTAACTCCGGCATTTAAAATGAAGTTCTGGAACATCGGTGCAGAAGGACAGGTCATTGTAGGCGGTCTTGCTGCTGCGGCATGTATGAAGTATTTCACTCCCGTTACAACCGGTATGTCAGCTGCAGAAATATCAGCAGCTTCCACAAAGGTAATTATTTTAATGGCGATTATGTCTGTTCTTGCCGGCATGATTTGGGGTATTATTCCTGCAATTTTCAAGGCTTATTTCAATACAAATGAGACGCTCTTTACACTGATGATGAACTATATAGCAATTCAGCTTACCGCATTTATGATTGCTGTGTGGGTTCCTTCGGGCTCTCAGGTTGTCGGCGTTATCAACCGTCAGTCAAAAATCGGTTGGCTTCCCGAGCTTTTCGGACAGAAGTATGTTATCAATATTATTGTTGTGCTTGTTGTTATGGTGCTTATCCATATCTATCTCAAGCACTCCAAGCACGGATATGAGATTTCTGTTGTCGGTGAAAGCGAAAACACTGCAAGATATATCGGTATCAATGTAAAGAAGGTTATAATCAGAACAATGGCAATCTCAGGTGCTATCTGCGGTATTGCAGGCTTCCTTCTTGTCGCAGGTACTGACCATTCAATTTCTGTCGAAACTGCAGGCGGTGACGGATTTACAGCTATCATGGTTTCATGGCTCGCTCAGTTCAACCCGTTCGTTATGATGTTTACGTCCTTCATCATTTCCTTCCTTGAAATCGGTGCAGGTCAGATTGCGACCTCCTTTGGTCTTAATCAGAGTGTTGCTGAAATTCTTTCAGGTATAATCATCTTCTTTATCATCGGCAGTGAATTTTTCATTAATTATAGAATTGATTTTCGTAAAAAACACGCAAAGGAGGAAGGAAAATGATTTTTGCAATAGCTCAGTTTTTTAAGCAGGCAGTAATTCAGGGTATTCCTCTCCTTTTCGGTTCAACCGGTGAAATCATTACTGAAAAAAGCGGTAACCTTAATCTCGGTATTCCGGGTATTATGTACATCGGCGGTATATCGGGTGTTATCGGTTCATTCTTTTTTGAAAACTACGGTGATACCTCAAACGCGTTCCTTTGCATTCTTATCCCCGTTGTTTCCAGTCTCCTGGGTTCAGCGCTGATGGGACTTATCTACAGCTTCCTTACAATTACCCTCAGAGCAAATCAGAATGTTACAGGTCTTGCGCTTACAACCTTCGGTATCGGTGTAGGTAATTTCTTCGGTGGCTCACTTCCCGCCCTTCTCGGTCAGGAGGGAGCAGGTATTTCCCTTATCACAACGGGTAATTACTTTAAAACAACTCTTCCCTTTGCAGACAAACTCGGTGCTTTCGGCGAGGCGTTCCTATCATACGGCTTCCTTGCTTATACTGCGATCATTATTTCTCTTGTTACAGCAGTCGTTCTTACAAAAACAAGAATCGGTCTTAATCTCAGAGCAGTCGGTGAATCTCCTGCAACGGCCGACGCAGCAGGTATCAGCGTAACCAATTATAAGTATGCGGCAACTATTATAGGCAGTGCAATCGCAGGTCTCGGCGGTCTCTACTTCGTTATGGATTACACGGGTGGCGCCTGGACGAATAACGGCTTCGGTGACAGAGGCTGGCTCGGTATTGCACTTGTAATTTTTGCGATCTGGAAGCCCCGTTCAGCAATTCTCGGCTCAATTCTTTTCGGCGGACTTTATATTCTTCCTGCTCAGCTTCAGGGACTTTCGTCCTCGGGCACAGAGCTTATCAAGATGCTTCCTTATGCAGTTACAATCGTAGTTCTTGTTTTCACAAGCATAAGAAAGAAGAGAGAACATCAGCCTCCCCAGAGTCTCGGTCTTGCTTACTTCCGTGAGGACAGATAAAAACCGGATTTTTAAAGATGCTTCTGAAAAAGAGGCATCTTTTTATTTTTTTGTAACCTTACGACACACAATATTGTTTATATATATGAAAGGCCTTTTAATACGTAAAAAGTGAGGTGAGCAGCTGTGCAAAACAACAATGAGGCGGACAGACAAAAGCTGAAGGCGATTTATGAAGTTTACAGAAACAGAATGTACGTTACTGCCTTTAGAGTGCTCGAGGATCCGTACAGGGCGGAAGATGCCGTTCACGAAGCCTTTATTGCAATCAGCAGAAACATAGGAAAGCTTGGCGAGGTTGATTCTGTCAGCACAGCGTCCTATGTAATAAAGGCGGCAAAAAACACGGCACTCAATATGATAAAAAAGAATCATCGGGCTACGGAGATTTCTCTTGATGAGATAAAGGAAAAAGGTGAAGAGCTTTTACTCGAAGAGCTGTGCACGAAGGAGACCTATAAAGCAGTTGTAAGAGGTGTTCTTGCACTTCCGGAGAAATACCGCGATGTGTTGAGTCTTTATTATCTCAATGAGCTTACGGTGAAAGAAATTGCACAGACACTTTCACGCAAGGAAAGTACGGTAAAACAGCAGCTTTCAAGAGGAAGAAAAATGCTTATAAACAGTATTAAGAAGGAGGTCAACTTCAATGAAGAAGAGAAATGAAATGCTTAAGGCTGCCTTTGAAGAGGCGGCAAAGCTTGAAATCGAAAAGCTCCCCAAGGAGCATGAAATTATCACACCCTACAGCCCGGATTTCAGAAATAAAATGAATGTGCTTTTAAATGAAGGGGAAAAAGCAAAGAAGAAAAAGGGTGTACATTTTACAAGAGTTGCTGTTATTGCGGCGGTGCTTGCGGTGTTTCTTGTTTTCAGTGCGTCGGGTATGATTATTGAAAACTTTCCTTTTAATTTCGGTAACGCTAACTACAGCACAAGTGACTTTGAGTTTACAAGTGAAGGTGCTTCTGAAGATGAAAATGAGTTAAGGAGCATTGTATATAAAGGGAAGAAGATAAAAATCAGGTATACTTATTTTGAAACCGATTACGAGAACGAAAACGGAAGAACAGGAATGGATTTTCCTGAATACGGTCTTATGCTTTATGTTGACGGTGTCAGACAGAGCTTCGATGTAAGGTATGACAAAGGCAAAGTCAAGGATACGGAGATATATATAATAGAAAGCGCACCGGGTGAAGAAAAAAGTGTGGAGCTTTCATTTAAACCGAGCATTGGCAAGAAGGGTGAAACGTTAAGCCTTGCACTTGTCAAGATTTATGATCCCGACAATAATTTTTATGTTCAGTGTGTAGGGGAGAAGGATAACTTGCCGTGTCATTGGGATGATGATAATGACCGTATATGTGACAGATGCGGAGTGAACATTGATATGATTCCTGTAGGCGGACCTGCTGCTTATGATATTTTCAGCTTTAATGCAAAGCTTGTTATGGAAAAGGATGCTCCCAGGCAGACTCCGGTTGCAGATGCCTTTTCGGGAATGAAGGTTTCTGAACTTGATAAGAGGATTTATCACTCTTATGATTATTTTGACAGCTTCGATAATCTCCTTAATGATTTTGATGAAATGAGAAACCTCGGCGTGAAGATTTACAAGGGTTTCGATGAGTCTTATCATGAGGAAAGCTATTTTATCGAGGAGCTGAATCAGGTTGTAACAAACTCGGAGTGGGCAACTGTTATTGAAACCGATGGAAAGAAAACAGATAACTTTATTCTTAATTTATACGGTCAGGAAGGCAAATACAGAGTCAGCTTCTATATTGGTGCGGAAATCCAACCTGTTTTTGGTGGGTGTGCTTATGCTGATATTGAAGTGGAAAAAGGGAAGCAGGTTGAGCTTACTGTTAATGTGGATACAAGTAAGCTAACGGGAGATAACCGCTGCTATGTGCTTTATACACCTCTTGACGGTGTGTGGGATTCTTTCGGAGGTGTGAATCAGGGGCTTGTTCATACAATAAGAATAAAATAAAAACAACCATTGAAATTTGTCGATGAATATTTTTAACTGATTATTGACAATGTGAATTTTAGGGGCTATAATTAAACTACAATTTTTCAGGAGGTAGAAAATAATGAAAAAGTTTTTAGCAGTTATTATGGCTCTTATTATGAGCTTCTCCGTTGCACTTGTTCCCACTTATGCAGCAGAAGCTGAAGAGGAGGCAACACAGGAGATTACCGTTGAGGGTGTATTCAATGCAATCGAAACCGCAGTTATCCTTATCAAGGATACTATCGAACAAGTTCACAACATTGTCGGTCAGATTATGGCTGTGCTTGGCAAGGAATGTGCTATGTGCGGCGAAATCCATGAGATTGCACTTGAAGACAGCGAAATCGAAAACGCACTTGGAGACGAGGTTGTTGAGGAAGAAGTTCCTGAAACAGAAGTTATCGTTGCATAAACTATCAATTAACGGAACCATAAGACCTTACGGCTTGAAATGGCTGTAAGGTCTTTTCATATATATAAGGAAAGAAAAACAGCTAATCAGGAAGTAGCATCAAACCCAACGAAGGAGAAAGAATTGTCTACATATAGAAAAAAGGACAGGAAAAAGAAAGAGCCCCCAATATATAGTGGCAAATATTATGTTACCCACAAACACACCCGGGGCAGTATACAAAAAGGGAAGAGATTAGTAAAAACAGCCAAAAAAGATTGTCAAAAACTGTTGACAAAGACGGGAAGAAGTGATAATATATGCAAGCATTCTTCGAGGGAAGCGAGAGCGACCTGACGGAGGGATGGAAAGAAGGCTTAGAAAAAACTTAAAAAAAGTTTAGAAAAAGTCTTGACAAAGGGTGTGCGATATGGTATACTCTTTGAGCTGTCTCGAAAAAAGGCAGCGAATTGGACCTTGAAAATTAAACAACGAGATAAGAAAAGGAACCCGAGATTCGATGGTTCAAGGA
>JAZSGW010000045.1:0-29505 GCA_045532935.1 Acutalibacteraceae bacterium
CGGGAGCAGCGCTCCCGATAGAGCTGTGCGGTTTACCGCACAGCTCCTCCCCGCGCCTTGTGCTGTGCCGCTTGCGGCACAGCACACAGTAGAAGTCACATCAATTTTTACTTTTCGGAAATTTCTGTTGACACAACCTCAACGATATAGTATAATCCTCTCGTTTCAAATCGAAAGAAGTGTATAATCAATGAAAAAAACCTCTGATATGCTCACGGGTAATCCTGTTAAAACAATTATACTTTTTGCTTTGCCTATTATGGCATCGTCTATGCTACAGTATAATTACTCCCTTGTAGACAACATAATAGTAGGCCGTTATGTCAGTAACGAGGCTCTTGCCGCTGTAGGCAGTGTCGGCTCAATAAACTCATTTATAATCGGTACTTCTCTGGGACTTACAAGTGGCTTTTCCATACCCGTTGCCCACGCATACGGCGCAAAAGACAGAAAAAAAGCTTCCCGCTTTGCAGGAAACAGTATATCGCTTGCCTTTATAATTGGTGCGACAATCGCCGTACTTTCTCACCTCTTTTCACCGTTTCTTCTTAAACTTATCGGCACACCCGAAGATATAATCGAGCTCTCCTCGGCATACATAAATATTCTTTACTACGGTATCCCTTTCCAGATGCTGTCAAATAACTTTACCGCCATATCGAGAAGCGCAGGCGAAAGTAAAAAGCCCCTCTATTTCTTCGCAGTAACTGTTGTACTGAATTTCATACTTGATATACTCTTTGTAAAGATTTTAGGCTGGGGTGTCGAGGGTGCAGCAGCGGCAACTCTCATCTGCCATATGACAACGGCTCTTTTAAACGGTGTTTATGTGATTTTCTTTCTTAAAAGAATCCGTTTTTCAAAAGCAGATCTTGTCCCTGACAGAAAGATTTCTGTTAAACAGATTTCTCTCGGTATACCCGTTTCACTTCAGTTCACTATGACCTCCATAGGTTCTATGTGTCTGCAGAGTGTAGTAAACTCCTTCGGCACAAATGTTATTGCAGGCTTCACCGCAGCAGGAAGAGTAGAAGGCCTTACAAACATTCCGATGTCAGGACTCGGTGTAGCAACGCAGACCTTTGTGGGACAGAATTACGGCGCAGGTAACTACATCCGTATAAAGCAGAGTGTTAAAAGAATTTTTCTTCTTGACCTTGCGGTATCAGTCGTAATGAGCATCGCACTATATCTTCTTGCAGAGCCTGTTGTCTCTCTGTTTATGGAAGAGTACAACCCGGACATTATGGCAGCCGCGAAAAGATACATTCTCGCAATCGCTCAATGCTACAGTCTTGTCGCTGTTCTTTTCGTTATGAGAAATACCCTTCAGGGTCTCGGCTTTACCTTCGCAAACTCCGTCGCAGGCACAGGTGAGTTTTTCGGCAGGCTGCTTGTCGCCTTCGTACTGACACCGCTTATAGGCTTTGATGCCATATGCTATGCAGGTCCTGCCGCCTGGCTGCTTGCCGATATTCCCCTGATTATCATATATATTTACAAGCAGAAAAAATTCACTATGCTTTCCGATAACGCTACAAGTGTTAATTTAAGCTGAAACTTTGAGGTTTTTTCTATTGACAAGAGATTAACTTTATATTAAAATAGAGTAAAGATTATCGACATCTTAATTTTTTCGAAGGAGGAACTTACTGATGGATAACGCATTTTTCGCTTTTGTAGAAACATACTGGGATGACATCGCAGCTTTCTTCAAGGCTCTCAGAGATTGGATCACTGCTATCATTGACAAGATGAACGGTGACGATACAGCTGAAGACGCTGAATAATTCCTATAATTAAAAAATCGACTGTTACCCTTTACAGAGAGTAACAGTCTTTTTTTATGCTTTTATTCGCTTTCTTTGGATCGGGAGTTGATTTTCCGGTTTATGAACCGCTTGAAAATCCACCATCTACCACGATGCTTGCTCCGGTAATATAATCCGCCATATCCGATGCGAAAAAGAGGATTGAGCCTGCCACATCATCAGGATTTGCAAGGCGGCGCATCGGTGTTCTCATATTCATATAAGCAAGCCACTTTTCATTTGCCATATTATCGGCTATAAGCGGAGTATCAACAAATCCGGGACATACGCTGTTTACGGTGATTCCGAAACGCGCCCACTCACAGGCAAGACTCTTCGTCATCTGCATAACGCCGCCCTTACTTGCGCTGTAGGCAACTGCACCGGGTATTCCCATAATTCCGCTGAGAGAGCAGGAATTGACAATCTTACCCTTTTTCTGTGGAATGAAAAACTCATTTGCCATAAGCTGCGCCATAAAAAACTGGGCTGTGAGATTGAGAGAAATCACCTTTTCCCAATCTTCCTGCTTTTCGTATATGCTGTAGGCAGAGTGGGACATACCTGCATTGTTGATAAGTATATCCACATTCTTGCCGAGCTGCTTAATCTGCTTTGCAAGACCTTCTCTTGCGGAAGCATCGGTAATGTCACAGATAAAGGTGTGAATTTCACTTTCGGGAAACTCCGCCTTAAGACCTGCAGCACTTTCTTCGAGAGTCTTTTCGTTATAGTCCGCCATAAGAACCTCTGCTTTATTCTGCAGAAACGCTCTTGTTGCCTCGAGACCTATACCGCTTGCAGCACCCGTTATAAGCACCACTTTGTTTTCAAAATCAAAACCGTAATTCATAATTATACCTCTTTCTTAAGCTCTTCAAAGCCTTTCATTATTGTTGATGCCGTTTTCTCACCGAGAGAAAGTGTCTCGTGGTAGTGTCCCATACCAAGGCACATACAGTAATCGTTATCGGGAACTATGTAGCCTATCGCATCGTTTGCAAGTCCGAAAACTATTATTCCGTCACCGAAGATTTCACTAAGAACCTTACCCTCAAACGCCTTGCCGCTTACACTTCCGTCAGCAGTAACAGAGTCGCCGCCGTTTATAAGATCAGCGCAGAATTCTCCGGGCACAAATGCGAATTTCAGATCCTTACCCATTTCCATATAGCCTATTTCCGTGGTAAGGAAATAATCCTTGTCGACCGTTTTCTTTATCTGATAATTCACAAGTCCGAGCTTTGCAGCAACCTTGATTATGGGATTCGTGGCCTGAATCTCCACAGCTTTAAGACGAAGATTAAGTATAGGCTCAATCTCTTTTTCTTCGGACTTCTCCCAGTTTTCGTACCAGTAAGTGAAGTTTTCGTGGCCTTCGATCTGCTCTTTGGTAAAGTTGAAGCTCATAAGCTTTTCATCAGCGAGGATTTCTTCTTCAGTCATCGTAAGAGCATATGTAATCTGTGCGACCTCCTTACCGTAGCCGGCAGGAATTTCTACTCTTCTGTCTGTATTGACGTCAGGTCTGCCGATATAGATTCCGCAGATTGCACCGTTAAAGAACATAAAGTCATAACCAAGCTCATTGAGAGTTTCACCTATGTAATAAACATAGTCACCTGAAAGACCGTGACCCTTCACCGGGTCATCCTTAACAGCAAGACCTGCAACATCGGGATGTGCCGCCATATTCACAATAAAAGTCGGTGTGCTCTTTACGTTCTCTGGGTAGAAGGCTATGCGGCGAAGCATATCATCCATATAAGACGCTGACTGTCTGTTCTTGTTTGAGAAGTAACGTGGCAACGACTTTTCGGCATAGGTCATTCTGCCCTTTTCCATTGAGGAAACAGCCTTTTCAATCGCTGTTTTCACCGCATCACGGAAGAATATCATATATTTCTCGTCGGTACCCTGCAGACTTTCGCCTATACCCGTGAAGGCGTGAAGAAAGTTTTTCGGCCATTTATGCTGAATGTCCGTCCACAGTCCCTGCGTATCAATACAGGAGTGAGCATGGGTTGCAAAAATATTAATAGCGTTGATGTCATTTTCCTTCGCAAAGGCCGAGAGCATTTCCCTGATCTGTCTTATATCGCCGTTGGAAACACCTATAGCATCTACCGTAGCAAACACCGTCGTACCTCTTTTTGATCCGTCATTGAGGGCTATTACCCTGACCTTCATATCGTCAAGAATTTCTCTGACATCATTTTTAAAGCCGTTACCTCCTGTAAGGAATCCGCCAAGGTAAAGACTGTACTCTTCATAATTTTCCGGAAGAAGGCTCGACTCTGCCTTACCGAGAGACCACACCGCATCTTTTTCTGCCTCTTTTATAAATTCAGCCGTACCCTCGTAAAAATTGCTGTAAGAATATTCCTCTTCAGGGATAAAGCTGTCATTTTCCCTCATAAGAAAATTAATTCCTGCAGTAATACCCGTAAGAGTGTTACCGAGTCCCCTTGCAAGAAGGTCACCTGCTTTTTCACCGTAGGTTTTAGATGTGTCACGTGCCGCAAACACCGGAGACACCGCTGCTATAACCAATAAAGCGCACAGCACTGCAATAACTATTTTCTTTTTCATTTTCACTTTTCTCCTTTGCCGAAATGACATTACAATTAACCAAAATAATAATGACACAACATACGTTTATTATTTTTCTATATATGAATTATATGTGAAAATTTTTCCTCTCTTTTTTTGTAAAAAATCTCCTAAACTCTTGAAATCTCCTTTATAATATAGTATACTATCCGAGTATATAAAATCGGAAGATTATGCCTTCCGGTTAACGTAAAACTACGGAGGATTTGATTTATTATGGCAGAAATTGAAAAAAGCAATAATTTTATCGCCATGGAGCACGACATTCTTGCCTTCTGGGAAGAAAATGACTGCTACAACAAGCGTAAAGAAAAGAATGCCGGCAAAGAGCGCTTCCGCTTCATCGACGGTCCTATCACAGCAAACAATCCTATGGGTATTCACCACGCATGGGGCCGCACCCTTAAGGATACCTTCATCAGATACAGATATATGAGAGGCTACGACTGTCGCTGTCAGAACGGCTTTGACAGCCAGGGTCTCTGGGTTGAAGTCGGCGTTGAGAGAGATCTCGGCTTCGAAAGCAAGAAGGACATCGAAGATTACGGCATCGGCAACTTCACAAAAAAGTGTGTTGAACGTGTAAAGCAGTATTCAGGTGTTATCACCGAGCAGTCCAAGAGACTCGGTCAGTGGATGCAGTGGGACAACTCCTACTACACCAACACCGACCTTAACATCACCTCAATCTGGCACTTCCTCAAGACCTGTGACGATAACGGCTGGATTCAGCGTGAATACAAGCCTATGCCCTGGTGTCCCCGCTGCGGCACATCACTTTCAGAGCATGAAATGACAGGCTCTTACAAGACTATTACTCATAACTCTGTTTTCTTCAAGCTTCCTCTTGAAGGTACTGACAGCAAAATCGTTGTATGGACAACCACACCCTGGACTCTTTCATCAAACGTTGCTCTCGCAGTAAACCCTGAAATCGACTATGTAGAGGTAAAGGTAAAGAGCGACGAAAAGACTCTCATTCTCGCAAAAAATGCAATCAAGTATCTCGGCGACGACAAGCTTGAAGTGCTCCGTATGTTCAAGGGCGAAGAGCTTGTAGGCAAAAAGTATGAAACCTGCTTCCCCGAACTCCCCGCACAGCAGGGCTTCGAGCACAAAGTTGTTGCATGGGAAGATGTTGACGCTGAAGAAGGTACCGGTGTAGTTCACATCGCTCCCGGCTGCGGTGCAGAGGATAACGAGCTCGGCAAAAGACTCGGTCTTCCCGAAATTATGCCCGTTGACGATATGGGTGTTTTCCTCAAGGGCTTCGGTTTCTTCACAGGCAAGGATACAAAAACTATCGCTGACGAAGTTTTCGAAGAGCTTAAGCAGAGAGACAAGCTTTATCTCGTAAAGCCTCACGAGCACAGCTACCCCGTATGCTGGAGATGTAAGGAAGAGCTTATCTACCGTCTTGTTCCCTCCTGGTTCATCACCACAGAAGAATTAAAGCCCCGCCTTATCAGAAACGCTATGAGCGTTAAATGGGAGCCTGAATCAAACGGCAAGAGAATGCTCGACTGGCTTAACAATATGGGTAACTGGAATATCTCCCGTAAGCGTTACTACGGTATGCCCCTCCCCTTCTATGTATGTGAGGATTGCGGCAACGTTCACGTTATCGGCTCAATCGACGAGCTTAAGAAGATGGCTGTTGACCCTGCAAAGGTTGACGCTCTCCCCGAGCTTCACAGACCCTGGATTGACGAAGTAGAAATCAAGTGTCCCAAGTGCGGCAAGAATGTAAAGCGTATCACCGATGTCGGCGACGTATGGCTTGATGCAGGTATCGTTCCTTTCTCAACAACAGGCTACTTTACCGATAAAGAGGAATGGAAAAAGAACTTCCCTGCAGAATGGGTTGTTGAAATGCGCGAGCAGGTTCGTCTCTGGTTCTACTCACTTCTGTTTATGAGCACCGTACTCGAAGACAGAGCTCCCTATGAGAGAGTTCTCTGCCACTCAAGCGTTGTTCAGGAAAGCGGTGAAAAGTTCTCCAAGACAGGCTTTATGATCCGCTTTGACGAGGCAGCCGAAAAGATTGGTGCTGACACAGTACGTTACCTTTATGCAGGCGGCCCCGTTGCAAACGATGTGCGCTTCGGATTCAACCTCGGTGACGAGGCAAGAAGAAAGCTCCTTTCCTTCTGGAACATCTACACCTTCTTTGAAACCTACGCAAGAATTGACAAGCCCAACTTTGAAGGCTACACTCCCGATAAGAGTGCGATGACCGTCACCGACAAGTGGCTCATCGCAAGAACAAACGACTTCATCACAAAGGCAACTGCCCAGATGGACGACTACAAGGCATATAACCTTGTAAAGGAATTCGAAATCTTCACCGACGATATTTCCAACTGGTATATCAGAACAAACCGTCGCCGCTTCTGGAAGACAGAGGACGAGAAGGATAAGATGATTGCCTACTGGACACTCTTCACAGCTCTTTCAGCCTGTGTAAAGGTTATGGCTCCCATTATCCCCTTCATGACAGAAAGCATCTGGCAGAATCTTGTCCGCCGTGTGCTTCCCACCTCAGAAATTTCCGTACACCTCTCCGATTGGCCCACAGCTATCGAAGGCTTTGAAGACGACGGCATTATCGAAAAGACAGCATTTGCAAGAGACATCATCGCAACAGCTATGAGACTTCGTAACGAGCATCAGCTCAAGGTACGTCAGCCTCTTTCAAAGCTCTTTGTATGCACAGACAAGGCAGAAGACATCAAGGTATTTGAAAAGAATATCCTCGATGAGCTTAACATCAAGCTTCTTGAATACATCGACGATGTAAACGTACTTAACGACAGCTATCTTACCGTTAACTTCAAGGTAGCAGGTGCTGTGCTTAAGGGCGACGTCAACAAGATGAAGCAGGCTCTTGAAGCTGCAACTGCAGAAGAAATGGCTGAATACACCGCAAAGGCAAAAGCCGGCGAAGCTGTACTCGTCAAAGGCTTCGAAACTGCATACGAGCCCACAATCTTCAACATTATGTCAAAGACAAAATCAGGTATCGTTTCTGCTGAATGCGGCAACGGCACCGTAATCGCTCTTGATGTTGTGCTTACAGAAGACCTCATCAAGGAAGGTACCGTCCGTGATATTATCCGTCAGTGTCAGCTTATCCGTAAGGAAGCAGGCTACGAGGTTGAGCAGAGAGTTGTTATGGCTATTTCAAGTGATGACGACTTCACTGTAGGCTGTGTAAACGAAAGCCTCAACCATATGACAGCAGAGCTTCTTGCCGACGAAATCATCGTAAACGGTGAAATCGAAGCTGATCTTACAAAGACCGCTTCAATCGGTGACAAGGAAATCACTATCAGCGTTAAGAAAGCATAACTCAGGGCGTTGCCCTTCGAATGCAGAGTGCAAAATGCAAAGTGCAGAATGAAGGGTCGCTTCGCTCCGATTATATCCGTTCAGCTTTTGTATCGGATATAAGCTTTATTCCGCCAGGCTGCATTGTTTGGCAATTATAAATATATATTTACTTTTGATTGAAAACGCTCATTCGCGGGATAAAGGTTTATTATTAAACCTGTTATCCCGCGACCACAATTTTGCATTTTGCATCTTGCATTCTGCATTTACCGTATACTATTATATATATGTAATTTTTCCGCGTTTTTTGTCGGAAGAAAAGAAAGGAAAAATCCAATGGCAAACGATAAGAAAATGGTTGAAGAAATCACCTCTATGGAAGAAGATTTCGCCAAGTGGTATACCGACATCTGCAAAAAGGCAGAGCTTGTTGAATACACCAGCATAAAGGGCTGTATGGTTATCCGCCCCTACGCTTATGCTATCTGGGAAAACATTCAGAGAATCCTCGACGGTATGTTCAAGGAAACAGGCCACGAAAACGTATGTATGCCTATGTTTATACCCGAGTCGCTTCTCCAAAAGGAAAAGGACCATGTTGAAGGCTTCGCTCCCGAGGTTGCATGGGTAACTCACGGTGGCAGCGAAAAACTCGAGGAAAGACTTTGTGTCCGTCCCACATCGGAAACTCTCTTCTGTGAGCATTACGCTAACATTATCCACTCACACAGAGACCTCCCCAAGCTTTATAATCAGTGGGTAAGCGTTGTACGCTGGGAAAAGACAACCCGCCCCTTCCTTCGTTCAAGAGAATTCCTCTGGCAGGAGGGTCACACAATCCACGCTACTGCTGAAGAAGCTATTATCGAAACAGAAAAGATGCTTAATGTTTACGCTGACTTCTGTGAGAAATATCTTGCAATCCCCGTAGTCAAGGGCAAGAAAACTGAAAGCGACAAGTTCGCAGGTGCAGTGTCAACCTACGCTATCGAGGCTCTTATGCACGACGGTAAGGCTCTTCAGGCAGGTACATCACACTACTTCGGCGACGGCTTTGCAAAGGCCTTCGGCATTCAGTATCAGAGCAAGGAAAACAAGCTCGAGTATCCTCACCAGACATCATGGGGTATGACCACAAGACTCATCGGTGCTATCATTATGACTCACGGCGATAACAACGGTCTTGTACTTCCCCCTGCAGTTGCTCCTATTCAGGCAGTCATCATTCCCGTTGCACAGCACAAGGAAGGCGTACTTGAAAAGGCTAACGAGCTTATGGCTGAGCTTAAGAATGCAGGCATCCGCGTGAAGCTCGACGACAGCAACAACTCAGCAGGCTGGAAATATGCCGAGTATGAAATGAAGGGCGTACCCGTAAGAATCGAAGTAGGCCCCCGTGACATCGAAAAGGGCGAGTGTGTACTCGTAACCCGTCACAACAGAGAAAAGACAGTTGTTTCCCTTGATACTCTTGCTGAAAGCGTAAAAGCAAAGCTTGTTGAAGTCAACGAGGGCATTTACAACAAGGCTCTTGAAAACAGAGAAAACAAGACATACGCTTGTCTCACTCTCGACGAAATCACAAAGGCTCTTGAAGAAAAGGGCGACGGCTTTGTAAAAGCAATGTGGTGCGGCGACGAGGAATGCGAGGACAAGGTTAAAGAGCTCACAGGCGTCGGCTCACGCTGCATGCCTCTTGAGCAGGAAAGCATCAGCGACAAGTGCGTTTGCTGCGGTAAAGAAGCAAAGCATCTTGTCTACTGGGGCAAAGCATATTAATAATGAAAAGCACCCTACGGGGTGCTTTTTTTAATGCAGAATGCAGAGTGCAGAATGCTTCAATGAATGCAAAGTGCAAAATGCAAAATGCAAAATTGTTGTTTTTTAACGTTAAACGTGTAGAGCACGCCCTATGTGGCGTACCTCGGTATAACATTATTGTAGCGCCGCCCACGAGGCAGTGCTACAATGTGTCGTAATTTATCAGGTAAGAAATGTGTAAAGGCTGTTGCACGAAAATGCAACAGCCTTTGTTAAACGTAATATTAAAAGTAACCCGAAAAATCGGTTTTATGATTTCGCAACAAAATGTGCCTTGTCACGAAGGTAAATTTTTGCGCCTTCTTTGTCGGAGTCGGGGTCGACCTCAATTGAGAAAAATTCATCGGGGGTACAGGTTAAGGAGCCGTAGCTGCGTGCCGGTTGTTCATAGAACTTTGTTTCTATATCGTTCTTTATGTTGGACTTTAACACGCTTTTCAGTCCTCTTACTTTATCAAATAAATTCTTCGGACTAAGATCTTCATAATCGAACTTTTTCATAATCACAAAGCGATTTGAAAAAGAAGCATCACTATCAAGATAGCGGTCCATGCACTTTGCCGCTGTCACCTTCACTATCAGCCAGGCAGGTGTAGTCTGCCCCTTGGGAGTAAGAGAGTACACGCAGATGTCACAGTCGGAAATTAAATTTTTAAGTCCGTGCACTTCACCGATAAACTTTTTTCCTTCATCATAAAAATACAAATGTCCATTGGATTCAGGTCTGTACATAGTTATTTCCTCCTTGAGGACAAGCCCTTACTCTTCTTTTCCGGTATTTCCGTTTCCTGCTTCTTCTCCTGTGGTTGATGTTCCGATTTCTTCTCCCGAGGGTTTGTACTTCGCAACAAAATGTGCCTTATCACGAAGGTAAATTTTTACGCCTTCTTTGTCTGAGTCAGGGTCAACTTCCTCTGAAAAGAATTCTTCTGCAGTAAGCGATTCCGTAAATAATCCCATTTGTTCGTAAAATCTTGTTTCAATACTCTCTTTGGTATTTTGCATTTGCACGTTTCCTATAGTTCTTACCATTTTAAACAAATTCATAGGGCTGAATCGTTCATAGTCCATCCTCTCCATAACCACACAGCGTTTCGAAAATGAAGCGTTGCTGTCAAGATATCGGTCTATGCACTTTGCCGCCGTCACCTTCACTATCAGCCAGGCAGGTGTAGTCTGCCCCCTGGGAGTAAGAGAGTACACGCAGATGTCATGGGCGGAAATTAAATTTGCAAGTCCGTGCACTTGATCGATAAACTTTTTTCCTTCATCGTAAAAATACAAATGTCCATTGGGTTCGGATCTGTACATAGTTATTTCCTCCTTGAGAACACAGAGAACAAGCCCTTACTCTTCTTTTCCGGTATTTCCGTTTCCTGCTTCTTCTCCTGTGGTTGATGTTCCTATTTCTTCTCCCGAGGGTTTGTACTTCGCAACAAAATGTGCCTTATCACGAAGGTAAATTTTTGCGCCTTCTTCGTCTGAGTCAGGGTCAACTTCCTCTGAAAAGAATTCAGTTATTTCCAGTTCATATGGACCAAATCTGTCAACTCCACAAAGATCAAATTCCTTTTCTCTTTCTCTCAAGTGATATGAGCAAAAACCCTTTAAGTTTCTTACCCTATCAAACAAATTCCTAGGGCTGGATTTTTCGTAATCCATCTTCTCCATAACCACACAGCGTTCCGAAAATGAAGCATTGCTGTCAAGATAGCGGTCCATGCACTTTGCCGCTGTCACCTTCACTATCAGCCAGGCAGGTGTAGTCTGCCCCTTGGGAGTAAGAGAGTACACGCAGATGTCATGGTCGGAAATTAAGTTTGTGAGTCCGTGCACTTGGTCGATAAACTTTTTTCCTTCATCATAAAAATACAAATGTCCATTGGGTTCGGATCTGTACATAGTTATTTCCTCCTTGAGAACACAGAGAACAAGCCCTTACTCTTCTTTTCCGGTATTTCCGTTTCCTGCTTCTTCTCCTGTGGTTGATGTTCCGATTTCTTCTCCCGAGGGTTTGTACTTCGCAACAAAATGTGCCTTATCACGAAGGTAAATTTTTGCGCCTTCTTCGTCTGAGTCAGGGTCAACTTCCTCTGAAAAGAATTCTTCTGCAGTAAGGGGCTTCGAGCGTAACCCCATTTGTTCATAAAGTTCTGTTTCAATACCGTCTTCAGCGTTAGCCATAAGAATATTTTTTAAACTTCTTACCCTATCAAACAAATTCATAGGGCTGGATCGTTCATAGTCCATCCTCTTCATAATCACACAGCGTTCCGAAAAGGAAGCGTTGCTGTCAAGATAGCGGTCCATGCACTTTGCCGCTGTCACCTTCACTATCAGCCATGCAGGTGATGTATGTCCCTTCGGAGTAAGAGAGTACACGCAGATGTCATGGTCGGAGATTAAGTTTGTGAGTCCGTGCTTTTCCTGAATAAATTTCTTTCCTTCATCGTAAAAATACAAATGTCCATTGGGTTCGGGTCTGTACATAGTTATTCCCTCCGTTATAAGTAAATACTGAAGCCTCAGATTGCTTCCTGAGATTATTATATCCTTCAGGCATTTTCTTGTCAAATATAATTCCTTTAAAGAATAAATCAGCTATTTCTTGCCGAAAAACACCTCATTTGGTGGAAAAATACCGTATTTATACAACATCTTGTTGCTTTTTTCAAAGTGTTTATTTCCGCTTCTTATGATTTTCTCTTTTTGCCGAGTAAAAATTATATTTAAAAAGCAATCAAAAAAACACGCGAAAACTTGCGTTATTTTTCCGAAATAGAACTAATTTGGTTGTTTTGCACACAGATCATATGTTTAAGTTGTATAAAATGCACTAAAAAATTGCTGTGTATTTTTTCACAAATTTTCATTTTTTTGCTTTTTTGAGCAACTTTGTAACAATGACCAAGGTTTCAAAAGACTCATCAAATAAATTTTGTGAACCTTTCATAAAAAAAACAGCTTTTTTCTTTGCGAAAAAAATCGAAAACTCCTCAAAAAAGTCCCAAAAATAGGGCAAAACTTGACATTTCTCTAATAAATCTATATAATAACCGACGTTGCCGATATGGAAATGAAAAGAGACATGTTTAAAACAGGTCTGAAACTGACAAAGATATTGATCGGACACGCATCTGCACGGTCAGTGACTACGGATAAAGCACCGCAACCCCTCTATTATATCGATGACAACAACTACAAGTAAGAAAGATGAATATGTGCTTTATTACGGGTCTATGCAAATACAAAATGCAGTCCAACGTTAATCAGTCTTTGCCAAGGGTGACAGGGCACCACGGAATGCTCTTATCATCCGAAAAAAATTCAGAGGTGATAAAATGAAAAAGGCTTTGACAAAAGTTCTGCTGCTTGCTGTTACTCTTGTTATCATCGCCGCAATTATACCACTCTCCGCATCCGCAAGTACCAGCGACAACAAAAATGAAGTTTTCAAACAGCTCACAACAAAGTTAGGTTTTAATCCGGCAGCAGCCTGTGGTATAATGGCTAACATCGAAAGAGAATCAGACTTTGACCCCACCGTAGTAATTATAGACAGCAACGGTCTTCTCAGCGGCGGTCTCTGCCAGTGGAACGGCGGCAGATTCAATAACCTGCAGAATTATTGTAGCAACTATGGTTACGATTATCTCTCCATCGAAGGACAGATCGCTTACCTTTCATGGGAGATGAGCACAAGCTCTTATGGGTACATCTACGATTACCTTAAAAAAGTTCCCAATACCGCTGATGGTGCATATGATGCTGCATGGTATTGGTGCTACTACTATGAGGTTCCTGCCAGCAGAGCAACAAAGGCTGCCCAGCGAGGTTCAAACGCTGAAAGCTATTATTGGCCTGAATTCGGTGTAGAGGATCTTAGAGCTCCCGAGCTCTCACTCTCAAACAAAAAGAATCCCTACGACATTGACCACTCTATCTCCTTCAAGTGGAGTGACGGCGGCGATGACGTAACAAATTACTACCTCTATGTTGCCGAAAAGAACGCAAACGGCAAATATGACTGGGGTAATGCTAAAATCGGCAAGTACAGTGCCACCACAACAGCAAAAACTGTAAAGCCCGAAACTCTCACCAAGGGTAACTATGTTGCCTGCGTAAGAGCATACAACGCAAACTCCGGTAAAATTATCAACAGTAACTTTACAGAATTTACTGTCAAGTGCCTTTCTCACAAATGTGTCAACACTGTGCTTGAGAATCCCACCTTCGAAAAAGAAGGCAAGATGCTCGTTACCTGCAAGCAGTGCGGTGCTACAGCTAAAAAAGCTATCCCCGTACTCACAATGGACAGCTTCAAGGACGTCCAGATCACAAACTTCAGAGTAACAGGCTACAACCCTTCAAAGATCAAGCTTGAATGGGACGCTTTCGAAAGTGCTGACGGTTATCAGGTTTTCGTCAGAGAAAACAACAGCTGGAAAAAGATCAAAACAATCTGGGATCCTTCCTGCAAAGAATACATCGTTTCAGGACTTGAATCCAGTACAAAATACGCATTCAACCTCAGAGCATTCAAATGCGGTGATCCCGGTAAGTACTTCTATTCAAAGCCATCCGGCGCACTTATCGCAGCAACAAAGCCTGCTACACCCGTTCTGACAGGTATTACTCAAGGAACAGGAACAGCCAGAATAAACTGGACTGCAGTTGAAAATGTTGACGGTTACGCAATCTATGTTGCTGAAGGTCAGGACAGTACAAAGTATAAGCTCCTTAAAAAGGTTGAGGGTGCAGATGCAGCATCTTACACTGCAACAAACCTCAAAAAGGGTCAGTTCTACTACTTTACCATCAAGTCCTACATTGAGACTCCTTCGGGCTATGCAACCAGCGTTAAATCCGATATTATGTATATCGTCGGAAAATAAATAAAATCAAAGGCATTTAAGCTCTGCTTAAATGCCTTTTGCAGTATCCGCACAGCGGATACTGCTTTTCTTTTATCCCGGAATTCGCAGCAAAGGGAAGTCGTCGCCCTGCGCACAGACCGGAAGGTCTGTGCTCACGCGACCCGCGCAGCGGGTCGCGTGAGCACAATCTCCATTGGAGATTGTGCGCGCAGGGCGGCTGAAGTGCTGTAAAACCCGACGCAAGTAGCGTTTTACAGCAAAAAACCGATATTTAACGTTAACTCCACTTGTGCGAAAAGAACAAATGGTGATTCTCTGCCGTTTTAACGCATTTAAGGGCTCTTTGTAGTTTTTTAATGAAGTAATGCCACAAATCGTGTTTATCGTCTTAAATGGCGATTTCTGAAGATTTTCACAGCCCGCTCTCATATATAAACAAAAAAGCTGCCGACACAACCGTGCTGACAGCTTTTATTTAATTCAGAATTTCGGTTTATCCGGCCGCTATTATGCCTTAAAAATGCTTCTTTACAGTATAAAGGTCAATACAACCTACAGGGCAGACCTCGTGACATTTTCCGCAACCGATGCACTTGTCGTAATCCACGCTTGCACAGAAGTTTTCGACCTTTACGGCCTCAACAGGACAAGCCTTCATACACTTCATACAGCCGATACAGCCTGCTTTACACTGTTTTCTTGTCTGTGCGCCCTTGTCGTGATTCTTACAAAGCACGGCAGCTTTCTTGGTATCAAGCGGGAAAAGCTCAATAAGACCTCTGGGACAAGTCTTGATACACATCTTACATGCACGGCACCTGTCAGGATTGATTCTTGCTACGCCGTCACATATGAAGATAGCTTCATATGGGCACACCTCAACGCAGTCTCCGAAGCCTATACAACCGTGAACACAATTCTTGGGGCCGCCAAAAAGCTGTGTTGCAATCTTACACGAACGCACGCCGCTGTATTCGAGCTTTTCTTCAACATTGTGGCAGTTGCCCTGACACATAACAGCTGCAACTGAAGGAACAATCTCCCCTGCCTCAAGTCCCATTATGGAAGCAATAGCCTTTGCGGTATCGTTACCGCCGGGAATACAGAGACTGCAATCCTCTGTTTCGCCCTTTGCAAGAGCGCCTGCATAGCCGTCACAGCCGGTATAACCACAGGCACCGCAGTTTGCACCGGGAAGACATTCTCTTACCTTTTCTTCCTTTTCATCTACGGGTACTGCAAAGACGGCAGAGGCAAAGGCAAGTCCGAGACCTGCAATAAGACCGATAGCCGCAACAATAATTACGGGAATTAAAATCTGACTCATTACCCTACCTCCTTATGCAAAGATGTTTTCAACGATACCCGTAAATCCGAGGAAGGATACGGATACAAGTGAAGCGGCAACAAGCGTGATAGGAAGACCCTGCATAAACTTTGGAATATCGCAGGATTCGAGTCTGCTTCTTACACCTGCGAACATTACCATAGCAAGCATAAAGCCTATACCTGCACCGATTGAGTTGAACATTGACTGTGCGAAGCCGTAGCCGTTATCAACGTTAAGGATAACAACACCAAGAACTGCACAGTTTGTTGTAATAAGAGGAAGATAAATTCCAAGAGCGTTGTAAAGTGCAGGCATATACTTCTTGAGGATAATCTCAACGAGCTGAACAAGTGCTGCAATAACAAGAATAAACACAATAGTCTGAAGATATTCGAGGTCATTCTTTACAAGGAGAAACTTGTTTATAGGATAGCATACAGCCGTTGCAAGGCCCATAACAAAGATAACTGCCGCACTCATACCTACTGCGGTATTGAGCTTCTTTGAAACGCCGAGGAAGGGACAGATGCCAAGGAACTTTGCAAGAACAAAATTCTGTGTGAGAATCGCTGTAAGAAGAATTGAGAATAATTCCTTTGTCATGATTCACTTACCTCCTCTTTTTCTTCATTCTTTTTATTAAGAGCACAGGTCTGTGCCATAGGACAAGCCTCACAGCCTCTTAACTCTGCTCTGGGCTTACCCTTGCTTTCAGCAAGCTTATTTGCAGCAGCCATAAGGATACCGAATACAAAGAAGCCACCGGGAGGAAGAATAAATACAAGCATCGGGTTATCAGCGAGGAAGGGTACGCTGAAGCCATTGAATTCAAAGTCACCGAAAACAGAAAGAAGATCTTTGATTCCTGCAAGGAAGGTACCTGCACCGAACACCTCACGGATAGTTGCCATAAGGAAAAGTGCAGCGGTAAATCCTATACCCATACCTACACCGTCAACGGCCGAAGCAAGAACAGAATTCTTGCTTGCGAATGCTTCTGCTCTGCCAAGGATAATACAGTTAACAACAATAAGAGGAAGATAAACACCGAGTGCCGCATCAAGCGCAGGAACAAAGGCTTTTACTATCATCTGTACGATTGTAACGAAAGATGCGATAATAACGATATATGCAGGAATACGTACCTTATCGGGAATAACCTTACGAAGGGCGGAGATAACAATGTTTGAACAAACAAGAACGATTGTTGCCGCAAGACCCATACCGATAGCACTTGAAACCGAAGTAGTAACAGCAAGTGTGGGACAGGTACCGAGAACAAGACGTAAAACGGGGTTTTCTGCTATAAAGCCCTTTGTCAACTCTTTAGTAAGACTTTTCTTTTCAGCCATTGTTCTCACCTCCCTTGATGTTTTCGAATTCCTTGATTGCTGCATTTACTGCCTTTACAACTGCAGCTGATGAAACTGTAGCCGATGTGACAGCCTGGATTTTCTGACCCTCGTTTGAGCTCTTGTCGATTGTAAGCTCGCCGCTTTTTCCGACAAAAAGGCTCCTGAAGGAATCTTCTGTTATAAGTGAACCAAGACCGTCGGTTTCAGCCTGTGAAAGGATTTCAACACCGGTGATAACGCCCTTTGTATCGATGCCTACAAGAACAGCGATTTCACCGCGGTAGCCGTCTGCTGATGAATTGAACACATAGCCGGCAGCCTCGCCCTTTTCGTTTTTACCTTCACTGAAAGAAACGCCGCTTTCAAGCTCCTTGAATTCGCTGAAGAACTTACCCTCGGAAAGGACCGATGTGTTTTCTGCGTTTTCAGTAAAGCCGGGCATATCAACAGCTTTTTCCGTGGTAGCCTCTGTGCTTTCCTGAGTGGTAGCTTGCGCAACCTCTTCTGTCGTTGTGTCGGCTGAAGGGGTATCTGCGACATCCTCTTCAGGAGTGCCTGAGCTCATACTTTCAAATTCAGCAATAGCCTTGTTTACGGCACTTGTAACTGCTGTAGATGTGATTGTAGCAGCTGTGATTGCCTGGATATTCTGACCGTCGTTAGAGTTTTTGTCAACGGTAAGTGTACCGCTTTTTCCGACAAATCTGCTCTTGAAGCCGTCGGTTGTAGCATTTGCGCCAAGGCCCGGAGTTTCACCGTGGGAAAGAATCTCTATACCGGTGATAACGCCCTCGGTATCAATACCTACCATAACACCGATAGTGCCGCCGTAGCCCTTTGCGGAGGTTGTGAAAACATAGCCTGCGATTTCTCCGCTGTCTGACTTACCTTCACAGTAGGTGATGCCGTTTTCAAGAGTTGTGACCTCACCGTACTCCTTACCCTCGGGAAGAACAATCATACGGCTTGAGTTTTCCTTTTCTACAGCGTTCTGTGAGATTTTTTCCGCTGTAATCATATTTGTTCCTGCAAGAAGAGCTGTTGCCACAAGGCAGAAAACAAACAGCGCAACAGTAGGGACGATAATGTCCTTTATGCTTACCTTTTTCATGCCTTTGCCTCCTCCTTTGCCTTTTTCTCCTTCTTTTCCTTTACGAAACCGAAGGGCTTGGGCGTTGTCATATTCTCAATATGAGGAACAAGGATATTCATAAGAATGATCGAGAAGGATACACCTTCAGGAAGGGATCCGAAGATTCTTATAAGAGTTGTTATAATACCGCAGCCGATACCAAAGATAAGCTTACCCTTCTTATTGATGGGTGATGTTGCGTAGTCTGTAGCCATAAAGAAAGCGCCGAGCATAAGACCGCCACCGAGCAGGTGATATGCAACAAACTCAAGGTTAAAGCCGCCTGCAAAGAGCATACATACAGCAACTGTACCGATAAATGAAAGAGGAATAATCGGGGAAATAACTCTTCTTAAAAGAAGGTAGAAGCCACCGCAGATAAGAGCTACGGAGCAAACCTCACCCATTGAGCCACCGTGTCTTCCGAGAAGCATATCTGCAAGGGAAGGAAGATCTGCTGCAAGTGAAAGGTCGCCGCCCTTTGCAGCTGCAAGAGATGCCATAGGAGTTGCCGCTGTAACAGCATCTGCACCCTTGAGCCACGCATTTGAGTAAGGTACAATCCAGCTTGCCATAGCTGAAGGGAAGGACACCATAAGAATGATTCTTGCTGTCATTGCAGGGTTTACAAAGTTCTGACCGATACCGCCGAACATCTGCTTTACAACAACTATAGCAACAATGCCACCGACAGCAGCCATCCACAAGGGAAGATTGGCAGGAAGGTTGAAGGCAAGAATAATACCCGTTACAACTGCGGAAAGGTCTCCGAGGGTATTCGATCTTTTCATAACCTTACGGCTTACATACTCTGAAAGCACACAGGAAACAACACAGGTTGCCGTCAGAACGAGAGCTCTTATTCCGAAATAAACCACACTCATTACAAGTGCAGGCATAAGAGCAATAATAACGTCACCCATTATACCGGTAGTGGTAACATTTGAGCGCACGTGAGGTGATGCACTTACGGTTAATTTTTTAGCCATTATTTTGCACTCTCCTCTCTGAGAACCTGCTTTGCAAGTCTCATATACTGAACAAGGGGTCTGCCTGAGGGACAGCAGTAAGCACAGGAGCCGCACTCCATACAGACGTTTACATTATAATTCTTAAGGCTTTCAGCGTCCTTGACCTTTGCGTAACGCTCGATAAGTGTGGGCATAAGGCTCATGGGACACACATCAACACACTTTCCGCAACGGATACAGTCTCCTTCCTTTTTGATAAGATCCTTTCTGTTGTCAAAGGCAAGAATAGCGTTATTCTGCTTACAGATGGGAGCCTCGGTATCACAGATTGCAATACCCATCATCGGTCCACCTGAAATAAGCTTTCTCGGCTCACTCTTGAAGCCGCCGCAGTACTCGATAATATCACCGATATTCGTACCGATAGGCACACGGAGATTCTTCGGCTGACTGATTGCACCGCCGTCAACTGTGATTGAACGGGAAACGAGAGGCTTACCTGTTTCAATATACCTTGCAACAAAAGCAACCGATGCCACATTCATAACTATACAGCCCACATCAGCAGGTAACTTTCCGGGAGGCACTCTTCTGCCTGTTGCAGAAAGCACCATCATCTTCTCTGCACCCTGAGGATACCTTGAAGCGAGGGTCATAAGCTTGATTGCATCGCCGCTGTCATTATCTCTGTCAGCGATTTCCTTCATTATTTCAAATACCTTGGGCTTGTTGTCCTCTATTGCGATAATAACCTGCTTTATGCCGAGGATTTTTCTGATAAGCTCTGCACCCTTGAGTACATTTTCTGCGTTTTCGATGCACTCACGGTAGTCAACGGTAATGAAGGGCTCACATTCGGCCGCATTGATAACAAGTGTGTCAATCTCCTTGTCATCGGGGAAGTTGAGCTTTACATGTGTCGGGAAGCCTGCACCGCCGAGACCTACGAGGCCCGATTCTCTCACAGCCTTTGCAAGCTCCTTCTTATTTGTAACAACGGGAGGCTTTATGCCCTCGTAAAGTCTCATTTCACCGTCACTTTCGATTGTAACACCCTTTGTGATAATGCCGTTTGCAAGACGTACATCACCTACAGCAGTAACCTTACCCGAAACAGTAGCGTGAATGGGAGCCGAGACAAAGCTTTCGCTGTCTCCGACAACCTGACCTACCGAAACAATGTCTCCTACCTTAACGGTGGGACTGCAGGGCGCACCGATGTGCTGCTGCATGGGAAGAACCACCTTTGAGGGTATGGGCATTCTTTCAACGGGCATCTCTGCCGTGTTTTTGTTGTGGGAAACGCTTACTCCGCCGCGACCATGCTTTACGGCCTTAAGCACTCCTGCAACCTTTTTGCTCATTTGCTTCCAACTCCTTTTTTATTTTCTGTTGTTTTATTATTTTGAAAAAACTGCTGATTTTCTTTACTCGGGAGACTACACCTTATAAGACTCAAGCCCATTCAGTCGCGGCATAAGTATCAGCAAAGCTGTACCTGTGACCGAGCCCGTAATAAGTGCGAAAATCATCAGATATTTACCGTAGGATAATAGCGCCGGTGTACCCGTTATAATACACGAGGCGATAAGCTGACCGAGATTGTGCACCACGGCTGACGCTACACCGATACCGAAAAAGGAAAAAACCTTCCCCTCTTTCTTTATCATAAGGCAGACCGTAACACAGCTTAAAAGTCCGCCTGCCAAGCTCATAAAGCCCGCTGTAGCTCCCCTTGTAACAAGAGAAAAGACAGCCTTTATAAGCACTATATATAATCCGCCTGCAAAAGAGCCGACTGCCGAAGCATACATCGTGACAAGATTGGAAAGCCCCAATTTTGCACCGGGCGGAAGAAAGGGAATTCCGGGGATAAGCACACTCTCAAAAAAGCTGAGCACAAGACTCAATGCACCGAGAATCCCGTATAATGCAACCTTTTTACTTTTCATATATTACCTCTGTCAGAAAACTACAGCATCAATTCCGTCGCCCTCTTCTGCCCGGAGAACAACAGCTACTTTTTCAGGAATACAAGCCATTGTGTCCCCTGCTCTTTCAAGCTTACCTCTGTTTACACAAAGCTTATCAGGACACTCTGACGAAAGAAAGGTAACACCGTCTCTTTGAAGAAGAATTTCACAGCCGCCGACACGGAGAATTTCTTCGCTGTCAAGCTCATAAAGTCTTACCTGCCTTACGGTTTCCCCGTCAAGGCTTACCGTAGCCGTAAGCTTTTCTCCGCCGAAAAAAGAAAAGGCAAAAAGTGTAATACTTATAATAAGCACCGCACCGACAATAATAAAATCACCGTACCGCAGCTTTTGAAAAATTTCCTTATTGCTTTTCAAAGTCAATCTCTCCCACGGTGGTAATTTCCATATCCTCACTTACAAAAATTGCCGATGCACCGTACTGCTCAAGAAGAGGTATGCTCTTTTCCTTACCTAAAATAAAGCAGGCTGTGGAAAGAGCATCAGACAAGAATCCGCTGTCACATACAACGGTGACGCTGATAACGTCCGAGTAAGCAGGACGTCCTGTCCTTGCATCAAGGATATGATGGTATCTGACACCGTCTTCGGTGAAATATTTCTCATAGTCGCCCGAGGTCGAAACAAAGCCCTCATCAAGCTCAATTATGCCAAGAAAGGCGTTCTCCTGTCTCGGATGACGTATAGCAATTCTCCACTTGTCACCCGATTTATTATACGAGCCGAAGCAGCCTATACTGCCGCCTACGGAAATCACCGCACCGCTGCAGTCTTTTACAGCCTTACAATAAGCTATAGCGCTGTCGCATGCGATACCCTTGCCCACAGCACCGAGGTCAACAGTAGCATCAGAGGAAAGAGTAATGCTTTCGCCGTCCACGGTGAGATTCTGATAACCTACACACGAAAGCAGCTCAAGAAGCTCCTTTTCATCAGGAACAGCCGCACCTTCCTCACCTATACCCCAGAGGTCAACTACCTTTCCTATTGTAATATCAAAGGCTCCCTGCGTCTTTTCCGAAACTGCAATACAGTTTTTTATAATCTGCGCCGTATCGCTGTCAGAGGTTTTTCCCTCCGAGTTCAGAATACTCACGGCAGAGCCTTCTACCTTACGGGAAATCACGTCCTCTATTGCGGCGATAACAAAATTTACTTTTTCGGCGTGCTTTGCACCGTAGGGCGCATATATCTTCTGCGAAACGATCGTACCCATAGCGTAGCTGTTCTTTTCAGCGTAGTCGAATCTCTTTTCGCGGTCATATTTATATATGCCGAAGCCACATCCGGCAAGAACAAACGCAACAACCGAAATTATAGCCGTAATACGTTTTTTACTCATATAAAAATCACCTTTACAGAAAAATGAGGAAACACTCCCTCAAGTGTATCATTACAACTAATATATTCTATACCAAAAAGATATTTTTTTCAAGGCTTTTCGACATTAAAAAAATATTCTTGCAGACTGTTTATATATTTGTTATAATAAAAACAATATGTACACACAGGAGGATAATTATGGATTTCAATTTGTATATTCCAATAAATGTTTTAAGTGGCAAAGATGCCGTTATAAAAAACAGCGAAAAGCTCCGCGCCTTCGGTTCACGGTGCCTTATCGTAACCGGCGGAAAAAGTGCAAAGCTCTCGGGCGCTCTTGAGGACATGGAAACGGCTCTTTCTTCACAGAAAACAGAGTATGCTGTTTACGATAAAATAGGGCCTAACCCCAGACTCGATCACTGCTTTGAGGCGGCAGAAATCGCTAGAAATATGAAAGCTGATTTTATCGTAGGCATCGGCGGCGGCTCACCCCTCGATGCGGCAAAGGCGATTGCTCTCTATGCGGCAAACAGCGAAATGGCTATGGATGATATTTATAAGCCTATGTGGAGACACAAAGCTCTTCCCATTGTGCTTGTCGGCACAACTGCAGGCACAGGAAGCGAGGTAGGCAAGGTCAGCGTCCTCACCCACCCCGTAACCGGAAGAAAAAAGAGTATTTCTCCCACAGACTGTTTCCCCTCCCTTACCTTCGCCGACCCGAAATATACCTGCTCAATGCCCTATGATATTACCGTTTCAACAGCTCTTGATGCAATGGCCCACGTGCTTGAAGGGTATATGGGTGTCAAATGCACGGATATTCCCACCCTTTTCGGCGAAAAGGCGATAGAGCTTATATGGAATGGGCTTCTTTTCCTTTACGAAAGCAGAAAGGAAAAGCTCCTTCCCAACGAAAACCTGCGCGAAGCTCTCTATTACGGCTCACTTTACGCAGGTATCACCCTCGCCTACTGCGGCACAGCCTTTCCCCACCCTCTCGGCTATATTCTGACAGAAAATTACGGCACACCTCACGGCAAAGCCTGTACTGCATTTATGGATATTTTCGTTGAACGTGCAGATAAATTCACACCCGAAAAGCTCAATAAAGCTCTTTCTATAATGAATACAGATAAGGAAACCTTCAAAAAGGTAATTACAGAGCTTACTGATTTAAAAGGCATCACTATGACAAAAGAGCAGATTGCAGATTACTGCAGCCGCTTTGACACTCCGCCTGCAAACTTCACCTTCTCCCCCGGAGGCTTTACAAAAGAAGATGCTGTAAAGGTATTTGAGGATAAATTCTTAAAATAAGCTCAAAGGTCTTTATTTTTGTCGGAAAGTGGAGTATACTACTGACATATTCAATAAAAAACAAAAGGAGATTTAAAATGCTTCGTAAAATCAAAATCTTTTTCGGAAGAGTAAGAACAATGAGCTTCAAGACGATGTTCAGCATTATCAATCAGATTCACGATGAGCTCGGACAAGCAAAAATCATAACCTTCATTGATATGATAATTTGCGCAGTAACTGCAAACATCGGCTATCTTGATTACCACGTTTTCGGCTTTGCAAAGGTAAAGGGCGCAAAGAGAAAGACCTTTATGACAATGAATGAAAACCTTTCCCTTGTCCGTCAGGTAAACAACCCCGAGGATTTCAAAATTTTCGACAACAAGGTGCTTTTCTTCGAGCACTTCGGAGAATTTACGGGAAGAGGCTTTCTCAACCTTGAAGGCAAGACAGCAGAAGACCTCAAAGCATTCTGCGAGGGAAAAGACGTAGTTTTCGCAAAGCAGACAGAAACCTTCGGCGGTCAGGGCATTACAAGAGAGGCTGTTTCACCTGATACAGACTACGATGAGCTTTTTAGCAGGCTTACGGAAAACAAGCAGTATCTTATCGAAGATGCTATTGTTCAGCACAGCAGAATGAACGAGCTTTATGCAGGCAGTGTAAACACTCTGCGCATGGTAACTCTCGTAAACAATCAGAATGAGCCCCACTTCATGTATGCCCTTGTAAGAATGGGTCAGAAGGGTGCAAAGGTTGACAACATCTCAAGCGGCGGTATGTATGCCCCCGTAAACGCTGACGGTATCATCACCCACGGTGCCTTCTGCGATAAAGAAGGCTTCTGTCACGATATTCACCCCACCTCGGGCACAAAATTTGTTGGATTTGAAATCCCCTGCTTCAAGGAAGCTGTCGAGCTTGTAAAAAAAGCGGCTCTTGTTGTGCCCGGTATGAGATACATCGGCTGGGACGTGGCAATTACCGAAAACGGTCCCATACTTGTTGAAGGCAACAACTTCCCCTCCTACGATATGGTACAGAATTACCGCCATCGCGACACAGACGAGGGAATCAAGGCAAAGTTCGAAGAAGTTATGGGAATTAAATTGTAAATTCGCAATTCCCCTCACGCAACAGTAACTTACATTCAAAAAAAGGAGTCCGAAATTATGGAAACTATCAAAGCACTTTTTAACGAAAACGCCCCCGCCGCTTTTGCGACAGCCTGTCTTGCTGCATACTTCTTCGGTATGGCAATCGTATTTATCGCAAAGCCACTCAAAAATGCCGAAAGCTTTTCTATAAAGCCCGTCGACAACGCAGGTAAAACAGAAATCCGTGTTTACTACGGCGGTATTTCCTTTGCCCTCGGCGCATTTCTTATATATCTTGCAATAGCCACAGGAACAGCCTTCCACTCACTTGTAGGCGGTATGTTCTTTGCAACAACGGTGCTTGTAACAAGAACAATTTTCCTTTGCGTAGACAAGGGCTGGAAGTGCCCCTATACAAAGCTCGCAATTCCTGCAGAAAGTGCCTTCGTAATCGCTTTGTGGGTATGCTTCTTCCTTGCTAAATAACGATGAAGCTTTCAATTATTCCCGAACCCGTTTCCTTCGATATAAGAAGCAACAGTCCTGTATTTATACTTACGGACGGAGTTGTCTTTGAAGGCAACGATGAAACAGAAAACTCACTTTTGGACCTTGTCTCTTTTCTTGGCAGGGTCTTCGACTTTATGCCCACAGGCGGCGGAAAAGAAAAAATCCGTATGGAGATCTCTCCCTGCGAGCCGAAGGAAGGCTACAGAATACTCATACAGACAGACCGAATTGTGCTCACAGGCAACAGCGAAGCCGGACTCTTTTATGCCGTTCAGTCTCTCAAGCAGCTTCTTTTTCAGAGCGACGGCAACCTGCCCGAGCTGCAGATTACCGATTATCCCCGCTTCCCGTCAAGAGGCTTTATGCTTGACTGCGGAAGATACTTTTTCACCGTTGAGGCAGTAAAGCAGTTTCTTGATATGATGGCTCTTCACAAGCTCAATGAGTTTCACTGGCATCTGAGCGAGGACCAGGGCTTCCGATGTCAGCTTGAAAGCAAGCTTCTTCTTACGGAAATCGGATCATACCGCTCCAACACCTGCTTCGGGAGCAAGCCCCACGAGGGTTATTACTCAAAGGCTCAGCTCAGGGAAATCATAGATTATGCCCACAGCAAATACATTAAGGTTATTCCCGAAATCGACTCTCCCGGTCACGTTATGAGTATGCTTGCCGCTTATCCCGAGCTCGCCTGCGTCGACAGAGAGTACACGGTTTCTACCTTTTTCGGCGTAAAGCACGATGTGCTGTGCATAGGAAAGGAAAGCACCTTTACCTTTATGAAGGAGCTTTTTGATGAGCTTGCGGAAATTTTTACCGACGGAATTATACATATCGGCGGTGATGAGGTACCCACAATCCGCTGGAAAAGCTGTCCCGAATGTCAGAGACGAATGCGTGAGGAGGGTCTGAACGAAGAAAAGGAGCTTCACACCTACTATCTTGACCGAATTGCTTCACACCTTGAAAGCAAAGGAATTGAAGTAAGAATGTGGAATGATAATCTCAAGGGAAAAACCGTAAAAAGCAGTCTCTGCTGGCAGCTCTGGAATGGCGAAGTCAGCGAAAATGAGCTCTCCGACGAGCTTAACCGCGGCAGAAGGTTTATTCTCTCGCCGTCGGAATACTGCTACCTCGACCTGCCGTATGCTCTCATCAGCCTTGAAAAATGCTACAGCTTCAATCCGCTTCCTCAAGGACTCACCGATGAGGGAAGAAAAAATATTGCAGGCGTTGAGGCCTGTCTGTGGACAGAGCTCATACCCGATATGAAAAAAGCCGACAAAATGACTTATCCCAGGCTTGCGGCTATATGTGAAACAGCCTGGTCTCCCGAAGAAAAAAGAAGCTACGACCGTTTTCTTGAAAAGCTTACACCGTACAGTAAGCTCCTGAATTCAGAGGGTATACTCCCCTGCAAGGCAGCAAAAGCCAATCCTGCAGGGTTCAGCAAAGCCTTTGGCAGGCTGTACTGGGAAAGACGAAAGCTGTTATGGGGCGCACACCATAATATAATAAGCGACCTTGCGGCAAAGAAATTTTTCGCGCAGAAGCAATAATTTTACTGCGTCGGCGCAAGGGGGAACAAGCGCGGTGAGAGAGCGCCGCAGGCGCTCCGCAGAGAGCCGCCGACACAGTCAGAAAGGCTGCGCAGTTATGATTTTTCGGATTTTTTAAAGGCAGAGAGAATCGGAGCTCTCTGCCTTTTTGGCTTTCTGCGAAAGCCAAAAAGCTCACCGCGCGGCCCCGGAAGCAGACAGCTGTCGATTATTAAAGATAATTCTCCTTTTTTACCCCTATCCTTCCAAAAAAAATATTTTATTTTTGTAAGATAAGTAAATTGACTTTTATATATATAGTTGTATAATAATATTAGCTTTATATATGCGTCACAAGGACGCACTGTGGATAAAAATCCGCTTTCGGGAGAGAGTTCTGAAAGGAGATTAAAATGGATTTTAAAAAAGTTCTTTCCGACAAACGTTTCCCAACCGACACCCCTGAAAACATCATTGACAAAAACGGCAAGGCTGTTTTCGGCACTTTCAAAAGCGAATTTCCAAAAATGGATTTTCTCGAAATCAAGGGACAGTCACCGTACACCCCCGACTGGTATAATAAGTTCCGTTATACTATGTGGGAAGCTGTAGAGGTCAATCTCAAAGATGCACTTTTCCTTACTGCCATATGTGATATGGGCTGGTTTATGACTGTGCTCACCTGCTTCTATGACAAAAAAACAAAAAAGGTTACATACTGGAAAAAGACACTCCGACACAAGGGTGCCCGTGTCAGCTACAATCTGCTTGACGGTGACACAACTGAAAGCGTCTATAAAAATCAGAAGCTTAAAATTGTCAACCACTTTGAAAGAGGTAATGCCTATATTATAGGCGAGGCTCATCACGAAAAGAAGGGCGACATAAAATACGACATCACACTTGAAAGAGTTTCACTTCCGAGCGTTGTAAGTATTCCCTTCGGTGACAACAAGCCCCTTTATACGCAAAAAGACCTGTTCAAGGCCACGGGATTTATTGAGTTTAACGGTAAACGCTACGAATGCGACGAAAACTCTGCAGGTATTATCGACGACCACAGAGGATATTACCCCTTCGTTGCCCACTACGATTGGGTTACAACTATGGGCAGGTGCGAAATTAACGGCGATAAAAAATTCTTCGGCATAAATCTTACAAGAAATCAGTCTGTTTGTCAGACCGACTACAACGAAAACCTTATCTGGTTTGAAGGCAACACCACAAGACTTACACCCGTACGCTTCGAGCATATCGAATATAACAAATGGCGGATCCGTGACGTTTACGGTATGGTGGACATCACCTTTGACATAGGTGACCGCTATATTATGCGTATGCCTTTTGTCGTCATAGATGTGAATTACCACATCACCTTCGGCGAGCTTAAGGGCTACGTATGCGATGAAGACGGCAACAAATATATCCTTGACGGTATGAGTGCCATCGGTGAAGACAAGAGTCTGCGTTTCTAAAGGAATCAACCTTGCAAAAGGTTAATTTATAAATATTCAGGAGGAAAATTTTATGAAAGCGCTCAAAAAAACCTTAAGCGTTCTGCTTTGCTTACTTATGGTTTTCTCAACTTCAAGCATTGCGTTTGCTGAAGACGGTACAGATGTAGCCGTAACCGAAACAATCGAAGAGGTAAGCGTTGAAGCTGCCGCTGCCGAGGCTGTCACAGCTGAGGCAGAAGAAGCAACAGGCTTCACCGACGAGGACTACCTTATTGTAAAAGGCAGAACACTTTATAACAAAAAAGGCGAACATATTCAGCTCAAGGGTGTAAACCTCGGTGCATGGCTTGTCCGCGAAGACTGGCTCTGTCCTGACCATATCCCCGAAGGTGTACAGTACGACGGTGAATACATCTATAACACCCTCGATGAGCGTTTCGGCAGAGAAGCTGCAAAGGCTCTTATGGATCAGTATTACGAAAACTGGATTACCGAATGGGACCTTGACAACATCAAGGCAAAGGGATTTAACTGTGTACGTGTTCCCTTCTGGTACAGAAACTTCTACTATGACGACAAGGGTACAAAAATCCTTGACGAAAACGGCGAATGGGATTTCTCAATCCTCGACTGGGTTGTAGAGGAATGCAGCAAGCGTGAGCTTTATGTTATCCTTGATATGCACGGTGCAGTCGGCTCGCAGAGTGACGCTCCTCACAGCGGACGTGCCTTCCAGGGCGCACAGCTCTATGAAGACAGCGTAAGAGGCGAAGAATACCGCAGACTCACAAAGGAGCTCTGGACAGCTATCGCTACACGCTTCAACGGCAACCCCGCAGTTGCAATGTACGACCTTCTCAATGAGCCCATGTGCGACGTTCAGTGCACAGAAATCGACAGACGCGCAAAGAACGAATGGATTTACGGCATTCTTTATGATACCGTACGTGCCGTTGACGAAGAGCACATCATCTCTATGGAAGCAATTTGGACAGGCTTTGCTCTTCCCAAGACCTTCCCCAAGGGTTGGGATAACAT
>JAZSGW010000008.1:0-43496 GCA_045532935.1 Acutalibacteraceae bacterium
GGAAGCAATCTGGACAGGCTTTGCTCTTCCCAAGACCTTCCTCAAGGGTTGGGATAACATCGTTTATCAGGTGCACTTCTATAACAACAACGACTTCATCTTCACATTCTTCCTTCTCCTTACTATGGTACTCCACCCCAACGTACCTCTTATGGTAGGTGAATTCTATCCCCACCAGGCAACAACCTGGAAGAACTGCTTCAAGACAATGAACAACCTTGATTACAGCTGGATGCTCTGGACCTACAAGGCAACAGGTCACGGTATGTGGAGCTCCGACTGGTGTATGTACGGTGCAAAGGACGGCTTCTGGAGAGCTGACATCGCAAACGGCTCCTACGAAAGCATTATGGAAGCCTGGTCAGCAGAAAGACTCAACACCCAGACCGGTTTCCAGGATACAGGCCACTTCGAAAAGAACGTCCAGGAACATCTGTAATAAATGTAAAACCGTCACTTTTTCGTGACCAAGTTTAAAGAAAGGGATTAAAAATATGAAACTTTATTATGACATCAAGGACAAGCCCAAATTCCCGCAACTTGTAGTCTATGCCATTCAGCAGCTTCTTGCTATTATGGCAGCGACTCTCGTTGTGCCCATAATCATCGGCAACGATATGCAGCCCTCAGCAGCACTTTTCGGTGCAGGTATAGGTACACTCGTATATGTAGCCTTCACCAAAGCTAAAAGCCCCGTTTTCCTCGGCTCATCCTTCGCATTCCTCGGCTCAATGGCTGCAGCCTTTGCCGGTGCAGTAAGTGCAGCAGCAGGCTATGCAGGTCTTATCATCGGTGCTGCATTCGCAGGTCTTGTTTATGTCGGCATCGCCATTGCGGTAAAAATAGCAGGCGTTGCCTGGATTGACAAGCTTATGCCCAAGCAGGTTATCGGCCCCACAGTTGCTATCATCGGTCTTTCCCTTGCAGGCAACGCAGTAGGTGACCTTCAGAAGGGTAAATTTATGGTTGAGGCAACATCTCAGGCTATTCAGGACGGACAGATTGTAGATGTTGTAAGTGCAGTTCCGTCTGCAAATGTTCTTCTTGCCATTGCCTGCGGTCTTGTTACTCTCTTTGTCACAATGCTCTGCTCAACCTACGGCAAAAAATCAATCAAGCTTATCCCCTTCATCATCGGCATTCTTTCAGGCTATGCCTTTGCGGCAATCTTCACCTTAATCGGTATCAAGACCGGCAACGATGCTCTTAAGCTTATTGACTTCAGCGTATTCTCCGGCATCAAGCTCTTCGCTCTTCCCGAATTCACCTTCCTTACAGCCGCAAAGGGAATCAAGGAGCTTGACGGCGCTTACATCGGAACTATTGCAGCTGCATACCTTCCCGTTGCTTTTGTTGTTTTCGCAGAGCACATTGCTGACCATAAGAACATCTCTTCAATCATCGAAAAGGATCTCCTCAAGGAGCCCGGTCTTCACAGAACCCTCCTCGGTGACGGTATCGGTTCAATGGTGGGAGCATTCTTCGGCGGCTGTCCCAACACAACCTACGGTGAATCCGTTGCCTGCGTAGCTCTTACAAGAAACGCTTCAGTTTATACCATTATAGCAGCTGCAATCGGTGCTATTATCATAGCCTTCTTCCAGCCCTTTGTTGCCTTCGTTGACTCCATTCCCTCATGCGTAATGGGCGGCGTATGTATGGCTCTTTACGGATTTATTGCAGTTTCCGGTCTTAAGATGGTACAAAGTGTAAATCTCGAGGATAATAAAAACCTCTACACCGTTTCTGTAATTCTTATTGCAGGTATCGGCGGTCTTACACTCAACTTTGGTAGCATCACCATCACGTCAATCGCCTGTGCACTTATTCTCGGTATCATTACAAACCTTATCCTTTCTAAATCAAAGGCATCAGATTAATTCAAACATATATTTTAACAAAGGAGGAAAATTATGCTTTACATTATTGCTTTTTTTTCAGATGTATTTTACTTTATTGAAAAATTCTTCAAGGATATGTTCACTCCCGGTGAATAATAAGTCCGAATAATCCGTAAAAAACGCAGGCCGAAACCGGTCTGCGTTTTTTAAATATTACAAAATTGTACCCTATTTTTCCGTTGACAAAAAACTACACAGATGATAATATATACAATGGTTTTTAATGTAGAAAAAGAGAGGGATTAAAAATGAAAAAGTTATCTACATTTTCCGCCTTGACGGTTACGCTTCTCGTTATGCTTCTTATTTTTTCCGTAAGCGTTTTTGCACAGGGCGAAGAAATTACTCTGAAAGCTGAAAACACAGCAGAAGGTGTTTCCGTAACATGGACTGAAATCGAAGACATCTATTATTATGAGCTGTACCGTCAGAGCAACGACGGTAGCGAGGAGGTTCTCCTGTCGAAAGCACAGAACGCTCAGTTCACCGACACAGAGGCAGAACCCGGTATAATTTACGGCTACAAGGTTATTCCCGTAACAACCGACAATGAGTACGGAACCGAAAGCAACATTTCCATAATTTACCGTATGTCAGCTCCCGAAATCACAAACTCCTATTCAACAGATTCGGGACTTTACCTTGAGTGGTCTGCACTTAAAGAGGCAAAGGGATACTACATTGTCCGCCGCAATCAGCAGGAGGATAAATGGAGTACTATCGCAAAATGCACTGCAGACAAAACCTCCTACACAGATACAACCGCTAACCCTGACGAAAGATACCTCTACGCTATAAGAGGCTTTGCCGGACAGTATATGAGTCCCCCGTCAAATCAGGTATCGCTCAGCTACTTCGCTTGTCCTGAAATCATAGCTGTAACAAGCACGGAAAAAGGAATCGCACTTAAATGGAAAGCCGTTTCCTCCGCCGCTTATTATATCGTATACAGATCAGACGAAAAAACATCATGGAAGCCCTACGCCCTTCTTGGTTCAGAATACACCCTGTATCACGACACAGATATAAAAGACGGTGTCAGCTATTCGTACATAGTAAGAGCGTCCGACTCCTCCGATCAGCTCAGCCCCTACGACAAGGCTGTATCCATGAAGCACATCAGAAAGCCGATTATCACCCAGGCTTACAGTGACACCAACGGAATCAGACTTGCATGGAACAGAAGCGAAGGCTGTCAGGGCTACGCTATTTTCAGAAAAGACTACGGCACAACCAACTGGAATCTTGTATCCGCAGTGCGTGGCGAGGATACCACCGAATTTATCGACAGTAAAGTCCTCAACTCTAAAGCATACACGTACACGGTCAGAGCTTTATGGAACAAGAATCTCAGTGCCTATGATGAAAAAGGCGTAACCGTACGTTTCCTCGAAGCCCCCCAGACTCTTCTTTGTGATCCCGATACTGCAAGCGGTAATGTTCTCACCTGGAAGAACAACCCCTCTGCATCATTCTTTATTGTTTACAGAAAGGCTGCTTCCGGAAGATGGCACCCCATCGGCAAAACAATAGAAAACCGCTTTGCTGACAAAAAAGCGGATCCCAAAACAAACTATTACTATACAGTTCAGGCTATCACAAGCTCAACATATCTCAGCGGTTACGCTGTTATCGTAAGTACACACAAGGTAAATTATGATTCAAATGCAAAGCTTGTTGCTCTCACCTATGACGACGGTCCCAGCAACTCCGTAACAAACAGCATTCTTGACATACTTGAATCTTACGGTGCCAAGGCAACCTTCTTTGTTGTAGGCGAAAACATCGAATACAACAAAGAAGCACTTACAAGAGCTGCAAAAATGGGCTGTGAAATAGGAACCCATACCTTCAGCCATATTGATCTTCCTACAAGCAGCGAGGCGGTAATCAGAGACGAAATCGACAGCACCGATGCTCTTGTAAAGAAATACACCGGAGACATTACTCATATCGCAAGAGCTCCCGGTGGCGAAATCGATGAGGCAAGCGGACAGATTGTCAACAAGCCCTTCTACTACTGGTCAATAGATACAAGAGACTGGGAAAGCAAGGATCCCGCATCAATTATCAGCATTGTTCAGAGCAACGTTGAAGACGGCGATATTATTCTTATGCACGACGTTTACGACACAACTTACACCGCTTCAGAGACCATTATCCCCTGGCTTATAAGCGAAGGCTATCAGCTTGTTACTCTTTCAGAGCTTATGGCTCACAACGGAGTAAAGCCTCAGCCCGGTGTAACTTATTTCGATGGCTTCGGCGCAACAGCATATCACGACTGATATTTACTTATACGGTTAAGCCGCGGAATTCATTCCGCGGCTTTATTGCGGCATAGCCGCAAATGCGCGGGGCGGAACGCTGCGGCTGCGCCGCAGCGTTATATCGGGAGCTGCGCTCCCGATATGCCCATTGACCCTCCGGGTCAATGGGCCCGCCCCGCGTCACTCAGTCCGGTTCAATCACTCGACTTAAAGTTAAACAGGCGTTTCAAGAAATCTTGAAACGCCTGTCCTGCATTTTTTTCGGTTTTATGCGAGCTCTTCCATCATACCTGAATCAATAAGCTTTCTGAAAAGTCCCATAATGAAGTCAATAAGCTTTAAGATTGCGTCGAAGTTCATCTCCATAATATTTCCTCCCTATTAAGAATTGAAACACTTTTTCCAATTCTGTTTGATTCCATTATATAACAATGGCAGGGAGTTACTTGTTAACGTTTTGTTACACTGCTGAAAAATAAAGTTAACAAAGTATTCGAAATTATTAAGGTTTTACACAACTGTCGACCAAATTGGTTTTACCACTCGTGGATTACCTCGGGATTTGCAAAGACCTCTTCAAATTTTCTGACAAGAGGGATAACATCACCGAAGCCACCGAGTCTGTGGTCGAATGCAAGGGTGATGGGAAGCATCTTCTTTGTTCCGATGTCTACCTCGCCCTTTTCGTTTCTGAAGGGATAATCTACGTCCTTGATGTTGCTGATACCAAGCATAAACACCTGAGGATAAAGAAGAGGGCCGTAGGATATGTGACCGTAAAGCTCACGGCAAAGTGTACCTGTATTTGTAAAGCATACGGTGCCTTCGTTAAAGGCGTACATATCGAGGCTTTCAGGGTCACGTACCTTTTTTTCGAAAAGATCCTTAATGCTTGTAACACTGTATTTTCCGACAAAACCCGACAGAATCTGCATAGTAGTTGAATAAAACTTGCCCTTAAGAATCCAGCCAATCATTCTTTGCTGAATAAGGTCAAACATCAGCCCGTCAACATCGGTCTTTTCCATACGTCTCATAATGTCTGCAATCTGGTCAGCAATTTCCTTGAGGCTCTGATTTTCAATTCCACGTACCTTAACAGGGAATGTAACTCCGGAATCCATAAAAATCGGCATTGCAACATCAATGTGTTTTTTGACGATGACTCTGCCTGCCGAGGCTGTGTGATTATACTGAATGTGAGCATTGAGTCTGGGGGCAACCTTGAGGCCTTCGGAAAGCAACTTCATCATAAGGGTGTTGAAGGAAAGTGGATAACCGCAATTCTCCTTGAGCTTTTTATATTCTGCGTAAAATTTAGTTATGTCTGCCTCATAGACATAAACAGGTGTGGGGATGTTTCTCTGTGCATTTACAAGCACATTACCTGATATTCTTGCCTTGAGGTTGAAATATTCAATTCTGTCCCCGTCCTCAGGCAAATCAAGTGCTCTTTGCATGTAGTACTTTAAATCCATAATTCTTACTTCCTTTTCTCTCATATATCTTATATTTGCTGCCGTGCAGCTAAAGCCATTCTTATTTTATACCAATATTGACTAAAAGTAAATATTTGTAACGATATTTTTACATAATTTTTCTTTTACTTCTTTAATGTCTATAAAAATCAGTCTTTATATTGATTTTTGTCGCTGTGATTGGTATAATGTTATGTGATAAATTATACGTAAGTGAGGTAAATAATTATGATTAAAATATCACCGTCAATTCTCTCCTGCGACTACTCAAAAATGGGTGAAGAATTTGAAAATATGAAGCGTTGCGGCGCTGACTGGCTCCACATCGACGTAATGGACGGACACTTTGTGCCAAATATAACTCTCGGCGCTCCCCTTGTAAAGTGTCTGAGAAAATGCTCCGACCTGGTTTTTGACTGTCACCTTATGATAAGTGACCCCAAAAAATATATCCCCGATTTCATCGCTGCAGGTGCAGACCTCATCTGCTTCCATGTAGAAAGTGATTCACCTGTTGACGAAACTATCGACCTTATCCGTGAAAATGGCAAAATTGCCGCCCTCGCAGTAAAGCCCGGTACTCCTGTTGAGGCCGTATATCCCTACCTTGACAAGCTCGGTATGGTTCTTATTATGACTGTAGAGCCCGGCTTCGGCGGTCAGTCCTTTATGGCTGATATGATGGATAAAATTGTGGCTCTTCGCAAGGAATGCGCTGCAAGAAACCTTGATATGGATATTCAGGTTGATGGCGGAATCTCCCTTTCAACCGTTGAGACCGCTGCAAAGGCAGGTGCAAATGTACTTGTAGCAGGCTCGGCAATCTTCGGCAGTGATGACCCCGAAAAGACAATTTCCGAGCTTCGCAGCAAAGCCGCAAAGTATTTTGACTGATAAGAGAAGGTAACTCACCTATGAATTTCAAAAAATTTACCGAAAAGGCAAGAAGCCCTTACAATAGCAATAAAACCCGTGTAAGGAAAAGCTACTACACCTTTTCAAGAGAATACCCTGCCGGTAATATTCCCCTCGAGAGAATGTCCGGGCGCACCTTCAAGTCCAAAAACACCAAGAAATATCTTTCCGTGCTTCTTGTTATCCTTCTTCTTGGGCTTTCCTTCTTCTGCGTGAGACTACCCCTCGACATCTCATACAAGGACGCTCCCCAACTTACACCGGGAAGCATTTCCGGCCAGGAGAACGCTGTCGCAGACGTTTCGGTGCTTTCCGAAAGCGGCTTCAGAGCCCTTTATATGCCTTATGAAAAGTTAAGCGATACCTCTTACATCAGGTCATTCATCAAAAAAATCCGTCGCTATGACTGTAACGGTGTAATAATTGATTTCAAGACGGAAAACGGTAAGCTCTGCTACAGCTCACTCAATCCCTACGCTATCAAGGGCAAATGTGCTATTTACGATAACAACACCGTAAGACAGGCTCTTTCCCTTTTCAGAAAGGAAAATATCACCGTTGCGGCAAGAATTTTCTGTTTCCTTGATAACACAGTGCCCGTAACAAGCCCGGAGCTTGCGGTAAAATATATGGACACAGATGTCAACTGGGTGGACACCTCCGAGGACAGTTCAGGCAAAACCTGGCTCAATCCCTGCTCAAAGGAAACCCTCAATTATCTTATCGACATTATTACAGAGCTTCAGGGCTTTAATATAAAAGGCTTCATTCTCGAAAAGTGCCAGTTTCCCGACAGTGAAAACACGGGCGGTGCTTCATTCCCCGGAGAAGAAACCTTCAAGGACAAAAATGCCGTACTCAAGCTCTATATAAAAAAGGTCAAGGAGCTTCTTTCCCGAGACAGCTTCCTCATTATCACACAGAATTCTACAGACAGTCTTAACGGTAACAAGAAAATTTACTACGGCTCCATAAATTCCGCAGCCTTCGATGCAGTAGCCGCCTACACAATAAAGCGTCCCGACGACTACTATCCTGACAAAAAAAGCGATTATGCCTCTATGATGGGACTTTTCTCCGATGCGAGTGCAAACTTCCCCGAAAAAATCTTTATGCCGGTTATTGATTTCAGCGAATACACAGGCAAGTATATGCGCATAATCCGTAAAAACGACTACACCAGCTACATCATCTTTGATGAAAACGGAGAATATTAAAATGACAAAAACTGCTTTTATCGCCATCGTAGGCAAACCAAATGTAGGAAAATCATCTATACTCAATAAAGTACTCGGACAGAAAATCGCCATAGTTTCAGACAAGCCCCAGACCACTCGCACAAGAATTATGGGCGTACTGACAAGAGGTGAAACCCAGCTTGTTTTCACCGATACCCCCGGCTTTCACAAGCCTAAAACAAAGCTCGGAGAAAAAATGGTGAAGGCTGTAGGCGACAGCATATCCGGTGTCGATGCCTGCCTTTTTGTAGTTGAGCCGACAGGTGAGCTTACGGAAAGTGAGCAGGAACTTCTCGAAAAAATAAGAAAAAGCAAAATACCCGCTATTCTTGCTATCAATAAAATCGATACCCTTTCAGATAAAACTCTGCTTATAGAACGTATTGCGGAGCTTTCCGCTCTTCACGACTTCACTTCGGTGGTCCCCGTTTCAGCAGTAAAAAATGACGGCATAGACCTTCTTACCGATGAAATGGAAAAGCTCGCCTTCCCCTCGGAGCACTTTTTCCCTGACGACACTCTTACAGACCAGCCCGAAAGAGTCCTCGTTGCCGAAATAATAAGAGAAAAGATGCTTCGCCTTCTCGACAAGGAAATCCCACACGGTGTGGCCGTTTCAGTCGAAAAGATGCGTGAAAGAAGCGATCGCGAGCTTATTGATATTGAAGCAATAATATACTGCGAAAAGGAAAGCCACAAGGGCATCATTATAGGTAAAAAAGGTGCCACCCTTAAAAGAATTTCAACCTACGCAAGACAGGACATGGAAAAGTTCTTCTCCTGCCAGATTAACCTTCAGTGCTGGGTAAAGGTCAAGGAGGACTGGCGCAACCGGGAAGGACTCATTCATAACTTCGGACTTGACTGATAAAAAACACAATATTTTTTTCATATTTCATCCCTTTTTCTGCAAACTATATCTGTAAGAAGATGTATTCTTTTACAAAAAGCAGATGAGGTGACACGATGAACAAAAAAGATTTGTGGGACAGATTTATCCGTACAGGAAAGATTTCAGACTATCTCAATTACCGTAAAGCCGAAAGCTTTCCCGATGACGATATAGAGGCATCAGACGAATTTTTCGTCGACTGCCCTAACGGAGAGGACTATAAATATGATAACGAGGACGGACGGTATAGTAATCCGTGAACAGAATACAGGTGAGCAGGACAGACTAATTACCATTCTCACAAAAGAAAAAGGTGTAATCAAGGCCTTCGTAAACGGTGGAAGAAACCCTAAAAACAAAAACGTTTCTTCCACAGGCCTGCTTTGCTATTCGGATTTTTCCGTAGATAAAACAAAAAAAGATGTCTACTTCATAAAAGAGGCAACCTCAAAAAAGGTCTTCTTTTCTTTAAGACAGGACATCACCGTTCTTTCCCTTGCTCAATACCTTGCAGAGCTTGCTTATGAACTTGCTCCGAGAGAGGAAGAGGCAGGGGAGTTTTTGCCGTTGATACTTAACAGTCTCCACCTTCTCTCACAGGGAAACAAGGACAGAACGCTTATTAAGGCTGTCGCCGAGCTTCGTATGCTGACGCTGTCAGGCTATATGCCGCAGCTTGTAGGCTGCAAAAAATGCGGAGTCTACGAAAGCGAAGCTATGTACCTCGATGTACTTACCGGTGAGCTCTTCTGCGAAAACTGCCGCAGTGCCTCGAGGCTTTACGAAATAAGTGCAAGTACAGTACGTGCTATGAGACACATATGCTTAAGTGAGCCGTCGAAAATCTTCAGCTTTTCATTACCTGCGGAAAGTCTGTACGCCCTTGCAGAGGCTTGTGAAAAGTATCTTCTCAACATAACCAACAGACGGTTTAAAACACTTTCATTTTATAAAACTATGACCGAATTTTAACACACGAAGGGAGATGAAACAATCTTGGATAAACACCATAAAGCCCTTGAGCTTGACAAAATCCTTTCCCGACTTGCCGCCTTCACAAGCTGTGAAGATGCCCGCTACGAAGCAGAAAACCTAACACCCGAAACCAATCTGAGCCTTGCAAAGGTGCTTCTTCAGCAGACTGATGACGCACATATGCTTATGGCAAAATTCGGTGCTCCCTCCTTCGGCGGCCTTAAGAACATAAACAACGCTTTAAGCCGTGCAAATGCAGGCAGCGTGCTTAATATGAGAGAGCTTCTTGACGTGGCAGAGGTGCTTCGTGTAATACGCTCCTTAAGTGAATGGAAAAACAGAAACAGCGGTGTAACAACCTCTATCGATACATATTTTTATTCACTTCAGCCTAACAAGTATCTCGAGGATAAAATCACTACAGCTATTATCAGCGAAGATGAAATGAGCGACAACGCCTCCCCTGCTCTTTATGACATAAGACGAAAAATCAGAGTTGCTTCCTCAAAGGTGCGCGACAGCCTCGATAAGCTTACACGCTCCCCTCATTTCCAGAAATTCCTGCGTGATTCCATAGTCACAATGCGTAACGGCAGATATGTTGTCCCCGTAAAAATCGAACACAGAGCCGAGGTTAACGGTCTTGTTCACGACACCTCCTCAAGCGGTGCCACTGTATTTATCGAACCTGCCGCCGTTGTTGAAGCAAACAACGAAATCAAGGTGCTCCAGAGTAAGGAAAGAGAGGAAATTGAAAGAATCCTCTACGAGCTTTCCGTAGAGGCAGGCTCCTTCTATCAGGGAATAAAAAGCTCCTACGAATGTGCCGTTGAGCTGAATCTGATTTTCGCAAAGGCAAAGCTCGCCTACGATATGAAGGCGACAATGCCCATACTCAACGATGACGGCATAATCAACCTTAAAAGCGCGCGTCACCCTCTTATAGACCCGAAAAAGGTCGTCGCTACGGATATTCGCCTTGGCAAGGAGTTTGACACACTTATTATTACAGGCCCCAATACAGGCGGTAAAACCGTTTCTATCAAGACTGTAGGACTCCTCTCTCTTATGGCGATGTGCGGACTTATGCTACCCGTAAAGGATCAGAGTGAGGTTTCCGTTTTTGACAGAATTCTTGCCGACATAGGCGATGAGCAGAGCATCGAGCAGAGTCTTTCCACCTTCTCGTCACATATGGTAAATATTATTGATATTATGGATAAGGCAGACGGTAAGACTCTTGTTCTTATCGATGAGCTTGGTGCAGGTACCGACCCCATAGAGGGTGCTGCTCTCGCTATCTCCATACTTGAAAAGCTTCACGAAAAGGGTGCAAGAATTGCCGCCACAACCCACTATGCCGAGCTTAAGGCTTATGCCCTTGAAACCCCCGGCATAGAAAACGGCAGCTGTGAGTTTGATGTAGAATCCCTTAAGCCTACCTACCGCCTTCTTATAGGTACACCGGGCCGCTCCAACGCTTTTGCTATTTCCTTAAGGCTCGGTATGAGTGAAGAGGTAATAGAAAGGGCAAAACAGCTCGTATCCAAGGATAGCGCACAGTTTGAAAAAGTTCTTTCAAATCTTGAGCAGAGCCGTCAGGAATTCGAGAGACAGAAGGAAGCCGCCGAGGCACTTATGGCTGAAGCTGAAAAGGATAAGGCTGAAGCAAAAAAGCTTCGTGACGGCATAGAAGAAATGCGTAAAAAGGAGCTTGACAGAGCACAGAGTCAGGCACTTAAAATAGTTGAGCAGGCAAAGCGCAGTGCTATGGCACTGACCGCCGAGCTTGAGCAGCTGAAAAAGGAAAGTGCCAAAAGTGCCGACAAGGCAGAAATGCTACGCCGTGCAAAGCAGATGATGAAAAAGGGCTTTGCCGACTTCGATGACATAACGAATCCCGTTGTCGCCGCCGTTATCGAAGACGAAAACTATGTTCTTCCCCGAGAGCTTAAAATCGGTGACGAGGTGCTCGTTGCCGATATGGGTAAAACCGCAACAGTAACCGCCCTCAGAGACAGAAAGGGCAACGTCGAAGTTATGGCGGGCATAATGAAGATGCGTACTCCCGAAAGCAACTTAAGACTTATAGAAAAGTCAAAGCAGAGCACAGGCAAGGGTAAGCCGAGAAATGTGCCCAACAAGACGGAAAGAGTATTCTCTCCCGGCACAGAGGCACAGACACGCTGTGACCTTCGCGGAATGAATGTAGAGGAAGGCGTTATCGAGGTTGACCGCTACATTGACCAGGCTCTTCGTCTCGGGCTCGGTGAAATCACCGTAATCCACGGCAAGGGCACAGGCATACTTCGTAAGGGTATACACGAATACCTTCGTAAGAACCGCTATGTCAAGTCCTTCAGACTGGGCGTTTACGGTGAGGGCGAGACAGGCGTGACGATTGTGACGCTGAAGTAAATCCGCAATCACAGGAAATTCTTCATGTAACGGAACGCGATTCGGTAGCCCCGGACATATAAAACGACATATTAAAGTGGGGCGGTCAATTCGGCTGCCTCACTACTTGATTTTTCCCACATACTGTGCTATAATATAAAATTGTTATATCTGATAGATATACAATATTTTTCAATTTTGAAAGGAGATCAATCCAAAATGGATGACCCCGGCAGTTTAATTTTTAACATTGTTTTACTGTTCGTACTTATTTTAGTCAACGCTTTCTTCGCAATGAGCGAAATTGCAATCATTTCCCTTAATGACAATCTGATTGACAAGCAGGCGGAAGAGGGTAACAAAAAAGCCCAAAAGGTCAAGAAGCTCACGGAAAATCCGAGTAACTTCCTTTCCACTATTCAGATAGGTGTCACCCTCGCAGGCTTCCTTACTTCAGCGAGCGCATCGACCACCTTTGCCGCTATGCTGACTGATGCTATTCTTTCAATCAGCCCATCTATGGCAAAATTCAGCGACCTTATCGACGGTGCATCTGTTGTTATCATCACGCTGATTATGTCCTACTTCTCACTTGTTTTAGGCGAGCTTGCACCGAAAAGAATCGGCATGCAGAAGCCCGAGAAAATCGCCTTCAAAGTAGTAGGCATTCTCCTTGTTGTCAAAAAGGTATGTGCCCCCTTTGTAAAGATTCTTTCCCTTTCAACCAACGGAGTTGTAAGGCTTTTAGGCTTTGACCCCAATGCAAATGAAGAGGTTGTTACCGAAGAAGAGATTCTTATGATGGTTGATGTAGGCGAGGAAAAGGGCGTTATCGAAAACCTCCAGAGAGAAATGATAAACAACATCTTCGAATTTGACGATACAGATGTTTCCGATATTATGACCCACAGAACGGATATGATTGCCGTAGAAGATACAGACTCCCTCGAGGACGTTGTCAACCTTTCAATGGAGCACGGATATTCAAGAATCCCTGTTTTCCACGAGGACCAGGACAATATCGTAGGTGTCATTTATATCAAGGACCTTCTTCAGTATGTTTCAAAGGCTCTGCCTGCAGATAAAAAGCCCACAGACGTTATGCGTCCCGCCTATTATGTACCCTTCAGTAAGAATTGCGGTAAGCTCTTCAGCGAAATGAGCGAGGAGAGAGTACAGATGGCGGTTGTAGTTGACGAATACGGCGGCACAGCAGGTATCGTCACTATGGAAGACCTCGTAGAAGAAATCATGGGCAATATCCGTGACGAATATGACGACGAGGAAGAAGAAATCGTCGAGGAAAGTGAAAACGTTTTCACCGTTGACGGCACAGCCTATATAGAAGAGGTTAACGAGCTTGTCGACGAGGTTATCCCCGAAGGCGATTACGACACTCTCGGCGGCTTTATCATAAGCCAGTTAGGCTTCCTTCCCAAGGACGGCGAAATGAACGAGGTAATATTTGAAAACCTGAAGTTCACCGTACTGAATGTAGAGGAAAGAAGAATCGGCAAGGTAAGAGTCGAAATCACCCCTGTAGAAATGACAAAATCAGAAGAATAATAATACATGAATATCAGAGCTGTCCGGACTTATCCGGACAGCTTTTTGTCCCTTTATACACATAATAAAACGGCCGCAAAGCATCTGCGACCGTTATGTTTTTATTCAATATTAAATTCCATTTTCTCCCCTGTTTTTGGGTGAAGAAAGGCGATTCTTACTGAACGAAGAGCTATCCCCTCTTCGCCCTTACCGCCGTAGCGTCTGTCACCGTAGAGCGGATAACCTCTCGAAGCAAACTGTACTCTTACCTGATGAGTTCTGCCTGTTATAAGGCGTACCCTTACGAGGCTTTTACCCTCGCCCTTACTGACACACTCATACTCAAGCAAAGCCTTTTTTACACCGCGTCTATCCCTTTTTACCACAAAGGATTTATTTTTCCCTCTGTCAAAAAAGAGTAAATCCTCAAGAGTGCCTTTGTCTTCTTCGATCTCTCCGCATAGAGTGGCAAGGTACTCCTTTTCCATAGTTCTGTCACTGACCTGCGAGGAAAGTGCGGCAGCAGAGGCCTTATTCCTTGCAAAAACCATTACACCGCCGACACCCTTATCAAGACGATGGACGGGAAAAACCTCACCGCCTGTAAGCTCCTTTAAAATATCCACGGCATTTTCTCTGCCGGCTGAATCGCTCTGGGAGAGAATGTGCGGCGGCTTTATGGCAACTATAATATCACTGTCTTCAAAAATTATTTTCATAGCCAACTCCAAAAAAGCAGCATCCGCAACGGATACTGCTTTTCTTTTTTATTTTGCGTAGTCTGTAGCCCTTGTCTCACGAATCATATTGACCTTGATCTGACCGGGATACTCAAGCTCCTGCTCAATTTTTTCAACAATGTTGTGAGCAAGAAGAACCATTTCCTCATCGCTTACTATTTCAGGCTTAACAATGATTCTTACCTCACGGCCTGCCTGAATTGCGAAGGCATTATCAACACCCTTGAAGGACTTTGAAAGCTGTTCAAGAGTTTCAAGACGCTTGATGTAATTCTGAAGATTCTCTCTTCTTGCACCGGGTCTTGCAGCTGAAATTGCGTCAGCAGCCTGAACGAGACAAGCAATAATGCTCTTGGGCTCAACGTCGCCGTGATGAGCGTGAATTGCATTGATAACAATATCATTTTCCTTGTACTTTTTGGCGTATTCAACACCGAGCTCAATATGTGAGCCTTCCTGCTGATGGTCAACTGCCTTACCGATGTCGTGAAGAAGACCTGCTCTTTTTGCGAGCTTTACATCAACACCGAGCTCTGCAGCCATAAGACCTGCAATATAGGAAACCTCGAGAGCGTGGTTAAGTACATTCTGACCGTAGCTGGTACGGTATTTCAGACGTCCGATAAGCTTTACAAGCTCGGGATGAATTCCGTTTACGCCGGCATCGATAACAGCTCTTTCACCTGTCTGCTTGATGGTCTGGTCAACCTCACGCTTCGACTTTTCGTGGAGCTTTTCGATAAGTGCGGGGTGGATTCGTCCGTCGGAAATAAGTCTTTCAAGAGTAAGTCTTGCAACCTCACGGCGTACGGGATCGAAGCTTGAAAGGGTGATTGCTTCAGGTGTATCGTCAATGATAAGGTCAACACCTGTGATTGTTTCGAGGGTCCTGATGTTTCTGCCCTCACGGCCGATGATACGGCCCTTCATTTCGTCGTTGGGAAGAGCGACAACGGAAACTGTTGCTTCCGATGCGTGGTCAGCGGCACAGCGCTGAATTGCAGTAGCAATAATCTCACGTGCAAGGTTATCGGATTCCTCACGGATCATCTGCTCGTATTCCATAACCTTAACAGCCTTTTCTCTCTTGAGTGTTTCCTCAAGTGTGGCAATAAGGTCAACCTTTGCCTGCTCTTTTGTATAGCCCGATATTCTTTCAAGCATTTCTAACTGACTTCTTTTGATGCTTTCTGCTTCGGAAAGCTGGCTTTCAACCTGCTTGATTTTCTCTTCAAGAGCCTCTTCCTTCTTTTCAAGGTTTTCGGTTTTCTTGTCGAGACTTTCTTCCTTCTGAATGAGTCGTCTTTCCTGACGCTGAACCTCGTTTCTTCTCTCACGGATTTCGCGTTCGGATTCACTTCTTAATTTGTGTATCTCATCCTTGGCTTCAAGAATTGCTTCCTTCTTTTTTGTTTCAGCCTCTGTTACGGCATTGTTGACAATTCTTGCGGCCTCGTCATTTGCTGAGCCGATAAGTGCCTCTGCAGTCTTTTTTCTGTGAGCCTGACCGAGCACAAAGCCGATGACTCCGAAAACTGCAGCACAAATGACTGCAACAATAACAGTTATAATTGTACCTCCCAAAGTAGCAGCACCTCCTTTTTTTGAAATTCGGCTCTGCCGCCTTATATATAACGGCATACGCCTTCTTGTTAGCTGTGGTTCACGCACGGATACCGCCGTGAAGCCCTTTTCATCAAAAGAATTACAGTAATATTACTCGAACGACAGTGCAAATGTATACACTATCTTGAATATTTTAAATCATATTACACAATATGTCAAGTCAAAATCTGTGTATTTTTAATTATTATTCATATTTTTCCCTTTAATTTCCCCCATAATAAACATATATTAAAAATAATTAAGATAAGACATCTGACGCTCGTTTGTAATATTACTTGCACTCTGAAAACACCGGCAAAATTTCTTAACAACTAAAAAAACAAATTTTAAATTTAAGTTTTAGGTTATTTTTAAGTTAGGGCTTTAGAATCTAATTGTGCGATGGGAATTGATATATGTTTTTTTCCGATTTTTCATGTATCATCCCTCCTTCCCACCGCACCCCCTCTCCTTTCAAATATGTGTAAAGACCCCGGGTAATTGTCAGGTTACCCGGGGCCTTTATGTTTGTATTAAATTGTCATCTTATGAAAACTTCATCATCTTTTACGTCGCACACATATGCCTTACCTTTTTCGATACTTCCGTCGAGAAGCTTTTCTGAAAGCATATCCTCTATGCGTTTACGTATTTCCCTTTTAAGAGGTCTTGCGCCGTAAACAGGGTCAAAGCCCTTATGTGAGAGCAGCTCTGCCACTTCTCCGGTAAAACTCAGCTCTACGCCCTGTGATTTCAGCCTTTCAGAAAGTGACTCGAGAAGCCTTTCTGCAATAAGACGTATTTCTTTCTGTCTGAGCTGTTTGAAGACGATAATCTCATCTATTCTGTTTATGAATTCGGGACTGAAGGCTTTCTTCAGCTCACCCATTACCGCCTGCTCGATTTTTTCGTCGCTGTCACTCTTCTCTTCACCGAAGCCGATAGCCTTGCCCTCACCTGCAATCAGCTTTGCACCGAGGTTTGAAGTCATAATGATTACGGTGTTTTTAAAATCAACTCTTCTGCCCTGGGAATCGGTGAGTATGCCGTCGTCAAGAATCTGTAAAAGCATATTGAACACATCGGGATGAGCCTTTTCGATTTCATCAAAGAGAATAACGCTGTAGGGCTTGCGTCTTACCTTTTCCGTAAGCTGACCGCCCTCATCATAGCCCACATAGCCCGGAGGAGAGCCGACAAGCCTTGATGCGTTGTGCTTTTCCATAAACTCGCTCATATCAAAGCGTATTACCGCATCTTCCGAGCCGAAAACAGCCTGACCGAGTGCCTTACACAGCTCCGTCTTACCTACACCCGTGGGACCGAGGAAGATAAATGAGCCCATCGGTCTTTTCGGGTCCTTCAGTCCGCTTCTTGTGCGTCTCAAGGCTCTCGCCACTGCCGAAACAGCCTTATCCTGACCGACGATACGCTTATGAAGAAGCTCCTCCATTTTAAGAAGTCTCTCGCTTTCCTCTTTGCTTATTTCGGTTACGGGAATCCCCGTCCAGCCCGAGATAATTTCACCTATTTCCGTTGGCGTGACACTTCCCTTTTCTCTTGTGTTTTCTTCCTTCCAACGGGTGCGTGAAACTGTGATTTCGCTCATAAGCTCCTTCTCTTTATCCCTTAAAGCGGCTGCGCCCTCGAAATCCTGTGAGTCAACAGCAGCACTTTTTTCTTTTGTAAGCTCTGCAAGTCTGTTTTCGAGCTCCTTGATTTCATCGGGCACAGTAAAACTTCTGAGTCTTACCCTTGATGCCGCTTCATCAATAAGGTCTATCGCCTTGTCGGGCAGATAACGGTCGCTTATATATCTTGCAGAAAGCTTTACAGCCGCAACTATTGCCTCGTCGGTGATTTTCACCTTATGGTGTGCCTCGTACTTATCACGAAGCCCCCTTAAAATTTCGACAGCCTCCTCCTCGGAAGGCTCACCGACCTTTATCGGCTGAAAACGCCTTTCAAGGGCCGAATCCTTTTCAATGTATTTTCTGTATTCGGTAAGGGTTGTCGCACCTATAAGCTGAAGCTCACCTCTTGCAAGTGTCGGCTTGAGGATATTCGCTGCATCGACTGCACCCTCTGCCGAGCCTGTACCTATAAGATTATGCACCTCGTCTATAAAGAGTATCACGTCCTTTGAGCGGATAACCTCGTCTATACAGCCCTTTATACGCTCTTCGAAATCGCCTCTGTACTTCGTGCCCGCAACCATACCCGTAAGGTCAAGAGCAATAAGCCTTTTGTCACGTAAAATTTCGGGTACATCACCTGAAACGATTTTCAGGGCAAGTCCCTCTGCAATAGCGGTTTTACCTACACCCGGCTCTCCGATAAGGCAGGGATTATTTTTAGTTCTTCGTGAGAGTATCTGTATAACCCTTTCGATTTCCTTTTCCCTGCCGATTACGGGGTCAACGGCATTTTTCATCGCCTTCGCCGTAAGATCCTGACCGTATTTGTCAAGCGACGGTGTAGAGGATTTACCCGATCTCGTTTTTTTACCTATAATGGAAGGCTGTGAAACGCTCTGTCTTCCGCCGGTGGTGATTTCATCAAGCAGAAGCGGCACGGAAACTCCCATCGAACGAAGCAGCTCACCTGCAGATGAATCCTCCTGATTGAGAAGTGCTCTGAAAAGATGCTCTGTGCCCACATAGCCCGAATTTTCCGAAGCGGCAAGGGAAATAGACAGCTCGATAATATTTTTGGCTCTGGGAGTAAAGTCCGCAGGAGTCAGCACCGTCGGAATACCGATACCGATTGCTTTCTTCACGGAATTCTGCACACCGAGAGCAGTAACTCCTCTGGAAACAAAGGAATTGTGAATACTTCCCGACTCCTCAAAGAGAAGCCCGGAAAGAAGATGCTCCGAGCCGATATAGGTGTGTCCCATATCCTCGGCAATTTCTATAGCACGGTTAAGAGCCCTGTTAGCCTTTTCCGTAAAACCTGTAAATTTATACATTAATATCACCTCATTCTACAATTAAAAAAGGAACCTGAAAGGTAAATCCTTCAGGTTCCTTATCTTACAAATCACGAAATAATCTCTCTTATCTTCTTCGCACGGAGTATATCCCTTTCATCGTGGGAAAGGTTTTCGCCTTCGGCTTTTTTCAGCGTAGCGGGAAGAAGGGTAATCATCGCATCAAGGAGCTTTTCCATAGGTGCTTCGATAATCTTTTCCTCTGCGCCGAGAAGGACAAGAGATGCAAAGTCAATAAGCTCACGGGAGGTAAGCTTATAGGCGCTCTGAAGAACACCCTTTGCACGGTAGATTCTGTCTATGAATTCGCTGTCGGAAACAAGTGAAGCTCTCGCCTGCTTCTCCTGCTCAATAATCTGAAGAGCGATTGAGCTGAGATTCTGTAACGCCGCCTGTTCACTTATTCCGAGGGTAACCTGATTGCTGAGCTGGAAAATATCACCTGCCGCCTCGACACCCTCACTGTAGGAGCCTCTGAGGGTAAGTCCGAGCTTTGCGACGGTAGTTGAAAGCCTTCTGATAGCGTTTTTGCGCACAAGGGCAGGAAGGTGGAGTACCACCGAGGCTCTCATACCTGTGCCGAGATTTGTGGGGCACTGTGTAAGGTAGCCGAGCTTTTCATTGAAGGCATAGTTAAGCTTATTTTCTATAGCCCTGTCGATTTTATCCGCCTTTTCATATGCCTGTGTGTGGCTCAGTCCCGGGAGAATAACCTGAATTCTTACATGGTCCTCCTCACAGAGCATTACGCTTACCTCTTCATCCTCACTCATAAGAAGAGCTCTGCCTGCGGTATCATAGGCAAAATCCGGGCTGATAAGATGCTTTTCGGCAAAAGAAACGGCATCATTACGGGGAAGCTCCTCCATATCGGTATAAACGAGCTTTATATCAGTATAATCCGAAAGTGCATTTTTTACACATTCGCACACCTGTTTTTTTCCGTCTCTGTCAAGTCTTACGGGGAAAGGGAAATCCTCGAAGTTACGTGCCAGACGTACTCTGGTGCTTAAAGCTATATCGCCGTATTCGCCAAGTTGATTGTACCAGCTCATATTATTTCTCCTCCTTCAGCTTCTTTATTTCGTCACGTATAATTGCCGCAGTTTCAAAATTCTGCTCTTCGATAGCCTTCTGCATTTCATTTTGCAACTCGGCAATTTTCTCTTCAGTTGTTTTGCTCTTTGCTGTTACGGTTACGCCATGAGTTTCGGGGATTTTGCCCTGATGAACGGCTTTTCCGTGGATTCTCTGTATGGAGGGCTGAAGCTTTGAGTAGAATTTCTCGTAGCAATCGGCACAGCCTACCTTGCCCGTTTTAATGATGTCATCAAAAAGGCAGCCGCATTTTTCGCATCTGTCGTGCTTTCTTTCGCCAAGAGAGAAAACGCTGTCTCCGAAAAATGACGAGAAGAATCCGGGAAGATTGAGTGAAAAGTCATCGAAGAAATCTCCGACTCCTGCGCTCTCTGCACATCTGTGACAAAGGTGACTTTCTGTTGCTTCACCGTTTATCACTCTCTTGATATGGGTTGTTGCTTCGTTTTTCTTACAGTTCTGACATAACATAATAGTTACCTCCTTATTTTACTAATGCGAGAAGCATCTGTCTGAAAATTATTGCTCTTACCGAATCGCGGTATTCGAAGGGAAGTCCCTTAAGACTTCTGTCTCCCGTTGCGGCTATAATCAGTGCCGCCTCTTTTTCTGAAATAAGATTCTGATAAAGCAGGTTCACAAGATAGCCTTCAACTGTATTTTCGCTGATTCTGTCGCCTATACGGGAGTAGACGTCCATAATAAGTGTATCTTTATCGTAGTTTAGTCTCGTAATACGTATGCAGCCACCGCCACCTCTCCGGCTTTCAACTATAAAGCCTCTTTCGGGGGTGAACCTCGAGGACAGCACGTAATTTATCTGACTCGGCACGCAGCCAAGGTCCTGCGCCAGGAGATTACGCTGAAACTCTATCTCGCTTTTTTCGTCGAGCATCTGAAAAATCATTTCAGCGATTGTATTTGAAATATTCATTATCTCACTTCCTTGTTTGATTTTGACTATCTTTGACCTTTGATTATATTATATCCTCTTTTTGCAGATTTTCAAAGGTCAAAAAAGGTCAAAAACGTGTTTTGATTTTTAATTATCTTTAGTTTTCTTCTGTTTTCTTCGATTTTCTTCAATTTTTAATTTTTTTGACTTTTTTTGACCTTCAGGGATAAAAACAAGCCGCAGGTCACCCCGCGGCTGAAAATCAAAAGATATAAAACTGTAAAAATTACTGTGGAACAGGGTCTGAAAGCTTGATAAAGTCAATCTTATCCATCTTTGTTCTGGGGAGAAGCTCCATAATTTCATACTTTCTGGGTACTGCGATTGATTCGAGGTTAGCCTCACAAAATGCCTTGAGTTCAGCGATAACCTTGTCCTTATCTGCATCATTATCCTTAAGTGACACAACAAGCTTTACAAGAGGCTTACAATCCTCGCTGTAGCCCTGAACAGCACATACCTCCTTGATATAATCAAGCGTGTCAACCTTCTCCTCAATGGTGGCAGGATAAATATTATAACCCGAGATTATGATAATTCTCTTCTTTCTGCCTGCGAAGAAAAGGAAGCCGTCCTCATTCATATAACCCATATCACCGGTACGAATCCAGCTTGTGCCGTTTTCGTCAATATAGATGCCGCTGTCCTGAATCACATCGTCGGGAAGATAGCCGTTCATTATGCTGTCACCGGTAACGCATATTTCACCGACCTCACCTGTAGGAACCTTATTGAAACTGTCGTCACGGATTTCAACTGTAAGTCCGAAAAGAGGATAACCTACGGAATCCTGACAGTAGGGACCAGCACCGCCGCTTGTGGAAACAACACCGCAGACCTCCGTAAGACCGTATCCACGGCACATCTTACCCTTTGCACCGTGCTTTTCCAGAACAGCATCAAAAGCATCAACAAAAGCTTTACTTACAATATCCGAGCCTGCAAAAAGCATAGAAAGGTTTTTAAGGCCTTCGTTTTCGAAGTTATCCTCCTGCATCATCTTCTGGAACATATTCGGAACACCGATAAACTCAAAAACATTATATTTACGGATAATTTCGTTAACCTGTCGGGCATCGAATTTGGGGCAAAGGAAGGGCTTATATGCGTTACAGATACCGTAATGGATAACACCTGCTAGACCGTAGGCATGGAAGCAGGGAATCGCGCTTATAGCGTGAGCAGTTTCATAATCGTGAGGAACGTCGAGAAGATAGAACTTATAAGCAAGGCTGTTGAAGGCGTAGCTTGAAAGACGGATTGTCTTGCTCTTGCCGGTTGTTCCGCCGCCGTGCATATAGAAGGCATCCTGCTTGCCCATTTCTCTTACGGTTTCAGCTTCGGGAAGCTCCATAGCGAGAATGTCCCTGTAGCGTGTGATAGTGGGAAGGTCAGGTACTTTAGCGCTCTGCATTTCGTTATACATCGCGTACTTAAGAGCAACACCGTCGCAGAAATCCGATACCGAGCCCACCACCGTCTGATGGTTTGCAAGAACCGATGCGAAGGGTCCTGCAAGTAGGTCGAGGGTAAGGATACCTTTACTCTTTGTATGAGCAATAATTCCCTCAAGCACATTAGGCGGTGTCATAGGATGCACATAGTTGGCAATAACGCCAAGCTTATTAAGAGCATAAAGAGCTACAACTGCGTGACCGCAGGTGGGAAGAAATACTGTATAAACATCACCCTTTTTAAGACCTATTGAGTTGAGATAACTTGCAAATTTTTCTACGTCGGAGAGAAGGCGGGGCATTCTTACCGCAGACTCCTGATCAGCGACGGGAATCATAAAAGCAATATAGTCGTCTCCGAGATCTTTTCTGATTCTTTCGTAACATTCGTGAAGATATTCGTAGCAGGACTGACTTCCGGGAGCTCTGAGATACTGCTCGGGGTGTTCGCCGTAATCTGCTTCTGTCATTATGATAGCCATTGTTTTTTTCTCCTGATTTGTTAAGATTTTGTTTAAGAATTGTTACACGTGCTCACAATTCTTACAAGTTATCCTAATTATATGTTAAGCCTCTGTTTAAGTCAACTGTCAATTTGGTTTTTTATGCACCAAATCCAACATAAAACCCTCTTTTGTCGCTTAATTCCCAAAAAATTTTTATCATTGACGAAAAATTAAAAAAGATATATAATAAGCATAAAGTTAAACTATATCTAAAAGGCAGGTAACCGAAATGTCAAAAGAAAGACGACAGGAAATCAGGAAAAAACAGAATATCAGAAAGCTCATACCCTTTGTCGCTGCCGCTGTTGCAGTTATAATCATCGCCGCTGTTCTGACAGCAACCTTCGTGAATAAATGCGATGACTGCAGTGAATACTTCTTCGGTAAGGGTTATTATAAAGAAGAGAGCAGTCAAGGGGTTCTCACCTCTGTTTTCGGCACATTCTTCGGAGACACAGAGAACATACCTATCGAAACCGTTGAAGGTGTAGTAATCTGCCGTGAGTGTGCGAAAAACAACACCTCTGTCACCGCAGAACTGCGCAGCGTTGAGGATTTCAGACGCTGATTGCTTTATATGAACAAAAAACATCGGGATCCCCCGGTGTTTTTTGTTACCCCGAATAGACTTACCATCTCCTTTTACCGTCATAAATCCCGTAAAATATGAATATCTATTAACCGAGCAAACAAAAGGAGATGTTACAATGAGTTTCGAAATAACAAAGCGTGAAATCAAAGTCGGCAAAAAACTGTACGAAATTTCTGACGGACAAAGGATTGAGCCGGAAATCCTGCTGCCGGACTACTGCAAGGAGATAAAAAAGCTGCTGAAATGTACCTTTACCCCCGGTATACACACGGTAAGTCTTTCAGGTGAAAGAGCTACGGCAAAGGGCACCGGTGTTATCCGTGTGCTCTATCTCGGTGAAGGTGACGCAGTTGATGTGTTCGAAAAAAACTGCGACCTTTCTTCCACAGTGCAGATGAAAGATGTACCCGAAGATGCAGTAATCACAGCAAAACAGACCGTTGACTTTCTCAACTGCAGAGTTACCGGCCAACGAAAGCTCTCTGTCAGTATAGGCATCAGCACGGTTTTCACCTGCCTTTGCACAGAAAATGAAGAAATAATAGAAAGGCCCTCGCAAAGCCGTCTGCAGACAAAGCCGGAAAAACCCTTATGCGAGATATTCCACGGCTTTTATGAAAAGACCTTTGATATGAGCGAAACCGTTGTGCTTAATGCTGAGCACCCGTCTGTAGGTAAAACTGTCAGCACCGACGCTATATGTAAAACAGAAAGCTGTAAGCTATCGTCGGGTAAGCTTCTTGTAAAGGGCGAGGTCTGCATAGACATATGCTGTCTTGAGGAAGAGGGCGAAAACCGTTTTCACCGCATAAATCACACTATGCCTATAAGCCAGATTATAGATGTAGCTGACACCGACTCTGATGTAACAGCCGATGTTACGCTGAAGGTTACCCAGCTTTCCTGCAATCTTAAAGCAGACTCATCGGGCAAAAACCGTCTGGTGGAGCTTAGTCTCAGGGTAAGTGCTCTTGTGAGCCTTTGTGAAAAAAAAGAGCTTGAGGTAATCACCGATTGCTACTGCACCGATTATGAAACTGAAAGCGTCTACGGTACCCTGCAGCAGCTTTGTCCCGTAAGAGAAATAAACGAGCAGTCCCACTGCAAGGGAGAAATAGAGTTTTCCGACAAGGTAAGTCAGATTCTGTCAGTAAGGTGCCTCGGCATAAACGAAAATGTCAGCTACAGTGACGATATGGCAGATTTCTCCTGCACGGCAACCTTCGGCATAGTCTATACCGACGATAAAAACATACCCTCATACTGTGAGAAAAATACAGACTTCAGCTTTCGTTACTCCATTGTCAGAAAATGCAGTGACCCCTTCGGATTTTTTGAGCTTGAGCCGTTATCCGTTACGGCGGCGCCTTCAGGCGAAAGAGCTGAAATATCTCTCGACTACAGAATAAAGGGTAAGGTTTACGGCAAATTTGAAAAAGATGTGCTCAAGGAGCTGAAAATTCCCGAGGATAAACCGATTTGTGACAACGGCACAGCTCTTACTCTTTACTTTTCACAGAAGGACGAAAGCCTCTGGGATATTGCAAAAAGCCACAACACAACCGTAGAGCTCATACAAAGTGAAAACGGCATAAGCACCGACAGAACCCTTAAGGAAGGTATGCTCCTTATCCCCTGTATTTAAAATATAAATTTTCTATAAAAAATAATCAGCCATCTTGTCAGGTGGCTGATTTTAATGTAAAATATATTTTGTACGGACGTTTTATATTTATCAGGTGAAAAACCTCACAAGCACAAAGCAAACTGCTGTAAGCTGGGCAATCATAATAAGCGGCAGACCAACCATAAACTTTTTGTGAAGGGTCTTATGGCGGATAACGCGCATAGTAACATACTCTGCAAGGCTTCCTCCTGAAAGAGCAAGGAGAATAAGCACCTTTTCAGGCACACGGAAAGAACCGTTTTTAGCCTTGACCTTGTCGGCAACGGTAATAACTGCCGTAACAAGGGATATTGCCGCAAACCAGACAATCAGACCGAAAAAAAGCTGTGTACTCATCAGAGCTTTGTAATAACCTTAAGGTCTTCCTTTGTAATGGTTACAAAGGTGCCTGCAGTTTTTTCGCCTATATAATTTTTATTTACGGAGTAGACCGTACTGCAGTTGGGACACACGGCTATAGAAAGATTTTTGTCCTCACCCGAAAGCTTTGCAAAAATGCTTTTGTCAATGGTAGTAAAGAGCTTGAGGCAAACCTCTTTCCCACATTCGGGACAGGCGATGCTTTCGCTGAAGCCGTCATCTCTTGAGCTTAATTTATTTACTGTCTTGATTGCCATACTTTTTTTACCTCCGTAGGACGACTTTAAGCCGTCACTTTCTATTATTGTAAGTAATTTTTTCCCTATTGTCAAGGAGGATAAGCGTGAAAAAATATTTATTGTGCATATTTGTACTTCTGACTCTTCTGTGCTCCTGCTCTGACGAGGTGGACCCCTACGGTGACAACTCTGTAGCCGTCTCCATTTCCGATGGGTATATCTTTGACAGCACATCTTCTTCCTATGGACTTTTATCCTGCGATAATAATGCAGAACAGAATAAAACGGAAACTGAAGCCGTGACCGTCCCTGCGACCTCTTTTACGGCAGACAATCCTTCCGTAATCCAGGGCGAATTCCGCGGAGTGTGGCTGAGCTACTATGAAATCGATGTCACCAACGAAACCTCTACAGAAGAAAAATATACCGCATACATAGAATCGCTGTGCGATAAATTTGCGCCATACGGCATTACCGATGTCTTTGCTCACGTAAGAGCTTATGCTGATGCGATTTATGAAAGCGACTGTTATCCCGTATCAAAATATGCCGCAGGCGTACAGGGCGGCGAGCTCCCCTTTGACTGTCTGGAAATAATATGCCGTGTTATGGCGAGTCACGGTATCCGTGTACACGCGTGGATAAACCCCTACAGAGTACATAACGGCACAGACATAAACGAGCTCAGCACCGACAACAAAGCCCGTCAATGGTATAATCCTTCCTCAAACGAAGATGTAGCCATAGTAGGCGAAAAAATCTATTTCAATCCCGCCTCACAGAAGGCACAGCAGCTCGTAGTACAGGGCGCCGCTGAAATTCTCGAAAAATATCCCGTTGCGGGAATCCACATTGATGACTACTTCTACCCTCCCGAGTGCGGAGACTTTGACAGCGCACAGTACAGCTCCTTCCTCTTATCGGGCGGAAATCTCAGCCTTGACGACTGGAGAAGAAGCAACGTAAACTCCCTTGTCTCCTCTCTTTATAAAACTGTGAAATCCTACGGAAGCAGTAAGATTTTTTCAATCAGTCCTGCAGGCAATATCGACAACAACTATGAAAGTCTATATGCCGATGTTGAGCTGTGGTGCAAGGGCGGATACGCCGATATGATAATTCCGCAGATTTATTTCGGCTTCGAGCATTCGTCGAGAAGCTTTGACAGCTGCACTGATGCCTGGCTCAGCCTTAAGGGAGCAGGTGTCTCAATGCCCGTTGGTCTTGCCCTCTACAAATCCGGCAAGGAGGACTCCTACGCAGGAGCAGGAATCAGCGAATGGACGCAGCAGACAAACATTATCGCCCGTCAGGTGCAGCATCTCCGAAGCAGAGGCTGTGACGGTTTCGTGATTTTCTCTGCGGAGTATTTTTTCGAGGAAGGGACTTACCCTTCTGTTGAGCTTGCAAATCTCCGACAGATTATATAAATTAAGATTAGAGGAAAACCAAGATGAAAAAAACAAGAAATGTTTATATTTCTGTAGCGGCTCTTTTTCTTGCGGCAGCAGCTCTTCTGGTGATGTTTTTTATAAACGGCAGAAAGGACTCCGAGCCTGTCACACCCGCCATAATTGATACCTCTGCAGAGGAATACCTGCTTATGAATACGCTTGAAAAAGCCCCCCCGGCACAGAATCTCATTTTCCTTACCGAGGGAAAGGACTGCAGCTTTGTGTACGGTAACGCACAGCTTAAAAAGGCGGCAAAGGGAATTACCGACAGCTTTTTTGACGGTGTTATCGTTAAAAGCACTCTTCTGTCATCATCTGCGACAAAGGAGCTTACTGCCGATGAAGCGGAAAAGCTGAAGAAGGTCTGCGAATACTTTGCCTCAAATGAAAAAATGCCCTTTACCTACTGTACAGCCTACCTTTCCGAGGAGAGCATAAAAAACCTCGCCTCCTTTTCAAGAGGTGTTGTAATAGACCTTAAAGACGTAGGCGAGGACAAAAAGGACAAGCTCACAAGTAAGCTCACTTTCTTAAGAAAAGAGCTTAAAGGTAAGGGGATTATCCTCGTTTCCCCTGACGAAAGCGAGCTTTATAAAGTTGTCGACAAAAAGCTTTACGACAGCCTTCTTGTAAATTTCAACAACACATCTGACGCAGAGCACTACAAGGCTCTTCAGGTGGAATTTTCAGGTAGCGGCACAACCGTGTCCCCTCTTACGGATTTTGCCCTTTGTGCAAGTGAAAGAAAAGGTATGGAAATGTTAAGGGCTCACTACAGCATCAGAGACTGTGGAGAGACAGAGCTTCGTGCCTTCACATCGTATTCCGACGCTAAAGCAAACGAGGACAACTGCTACTCTGCAATAAAAACCTATATTTCAAGAGGAATTGCACCTATTCTCGCCTTCCGTGAGCTCGGTATAAAAGAAGATGTTAAAGACGGTGTAAAGGTAACAGAATCCCTGTACCGCCTGCCCGTTACAGCATCTTACCTCTTCCCGGTTTATGTAAACGGAGAATCTGCCGGTACTTTACCTAAAGGCACCGGTCTGCTTTCACTTGAGCTCGTCAGAGGTAAAAACAGCTTCACCCTTGAGCAGGACGGAAAAAATCTCGGCTATAGTGTAGAATATGAATTCAGAGACGATATAATCAAAAGCGTTATACCCTCGGATAATATCAGCGTTTCACCCGGAGAAGAGCTTACGGTAATGGTAGTTGCCTACAGCGAGGCAGAGGTATTCGTAAAGCTCGGTGCAACAAAATATCCCGCCCAAAAGCAGGATCAGACGACAGGTTACACCGCATTTTATGCAAAAATAAAAATGCCCACCGATATAAGTGAGCTTTCCTCTCTTGACAAAATCAGCGTTATAGCTACTCTCGGTGAAAAAACACAGATTATGGACGGTGCCGAGATTCACGCCGTAATACTCGAAAACTCGCCTACCTTTACCACATCGGGCGGCAACCTTACAAGCTTTGTAATTGAAAACTTTGATCCCACCTACAGCGAGGTACAGCAGCATATAGCTCCTTCAATCAGCGCCGCTTTAAGCAAGGCAACCACAAATGCCTACAATGTGCCGTACACAGGTAATCAGAGTGCTGTTATTACCGCCGAATACGCTGACGCTCTCCCCTCGGGAGGCACTGCGGATTTTGTGCCCTATTATACGGCTCTCGCCAAGGGCACCAAGGACTTCGTAATAGGTGAAAGCCAGGTCTATGATGCCGACGAAAACGAGTGGTATTACTACTACGACCTTGCCTGCGGAGTCAGAGTAAACAGAAACAGCGTCACCCTCGAGCCCTCACAGACTATGCCCGAAAATGTACTTGAAGTAACGTCTGTCTACGGAAGCGACGGTGAGCTTACCGTGAGACTCAGAAATATCTGGAAGGTACCCTACACCATGGAGCTTGAGGGACAGGGCTACTACTCGAGCAACTCCTATCCATACTATGTTTCAGGCTTTACTGCCACAGGAATCAATCTTACCTTCCATTACACAACCGTAGCAACAGGAGAAATCGACTGCTCACCGAGTGACGCTGTTTCGGCGGCATCATGGTCACTTTCAGGTGAAAATAAAACCGCAACGCTTCATCTTTCCTTAAGACAGCCCGGTTCCTTCTACGGCTACAGCCTTTCTTACGAAGGTGACGAAGCCGTTCTCACAATCCGCAACAAGCCCAGGGGTCTTTCAGGAAGTGTAGTAGTGCTTGACCCCGGTCACGGTGCCGACGACTGCGGAGCTATGGGTCTTTCCGGTGCAGTAAAGGAAAGTGACATAAACATTCTCGTTGCTTATCAGGTTAAAAATGCCCTCGAACAGCAGGGCGTTACGGTATATATGACACGCTATGCCGACGATGACATCAATCTTGAAGGCAGAAAAATCTTTGCACGCAGCGTAAAGCCCGACCTTTTCGTCAGCATTCACTCCGATGCCTCATCAAAGCCCGAAACCATCGGTACATCAGCATTCTATTATAAGCCATTCTCGGTAGATCTTGCCTCAAACATTCACAGCGAGGTTGTCTCCGTATACAAAAATAACATCTATGCAGGACGTCAGGATATTTACGGCAGCATTTCAAGAGGTGTAAAATACTACCCCTTCTCCGTAACAAGACTTGACGAGTGCCCGAGTGTACTTATAGAGCTTGGCTTTATGACCAACGACAACGAATGCTATCTGCTTACGGTTCCGCAAAATCAGGAGCTTCTCGGTCAGGCAATAGCAAGGGGCATATGTACTACCCTTACACAGTAAATGCTGTAAGGAGCAGTCCTATAAGTCCCGGTATTCCCGAAAGTGAGCTGACAGCAAGGGTAAATCCGTTTACCGGAAGAGTAAGCTCTGTAAAGCCCGATAAAAGCTGAAGTGCAAAAAGTCCACCGACTCCCGAAGAAGCCGTAAGTAAAACAGATTTAAAAAAATGCTTGCTTTTAACGGAAACTGTGAGTATTATAATAACAGAAAGAGCAAACGAAGCAATAAATATACCTTTTACAAGTGACAAAACCATAACCACCTTTCATTTAATTTATATGAAACAGCAGCTGTGATTATTTCACGCTATTATTCACAAAGGAGACAAAAATATGAAAATTCTTAAGCTTACACCTCCTACAAAGGATTATATATGGGGCGGCACCCGTCTTTCAAAGGAATACGGCATTCTCTCCTTCGACGACAGACAGGCAGAAGCGTGGATGCTTTCCTGCCACGAAGCAGGTCAGTGTGTGATAGAAAACGGAGCCTTCAAGGGAAGAACACTCACAGATGTGCTTGAAAACGAGGGTAAAGGCTATCTCGGCACAAACTGTGACAGATTTCCCGCTTTTCCCATTCTTATCAAGCTTATCGATGCCAAGGACAATCTTTCCGTTCAGGTGCATCCTGATGATGAATACGCTATGCGTGTCGAGGGCGAATTCGGTAAAACCGAGGCATGGTATATCGTCGACTGTGACGATGACGCAGAAATAATCTACGGCTTCAAAGAGGACACCGACAGCGAAACCTTCCGTAAGAGTATCGAAGAAAACACCCTTCTCGACTACGTTAACAGAGTAAAGGTGAAAAAGGGTGATATTTTCTTTATAGAAGCAGGTACTCTCCACGCAATTTGTAAGGGCATTTTACTTGCAGAGGTTCAGCAGAATTCAAACACCACCTACCGTGTTTACGATTACGGCAGACTCCAGAACGGCAAGCCCAGAGAGCTCCACATAGAAAAAGCCGTCGACGTCACAAGCACAAAGGCGATCGACGCAAGCGGCAAGCCCCAGGGCGAAACCGAGAAAAAGGACGGCTACAGCGAAACTCTTCTCACCTCCTGCGACCTATTTACGGTAAAAAGGCTCGATGTTGAGGAAAAGGCAACTCTCAATGCAGGTAAGGAATCCTTTGTTTCCCTTGTTGCACTCGAGGGCAACGGCGTAGTGATGCACGGCGACAGCTGCGTAACCCTCTATAAAGGCGACAGCCTCTTTGTGCCGGCAGGTCTTGGCGAGTTTGAGATTCTCGGCGAGGTTACGGTGCTCGAAACAAGAGTATAATTTGTAGAATCATACAAATCGGTTTGTGCATTATTCAGTTGACAAAGACAATACACAGTGATATTATATCTACAGAAATAATCTTCAGGGCGAGGTGAAATTCCTCACCGGCGGTAATGGGCGCAAGCCTTAGCCCGCGAGCAGTTGCAGATTCGGTGCGATTCCGAAGCCGACGGTACAGTCCGGATGAAAGAAGAATACATATTTGTATTTATGCCCTGGTATATTTTTATACCGGGGATTTTTTCTTGAAGTTATTCCAATTTATACCGAAAGAAGGATATTTTAAAATGGAACAGAAAAACATGAAAAAATTTATCAATCACCTTATAGTACTTGCCGTCTGCGCTATGCTTTCGGCGATGAGCTTTGTGCTGTTTCTGCTGGAGTTTCCCGTAACTCCCCCGGCAATGGGACATCTTAAAATGGATTTCAGCGACATTCCCGCCCTTTTTGCAGGCATAGTTTTCGGCCCCTTTTATGCCGTTATAGTCGAGCTTATAAAAAACGTTCTCGAGCTTATCACCAAAGGCATCGGAACACAGATGGGTTTCGGAAACCTTATGAATTTTATTGTCGGCTGTGCCTATGTCGTTCCCTTCTCCTTTATTTTAAGAAGAAATAAAAACGAAATGAAGGAGACGAAAAATATTCTTATTGCCGCATTTTCAGGGCTTATAACCATAGTCGTCCTCGGCATCGGAGCAAACTACTTTATCGCACCGTTATTCTTCAAGCACTTCCTCGGAATCACTATTGACGATGCAGGACTCTGGACTGCTGTTTTGTCGGCAACGGCACTTAACGCAATAAAAGGTCTTATGCTTTCGGTTATCGCCTTCCCACTTGTAAAGGGTATGGTTGACCGTGTGAAGAAAATCGCAAAAATGTAATAAGCCATCAATTTACAGCCGCAGAAAACTGTGGCTGTTTTTTTATAAAAAACAACTATGCCTGTGACCGCTGTTTTATGACAAAGTTTTTCTTCCGACGGTGATAAACTCGATGCTACACCCCTTTACACGGGAAAATTATCATCGAAGGAGTCTTACCCTATGCTTTGCCGAAACTGTAACTACATACTCAACGGAAAAGAGAATTTCTGTCCAAACTGCGGAACAATCCCACTGACTGCGGCGCAATCCTTTCCCACGATCAAAAAAATCCCGCCGGAAGCTCCGCCTGCGCCTGAAGAAAAGAGTGCCTCACCCGAAAAAACACCTGACAAAAAGGATTTTCAGTTTACCGGTGCGAATAACGGTATATTTGTACATAATGAAGAGGATTTTTCCGGTCCTGACGACGAGCCGGAAGAGCTTCTGCCTCAGAAGAAAAAATCAACCGCTAAAATTTTCATTCTGCTTTTTCTTTGCTGTGCCCTTGCGACCACAGCCTTTGCTCTTGCAGATTATTTCGGTATAATACCCGATCTGACCTCCATAGCAAGCAACTTTACAGCTGACAACGAGCAGAAACAGTTCCCGTCATTCAATCATACGGAAACCGTAATTGAACCTGAAATAAACTACCCTATGACAACGGCATATGTTCTGACAGGTAACGGTCTTACTCTGCGTAAAGGCCCGGGAAACGGTTACGCACCGCTCTACGCTCTGACTGACCTTACACAGGTACAGATTTTCGGAGGAAGCCTTGCCAATACCAACTGGCTTTATGTTTACTGCGGTGAAAAGGAAAGCTACGGTTGGCTCGACGGTAGCTATGTCTGCAGTGAAACCGTAGCAGAAAACGAGCTTACAAGTGAGTACGCCTCTGAAGAGGAGGTACCTACAGCCTATTACAGAAATGAGGAATAAGCTTTTCTGCTGTGCCGGACACGCGGGGAGGCACAATGCTACGCATTGCAACAGAAGTAATACTGTTTCGTTTCCGGGAAACAGTATTACTTCTGTTTCTTTTACCTCCTTTGGGGAGGTAAAAGTGCCTCCCCGGCCCTGCCGTAGCCTCCCGGTAAAAACATAAGCCGCGGAATTAATTCCGCGGCCGCATAACCTAAAATATATATCTTACTTACCGAGAATAACATCAGCTACAACAGGATAATGATCTGACGGATACATATCCTTTGCCGTATTTCTGATGATTTTATAGGTTTTGGCTTTTACACCCTTTGAGGTGAATATGAAGTCGATTGCACCCTTTTCGTGTTCCTCGATAGTTCCGTATTTGTGGAAGGTGATACCGTCTTCAGTATTTTCGGCAGTAAGTCTTACATCGTCTGCCGCAGCACACATTTCTGCGTAAACGCCTCCGTCCTTGTAGGTGTTGAAGTCACCTGTGCAAACTACGGTGCCGTCCTTCTCCAGCTCCTTGAACTTTTCGATAAGCACCTTTATCTGACCGACTCTCGTTTCCTCAAGAACATGGTCGAGATGCGTGTTGAAGTGGGTGTATCTTTCCCCTGTTTCCTTGTTTTCGAGCACTGCCCAGGTTGCAACTCTGTAGCAGGCACTGTCAAAGCTCTTTGTGTATTTTTCTTCGGGAGTCTCGGAAAGCCAGATTGTGCCCTCATCGATGAGGTTATATTTATCCTTGAGATAATAAACTGCGCTGTATTCGCTGAAGGGGCCGTATTCATCCCTCGGCTCACCTACACGTGCATACTTATCTCCCAGCGCCGCATCAATGCGCACAAGCCAGAAGAGGTTTGCCTCCTGAACACCGAAGGAATCAGGAGCATACTGCTCTAAAATTGCATTTACGATCTTTGAACGGTTCTTGACACTACCCTCGGGGTCGCTTGCACATCTTACGTTAAATGACATCACTCTTGTAGCTTCTGCGGATTTTTCGGGAATACCGTCAATGACGATGTCACCGAAGTTAACCGTTGTTGCCGCTGAATAAATTCCGAAGCCTACACCTGCTGCCACAGCTACGGCTGCAAGTACTGCCAAAACCTTTTTACTCTTTTTCATCGGAATTCTCCTTTATTCAGTTTTGATTTCTGCATAGGGAAGTGTTGTGATTTCCTGCATCTCTACCTCTTCCTTTTCATAGAGACCGGTGTATTTGTCCTGATAGTAGCTCTGTGCACTGCAAAGGAAGCTTCCGTCGGGATTAAAGGTAATCATGGTACAGCCGCGCTGTGAGCCTTTTTTATAAATGCCGGGATAAGCAAGATAGTCTACACTCATACCGTATGTGAGTCTTATGCCCTTGTACTCTATCGAGAAGTTGTTGTAATGGTCGTGACCGCAGAAAACAGCCTTTGTTGAGCCTGTTTCAAGCATAGCCTCAAAGAGCTCATCTTCACCGATACCGCTGTAAACGACCTTACCGCCTTCACCTGCAGTACCGTAATGGAGCTTTGCAGTTTCTGTATCCTCGAAGCCGTTTTCAGCATATTCGTACCAGGCGTCCTTCTGCTCTGTAAGAGGAATGTGGAAGAATGCTGCGGACTTTATATCCGAAGTTTCCTGTTTGCCGAGCTTTTTGTAGGTTTCGTTGTTCTGCTCATTGAGAGCCTTTACGGTATCCTTGTACCACTGCACCTGATTTTCGTGGATATTGTCATACTTCCACATAATACCGAGCACGTCGCCGTCAACATAGGAATGGCTGTCAAAGATATAGAGACTCTGTGTTATTATATCCTGTGAATTCTTTACATTTATAACCTGGTTGCCGTAGCCGTCAACATCTTCGGGACCTCTTTCAAAAATACAGTATGCATAATCATCACTGCAGTAAAGCTCGGAAAGGTCATCTCTTCCGTAGTAGCTGTATGCCTCTGTATCGTGGTTACCGTAGCCTAAGGTCCAGTAAACTCCGAGACTGTCCATAAGTGCGGCGAAAATTCTTGCTGAAGAAAGGTTATTGAATGTACCTGCCTGGAAGGGTACGGGGTATGAAACGTCACCTGTTACGACAACAAGGTCGGGCTTTTCTGCCGTAATCATAGCTGCAACAGCGTTCATAGCAAGTGTGTCCGTCTTCGATGAAAGAAACCCGCCGCCGATATGAACGTCGGTAAGCTGCATAACCTTAAGCTCCCTGTCGGTAACAAAGGTCTGATAGCCGTTTTCATCTTTTTCGGGCACAAGCTGATTTTCATAAACTACCTTTTCGAAGGACTGTGCCTTTTTGATGTTCGCATTTGTGCTGATGAAATTCATAAGAGCCGTAGCACCTGCAAGTATTACGATTGCAAGGAAAATTCCACCGATAACCTTCAGAGCAACCTTTTTCTTGTTTTTAGTTGTTTTTTCTTTCGTTTTCATTCTTGTTCCTCCTTATTTTAAAAGATACAGATTGAAGTCTGTCTCTTCCTTTAGCTGTTGTTTCAGTTTTTCTTCCTCGTCCTGCGTAATCGGAATATCTGTTTTTAAAAGAAGCTTCTTTTCCGCAGAAAAGGAAAATTCAATAAACGAAGTGTCTGTAGTGTATCCGCAAAGGATTTCTTCTGCTTTCTGTCTCGTACTTTTATCCGGAAAGCAGATAAGACAGCCAAGGCTTTCCCTGAAGCTGCGCGCACCCGAAATAAGAATCAGAATACTGACTAATATTCCTGCGTAGGCATCAAGGGAGATTCCGCCCTTTTGGGACACCACCATAGTGACAAGGGTAATAAATGTAATAAAAAAATCTGTAAGGCTGTCAAGAGACATAACCTTTACAACCGGTGATGCGTTTTTTCTGCTGCTGTTTCTTAAAAACACAAACATCAGTAATTTCACCGCGGCAGTAACGGCAATTATATAAAAATAGCTTACCGTAAACCATACGGGAGCAGGATACATAAGCCTCTCAAGGCTGTTAAAGCAAAAAAGGAATCCGGTTATAAGAATAACAGCCGAAAGCACAAAGGACAGAAGCTGCTCTGTTTTTTCGCTACGTGAAGAAAAGGATAAATCCCTGCTTTTAGAGAGTATGTAAACGCTTATGATTCCTGCGGCAGCGGAAAGCCCGTCAAAGAGATTGTTTATACCGTCGGAATATATGCTGATGCTGTTTGAAGAAAGACCTACATAAAGCTTGACTGTGAAAAGCAAAAAATTCAGCAGAAGCACAACCAGGAAAATCTTCGGAGCTTTATGGCTTTTTATCTTTCTCACCACCCCTTGCTTTTTCGCTTATTGTATCACAAAAACATAAAAAAAGAAATATATATCTTGATAATTATTACAAAAAATGATATATTAACATAAAAATATACATTAAAGCAGTGATAAAATGAAAAATCTTTCCTTCAACGACATAAACACAGCCGAATTCAGGCTCTATGAAAACAACCCCATAATCAGAAATCCTCTTACGAGCTTTGTTGTTGCTGATCCGAGTGTGCTTACTCCCGACAAAAGCCATAACGGAAAGTGGCAGCTTTTCTGTCACACCTTTTTCGGCATTTTCCGTTATGAAAGTAATGACGGTATCAGCTTCGAAAAGAAAGAAAAAATCGTCTCAAGGGCTATGCGTCCCGATATAAACTACATTGACGGAAGGTACTATCTTTTTTACGAGCGTACAAGACCCGTTATTCTCAATGCCCTGTCCCTTTTAGGTGTGAAATGGTTAAGTGAAATCTATCTTACCGAAAGCGACGACCTGAAAAGCTGGACGAAGCCCAGACTCGCCCTTGGAAAAAGCCGCAAGTTCGAGGAATACAAAAACGGACACGCCTTATCAAATCCTTTTCTTATCAAAAACGGCGATATGTGGAGACTTTATTACTCCTGCGGTCAGACCTTCATAGAGGATTGCGGCTTCTGTGAGCCCGAGCACATCAGCTTTGCCGAAAGCAGAAGAATCCGTGACGGCTACAACGCAAGAACAACACCTATCATAAGTCCCGACAAAAACGACCCGAGACTTAACCTTTGCTCGGGATGTCTTAAGGTATACAAACTCAAGGACTGCTACATAGGACTTCAGAACGGACTTTACGAAAAGGACGGTAAGAGCCACTCGGCAATTATGCTTCTCAAATCCGATGACGGCATCAACTTTGAATTTGTAAAGGACTTCCTTGTTCCGCAAAAATGCGGTGACAACAACTGGATGGCACAGTATGTTTATGCCTGCTGCCTTACTTACTATGAAGGTAAGCTGCGTCTTTATTTCAACGCAAGAAATGTTTCAAACAACCTCACCGGCAGAGAAAGCATCGGTATTTTCGAGGCAAAAATAAAATAAGTATCTGTTTTTCTCTTAATACACAATAGTTTCACAGAAAATTATTGCAATTTGTAACAAATTAGTGTATTATCTCTTCATGTGCACTAAATTATGATATTGGAGGATCGAAATGATCAGCAAAATGTTACGACCTATGTTCACTGCATACGGCGGTCTTGTCGGTATCTGTGAACACATCAAGCTTTATCTCTACGCTAAAAACGGCGTGAAAAAGCAGGAAAAAGTCCTTATGAAGCTTATGAAGGACAACAAAACTACCGTTTACGGCAAGGCAAACGGCTTCGACAAGGTTCACTCTGTAAAGGAATATCAGGACACCGTACCCCTTTCGGGTTACCTTGACTACGAAGACTACATTATGCGTATGGCAAACGGTGAAAAGGGACTTATCACAAACAGACTTATCCGCCGCTTCACCGAATCCTCGGGCAGCACAGGCAGAAGTAAGCTTGTGCCCCTTTCAGGCTTTTCCGAATGGACGATTATGTGCTTTTCCTTCAGCGCCCCCATCGGCTGTGCGGTAAAGTATTTCTTCAAGGAAAAACACAGACCCCTTCCTCCCCAGAGAGGACTGCTTACCGCAGAGGTAAACTACAGAAGGCTTCCCGGCGGAAGGACTGCAAGCTGTCTTTCATCAATCCCCTTCCTCAATATGAAGCCTATAGTCAGGTTCTACACCTCCTCACCTAAAGAGGTTATGTTCCCTGACCCCGACGTGGATATGGATATGCACTATGTCAAGCTGCTTTTCGCACTCCGTGACAGCGACATAAGCTACCTTGGTACTATTTTTATTACAACCCTCGAGTCAATGTTCTTCTATCTCGAAGAAAACTGGCAGTCTCTTTGTGACGACATCGAAAGCGGCACTATCAATAAAAACGTCCGTATCCCCGATGATATAAGAGTAAAGCTAGAAAAAAGACTCAAGCCCCGCCCCAAAAGAGCCTCAAAGCTCCGTGAGGAATTTGAAAAAGGCTTCGATGTATCCCCCATCGTGCCGAGAATATGGCCTAAATGCGGCTGGATGTACGGTATGGGCACAGGCGCACTCTCCCACTATCAGCAGAGACTGCGCCGCTACATAGGCGAGGATATGCCCGTACACTACTGTGGATATGCTGCAACAGAGGCTCTTATGGCAGTACCTATCGAGGTCAACTCCTACGAATATGTAATGCTTCCGCAGAACGGCTTTTACGAATTCCTGCCCCTTGATGCCGAGGAAGGCACACGCCCTCTCACCGTAGGCGAGCTTGAAGTAGGTAAGGAATATGAGCTTATTCTCACTAATATGAGCGGCTTCTACCGATACAGAATCGAGGACGTTATAAAAGTAACCGGCTACTACTACGATATGCCAAAGGTTACCTTCCAGTACAGACTCAATCAGATTGCCAACATCAGCGGCGAAAAGATAAATCAGCTTGCCTTCGACGAAATCGTAGGCAACTTCTCGGAAAAAATGGACGAAATGTTTGTCGGATACAGCATTTACCCCGACAGAACAACCTCTCCCGGACATTATGTGCTTCTCGTTGAGGGTACAAAGGAACACACCGAAGATGACGAAAAGCTTTACGGCGAGGAGTTTGAAAAGTGCCTTTGTGCAGGTAATGTTTCCGTAGGACCCCTTATCAAAAGCGGTGCTCTCGGTCACTGTGATGTAAAATTCCTTCGTCACGGCACCTATGACGACTACCGTGAAATGCTTCGTAAAAACGGTGCAAACCTTAATCAGATAAAGCCCATCAAGGTTATCAATTCAGAGGAAAGAAAGGAATTCTTCTTCAGTAAGGCAATTTTTCAATAAACTGCCTTACTGAAAATGCAAAATGCAAATTGCAAAATGCAAAATTAAGGGTCACTTCGTTCCGATTATTCTGTGTCAAGTTTCTGCAAAACTTAACCTGAACACCGCAGGAACTCCAATACTATTTTTTTACATTTTCTCCCGTGGGAGATGTCAGTCGAAGACTGACAGAGGGCATTATAATGCGACGCAGTCCCACAATTCTGCACTTTGCATTCTGCATTTTGCATTTATTAAACCGAGGTGAAAACAATGTCGCAAAAACTTAAAGCCGAAATGTATGACAAGGTCAACTTTATGTGCCGTAAATATATGGACAGAATCGCCCGATTCCGTCTTGATTATGACTTTGTGCCGGATAAAGTTGCTTTTTCAAAGGCTCTTTCCGACCTTTACGAGGCTGCACCTGTTTTTCATTCACGCTTCGTGAATAATCCAATAAATCCCTACTGGCTTGTAAGTGATTATGAAATCGGGGATTCTCTTACCTTCCTTGAAACACAGGATATAGAAAAGTCCGCCTACGATTTCCTTGTTCAGGGTGTCGACATCAAAGACAGCACCCAGATGAAGATTGCTGTTTTCCATAAGGACGGCAGGTGTGCTGTTTGCTTCAGGTGGAATCATATGCTCATGGACGGCGGTGGCTTCAAGCAGTTCGCCCGCGACCTTTTCAGAGCATACGACGAGATAAGTGAAACCGGCAGCTGTACCGTAAGCTTTCTCAACGGCTCAAGAGCCTACACCGAGGTTTATGCCGATATGGAAAAGGCCACAAGAAAAAAGGCACAGTCGCAGATTCTCGGCAACTCTGCCCACGAAAAAAAGACTCTCCCCTTTACCAAAAAAAGCAAAAAGGACAGAAATATCCTGATTTTCAAGAAGATTGATGCAGATATTTTCAACTCTGCTGCCGCAAAGGGTAAGGAGCTCGGAGCAACGGCAAACGACGTCCTTGTTGCCGCTTACATAAGAAGCGCTTATAAGCTCATCGGCTGTGACGAAAATGAAAAAATCAGCGTTTCCTGCGCAGTAGACCTGAGACGCTATATGAAAAATCCCGACCGCATCGGCTACACGAATCACACGACCTTTATGCCCTGCACTATAGATGGCATCGGTGAATCCATGGCTGACACCGTAAAAAAGGTCGCTGAATGTAACAGTAAAAACAAATCCGACCCCTTTCTCGGTCTTCACGGTCTGCCGCTTCTCAACTTCGCTTACAAGGCTATGATTTACGCCCAGGCAGAGCCTACGGTGGCTGTCTTTTATGCCAACGCTAACCTTGCTTTAAGTAATGTCGGTAAAGTGGACAAGGAGCTTTTCTCCCTTGGCTCACACGAGCCTACAGATGCCTTTGTAGCAGGCGGTGCGAAGATTAAGCCCTGTGCAGCAGTCAACGCACTCACCCTTGACGGAAGGCTTACGCTTTCGATGACCATTCAGGGTACTAACGAAGATAAAATGATGGTTGAGAGGTTCTTTGAGGGAATGGAGGACGAGCTTCGCAGCTTTGGCGAGTAGTCAGTAACCGGCAGTCAGGACGCTTGACGGCGTTATTTTTCGCCAATCGAACCGCAAAATTAACAATTACAGTAGGGACACGGCTTGCCGTGTCCGCTGAACAAATAAGCAAAATATAAGATTACACCTGATTCCATAAGAAACGGAGTCAGGTGTTATTCTTTTACATATTCAATTATATCTTCTACCCTGCAATCAAGAGCTGTGCATATTCTGTCCAAAAAAAAGCTGTCATATCTTTTAACTTTATTTTTTATACTTATATATGTGTTTCAAGCAGCAACTCGTCAGTTGTTATATTAAACACTTTAGCAAAAGCAATTACTTCAATATCGGTAATAAAGCGTTTTCCGCACTCTATGCGCTGAATCGCATTTTTATCTATATCGATTCCAACTAATTGCATTTTATCGGCAAGAGCCTTTTGCGAAATACCCGCTTGAGCACGAAGGTTCGCAATGTTTTTTCCGCATATATTGTTAAGACCGTCATCTGTTTTGTTTATAAACATAAAAATACCTCATTCTTGACATTTAGTACTTGTCAATAATGAAATTATATGTTAATATATATGCAAATATGACATTCACTAAATGTCAATACGAATACCGCAATATTATATTCTTGTTGATTTTTTCTTTAATATGTGGTATATTATTCTTGCGACTCAAACTGCATATTTTACTGAAACCCAGAGAACACTTTGGTAAAAGTGTATCTCTTATTTAACTATATCTGGGTTCAGTATGTTAAGTTTGTGTCGCAGCAAATGAGGTACATTTTTCGGTGTGTCTCGCTTGGGGCACACTTTTTTTATTTTACCATAGCGGAGGCATTAATATGAATAACTTTAAAACGCATTTATTTTCAGTTTTATTTATTATATCACTCGTCTGTAACGTTTTTTTGGGGCTTTATTTAATCCAAGAAGAAAGGCACTCCTCATCAATAACAAAGTTTGTCTATGATATGCACGACACAGTAATATACTGCGAAAAAAACGAGGAAACGCAGTCGGTAAAACTGAATTATGATAAAAAGCTTTTCACAATCGATAATTCGTCTCTTTTATGTGCTGATGATTCGGTTTATTTTATAGGCTCCGAGGGTGAAATCAGACTTTCGGACTACGAAGGCGAGGGATTCATAATAAATAATAACGGTGAGCTTTTATACAGTCTGAACAGACCTACAAAAAAACAAGTAAAGGTTTATATTACTCCTTCGGGTAAAAAATATCATACAGACCCGAACTGTGCAGGCAAAACAGGCTTTGAAATGCCTCTTGATACAGCTATGCTTTTAAGAACACCCTGTAACATCTGCACATAAAAATTTCAAACTTTTTTATTCTTCCCTTGACAAACTCATTTTAAAGTGATAAACTACTCTTAATTTAATACTAAACCGTTGAGGCGGGGATAAAAACGGCTATGCCTTCAAAGAGAGTCCGGGATGCTGAAATCCGGGTAAGAAACAAACCGTTAAATGGGCCGCTGAGGGTGCAGGGAAATCTCATTCAGGAGAGAGTATAATGCAACGTGTGGGCATACGTAAGTTGCCGGGAATATGATGGTATTCCGCAGAGAGTACGGCTTTTGCCGTAAATCAGGGTGGCACCGCGAATAGCTTATTCGTCCCTGACAGAAGTATTTTTCTGTCAGGGCTTATTATTTTTTCAGGGTGATTATTATGGTACTTTTAACAAAACGATGGCGACTTTACTGCCACACAGAATGAAACAGAACTTTTATTTAAATATACGGAGGAATTAATTATGGAATTTAACGGCGTAAATTTTGACACTTATTTTAACAACTATCCCGATAAGGACGGCTACTTCGGTAAATACGGCGGTGTTTATGTTGACGACAAATTAAAGGCTGCTATGGCTGAAATCACCGAGGCTTACTACTCAATCTGTCAGTCACGCAAGTTCATCGCAGAGCTTCGCAGAATCAGAAAGGAATTTCAGGGTCGTCCCACTCCCGTAACCCACCTCGAGAGACTTTCAGATGCTCTCGGCGGAAGAGTACAGCCCTACGCCAAGCGTGAGGACCCCAACCACTCGGGCGCCCACAAACTCAATCACTGTATGGGTGAGGCTCTTCTTGCTAAATATATGGGCAAGAAAAAGGTTATCGCTGAAACAGGTGCAGGTCAGCACGGTGTTGCCCTCGCAACTGCAGCGGCATACTTCGGTCTCGAATGTGACATCTACATGGGCTCTGTTGACATCAAAAAGCAGGCTCCCAACGTGGCCCGTATGAAAATCCTCGGTGCAAATGTTGTCGAGGTTACCCACGGTCTCAAGACCCTCAAGGAAGCTGTTGACGCCGCTTTCGATGCTTACAGCAAGGAATATAACGATGCTATCTACTGCATCGGTTCAGTGCTTGGCCCTCACCCCTTCCCGATGATGGTGCGTGATTTCCAGAGCGTTATCGGCATCGAGGCAAGAGACCAGTTTATCGAAATGACAGGTCATCTCCCCAGCGCAATCGTTGCTTGCGTAGGCGGCGGCTCAAATGCGGCAGGCCTTTTCTCAGGCTACCTCAATGATCCCGTTGACATCTACGGCATCGAGCCTCTCGGCAGAGGTGAAAAGCTCGGCGATCACGCCGCTTCC
>JAZSGW010000005.1:0-45836 GCA_045532935.1 Acutalibacteraceae bacterium
GGAGCGTTTTCGCCGACGTGGCAACGAGCGCAGCGAGGCGATAGGCGCGGGAGCGCCGGGACAAAATCCCTTACAGCGCGCCATAAGAAAAGAGACTACGTGAAAGCGTAGTCCTTTCTTTTTTATGTGTTAAAGGTCCGAAGGGATTCGAACAAGGAGGGAGCATACGCAGTATGCGGAAGAAAAGGCTCCGGGGGAGCGTTTTCGCCGACGTGGCAACGAGCGCAGCGAGGCGATAGGCGCGGGAGCGCCGGGACAAAATCCCTTACAGCGCGCCATAAGAAAAGAGACTACGTGAAAGCGTAGTCCTTTCTTTTTATAGGTATCTAATTGTGAATTGTGCATTGTGAATTGTGAATTACTTTTGTATCCTACCGCAGAGCTTACTTACCTGTTTTGTCGGGAAAGAGAAATACTTTGTACTCAGAAGGAAAGTAACGCCCAGACCGATAACAAGCCACACAAATCTGCCGAAGGGATATTCTATAAGCCAGGCGGCAAGGCCTATCTTCCTTAAAATCAAAAGAACAGTGGTCTGCCAGAAATAAACCTGAAGGGTGTTTTTGCCGAAATCGCTGATAATTTCGAGCTTCTTTCTCGGTGCGATGCAGATAACCGCAAGTGACACAATAACAGTTATAAGGTAACACACTATTCTCCAGAAAAATCCCCACACCTTGAAATTCTCCACCAGCATAAAGGAGTTTCTGCCCGTAAACAGATACCTCAACGGATAAATAGTATCTATCTGCGTAAAGCAAATCACAAACCATATGATAAGCACAGCGGCGGAAATAATCTTTGCCGCCTTCATTTTATTAAGATTGATAAGCACAATTTTAGGCGTCATCATACCTAAAAGATAGAAGGGATAAAAGACGAAGAATCTCGAAAGATAGAGAAAATCGCCTACGGAGCTGATATATCCTGCTATAAGTGCGACTAAAACGGAAACACCTAAAACTATTTTTTTGTCGACGTTTCTTAAGAGATAGGATACTCCGATAAACATCGCAAGTACAAACATAAACCAGGGTAAACCACCGTCAGCAAAGAAGTTGAAGGCAGCATTCTTAAAAAGAATAAGCCTTGTAAGATAAATAAGCAGCTTCGACAAAAAGCCCAGAGAAACAAAGGTTACTGTTTTCTGCAGAATTTTAGTGTTTTTATGAAAAAGTCCCGAAAGGAAAAGAAACAGCGGCATATGAAAGCTGTAAATAAAAACATAAAGACTGCGGTAGCCCTCCGAAACGGAAGCACCGACATCGGCATAATGGCCGACAACAACAAGTGCCATCAGAATAAACTTTATATTATCGAAAATATAAAGTCTGCGATTCTTTTTTATCTCTGCCAAAGCGTCACCCCTCTGCTTTTTTCTGCCCGATAATTTTATCATTTTCTATTTATTTTTGTCAACATACAAATTAAATGTTCTTTTACTTTTGTTATTGCCAAAGCGATTTTTTTATGTTATCATACTTTAAGAAAAAAGAAAGGATGATAATATGAACATCTGGCATGACATTAACCCTCAGAGAATCTCCGCTGACAGGTTCGACAGCGTTGTCGAAATCAGCAAGGGCAGTAAAATGAAATACGAGCTCGACAAGCAGACAGGTATGCTCCGTCTCGACCGCGTGCTTCACACCTCAACCCACTACCCTGCCAACTACGGCTTTATACCCCGCACCTACGCTCTCGATAATGACCCGTTAGATGTTCTTATCCTCTGCTCGGAGAAAATCGAACCTATGAGTATCGTCGAGTGCTACCCCATCGGCGTAATTTCAATGCTTGATAACGGCGACCCCGACGATAAAATCATCGCTATTCACACAGGCGACCCCACCTATAACGGATATACGGACATCGACCAGCTCCCCCGACATATTTTCGAGGAAATGATTCATTTCTTCACCGTTTACAAGATGCTCGAAAACAAGGAGACCGTTATCGATGAGGCAAAGGGTCCCGAAGAGGCAAGAAAAATAGTCGAGGACTCCATAACCAGATACAACGAGATATTCGAGAATAAATAATCAGACTTAAAAAGAACATCGGGACTGCGGTTCCGGTGTTTTTTGTTGCCATGTTTTTTCTGTCACGGAAGATTTATGCACATTTTATGCACAAAATCAAAATAAGACAAAAAATTTCCTTTTTAACCCCTTGAAAAAATAAAATAAAAGTGTATAATTATACTGAATAGTAATATAGCACAAATAGGCTCTTTTTTAGCCTGAAATCGTTCATTTAAAGCAAATATACCGGTCAAAACATAATTGAAAGGGCAAAAATCAAGGAAGCGGGGAGTTAATTTTGAAAGCGGATTTACATTGTCACACAAAACTTTCTGACGGCACAATGGGCATCGACGATCTTATTGTACTTGCAAAAAACAGCGGCATCAATGTTATTGCCGTAACTGACCACGACTGCCAGGCAGGCACCGTGCGCGCAGAAATCATAGGCAGACGCTACGGCATCGACGTCATTCCTGCCGTTGAGTTTTCTGCAACCGATTCAAAAAGAGGTACAAAAGCGCATATTCTTTGCTACCTTGCCGACCGTCCCGAAAGACTCGAGGGACTTTGTAAAAGCAACTCTCTTATAAGAAAAAAAGCTGCCCAGCTTATGGTTGCAAAAATAACAAGAAAATTCCCTGTAAGCTCCGAATTTATCGCAAAATGCTGCCAGGGCTCAACAAATATTTTCAAGCAGCATATTATGCACGCCCTTATGGAGTGCGGCTATACAACAAGCATCTTCGGCGACCTTTATAAAATGCTCTTTACAAAGCAGTCACGTATGAACGTAATCGTTGACGCTACATATCCCGAGCCCGAGGACATAATCGACCAGATTCACGAGGCAGGAGGCATCGCAGTACTTGCCCACCCCGGATTCTACGGAAACTTTGAGCTCCTCGACGAGCTTATCGAAAAGGGCAAGCTTGACGGTGTCGAGGTTTACCACCCTGAAAACACACCCGAACAGCAGGAGACTCTTTTAAAAATCGCTAAAAAGAACGGTCTTCTTGTAACCGGCGGCAGTGATTTCCACGGTGCATTCAATATGTATCCCATAAAGTTAGGCGAATACGGTCCTACCGAGGACGATATAGCCGCGTTACTTTCCTACAAGGCTAAAAAGCGCAGAAAGCAGAAAAAGCTCGAAAGCCTTGCAAATGAAAAATAAACCCTGAAAAAATAACGGGGAAAGGAGTCTCTCTTATGAGTGAAAACGATGTTAAAATTTATGTAAGCAAAAGCGAGCTTAACAAAAACTGCGAAATCGCAGCAGCCGTAAACGATGTCCGTATCCACAGAGCAAACGGAAATATCGAAAAGGCAAGACGTCTCGGCGAAGCTCTTGCAACAATTACACCCACCGACACAGAAGGTGCTTTGAGCGTAAATCTGCGCGAGCATCTCGCACCGAAGTTCTTCGCTCAGGATATTCTCTATCAGATAAGAGTTCTTCTCGTTTTCGCCTGTGAATCCCTGATTCAGCTTGAAGTCCCCGTTTCCATACTTTCAACAGCGGCAGTTACCGCTATGTACGAGAAAATCGAAAAGCTGTCACCGGGCTTTTACGATAACATCTCAAACGGTGCAGCCTTCACCTTCTACTATCTTGCATTACAGAAGGGCGGCAACCTCAGCGAGAATATCGGCGAGGCCTTTGCGATGCTCTGCAGCGTTAAAAATAAGGACAGCTTCGTCAAGGCAGGCAGCACCGTATGGAATATCGCTGTCGATATGATAGAAAAGGAAATCGAAAAGGTTCAATTCGAAAAAGCATAATCAGAGGGGGCTATGCCCCCTTTTTTGCAATTTTATAAAAATTTATTTTCAGTGAGAATGCTTACTTTTACATTCTCGGAAGGAGAAAAAAATGACAATCAGAGACATTGTTGACATTCTTGGAACAGAGATCGTCTGCCGTGAAGATCTTCTTGATACAACGGTCGAAAGAGCCTTTGGCAGTGATATGATGAGCGACGTACTTGCTTTTGTCAAAGAGCAGGCAGTCCTTGTCACAGGTCTTGTTAACCCCCAGGTCATACGCACAGCGGAAATGATGGATATGCCCTGCATTATTTTTGTAAGAGGCAAAAGACCTGACCTGAAGATGATTGAAATGGCAGAGGACAGAGATATGGTCATTCTGTGCTCTGAAAACGGAATGTTCACAACCTGCGGCAAGCTTTATCAGAGTGGCCTGAAGGGAGGGTGCGTAAACTGATGGACAGCATCAAACTTCATTACACTGTTCCCGGTGATGACTTCACCAGGGCAGGTGCCGCATCAGGTGACGTCAAGCGCACACTCAAGACCCTTGGCATTTCCCCTTCCGTAATACGTAACGTATCAATCGCTATGTATGAAGGCGAAATAAATATGGTAATCCATGCCGGCGGCGGTGAAATTGACGTTGAAATCACCGAAACTGAAATTATTATGACCCTTGCAGATAAGGGCCCCGGTATTGAAAATATAGAGCTTGCCATGAGTGAGGGCTACTCAACAGCACCCGATAATATCCGCTCACTCGGCTTCGGTGCGGGTATGGGTCTGCCCAACATCAAAAAGTACACCGATGAATTCGGCATTGACACGGTAGTCGGTGAAGGCACCACCCTCAATCTCAAGGTATATATCCAATAAAAATTAAAAAGGTGTTCTGCCGGAAAGGAGACCTTTATGTCTACGATTTTTCATTCAGTAAGACTTGACGCAGACAAATGTCAGGGCTGTACCAACTGTATCAAGCGTTGCCCCACCCAGGCTATACGTGTGCGCAATAAAAAAGCTTATATCATCTCTGACCGCTGCATAGACTGCGGCGAGTGTATCAGAGTCTGTCCCCACCACGCAAAATATGCCGTCACGGAAAGCTTTAACGAATTACTAAAATATAAATACAGAATCGCTTTGCCCGCTCCTGCACTCTACGGACAGTTCAACAACCTCGAAAATGTGGACTATGTACTCACAGGACTAAAAAAAATGGGCTTTGACAAGGTTACCGAGGTTTCAAAGGCTGCCGAGCTTGTAAGCAGTGCAACCCGTGTTATGATAGAAAGCGGTGTGCTTAATAAGCCTGTCATTTCATCAGCCTGCCCTGCCGTACTGCGACTTATAAGAACGCGATTCCCCAACCTTATCGGCAACCTTCTGCCCCTTTATACTCCTGTTGACCTTGCCGCAACCATCGCAAGACAGGAAGCAAAAGAGGAAACAGGACTCTCCGACGAGGAAATCGGCGTATTCTTCCTTACACCCTGCCCTGCAAAAAGAACAGCCATCACCAACCCCCTCTGCTACGAAAAAAGCGGAATAAACGGTGCTGTCGCAATAAAGGATATTTATCCCGTGCTCGTGCAGAATATGGACAGACTTACTCCCGGTGAGCTCGAAAGCATCAACGACTCCGGCATTATAGGCGTAAGCTGGGCACAAAGCGGCGGCGAAGCTGCAGGTCTTCTCAAAGAAAGGTATCTTGCCGCTGACGGAATAGAAAACGTCATAAACGTCCTTGAGGAGCTTGAAGACGAAAAGCTCAACGATCTTGACTTTATAGAGCTCAACTGCTGTACAGGCGGTTGCGTAGGCGGTGTGCTCACCGTCGAAAACCCCTATGTAGCAAAAGCAAGAATCCAGAGACTGCGCAGATTTATGCCCGTCTCCTGTAACAGCATCTCCGATGAAATTGCCCTTGACAGCCTCAGTTGGACGAAGGAGCTTTCACCCTCACCGGCTATGAAGCTTGCCGACAACGTTATCAAGGCTATGCGTATGATGACAAGGCTTAAGGAAATAGAGAAAAATCTTCCCGGACTCGACTGCGGAATCTGCGGTGCGCCCTCATGCCGTGCCCTTGCAGAGGATATTGTACGCGGCTATGCCGAGGAAACGGACTGTCTGTTGCACAAATACAAAATCAGCCCCACTCACGAGGACGAGGACTGGCTTCCTCTCCCCTTCAGAATGAAGGTTATGGGCGACGAATCAAACGAGGAGAAAAACGATGAAGGTTAAAGAGCTTATCGAAAAACTTGAACTTACCGTCCTGACAGAGGGCGACCTTGATAAAGACTGTGAGGGTTGCTACAGCGGCGACCTTCTTTCCTGGGTAATGTCAAGAGCGAAGGAAAACGACATATGGCTTACGGTTATGGGTAATGTAAATGCCGTGGCAGTTGCCGTGCTTACCGACTGTGCCTGCATACTGCTTACCGAAAGCTCTGCCCTTGACGAGAGTGCAAAGGAAAGAGCCCTTCAGCAGCAAATCACTATCCTCAGAAGCGACAAAAACGCCTACGAGCTTTCCGTGCTCATTTCAAAGCTCTTATGAGGGTTTACTACGATCTGCATCTTCACTCCTGCCTTTCACCCTGCGGCGACGAGGATATGACACCCTGGAATCTCGTCAATATGGCGAAAATCCTCGGTCTTGACCTTATCGCTCTTACGGACCATAACAGCTGCGGAAACTGCAGAAGTGCTATGAAGGTGGGCGAAATCGCAGGCATAACCGTTGTGCCCGGAATGGAGATATGCACCGCCGAGGAAGTCCACTGTGTCTGCCTTTTTGACGACATAGACAAAGCAGAGGCCTTCAGCGACTATATCAGCACTACCCTGCCGCCGGTTAAAAACCGTGAAGAAATTTTCGGCAGACAGCTTTATATGGACGAGGGTGACGGTATACTTAAACCCGAGGAAATACTTCTTACCACGGCATCTTCCGTGGGTATCGACTCACTTCCCTTACTTGTGAAGGAATACGGCGGTGTGTGCTTTCCTGCCCACATAAACAGAGAGTCCTACAGTGTGCTTTCATCCTTGGGTGACTTTCCGCCGGAGCTTGATGTCACCGCCTTTGAGCTGACACCCGACGCTTCAGAAACAGCTTACCGTGACAGCTACGAAGCTCTTAAGGGTAAAAAGCTGCTTCGAAACTCCGATGCCCACTATCTCGAAAATATGCGGGAAAAGGAATTTTACATAGAGCTTGAGGAAAACAGTCCTTCAGCTCTTCTTGAATTTATAAAAGGAGTGTCCGAAAATGAATGAAGTTGAAATAGCCGGCGAGCTTTTTCTTGAAGGCTACAACTGCGCCCAGGCTGTGTTTACTGCCTTCTGTCACCGCTTCGGTATGGACGAGGAAACGGCAAAAAGAGTTTCCGCAGGTCTTGGCGGCGGCGTAGGCAGAATGAGAGAGGTCTGCGGTGCTGTCAGCGGTGCAGCTATGGTAATAGGAAGTGCTGTTGCTCCGATAAAGGGTGACGACAAAAAAAGCAAGGCTGAAAACTATGAGCTTGTCAGAAAATTTGCCGAAGAATTCAAAAAGCGCCACGGCGGCACGGTAATCTGCCGTGAAATGCTGAAGCTTAATGTTCCAATGGAAAACACAGCTATGCCTGAAAACCGCACAGCTGAATATTATAAAAACCGCCCCTGTCTCAAGGCTGTTGAAGATGCGGCGGAAATAGTAAAAAAAATAATCGAAGAATATGAAAAAGGAGAAAGTTAAAATGAACATTCTTATCGTAAACGGAAGCCCCAAGGGCAGATACAGCATCACGCTCCAGACCTGCAAATATCTTGAGCTGCTCCACCCCGAGCACACCTTCGAGGTGCTTCACGCAGGACAGATTATCAAAAAGCTTCAGCGTGACTTTTCTGTAGCAAAGGAGATGCTTGAAAGAGCTGACCTTATCCTTTTCTCTTACCCTGTGTACACCTTTATTGCCCCCTCACAGCTTCATTACTTCATTAACCTTATGAAGCAAAGCGGCATCGATTTTTCCGAAAAGTTCGCAACACAGATTACCACCTCGAAGCACTTCTACGACATCACAGCTCACAAATATGTAGAGGATAACTGCTACGATATGGGGCTTAAGTATCTCAAGGGCCTTTCCGCAGATATGGACGACCTTTCCACAAAGAAGGGTCAGAAGGAGGCAGAGGAATTCTTTAACCTTGTTCTCTGGCAGGTTGAAAACGACTTCTATGAGCTTCCCCAGCGTGAAATGCGTAAGGTGAAAAAGCCCGTAAAGGCAACAGCCGACTGCGACAACATCGCAAAAAGCAACGGCACCGTCGCAATCGTTACCGACGCTACAGCCGATGATAAGAATCTTCTTACTATGATTGAACGCTTCAGAAAGAAGCTTTCCCTTAACACAAAGCTTATAAACATCAGCGACTTCCCTATCAAGGGTGGCTGTCTCGGCTGCTTCAAGTGTGCCGTTTCGGGCAACTGCTTCTACAAGGACGGCTATCAGCAGCTTCTGCGTGACGAAATCCAGACCTGTGACGCCATTGTTTACGCTTTCACAATCAAGGACCACTCTATGGGTCCCCGCTTCAAGATGTACGACGACAGACAGTTCTGCAACGGTCACCGTACCGTTACTATGGGTGCTCCCGTAGGCTACCTTGTAAGCGGTGAATACAGCATCGAAAAGAATCTGCAGACCATTCTTGAAGGCAGAGCAGGTGTTGGCGGCAACTACCTTTGCGGCGTTGCGACAGACGAATTCGATCCCGACAGAGAGGTTGACCGTCTCGCAGGCACTCTCGCCTATGCTGTAAAGAACAGATATACCCAGCCTGCTGACTTCCTCGGCGTTGGCGGTATGAAGATTTTCCGCGACCTTATCTTCATTATGCAGGGTCTTATGAAGGCTGACCACAAGTTCTATAAGGCTCACGGTCAGTACGACTTCCCCCAGAAGCAGATGCCGAGAGTTCTTGCCATGTATCTTGTCGGCGGACTTATGGCTATGCCTGTCAAGGGCGGCAAGGCAAAGGCAAAGATGACCGAGATGATGAACGAGGGTATGATTATGCCCTATCAGAAGGCTCTCAAGGACGCTGAAAAGCGAAGCACAGAATTAAAAGCAGAAATCGAAGCCAAAGAAAAGGCAGAGGTTAAGTAAAATGCAAAGTTCAAGCCCGTCAGGAATAATCCTGACGGGTATTTTTTCACAAAAAGTGCCGAAATACACCAACTCTATGATTCATAGGTTGATTATTTAATCTCCTAAAGCTATAATTTTCCTGAGGTGATAATTATGGATATAGCGAAAATCGGTGCGTTTATAAAATCACAGCGGACAGAGTTGAATATGACTCAAAAGGAGCTTGCCGAAAAAATCGGTTGTACCGATAAGGCTGTTTCAAGGTGGGAAACGGGCAAGGGTCTGCCCGATATGTCCTTTCTGATTCCCCTTTCAACAGAGCTTAAGGTTTCAGTAAACGAGCTTCTTAACGGTGAGAAGCTTGAAGCTCAGCTTAACTTAACCGAAGAAACAGAGAAGGTAACCGAAATCATCAGAAAAACCGACGAGAATCTCATCACGGTAATTGAGGAAAGCCAGAAAACAATAAAGCATCATAAAAATTTTTCAGTCGGGCTTTTTATATTCCTCTTATTACAGCTTATAACCTTCTTTGTTATACCCGGGCTTCTACCCATCGGTGTTTCCCCTGCTGAAACGATGATTATACTGACAGCGGTAATATCCCTGCTCACAGGCACAGTCAGAAGCAACTTAAAGTGGCTTTTTCCCGTTATAATTGCACTTGTATTCTTCCTTATCAACTTTTTCTACAGAACAGAGGAGGGCTTTCTCGGCTTTGTGCTCTCACTTTATATTGCAGCAGGCTCGGCAGTAATTATTGCAGCAACCTCTTTGGTGTGTTATTTTTTAAGAAGGATTACAAAGGTCAAGGAAAAGTAATGCTCCGCCCGAGGCACCGCGAAGCGGCACACCCAGTGGTGTGTGTCCCAAAGGGAGGCCGAGGGCTTATAATCAACGGATTTTCCCTTCACCGACGACTTTCTCTGCGGCAACGAATAAAAAAACAGCCGCACCGTCGGGCGCGACCGCAATTCTGCATTTTGCACTTTGCACTTTGCATTAAAAAAGCTCCCCCGAAGGGAGCTTTTTATTTATCTTCTGCCGCCTCTGCGGTCGTCTCTTCTGCCGCCTCTGGGACGTCTGGGAGCTTCCTCGCCGTCATCTTCGGGAACAAGTCCTTCGATTTCGATGAGAGCATCTCTTCTTGAAAGGTTGATTCTGCCCTGATCGTCGATTTCGAGAACCTTAACGATAACCTCATCACCGACTGTTACGCAGTCTTCTACCTTTTCTGTTCTCTTTACATCGAGCTTGCTGATGTGAACAAGACCTTCCTTACCGGGAGCGATTTCAACGAAAGCGCCGAAGCTCATAAGTCTTGTAACTACGCCGCGGAAGATAGCACCTACCTCGGGGTCGTTTGCGATTGTCTCGATAATGGTGATTGCACGCTTTGCATTGTCAAGGTCGATAGCTGAAACGAAGATTGAACCGTCCTCGTTTACGTCAACCTTACAGTCGCATTCAGCGCATATCTTCTGGATAACCTTACCCTGCTTACCGATAACGTCACCAATCTTTTCAACGTCAATCTTTGTTGTAAGCATCTTGGGAGCATACTTGGAAAGCTCAGCTCTGGGCTCTGCGATGCAGGGAAGCATTACCTCGTCAAGAATCTTGCATCTTGCATCGTAGGTCTTTTCAAAAGCTTCCTTGATGATTTCGGGAGTAAGGCCGTGAACCTTGAGGTCCATCTGAATAGCTGTGATACCCTTCTTGGTACCTGCAACCTTGAAGTCCATATCGCCGAAGAAGTCCTCGAGACCCTGGATATCAACCATTGTCATGAAACGGTCGCCCTCGGTGATAAGACCGCAGGAGATACCTGCAACGGGAGCCTTGATGGGAACACCTGCTGCCATAAGTGAAAGGGTTGAGCCGCAGATTGAAGCCTGTGAGGTTGAGCCGTTTGAGGAAAGAACCTCGGAAACAAGTCTGATTGTATAGGGGAACTCCTCAACTGAAGGAATTACGGGAACAAGAGCTCTTTCAGCCAGAGCACCGTGACCGATTTCACGTCTGCCGGGGCCTCTTGAGGGCTTTGTTTCGCCTACTGAGTATGAGGGGAAGTTGTAGTGGTGGAGGTATCTCTTTTCTGTTTCGTTGTCGAGACCGTCGAGAAGCTGTGCATCGCTCATAGGTCCGAGAGTTGTAACAGTAAGAACCTGAGTCTGACCTCTTGTGAACATACCTGAACCGTGAACGCGTGAGAGAAGGTCAACCTGTGCATCGAGAGGACGCATATCGTTGATGCCTCTGCCGTCAACACGCTTACCCTCGTCAAGAAGCCAACGTCTTACAACGAACTTCTGGAGCTTGTAAAGGCACTCGTCAATCTTTTCGATTACGTCTGCATATTCCTCGTCGAATCTCTCGTGTACCTTTTCATATACGGGCTTGAGTCTTTCGTCACGAATTCTCTTGTCGTCTGTATCAAGAGCGAACTTGATGTCGTCGATTGCGAATTCCTTGATAGCCTCGAACATTTCGGGAGCGGGATCCTGTGATTCGAAGGGAACCTTTTCCTTGCCGATTTCAGCCTGGATACCCTTGATGAATTCAACGATTTCCTGATTTACCTTATGAGCGTACATGATACCGTCGAACATTGTCTCGTTGTCGATTTCGTTAGCGCCTGCTTCGATCATAGCAACAAGGTCTGCAGTTGAAGCAACGGTAACAGCCATTTCGCTCTTTGCTCTTTCAGCCTCTGTGGGGTTGATAACGAACTTGCCGTCAACAAGACCTACGGACACGCCGCTGATGGGGCCGTCCCAGGGGATTTCTGAAATTGAGATTGCAACGGAAACACCGATCATAGCGGTGATTTCAGGAAGGCAATCCTGGTCAACTGACATAACGGTTGCAACAACACCTACGTCGTTTCTCATATCCTTGGGGAAAAGAGGACGGATAGGTCTGTCGATAACTCTTGAAGAAAGGGTAGCCTTTTCTGAAGCCTTGCCTTCTCTTCTCTGGAAGGAGCCGGGAATACGACCAACGGAGTAGAGCTTTTCTTCATAGTCAACGGAAAGAGGGAAGAAGTCTACACCCTCTCTGGGCTTTGCAGCCATAGTTGCTGTACAGAGTACTTCTGTCTCACCGTAACGGATAAGACATGAACCGCCTGCAAGACCTGCCATTTTGCCTGTTTCTACAACAAGAGGTCTGCCGGCAAGAGTAGTTTCAAATTTTCTGAATTCGTTAAACATTTTTCTGCCTCGCTTTCTTTTCTTTAAATTTATTTCAATACGAGGGGTGGTTTAGCAATAAATTCAGCATTAAAGGAGATTTTAACGCTCAATTTAGTGCTAATCCAATAAAGCCGCCCCGTATTAATTTACGTTTTTTCCGCTTTTAATAACGGAAAAATGGCAGACACGAGATTATCATGTCTGCCAAGGTGTTGCAATTACTTACGGATACCAAGTCTTGCGATGATTGAACGGTATCTTTCGATATCGTTCTTCTGAAGGTAAGCAAGAAGGTTTCTTCTCTGACCAACCATCATAAGAAGGCCGCGACGTGAGTGATGGTCCTTCTTGTTAGCCTTAAGATGCTCTGTAAGGCTGTTGATTCTGAATGTGAGAAGAGCGATCTGTACTTCAGGTGAACCTGTGTCGCCTTCGTGTGCAGCGTATTCTTTGATAATAGCTGTCTTCTGTTCCTTTGTCATCATGATTTTTCACCTCATAAATAATATTTCATTCGCCTGACCCCCAGAATGCGGCAGGTGAAAAACCCGTTGGGCAAAACCCGCAACCCGAGTAATCGGCATAATGCTTGAAGATTATATCACAGTTAATCTGAATTGTAAAGAGAAAAAAATAAAAAACTTTACCTTATTTATGAAATTTTTACGTCTTTTTTTGTCGTTTCTTGTTAAAAGTCTCCTTCCGGCTATGGATTTTATACCTGTTTTTAATTATAATTACTTTAATACAAGTCAAGAAAAAGGCTTTCACACCCCTTATCATACAGAAAAATAATATTACAAAAGCAAAAATGAGGAAAACTTTTTTACCGTAAACTATTTAAAAACATATATAGCTTGTGCTATAATATATAAAATATGTCCTTGATACATAAGAAAACGGAGGAAATAAAAATGAGTAAAGTTAAGAATGACGCAAAAATCAAAAATCCCCTTATCGTTGCAGTACGTGAACAGCTTGAGCACAGAGCTACATGGCTCTACCTTCTCTGCGACGAGGCACAGAAGCGAGGACTCGACCCCAGAGATTTCGGCTCGGCAGCTGTAAAGCGTTGCGGCCTTATGCAGGGTAAGGGTCTCGTCGAAAAAGGCAAGACAGATTCACTCACAGGTCTTCGTAAGACTCTTTTCACAAAGCCTGCTCAGTGGGTTTTTGAAATGGACATTAAAAACTGCACAGACGACGAGCTGGAAATCCACTTCCACTACTGTCCCCTCGTAAAGGCATGGCAGAAGGCAGGCTGCAGCGACGATGAAATCGCTATGCTCTGCGATATTGCTATGTGCGGTGACAGAGGTATCGGCGAACGCTACGGCGCAGTGCTTGACCTTCCCAAAACAATCGCAAACGGTGACGACATCTGCCACTTAAGATACCATAAGAAATAATTGACAATGCGCAATTCACAATTCGCAGTTGCGACCTGAGTTTTGCACAACTTAAAGAAAATCCCCGCCGATTTTACTGCGACTATGAAACAAGAAAATCTGATATTGAATAAAACCAAAAGCTTCGCCTTGAGAATTATAAAGCTTTACAAATATATGACTACGCAAAATAAGGAGTACGTGTTATCAAAACAGATATTGCGTTCCGGCACAAGCATAGGAGCAAATGCACGTGAAGCAATAAGAGGACAAAGCTCCGCTGACTTTTACGCAAAGCTCAACATCTCCCTCAAGGAAACAGAAGAAACGCTTTATTGGCTTGAATTGCTGCACGAAAGCGACTATATCAAAGACGAACATTTCGACAGTATTTATAAAGACTGCAAAGAAATAGCAAAAATTCTTACTGCTATTACAAAAAATCAAAATAAGCAATAACAATTCGCCTCTTTGCTATGCGGCATAAGACCTTGCACCCGATGCACTCTTGCCCGCAATTGCGAATTGAGAATTGAGAATTGCGAATTATAAAGGAGAAAAACTATGTCAGAACAGAAATATCTCGACATTCTTTCACAGCTTACCCTCGATGAAAAGCTTTCCCTTCTTTCAGGTAAGACCTATTGGCTTACACAGGAAATCGACCGTCTCGGTATCCCTTCAGTATGGATGAGCGACGGCCCTCACGGTATGCGTAAGGAAAAGCAGACCGGTGGCACAAACATTATGCAGGCTTCCGAGACCTCAACCTGCTTCCCCACCGCTGTTACAACCGCATCATCATGGGATACCGACCTGCTTGAAGAGGTCGGCGCAACAATCGCTGACGAGGCAAAGGCTCTTAAAGTAACAACAATCCTCGGCCCCGGCGTAAACATCAAAAGAAGCCCCCTTTGCGGCAGAAACTTCGAATATATTTCCGAGGACCCCTTCCTTACCGCACGTCTCGGTGCAGCCTACGTCCACGGTGCACAGAAAAACGGCATCGGCGTAAGCCTCAAGCACTACTGCGCAAACAACGAAGAGCATATCCGTATGTCAATCGACTCCGTAATCGACGACAGAGCTCTGCGTGAAATCTATCTTTCCGCCTTCGAGCATATAGTTAAAACAGAGCAGCCCACCACCGTTATGTGCTCCTACAACAGAATTTACGGTACCTACCTTTCAGACAGCAAGAAGATGCTCACAGACATTCTTCGTGATGAATGGGGCTTCAAGGGCATCGTTATCAGCGACTGGGGTGCAGTAAACGACAGAGTCGAGGGTATCAAGGCAGGTCTTGACCTTGAAATGCCCGGCAACAAGGGTATGAACAACAAGTATATCAAAAAGGCTCTCGAGGAAGGCAGAATCACCGTTGAAGACATCGACAAGCTTGTGCTTCGTATGATTAAATTCGCTTTCGAGTGCAAGGCCAACGAAGGAAACGGCTACGATATTGACTTCAAGGCTCATCACGAAATCGCAAAGAAGGCATCAGCACAGTCGGCAGTCCTTCTTAAAAACGAGGACAAGGCACTTCCTCTTAAAACCTATCAGAGCATCGCAGTTGTCGGTGCCCTTGCAGATAAGCTCCGCTATCAGGGTGCAGGCTCAAGCCACATCAATGCATGGAAGACTGTTTCCTTCAAGAAGGCTCTGGAAAACAAGGGTCAGGCATTCACCTATGCACCCGGCTACACCCTCAAGGGCGACGGCTACAGCAAGAAGCTTATCGCTGAAGCCTGTGAAGCTGCAAAGGGCAAAGAGGCAGTACTTGTATTCATCGGTCTTACCGATGCTTTCGAGAGTGAAGGCTTCGACCGTAAGCATATGGATATGCCCGCTTCTCACGCCATTCTCGTCGAGGAGCTTTCAAAGGTCAACGATAATATCATAGTTGTACTCTCCTGCGGCTCACCGATAAAAATTGGCGACTGGGAAAAGAAAACCAAGGCAATACTCAATATGTACCTTCCCGGTCAGGCAGGCGGCGAGGCAGCCTATGACCTTATCTTCGGCAAGGCTAATCCCTCGGGTAAGCTCGCTGAAACCTTCCCCATAGCAAACGAGGACAATCTCGCAGCGGCATACTTCCCCATGGGACCCAGAACCGTTGAGTACCGTGAGAGCATCTATGTCGGCTACCGCTACTTCGACAAGGCAAAGAAGGCTGTCAAGTACCCCTTCGGTCACGGTCTCTCCTATGTTGATTTCCGCTACAGCGACCTCAAGCTTTCAAAGAAAAAGATAAACGAAGGCGAGGAGCTTACTCTCTCCTTCAAGATAAAGAATCTCGGTGAGGTTTCCGGCGCAGAGGTTGCACAGGTTTACGTGGTAAATCCCGAAAGCAAGATTTACAAGGCTGAAAAAGAGCTCAAGGGCTTCAAGAAGGTATTCCTCAAAGCTAAAGAGGAAAAGACTGTCGAAATCACCCTTGACGAAAGAGCCTTCAGCTTCTACAACGTGCTTATCAATGACTGGCACGCAGAAAGCGGCAAATACGGCATTCTCGTCGGCTCATCATCACAGGACATCAGACTTGAGGGTGAAGTCAGCGTTGTAACTGCAAAGCCCGACGCTCCCGTGCCCGACTACAGAGAGACAGCTCCCTGCTACTATGATATGGAAAACACCACGTCAGTTTCCGACGAGGCATTCACCGCTGTTCTTGCAAGAGAAATCCCCGACAACAGCGACTTCGTAAAGGGCAACCTTACTATCAACAGCTCTGTTTCACAGGTTGCAGTCAGCCCCTTCGGTAAGGGACTTTACACCGTGCTCACAAACGGCGCAAAGGTTGTTGCTCTGACAGCTGAAAACCCCGATATGATAACAGAATCCATCAAGGATATGCCCCTTCGCTCCTTCAGCGGCTTTACGGGCGGACTCCTTTCACCCAAAACCGTAGAAGGCATACTTGACCTTTGCAACGGCACAAAGGGCGGCTTTAAAAAGCTTGTTTCAGGCTTTAAGAAATAATTAAGGAGGTAATAATTATGAAAAAGAAAATTCTTGCAGTTCTTCTTGCTGCTCTTATGCTTCTTTCACTTTCAGCATGCGGCGGCAACAATGCAACTGACGGTAATGCTACCGACGGCAACTCAACCGGCGGTGATGTAACCACCGAGGCACCTGCAGGCCCCTCTCCCTTCTTCTCTGAATTTACCACAACAGCTCTTGACGGTAAGGAATACGACCAGGACGTTTTCAAGGGCAACAAGCTCACTATGGTAAATGTATGGGGCACCTTCTGCTCTCCCTGTATAAGCGAGATGCCTGACCTTGAAAAGCTCAGTAAGGATTACGCTGACAAGGGTCTTGTAATTATCGGCATCGTAAACGACGTTTATGACTACACTGCAAAAGAGAACAATGCAGAGAAAGTCAAAGATGCAGAACAGATAGTCGCAGATACCGGCGTAAGCTACCTTAATCTGCTCCCCTCCGCTTCACTCAACGAAGCAAAGCTCAGCTATATACTCACCTTCCCCACCACCTATTTCCTTAATGAAAACGGTGAAATCATCACAGGTGAATATATCGGCTCAAGAAGCTATGACCAGTGGGCAGACATAATTGACAGCCTGCTTGTAGGCTGATTCATAACAAAACAACAAAGCATCGGCTCCTGCACAAAAGGCTTGAGCCGATGCTTTTAATTTTTGATAATTGTGCATTGTGCTTTGCGAATTGTAATAGCCCTCTGTGTCTTTACCTACGGCAAATCCATCTCTCTCGATGGGCAAGGCAAAATTAAGCGGATATAATCGGAGTGAAGCGACCCTTAATTTTGCATTTTGCACTTTGCATTTAATTGTGCATTGTGAATTGTAAGTCAATCCTTCACCGCCGCATAAACTGCTTCAGCGATAAGCCTTGCGCCGTCGTTGTTCGGGTGCACGTTATCCTTCCCGAAAAGGTCACGGCGGTCTGTCGTAAGGCTGTTTATGTCTATAACCGTAAAGCTTCTTTCTTCGGCTACAGTTTTAATAAGTCCGTTTACCGTCTGAACATACTGCGGCTGAATGTCGTAGTTGGTAAGTCCCTCGCTGACACCTTCAGAAAAGTACGCTACAGGTGGGGTGCAAAGGTACACCACGGGCTTTTTTTCAGCCTGAAGATATGACTCAAGAAGCGAATTGTACTGTAAAAGGAATGCTTCCTCGTCCTTCCAGTTTTCAGGCTTGGAGTCGTTGCTTCCCATCATAAAAACAAGAATGTCCGCCTCATATGCAAGAGACTGTCCGTAAGCCTTGGTCGCAACATAGGGCTGATCGCCGTCAGGCTGAACGGTGCTGCCGCTTACACCGAAATTCATAACGCAGTATTTTTCACCGAGCATCTGTGAAAGAAGGGCGGGGTAATTGTTGTTTTTCCAGCTTTTAATGCTGTGGCCGTAGGTAACGCTGTCTCCTACACAGGCGACCTTTATCTGACCGTCCCTGTATTCGGGATTGATTCTTATGCCGGAAAGTCCGTTATTGAACATAAGGCCGAAAACCGAGCCGCCCGCTATCGCAACGGCAACTGCAGCCGCTACAAGCTTTTTCATAAAATCACTTCCTTATAACTGTATCTGTTACACGCTTTGAGCTTTCAGCATCAAAGAAGCTGAAGTTAAGCTTTTTGAAGCTTTCGTTTTTTTCTGTGTCGATGTCAGCCTTTACCGCTTCAATGCACTCATCAAGAGTAAACGCAACTCTGCCCGGCACATAGGATTCATAGTCGTAATAAAAATCCCTTTCCGCTTTATACTTTTCGAGATCATAGGCGAAGAACACCATTTTTTTACCGAGAAAAGCGAAATCCATACAGATTGAAGAATAGTCCGTTATAAGCACGTCGCAGAAAAGTGCAAGCTTGCGTACATCGTCATAATCCGTAACATCGACAGCATTTTCTACACTGCAGCTTTCGTGCACCTGCGGGTGGAGCTTGACGAAAAGCACATACTCCTCACCGAGAGCATCGGTGAATTTCTTTGCGTCGAAGCTGCGGAGAATTTCAAGGTTTTCCTCCTTCGTGTCACGGAAGGTAGGAGCATAAAGCACCACCTTTTTACCATCACACACGGGATAGCGGGAGAGCAGCTCTTTTCTTGCCTTTTCAGCGTTGCCCTCTTTCAGAAGATAGTCGCATCTCGGTGCACCGAGAGCAAGCACCTGCTCTTTTTTCACTCCGAAGGCACCGGCATAAATGTCCCTTACACCTTCGCCCGAGCAGACAACATAGGTGAGCTTACTGTTACCCTCCCTTTCTGCTTTACGGACATTTTCAGGCTGCGGAATATCAAAGCCGAATTTCTTAAAGGCGCCCTCTGCGTGCCACAGCTGGGTTATAACTGTTTCCTTACGGAAGCAGAGCTTTCCCATGGGCATAAAGTTGTCATTCATAAAGACATACTCCGATGTGGCAAGAAGCCTTGATTTGACAAGAAAAAAAGATATGAGCTTAAGGGGATTTTTCAAAGAGAGGTCCTCTCTTGTAATAAAAACAGTCTCCATAGCCTTTCTTTCCTCACGTAGCTTTTCACATACGCTTCCGAGAGAATCGCAGAAGCCCTCATTGTGCATCGAAAGAAAGCAGACTCTGTTTTTCTTTACGGGAAAGAGTCTCACGCTGATATTGAAAAACAGCGCATAGAGAGAATAAAAGAATTCTTTCATCACTTAACAATCCTTTTTGTAAGAAGAAAATCTATACATCTTAATATATGAGGGAAGAAGGTGTCCACAAGTATTGCCGGCAGCTTTCTTTTCACCTTGAACATAATGCGGAAATCCCTGATGTCGAGCTTTCTCGGCTTTCTGAAGGTGATTACCCATTTGGCTCTTGCGGCTTTTCTCGCCTTTTTCATATAGCCTTTATCGTCAAGGATGCGAACATTTACCATTTCAAGGTATTCCTTGGGGATAAGTCCCTTCTCTGCCATACTGCTTGGAACAATTACCTCAAACATAGGTGAAATCTGACGGTAAAGTGAGTCAAACAGCTCAGTCATATCTCTGTTTGATTTTCTGATGATAACGGTAATATTGGGATTTTGTGCAATCTGCTCTTTGGTCGAAAAGATGCTCTCAAGATGAAGGTCAGGGTCAGTCTGCTGCATAACGGCAAAGCGCTTTTCAGTCATAAGCGACCTTAAACGGTTAAACTCTTCGGCGCAGTATGCCATACACTCGTCATCGCCCTTCCAGCAAAGACGGTAAAACTGTGAAATGAGGATATAGGCGGTCTTGTAGATAACCTCCTGGATATAGTCCTCTCTGTCCACATCTGAAGGAGCCTTTTCAAGAGCCTTAAGGGCCCCGTCGTAGATAACCTTAAGTGAGCCGCTGAAGCTTTTTGCAAGGTCGGCATTTACGGTCTGGCTTACGGAAAGCCCCTCTTCTACGGTGTGTCTTCTGTAATTCATACAGGCGTCCATTGTGCCTGCAATCTTCGCCCCGGTGTAAACATAGGACATAAAGAAGGCGCCCTCTTCGGAATATTTGTACCCGGGGAAACGCACGCCGCTTTGGATAAGTCTTTCACGGTTATAGCACTTGTTTCCTACAAGAAAGCTCCACAGAAGGATTTTATCAAAGGTGCCGATACTTTCCATAGAAGCGAGTCTGTCTGCGAAGGCATTGTGCTTGCTTACAATATCCTTGCCGAAATTCATAAGTCTGCCGAGAACAAGGTCTGCTCCCGTATTTTTTGCGGTGGTGTAAAACGCCTCAAGCGAGGTCTCGGTGTAGGTGTCGTCGGCATCAAGGAAAACAACATATTCACCTGTTGCTCTTTCAAGACCGTAGTTTCTTGCCTTCGAAACACCGCCGTTTTCTTTAATGTATGACCTGAAGATGCTGTATTTTTCACAGTAAGCATCGATAATATCCTGGGTGCCGTCAGTCGAACCGTCGTTAACTATAACGACCTCAATATCCTTGAGTGTCTGATTCACGAGACAGTCGAGTGTCTCTGCGATGAATTTTTCTGAATTATATGCAGGTATGATAACCGATACCTTTGCCATTTGCTTTACCCCTCTTTATTAAAACTTGATTCCCCATTTAAGGAAGTACTTGATAATTGACTGAATGTGAATTAAAAGAAGCTTTTTGCTTTTCTTGCTCTCCCTCTCCCAGAGATGATAGACCGTAGCTCCCGGATAAAACAGAGCCTTGTATTTTTCACTGACACGCCTTGCAATATCGCAGTCCTCGAGATACATAAAGAATCTTTCGTCAAAGCCGCCAAGCTCCATAAACACCGGTGTACTAAAAAACATAAAGCAGCCTGTTGCATTGGTGATTTCAAAAGGCTCGTCCTCGGGCATATCGAGCATACAGTACTCCGTCATAAGACGGTTAGGCTCGTCGCCCTTGTGAAACCAGTGATTTCCGAGGTAGCGCACCGTGGGATTACGCTTGGCGAGCATCTGCAGCCTTCCGTCCTCAAAGCGTATCTGCGGTGAAAGAAGACCTACAGACTCATTCTCCGAAGCAAAAGAAGCAAGCTCTGCTATAACATCGTCTTTAAGAAGAATATCGGGATTTATTACAACGTGATAGTCCGAATCAAGGAAGGGAATAACCTTATTGTGTCCTGCTCCGAAGCCGTCATTTCTTTTGCTTTCGATAACGACCACCGAAGGATACTTTTCTTTTATATGCTCTGCCGTACCGTCTTCCGAGGCGTTGTCCACCACATAAAGGGTAAAATCTACACCCTTTGTATTTTCGAGCAGAGACTCAATCGTTGCGTCAACCTTGCCCTTTGCGTTATATGTTACGATACAGCCGCTGACTTTTATTTTCTCCATCTGTAAGCTCCTTATTTTTTAAAGATAACTCTTCTGTAAAGTCGGGATATTATGTTTCTTCTCCACTGCATTTTCTGTGAAAAAGAGGTCTGCGATGTGCCTGTCACGTTATTTCCGTGCATTCTGTGATAGATAAGCGGCTGGTCAATAAAGGTGACCTTGCCGTAAACCTCACTGACAAGACCTATCCATTGGTCGTGCATAGGGACATTTCTCGGAATCGGCATAATGTGCTTGAGCATTTTTCTGTCAAATGCCATACAGCAGCCCATATATGAATTTTTCACGATGTTGTGCATAACACCCTTACGGCTGCCCCGAAGCTCGAAAAACGAGGTGTCGGTGATATTCAGCTTCTTATCCGTAACATAAGCGTTATGAAGTACAAGGTCTGCACCCTCGGAAAAAGCCTTCATAACAAGCTTTACCTTATCAGGGAGCCACACATCGTCCTGGTCGCACAGAAAAATCTTATCGCCCTTACAGTGCCTTATAGCATTTACGAAGTTAGCGACAACTCCTTTACCGCTGCCCTCAAGATAGACTATTCTGCTGTCCTTTTCCATCATTTTGCGGACAATCTTTTCCGTGATTCCTCCCGGTCTGTCGTCAGAAACAATGATTTCGTCCTTCTCGTCAAGCTGCGGAAGAATGGACTTTATCTGCTCGTATATATATTTTTCGCCCTTATAAGCGGCAAGTGCAACTGAAATCATATTTTCACCACCTGAGTAAAAATGTTCATAATCAATTTATTATAACACCGATTAATTTTTTTTACAATAGAAAAAAACACTACAAAGGAAAATATTATGTGCTATTGACATTGACCCTTCAACTTTGGTATAATTAATAGAATTATTTTTACAGGAGATGACGTTATGCCACATTATATTCCTGAAGGCTATGAGTCTCACCTCAACCTGCGTGAGACAGAGATAGCCATTAAAAAAGTCAAGGACTTCTTTGAAAGAGACCTTGCTATAGAGCTTAATCTTACAAGAGTTTCCGCTCCCCTTTTTGTTGACAGGGAAAGCGGCCTCAACGATAACCTCAGCGGTAAGGAAAGACCCGTATGCTTTGACGTTTTCAGCGGCAAGAATTTCGAAATCGTTCACTCCCTGGCAAAGTGGAAGAGATTCGCCCTTAAAATGTACGGCTTTGAAAGCGGTGAAGGTCTTTACACCGATATGAACGCTATCCGCCGCGACGAGGATACTGACAATATCCACTCAATCTTCGTTGACCAGTGGGACTGGGAGAAGATTATCTCCAAAGAGGACAGAACGGAAAAGTATCTCAGGAAAACCGTAAAGCTCATATACTCCGCATTAAGACATACCGAGTACTACATATCAAAGGAGTATAACTTCATCGGCTCACAGCTTCCCGAAAAGATCACCTTCATCACCTCCTCGGAGCTTGAAGAGAAATACCCCGATAAATCAAGAAAGGAAAGAGAGTACCTTGCCGTAAAGGAATACGGTGCAATTTTCCTTATGCAGATAGGCGGTAAGCTGAAGGACGGTGCTCCCCACGACGGCAGAGCTCCCGACTACGACGACTGGACGCTTAACGGTGACATCATCGTTTACTATCCACTTCTCGATATTGCCCTTGAGCTTTCCTCAATGGGTATCAGAGTCGACGAGGAAGCTATGGAAAAGCAGCTTAAGGAAAGCGGCTGTGAGGACAGAAAGAATCTGCCCTTCCATAAGGCTCTTCTCGCAGGCGAGCTTCCCTACACTATCGGCGGCGGCATCGGCCAGTCAAGAATGTGTCTGTTCTTCTTAAGAAAGGCGCATATCGGTGAAGTGCAGTCATCCTACTGGGACGAGGAAACCGTTAAGTACTGTAAAGAAAACGGTGCAGAGCTTCTGTAAAAGCAAAAAATTAAAGAGCTGTAAAAACACGAGTTTTTTACAGCTCTTTTTTCTTTAAGCTTTATTCTCTGTGATCAGATCTAAAATTTCCTGTCTGTACTTATCCTTACCTTTTTCGAGATTCTTCACGTAAAGTGGATAATTCACACCAATAACAGCCATACCGATTATACCAAGCACTATGCCGAGCACTACGCTGTCACCTATTACCTTCATCGCAAAGCATAAGCCTGCACCGAATATGAGTGCACCGATAACGCCGACGGTGTAAGCGATAACCACGGCAGGAGTCGTTGCCTTTTTGTCAAGCTCCTTTATTCTGTCGATGTTACCTCTTTCGCTTTTTACATACTTGCTTTTCACTCTTTCAACGTAAAGCATTTTTTCCTGATTGTCCATTATTATACCTCCTATATTACGGTTTTGTTGTATTTATTATAGAAGTCAAATGTTTAAGAAATTAAAAATATATGTTTGTAAAATGATTATTATTGATTAAATTAAAAAAGGCCACGGATTAATTGAATCCGTGACCGTAGTTTTTAGCTTTCAACAGCTGAAGCCGTTAATTAAAATACTGTTCCGATAAATACGATTAACAGTCTGATAAGTTCACCGAGAAGACAGATAAAATCAGCGATCATATCCTTATGGAAGCCGCCGCAGATTTCACAGCACTTCTTGCTGCAACCGTCACAGCTGCCGCTGCCGTCAGCGTCGTTATGCTCGCCCATAGAACCTTCGTCAACTACTGTATCTGTAAGTCCGCAACCGTAAATACATTCTGCTGTCTTTGTACCGTCTGCTGTGCAGCTTGCATCGTTGTTTGATACATATTCACCAAGAACGTGCTCCTTGATAGCGTCAAGCTCTGTGCCGCAAGCTGTGCAGATCTGGGCAGCCTGGCAAGTTGCTGCTGCACCGGGGGTATGAGGCTTGATTGTGCCTTCGTCTGCTACAGTGTAGGTCTTACCGCAGCCGTAGATGCACTCTGCTGTCTTTGTTCCGTCTGCTGTGCAGGTTGCATCGTTGTTTGATACATATTCTCCTGCTTCGTGCTCCTTGATTCCGTCAAGCTCTGCACCGCACTCTGTGCAGGTCTGAGCTGCCATACAGGTTGCTTCTGCGCCTGCTGTGTGAACGAGCTCAACCTCCCAGAAGCCATCCTTTTCAACGGGAGCATAGCAACCGGGGAAGGATACCTCACCGTGATAGTGAGTGGGATCTGTATTATAGGTACCGCCTGTAACAGTGATGGACTTCATACCGTCGCCGTGAGCGTTGAACATCCAGGGCTGCATTTCACCGTTACCGGGATCTCTTGACTTAGCGTTGCCGAGAACAAAGTTACCGCCTGAAACGAACATCTGCTGGTCCTGACCTGCATAAAGCATTGACTGACCGTATTCAATCTTGTCGATTGTGTAGCTACCGCCTTCAATGTACATCTTTGAAGAACCGAGAGCGGTGAACATTGAATAAGCCTCTGTGCCGTCTGCCATTGTTACGTTAACAGTACCTGTCTTAGCCTCTGAGGAGTCGGTAAGTGTAAGCTCACCTGTGCCGCCTGCGTAGAATACTGCAAGCATATTTGCATCAAATGAGGGGTTAGCTGTGATTGTCTTGCCGTTGAGGTCAATTGTAACCTTCTTATCTGTTACAGCAACCATAGGATACATGCCTGAAACCTTTTCAGTTGCATCATTTGCAAGTGTAAAGTCATCGATAACGGTAATTACATCACCGTCTGCTGCATCAGCAATAGCAGCCTTGAGAGATGTATACTTCTTGTCTCCGATAGCCGCTACATCATAAACATAAATAAATTCGTAGGGTGCGTTTGTTTCACTCTGACGGGCAAACCACTCTGTGCCCTCAGGAGCTGTGAAGCTGCTGTTCTTGCCCACAACAACAAACTTAAATGTCTTTGATGTGCCGCCGTCATTATTCTTCCATAATGTAATGACCGACTGACCGCTGAGAGTTGAGGTCACGTCAACGTTTTCCATTGTAATAACTGAGCCGTTAACATTTGCACGTCCGTATATACCTGCAGCCTTACCTGTATAGGTATAATTTCTGATATATGTTTCAAGACACTTCTGAGAACCGATACCGTAGGTCGCATTTGTTACAGTACAATCTTCAACGGTAATCTTCTGACCGCCCTGAGGATTGTAAATAAGGTAGTAAACCCTATCTGCAGTACAATTCTTTACTGTAAGGTTGTAGGGATGTCTTGTAGCAATCGAATAGTGCCAGTTATTACTCTTGAAGGCACAGTCTTCAACAGTAAGGTTATGGGATTCGCTGTTGCCGCCCTTGGAATTTGTTGTTGCATCAATAAAGTATGCATAGTTTGTTTTCTCTGTGTTTTCGAAGTTCACATTTTTAATTGTAAGGGTTTCTTCACCTGTAGGTCTGTTATTACCGTCAACCTTGATTGTACCGGAATAAGTCTTTCCGTTACCGTCAATAACAATATTGACACCTTCGGTCTGCTTAACGGTTACGGTTTCACCGCAGTTTCTGAGAAGCTCAATTGTGTTGTCGCCGGGAACGCAAGCATCTATAGCAGCCTGAAGAGATGTAAATGTTTCATCTCCAAGTCTTGCGAAATCAACGGTTGCTGTTACAAGTGAGCTGCCGAATGTAAGGTCGTCTGTACCGAAATCATTTTCGCCCTTGAAGACAAAATTCTGTGTTGTTGCATTTCTTTCCCAGATGTATACGGGATTTTCAGCATCAACTGTGCAGTTTTTGAAGGTAATTGTCTTTGCGCCGTAGGTCTGATTAAGGATACCGTAGGCTGCATTCTTGATGTTTACGTTTTCAAAAACTGTAGAATTGTTATATGCGATGTGGATACCGTATTTTGCGCCATCGATGTTTACATTCTTAAGAGAAATCTTATCTGATGAGCTTGCAATATACAGGAAGCCGAAGTCTACATCCTTTGCATCGCAGTTTTCGATTACGATGTTTGATGAACCGTCAATTCTTACTGCATAACCGTCGTTAAGGCTGCCTTCAAAAGTACAGTTTTTAATAGTTATATCAAGACCGTTTGCGCCGGTTTTCTTATTCTTGTAGATATAACTGTCAACAAAATTGATGTTCTGAATAGTTGCCTTCACCTTGTTAAGGGTAATCTGACCGGTGTACTTGTGGCTTGCACCGTCGAGTGTAATGCTCTTGTTGATTGTAGCGTTTTCTGCTACATCATCAATGAGCTCGATTGTATCGCCTGCTGCAGCAGCATCAATAGCAGCCTGAAGTGTGCCGAATGTTGCTTCACCGATAGCAGCAACATCACCGTCAGCAGCGCTTACAGAAAATGAAGCAACTGTGAAGAGCATAGCGATAGCGAAGAAAATTGCCAAGGTTTTTTTCATGTGTCTTTCCTCCTAAAAAAATTTTAATTTTATTAAAATTTATTTTACACCTTATCTTATTTTTTGTCAATATGTTTTTCATTTTCAGCAAAAATACACAAACAAATTCTTAACACTTGTACAGTATAGCTTACTTCCGGCGCATATTTTGTAGAATCCTGCGAACAAGTAAAAAAAGACTGCCGCATCTGCAACAGTCTTTTAATTTTTTATTTGAAAGCTTATACGCCGCCGCCTACTGAGCCGTCCCATGTATCAACGGAGGTAGCCTTCATTTCTTCCTCGTCGAACCAACGGGTTGTTACAGCCTTTGTTTCTGTGAAGAAGCGGAATGCGTCCTTACCGAGACAGTGAAGATTACCGAAGAAGGAGAGCTTGTGACCTGTGAAGGGGAATACACCAACGGGTACGGGGATACCAACGTTAACACCTACCATACCGCCGTCGGTTCTCTTTGCAAACTCTCTTGCATAGTAGCCGTTCTGTGTGAAGATAACTGAACCGTTAGCAAACGGGTTGCGGTTCATAAGTGCAAGACCCTCTTCGAAGTTCTTTACTCTCTTTATGCAGAGAACAGGTCCGAAGATTTCCTGTGTACCTACTGTCATATCCTCTGTAACGTTATCGAGGATTGTGGGACCTACATAGAAGCCCTTTTCGTAGCCTTCTACAACTGCATCTCTACCGTCGAGAACTACGGTTGCGCCCTCTTCGATACCCTTGTTAATCCAGTTGATAACTGATGCCTTATGCTCTGCAGTTACAACGGGGCCGAGAGTTGAGTCAGCCTCATATGCAGGACCGAGCTTAAGCTCCTCGGCAAACTTCTTTATGTAGCCTACAAGCTCGTCAGCAATACTCTCCTGTGCAACAACAACGGGAAGAGCCATGCAACGCTCGCCTGCGCAACCGAAAGCGGAGTTGATGATACCTCTTGCACTTCTTTCAAGTGCGGCATCTTCAAGAACAAGTGCGTGGTTCTTTGCTTCGCAGAGAGCCTGAACACGCTTACCTGTTGCAGCAGCTTCCTTGTAAACGTGGAGACCTACCTTTGTTGAACCAACGAAGGTGATACCCTTTACATCGGGGTGCTTGAGGAAAATGTCAGCCTCAACTCTTGAGCAGGTTACAAGGTTAACAACGCCCTTGGGAAGACCTGCTTCAACGAGAAGCTCATTGAGTCTCATAGCTGTCATCGGAGTCATTGATGCGAGCTTGAGAACGATTGTGTTACCTGATGCGATACAGCAGGGAACCATCCAACCCATAGGAATCATACCCGGGAAGTTGAAGGGAACGATACCTGCGAATACACCTACGGGCTCATAATAAAGAGTGGTGTCGTAGCCGTTTGAGGTGTCTCTCATTGCATCGCCTAAAAGTGACATGGGAGCTGTGATAGCAAGCTCAACGGGCTCCTTAACCTTGAGAATGTCACCCTTTGCCTCTGAAAGAACCTTACCGTGCTCAAGAGCGCAGAGCCTTGAAAGCTCGTCCATATGCTCGATAAGAAGCTCACGGAATTTGTAAAGCACCTGAACTCTTTTCATAACAGGTGTGTTTGACCATGCAGGGAAAGCTGCCTTTGCCGAAGCGATTGCTGCTTCAACCTCTTCAGCTGTACAGCAGGGAGTTTCTGCGATTACTTCACCGGTGCTGGGGTTGTATACAGGCATATACTTTTCAGTCTTTGACTCTACCCATTCACCGTCGATGAAACATTTAAGTCTTTTGATTTCACTCATGTTGAATACTCCTTTTTATTTCATTTTTATACATTATATATTAAGCCACAAAATTAAAAATAAATCAAGAGAAAAAATCATTTTTCCCCGTTATTCACAGTTTTATTTTTTCCGCCGCCTCATAAAGCATAGCTTTTGCACAGTGCTTTATTTCATCAAAGGGCAGATGCTGCGGATTGGTTTCTATTATCTCCTCTATACCCATTTCTTTGCCGGCTTCTGCAGTAAGCTCACTTACACCGACCACGGCGATAACCCTTTTACCTCTGCATATCGACGTCACACCGAAGGGCACCTTCCCGAGAAGGCTCTGACTGTCGAGCTTTCCTTCACCGGTTATTACGGCATCAGCATTTTTTACCTTGTCCGAAAAGCCGCAAAGCTCAAGCACGCAATCGATACCGCTTCTGACCTCCGCTTTCATAAATGCCATCAGAGCGAAACCGAGACCGCCTGCCGCACCTGCACCCTCACGGAAAGAGAAATCCTCACCGAGAGCAGCTTTACAGAGCTTCGCAAATTCACGGAGTCCTTCGTCGAGAAGCTGCACCTCTTTTTCCGTTGCACCCTTCTGCGGCGCGAATATGTAAGCGGCTCCCCTTTCACCGTAAAGGGGATTTCTGACATCGCATAATAAAGTTATTTTCGTTTTGCTTATTCTTTCGTCAAATTCCGTAAGGTCAAGACTCTTTATCCTGCAGAGATTTCCGCCGCAAGGCTTTACCGCGTCACCCTTTTCATCGTAGAACCTCACACCGAGTGCCTCAAGACAGCCTGCACCTGCGTCGGTCATAGCACTGCCGCCTATACCGATAACTATTTCGGATATTCCCTTATCAAGTGCCGTCTTTATCAGCTGACCCGTACCGAAGGATGTAGCACGAAGGGCATCTTTATTTTTTTCAAGGGTAATTCCCGATGCGACGGCAGACTCAATAACGGCAAACTTTCCGTCAACGTCAAGAAAGTATGCGTCAAGCTCCCTTCCAAGGGGAGACAGGGCTTTACAGTAAACCTTCTCTCCGCCGAGGGCGTACTGCAAGGCATCTGCTGTGCCCTCTCCGCCGTCGGCAACGGGGAGAGCTATGATTTGTGTGTCGGGATAATTTCTTTCAAGCACCTGCGAAATAACCTCGCATACCTGCTGTGAGGTAAGTGTACCCTTAAATGAATCAGGAGCAATTACAACCTTTTTCATTTTTTCACCGCTTCTTTTAAAAAGTCGAGGCTGTCGTAGACCTTACAGCCGGTTCTGACGAGTCTTTCACGGCTGTTATGCCCTCTTGACACAAGAGCACAGTCACAGCCTATCGCCTTTGCTGTTTCAAGATCGTGGAGAGTGTCACCGACGAAAAGCACCTCACCGGGGTTGTAGCCCCTGTCCTGCATCCATTTTTTTGCAGTTTCTATTTTACTGCTGCCGAGAACGTTGCCCGAGCCGAGAATATCCGTAAAGAAATGCTCAAGCTCAAAATAGGCTACCTGCTTAAGAAGATAACCCTGCTCTGTTGCAGAAATAATAAGCTGCTCTTTTCCCGAATGCTTTATAAGAGAGAGTATTTCCGTTACATCGGGAAAAATATCCGCTGTGGGATAATTTGCATTGTAGAGAGCCGCATATTCCCTTGCGATAAGAGTAAAGTCCTCGTTTTCCAAATCAAATCCAACCTTTTTATAAAAGTCGATAACAGGAAAGCAGAATTCCTCAAGATAATATTCCTTACTTTCTACCGCCCTTTTACCTCTTTCAGTAAGAAGGGTATTGACTATTTCAATATTCAGCGGCACATCGTCAAGCAAGGTGCCGTTCCAGTCCCATATTATACAGTTGTATTCCTTCATTTTTTCACCGTCCGGGTTTATTTCAGGCTATCTATGAAAGCCACCAGATCTCCCACATTTTCCATATCGGAAACTGCTTCGTCCGAGATTTCTATGCCGTACTCGTCCTCAAGTGTCATAACAATTTCCACGAGATCAAGACTGTCTGCATTTATTTCCTCAAAGGTCGTGCTCTGCGTAAACTCAAAGTCTGCCGAAAGTCCGAGCTGATCTGAAACAATTTCTTTTATTCTTTCAAAGGTTTCCATAAATATCCTCCGTAAATATATTAAGCGTATTGATTTCTTTTGTCAATAGAGCAGTATTTTCTGCACAGCTTCTTTTTTATCCTTTCTCACAAAACCGCAGATATTCACAGAAAAAGGAATATCTTTTTTCCGTTTGGTCAATACTTTCAGCAGATGAAAGAAGGTATTAAAAATGAAGCTTTTGAAAATCGAATGTGCTGCCCTTGCCGCTTTTGTTATATGTATATTTGTGTCTACATACAATCTTGACAAAAGCTGCGAAAATATCCGTCAGAATGTACTGCGGCTTCATATAATAGCCGCCTCGGACGAAGAAAAGGATCAGGAAATAAAGCTCGCTCTTCGGGATAAGCTGCTCGGCGAGGGAAAGGAAATCTTTTCAGGCAGTAAGTCGAAGCACCAGGCAGAAGAAAAAATCCGCAAGGAATTAGCCTATATAGAAGAAACTGCCTGTGACTTTCTCGAAAGCAACGGCTCTGCAGACAAGGCTACGGTTACACTTGAAAGGTGCTTTTTCCCGACAAGGAAATATGACAGCTTCACTCTTCCTGCAGGCTACTACGATGCACTTAAGGTAGTAATAGGTGAGGGCAAGGGCAAAAACTGGTGGTGCGTGATGTTTCCTGCCTTATGTCTGCCTGCCGCAAGTGAGGGAATATCCGATTTTGACGGGCTTCTTACAGAGGGTCAGCAGAAAATCATTACCGATGAAAAATATGAGCTTCGGTTATGGTTTGTAGAGAAATGGCAGAAAATAAAAAATATGTATAATAATTAAAATATCAGTATTTATATTGAATATTTCATACAATAGTGATAAAATTGTTAAGAATAAAAATATAAAAGGAGAGAAAAAACTATGGAAAAATATGATATTCTCGTTGTCGGCGGCTCAACCACGGGCAGCTGGTTTGCAAAGAAAATGGCTGAAAAGGGCCACAAGGTTCTTATGATTGAAAAAGAGGAAAAGAAAAACATTTCCCGTGCCTATGACATCTTCCATATGAGCAAAAAGGAGATGGAGCAGTTCGGTCTCACTATCCCCTCACCCGAGGATAAGGATTTCGGCTTCACCTTCGAGGGCTCACCGGTTATGTCCCCCTTCGGTAACTACGCAAAAAGCGGTGCACCTGCAACCGTTGTCGGCTGTCATAAGCACGATTACATACTCCGTATGCACGAGGAAGCAAAAAAAGCAGGCGCAAAAATCGTCTGCGGTGCCGCCTTCACAGATCTCATTTACGATGAAAACGGTAAGGTTATCGGCGCAAAATACAAGACAGCAAAGGCTGAAAAAGAGGTTCTCGCTTCCCTTGTTGCTGACTGCTCGGGTATCCCCGCTGTGGTAAGAAGAAAGCTCCCTGACTCCTCAACAGTCGAAAACTTCAGACTTACAAACAGAGATGTATTCTTCGTTGTTCTCTATTATGTAAAATATCTCAACGAAAAGGTACGCGCACGTGACCTTGATGCATCCTTCCTTAACTACAAGGTATGGTCTGCTCCTTCAGGCGACGAGCACGGCGCAATTTTAGGCGTAGGCGGCAACTACGGCTACGACTATGCAGAGGAAATCTTCAAAACACAGTTCAGAAAAAACGTCAAGTGGCCTGACTACAGAGTTGAAAAGGTCGAAAAGGGGCTCACACCCTATCACAGAGGTCTTTACTCCTTCGTTGACGACGGCATCATCGCTCTCGGTGACACCGCCTGCCTTACAAAGCCCACCTGCGGTGAAGGCTGCACATCATCTCTCGTTCAGTGTGAAATCGCCGTAAGAGTTATCGATGCACTTCTTAAAGAGGGCAAGGCTCTTTCAAGAGAAAATATGTGGCCCATCAACTGCGAATACATCAAAAAGCAGGGTATCGCCTTTGATTCTATGCGTCCTCTTCTTATGGGCATAGTTACCTGCAGTCCCAAGGAAGCTGAATATCTCTTCAAAAAGGACATCATCTTCAGCCAGAAGATTCTCGGCAATCAGGGTGCAGACCTCGAACTCGGTGCAAAGGATATTGCCGACATCGTCGCAGGCATAGGCACAGGTATCGCAACAGGTAAAATCAAGCCTACTACCGTTGCCGCAATCGTAAAAGGACTTCTTCAGAGCGGCGAGGTCACAAAGCTTTACGGCGAATATCCCGAAAATGCTGCCGGCTACTTCGAGTGGAAGGAAAAGGCAGACGCCCTCTGGGACAAGATCGGCTCAATGGCTGACAAGTGCGACAAAACCTTGCTGAGAAAGCTTGGTTATTAAGCCGATACGCGTATCGGAATGCAGAATGCAGAGTGCAAAGTGCAGAATAAAGTGTAAAATTACTCCCCACCGAATAATCGGTGGGGAGTAGTCTTTTTATATCACTTATTTCGCAAGCTCAAGAGCCTTATCAACAAGCTCTGTTGCCCTTTCTACGACTGCCTCGTCACCTTCTTCAAGGTTAAGAAGCGGCTCTCTTACACCGCCGAAGCAGACACCCGTCCTCTTTTCGAGAACCGCCTTTGCGACAGCATACATATTTCCCTTTGCCGAGCACATTGTGTAGGTAACCTCATTAGCCGCGTCCTGAAGCACTCTCGCCTTTTCGTTTTCGCCATTTCTGACAAGCTCGTCAAGCTTCACATAAACCTCGGGCATTACACCGTAGGTACCGCCGATACCGCCGTCAGCACCGATGATTCTTCCGCTGACAAACTGCTCGTCAGGGCCGTTGAAAACGACAATCTCTTTGCCGTTGAGCCTTGCCTGACGCTTGAACATCTGAATGTCCTGAACGGGCATCGAGGAGTTTTTCACACCGATAACCCTCGGATTCTTAAGCATCTGCTCAAAAAGCGGAAGTGTCAGCGCAACCCCTGCAAGCTGGGGAATATTATAAATCACGAAATCCGTATCAGGTGCCGCCGCTGAAATATCGTTCCAGTATTTTGCTATCGCCTTTTCGGGAAGACGGAAATAAATAGGCGGAATCGCCGCTATAGCGTCAACACCGAGAGCTTCAGCGTGACGGGCAAGCTCACAGCTATCCTTTGTGTTATTGCAGGCGACGTGGGCAATTACGGTGATTTTTCCCTTTGCGACCTCCATAACAGCTTCGAGGGTTTCCTTTCTGTCCTTGACGCTGTGGTAGATACATTCCCCCGACGAGCCACCGACATAAAGACCCTTTACACCCTTTTCTATAAGAAACCGTGCAAGGCACTTCGTTCTTTCCTTTGAGATGTTTCCTTCGTCATCATAGCAGGCATAAAATGCGGGGATTATGCCTTTGTATTTTTCAAGCTTCATTTCACTTAACCTCTTTCTTCGATTTCTTTTATCATCGAGTCGAGCATTATAAGGCATCTCGGCACGTGGAAGGGACCCTTGAAGGTCGAGCCTATGCAGGCAGGAAGTGTGGGCTTTCCGTCACGTCTTAAGTATCCGTACCACTCCCCGCAGGGTGCCGAAGCGAAATGCTCCTTGCTGTAGGAAAGCAGCTGCTCAAATATTTTAAGATACCTCTCATCACGGTTATCTCTGTATATCATAAGCGAAGCTATCAGCGCCTCATTATGCGGCCACCAGAGCTTCATATCGTGCTCATAAGCTTCAGGGGGATTGCCGAGGCAGTCAACGAAGTAAAGGATTCCGCCGTACTCTTTGTCCCAGCCCTTTTCGAATGCCATATCAAAAATTCTGACAGCTTTTTCGTGAAGCTCTCTGTCTCCTGTGAGATTTGCTCTTTCCATAAGAAACCAGCTGCACTCAATGTCGTGACCGGGGTTAACCACTCTGCCTTCGGTTATGTCAAGTCTCGGTGTACCGTCAGGCGCAACGGATTCGAGGGTACAGCCAAGCTCCGGCTTGAAGTGATACTTCAGTATATCGCTTACACATTCGTCGGCACGGGCATTGTAAAGCTCTGCTCTCTCGCTGTCGACACGAAGAAGCACCGAGGTGACATTCAGAAGAATCATAGGTATACCGAGAGCTCTTCCTGTACGTGTGGAAGGCTCCGTCTTTGCTCCGAGACCTGTCGGGTCCTTCATACCGTGGTTGAGATTCCAGTACATCTCGTAGGCCCTGCGTGCTCTTTCCAGATGCTCTTTTTCACCGGTGATGCCGTAATATTCTGCGTTTGCGATACAGTAAAATGCTTCGCTGTAGCAGTATCTTCTCTGTCTTAACGGTTTGCCGTCACCGGTTACGGTGAAATAAAGTCTGCCGCCGGCATTTCTGTTCACACAGTAGCTTTCGAGGAAATCGAGGCAGCTTTTACTTGCCTTCAGCCACTCCTGCTTAACACCGTAAACGTGACAGAGATAGGCATAAATCCAGCCGCAGCGTCCCTGCATCCATACACTTTTATCTGTAGAAAAAACCTTTCCGTCCTTATCAATGCAGGTATAAACACCTCCGTTGATTTCATCAATACCGTTTCTGAGCCAGAAATCCGCCACCTGTTCAAGCTGTGACAGTATCCATTTTCTTTCTTCACAAAGCTTCATAAAATCACCTTTATCAAAAAATTTCCTTTAGCCGATTGTATCACACAATCCGGAAAGTGTAAAGTCCCCGGCTGAGCCGGGGACCCTTAATTATCGGTTTTTTACCAGGACATTGAAACGCTTTCCTTTTCGTACTTTGTTACGTACTTATCCTGATAGTAGTTTTCAAGTGAAACAGTGTGGTCACCGTCTGCCTCTGCGATAAGAACAGTGCAACCGCGCTGGGGACCCATATCATTTGTTACGGGGTTAACATAAGCAAGATAGTCGATGCTCATACCGTAAACAAGATCTACACCCTTGTAGTTGAGGATTGCATTGTTAACGTGGTCGTGACCGCAGAAGGTAGCCTTTGTTGAACCGAGCTCGAGAATTGTCTCAAAGAAGTTCTCGGATTCTGTGCTGCAGCATACTGTTTCGTCGGGCTCGTGATAGCCGCCTGCAATATACTTAACATTTTCGGTATCATTATATCCGTTTTCAGCGTATTCCTTCCATGCTGCATCGTATTCCTGAATAGGAATGTGGAAGAAAGCGTAGGAGCTGAATATTGCATCGCCGTCATCGTTTGCTGCATCGATAGCCTTTACGCTGTTCTTATACCATTCGATCTGGTTGTCGTGGATTCTGTCGTAATCACCGAGAATACCCATCGGGTCGTTTTCGAGGTATTCGTTGGAGTCGATAAGGTAGAAAGCATTTGTTACCTTGCCGGCTGTGTTCTTGACCTTAATGATATAGTTACCTACACCGTCAACGTCCTCGGGACCGTGCTTGAAGAGTGAATACTTGAGATGGTCTGCAGCCCACATATCGCCGATTTCTTCTCTTGAATGGGTGCTGTAAGCCTCTGAATCGTGGTTACCGAAAATAGGTGCATAATAAACACCGAGCTTCTCAAGAAGAGTAATGAGCATCTCTGTTGAAATAGAGTTATTGAAGGTGCCTGCCTGGAAGGGAACGGGATAAACCATATCGCCGGTAAGAATAACGAGATCAGGCTTTTCGTATGTAAGCATAGCTGCTACTGCGTTCATAGCCTTGCGGTCTTTGTCCTTACTCATTGAACCGCCACCGATGTGCACGTCGGTAAGCTGTACAACCTTGAAGTCGCCGTCAGTTGTGAAAACCCAGCCGTCTGCGTCCTCTGTGGGAACAAGCTGATTTTCATAAACTACCTGGTCGAAGGAATTTGCGTACTCGAAATTTGAGTTTACGATTTCTTCTGTAATCGGGGAAAATGCCATAGACATTGATGCCACGATTGAAAGAACAAAGCTTAAAATTTTTGTGATAAATGCTGCCATAATTTTTCTCCTTTTTCTTTTGATGGTATCTGCAATTATACATTAACTGAAAAAATTTATCAAGAGTTTTTTTACTTTTTAAACTCTTTTTTTAACCGATGGGATTGAGGCCTCTTCACTGTATTAACAAGGATATACAATCGGAGTAACCCGCAATTTTGCATTTTAATTGTGAATTGTGAATTGTTTTAAGCTCTCGCTACCATTTCACCGTAAAGCTCTTTTTCTTCTTTGATGAACTTTTCGATTGCTTCAACAGAGGGCATCGCAGCAGAGCAGCTGTGTGCGGAAATAAGCATTGATGCTGAAGCTGTGCCGAATTCGAGAGCATCAATCATTTCCCAACCCTCAAGAAGACAGCGGATAAATGCACTTGCATAACCATCACCGCCGCCGAAGCCTTTCATAGCCTTTACGGGGAAGGGCTTGATTGAGTAGCTCATACCGTCGTTTGTGTAGGCTGTTGAGCCGTCCTTGCCGTGCTTTATAATAACAATCTTTGCACCGTAGGAGTGCCAGAGCTTTGCACTTTCCTCGTCGGTTTTGCATACGCCTGTGATAGCTTCTGTAAGGTCGTATTCCTCACGTGAGCCAAGAATAATATCTGCATTACGTGCAACCATCTGATAGTAAACAGAGATTTCGTCCTTGTTCTTCCAGGTGTAGGCACGGTAGTCGATGTCAAAAATAACAACTACATTGTTCTTCTTTGCAAGCATCATAGCCTTGAGAGCTGCATCTCTTGAGGGGCTTTTTGAAAGAGCTGTACCCGAAATAACAATAGCCTTTGCAGAGGCAATATATTCCTCGTCAACCTCTTCGGGCTCAAGCATAAGGTCAGCTATTGAATCTCTGTACATAAGAATTGAGGATTCTGTGGGGCTTTTGATTTCTGTAAAGGTAAGGCCGATTTTCTCACCGTTTTTTGCTCTGAAGATGTGTGAGGTATCGATGCCGTCCTTTTTGAAGTAGTCCACAACGAAGTCGCCGTGCTGGTCATCGGAAACCTTGCCGATGAAGCCCACCTTCTTGCCGAGTCTTGCAAGACCTACAGCTATATTTGCAGGTGAACCGCCCACGTACTTATTGAAGTTACAGCTTTCTGAAAGAGGCTTATTCATATCTGTGGGGTTAAAGTCAATGGCAACTCTGCCGATGGGGATTACATCAAGGGGCTTGCTCTGGTCAAATTCTACGTATTTCATTGGTAGTCGTCCTTTCAGTAAATAATTTATATATTCTTTTATTCCGCTTTGCCTGTGGAATAAAAAATTTCCATGTGTTTCTTTGCGTTTTCATAAGCGCCCTCGATTTCCCTTGTGTGGACATCGTAGTAGCCCTTGATTTCGCCCTTTTCGTAGCCTTCCCTTACCTTCCTTTCAGAAGAGGCGAAGGTGGCTGTTGCTATATTTATTTTTTTGATGCCGTTCTGATGGCAACGGATAAAGTCCTCCTCGCTTATACCTGTACCGCCGTGAAGCACGAGGGGTATGTCTACAAGAGAATCAACCGATTTAAGTATATCAAAACGAAGCTGCGGCTCATCTTTATAAAAGCCGTGAGCGTTACCGATTGCAATAGCGAGACAGTCGACACCCGTTCTTTCGGCAAAAAGCTTCGCCTGCTCGGGAGAAGTACAGCGCATAGCTATGTCCACACTGCCGTCCTCGCTTCCGCCTACACAGCCGATTTCCGCTTCTACACAGGCACCTGTTGCCTTTGCCATTTCGACAACCTCTTTAGTCATTTCGATATTCTTTTCAAGAGGAAGGTGTGAGCCGTCAAACATAACCGACGTAAAGCCGAGTCTCAATGCCTGACCGATACATTCAAGGCTTGTGCCGTGGTCAAGATGCACCGCAACGGGTACTGTAGCGCTTTTCGCTGCAGCAAGCATAGCAGGTCCTATAATATGCAGCGGTGAATGGTTAAGTCTTACCTCGGCAATCTGCAGGATAATCGGCGAGCGTGTTTCCTCGGCAGCCTTTATGACACCGAGTATCATCTCCATGTTCGCAATGCTGAAGGAGCCTACGGCATAATTGCCCTTTTCGGCCTTTTCAAGCAGTTCTTTCATATTGCAAAGAGGCATTTCCTCATCTCCTTTTTTATTCGATTGATTTAAGCGATTCGACCATATCAACCTTCTGCAGCTTTTTATGAAGCACAAAGTTGACGGTCATTGAAAATACAAAGGCAAGTGCAGCGGCATAAAGATAGCTTGTCAGCGGAATTCCTCTGCCGTACATTATGATGTCAACCTCTGCAAGGGTGAGCACCACCCAGTGCAGCACTATACCGCACATAAGTCCCTCGACTATACCTATTACGGACAGTATGATGTTTTCTCTGAAGATGTAGGAGGAAACCTCCATATCATCAAAGCCGAGCACCTTTATTGTGGCAATTTCCTTTATTCTTTCCGTTATATTGATAATAGAAAGATTATAAAGCACTATAAACGCCAGAAGTCCTGCGCAGATAATGATTATTACTATAATAACGCTGATCGAATCGAGGATATTCTGGAAAGAGGATTCAATCTGGCTTGTGTAGGCAACAGCGCTGATTTCATATTCGCTCATAAGCTCTTTTGCAAGAGCCGTTTTTGAAACACCGTCGAGCCCGGGATTGCTGAGGTTTGCCGTTATATAGTTATAGGCAGGATTTGCGCCGAATACAGCCGCATAGACCTCCCTCGACATATAGACATAGTGCAGGGCATAGTTTTCGGTTACGGCTGCGACGGGTACATCTACCCCCTGCTCGTCGTTTATCATAATGCGTATCGTTTCACCCTGTTTTATTCCGAGGCTGTCAGCAAGCTTCTCGGTTATTATGGCTCCTGCGGCACCGAGGGTGTAGGGTGTGCCGGAAGCTCTGTCCCGCAGATGGACATAGTTATTCATCTCGGCAGCATTTTCCGGTACAAAGATATAAGTTTCCATCAGCTTGTCGCTGTCAGCACTTGTGGTGTTATAAACCGTCATATAGCTGAGCATCGCATTTGATACCTCGGGATTGGTCTTTACAAGCTCGTAAACCTCACAGCCGGCTACGGTTGTATCATAGGAGCCGTTGAGAACAACCTGCATATCATACTGCCATATGCTGTCCTCATCGATAAACTGATACTGTAGGGTCCTGTCAATGGAGCTGTCAAGTCCGAAGGCTGCAAGAAGAAGTGCAGTGCAGCCTGCAACACCCATTGTCGCCATAACAAAGCGCTTCATATTACGGAAAACATTACGCATTGTCACCTTCCAGGTAAAGGAGAGCTTCGACCAGATGAAGGGGAATTTCTCAAGGAACACCTTTTTGCCTGCCTTGGGAGCCTTTGAGCGCATAAGCGACGAGGGCACAACCTTAAGATTGCTGTAGCAGGTATACCATGTGGCGAAAACCGTTATGGCTATTGAGATAACAATGCCGGGAATTGCAAATATATAACGGTAGGAAATAAGCAGCTTCGGCATCGCAAAAAGAATGTCAAAAGCAAGAGAGAACATTGTCGGGAAAAGGGCACAGCCTAAAAATGAGCCCGACACCGAACCTATTACCGATGCAAGGAAGGCAAAAATAAGATATTTTGTCATAATCTCCGCATCTGTGAAGCCCAGAGCCTTGAAGGTGCCGATTCTTGTTCTTTCCTCTTCTATCATTCTTGTCATTGTGTTAAGGCAGACAAGTGCCGCAACAATAAAGAAGAACCAGGGGAAAATTATGGAGATTGCCGCCATACGGTCAGCCATCTGCTCGTACTCCTCGTGACCGAGAAGTGCGTCGTCACGGTTGTGCACATACCATTTGGCGTTATCAAGACCGAGAAGGAAATCCTTCGCCTCTTCAAGCTGATTTTTTGCCTGCTCAAGTTTGGTGTTCGCTTCGTTTTTAGCCTTTTCGTATTCAGCCTCAACAGTAGGAGCCTTTTCCTTTGCCATTATGAGGTTGGTTTCATAGGCTGTAATCTGGTTTTTCATATCGGAAAGCTGGGAAAGCACCTCAAGCTCACCGAACTGTATATCGTAGCCTGCCTCTGTAAGCTTCTTTTCTGCCTCGTCAAGCTCGATTTTTGCAGCGGCAAGCTTCGGTTCAAGCTCCTTAAGCTCATTTACAAGCTGTTCAGCCTTGTCAAGCTCCGCCTTTTTTTCTGCAAGCTGTGTTTTTGCCGTTGCAAGATCAGCCTTCGTTGTGGCAAGCTTTACCTCAAGAGTCTGAAGCTGAGGCTCCATATATGCCATCATTTCCTCGGCAGTACCCACAGCCGTCATGGAATTGAAGGTGGCAAGAATCTTATCTACCTCTGCACCGACAAGACCCGACTGCTCAAAGCGGTTGATAATATCACCGACGGTATTGTCCTGGGTCGCGTTGAACTGGTCCATAGCAGAACGGGTTGTCGCAATAAGGTCCTCGAAATAGTCGACACTCGTAAGCAGAGTATTAACCTGCATATTTGCAACATTGTATTCGGTTTTTGCGTTTTCGAACTGGGTTTCAGCGTTGGAATACTTGCTTACCTTTTCCATCGCCTCGTTATATTCGTTACGCTTCGCCTCCCAGGCAGCATACTGTGTGGAGTGCTCGAGCTTGCTCGCATCTATGGTGTTTGCCGCCTCGGTAGCCTTTTCATTATATAATGTCTTATATTCGAGCAGCTTGGCGTCACCGTTCTGTGCCATATCGAGAATCTGATCGACCTGTGCCTTACCGTTTGCAAGCTGAAGCTCTATATCAGCCTTTGCCGTAGCGTAATCAAGCTCTGCCTTGGCAACCTTTGCGGCATATTCAAGCTTAAGAGGCTGTATACGGTTGGAGAGAATCTCCGGTGCAATCTGTGTAATATAGTCAGTATAGCGTTTGACGTGATTTTCATATTCCTCTGAAAAAGGGTCATAGCTGTCACTGCCTGCAATTTTTATGCACATAGCGGAATAATACTCGGTAAGGAAATTATCCGACGGCACATAGCAGAATGCGCCGAGTTTACCCGTACCGACAGTTGACGAGCCTCTGTCATAGGAAATGAAAAGGGGACTTCTGATAATACCCACAATGGTATATTCGTTATTTACAAGTGAGGAGCTGATGTCCACTCCGTCTCCGTCGATACGCAGAGTTGAACCGATTCTGAACTCTTCGGGGGTCGAAAGCATACTCGCGTCAACGAGACATTGGTTTGCCGCTGTGGGCCAGGCACCCTCAATAAGCTGGGGTCTGTTCATATAAGCCGGATCGTCGACACCGGAAGAGTGGGCATAAACCGCATTCATATCGAGGGCTATTGCTCTTACTGCGAGCTCCGAGCCGTCAATATCACTGACGATTTCTCCGTTGATTTTTACTACACCGTCGACAAATTTCTGCCCTACAGCACTTTCAACTCCGTTAATGGAGGAAATCACCGCCACATCTTCATCGGTAAGACCCGCCGTCGAAACGATGCGGACGTCCATACTGTTTGTATCGATAAGATATCGCTTTACGGTATCGCGCATATCGGGAGCTGTCGCGTTTGTGCCGACAAAAAAGCTTACACCGAGTGCCACGATAGCTATAATCGAAAGGAATCTTGACTGACTCCGTTCGATAGTGCGCAGAGCATCTGTTATCAGGATTCTGTTAATTTTCATATATAAAACTTCCTTAATCTTTCCTTACCACTCAAGGCGCTCAACAGGTACGGGGTGATCGTTTACCGCTATCTGTACCACTCTGCCCGAGCGCATAGTGATGATTCTGTCTGCCATAGCAGAGAGGGCACCGTTATGGGTGATAACAACAACTGTAGTTCCCGTCTCCCTGCAGGTTCTGTGAAGAAGAGAAAGTATCTGCTTACTGGTTTTGTAGTCGAGAGCACCCGTAGGCTCGTCGCAAAGAAGCAGCTTCGGCTTTTTTGCAAGAGCTCGTGCTATAGAAACTCTCTGCTGCTCACCGCCGGAAAGCTGTGAGGGGAAATTATCCATTCTCGACTCAAGTCCTACGCTTTTGAGAATCTTTGCCGGGGCGATTGCGTTTTTACACATCTGTGTGGCAATCTCAACATTTTCAAGGGCAGTAAGATTCGGTACAAGGTTATAAAACTGGAAAATGAAGCCGACATCGTATCTGCGGTAGTCAACAAGAGCATTCTTATCAAGCTCGTTGATATACTTACCGCCGACTCTTACCTTGCCCTCATCGCAGCTGTCCATTCCGCCGAGAATATTAAGCACCGTACTTTTACCCGCACCGCTGGTACCTACGATAAGGCAGAACTCCCCTTTTTCAATGGAAAAGCTCACTCCGTCAACGGCAGGTATGGTTATTTCACCGGTATGGTATTTTCTGTAAACCGAATCAAATTCAATAAAGCTCATTTTTCTCACCTGTTTTTATCAGGAAATTACACCTGAATTATTCTGCTGGAAAAGCTTTGCATCAAGAACCTCGTCGCTTTCCATATCCTGCACGATTACCTTACAGGAGTAGTCGTTTGATGTGGTATAAAGCTGATAGTAAATACCGCAGCCTGCAATATACGCCATAAAGGACTCCTTGTCGGATTCTGCCTCATAGCCTGCTCTGTCAACGAAAACCGATATTTCTTTAAAACCGCTTTCAGAAATTTTTACAGAATTGCCAAGCTCCTTAAAGAAGGGGTATTTTTCAGAATTCATAACATTGGCAATGTTTTTGATTGACTGGATACCCACCTTGCTGAGCATAAGGTCGTGAGTCATAGCGTTCATAGTAACGGTAAAGGTCTGTGCCTGCTCGTCAATGGTACAGGCTATGTAGTTATTCTCCTGACAGAAGAGGTTAAGGTCGTTTTTATACTTATCCTCGAGATAGTGTAAGGGCATAGAAAACTGCACCTGTGCGTTCGGGTCTTTTGTGGGAATCTCTACAACGGTTGTCTGTCTTACATCGCCGTCAGTGTAATAGCTTACGGAGGGTACGGTACCGTCACTCTTTTCTGAAAGTATGGCGTCAACAGCGATTATGCCTATAAGCACGGCAAGCACACATATAGCTGCGATAAGAATCTTCTTCATAAAAACACTTCCTTAATCAAAAAAATTATAATTACCCATTTTCACAGTTTATTATTGTATCACAAAGCTTTTTGTTTTTCTACTATAATAAGTAAAAATTAACACATTTTTTTCCCGAAAAGGCAAGGCAAGTTAAACTTGTGTAAATTTTGACAAAATTGACAGGAAAATTTGTCAATCTATATGTAAAAAAACAATAGACTTTTTTCCATTTATTTGTTAGAATTTACAGGAGTGAAAGTGTGTTTTGAAAAAAGCGCATTTTCAGCCAAATTATTTTTGTAAATTATTTTTTAGGAGGAGATTCCAATGGCTAAGAAATGGGTATACCTTTTCAAAGAAGGTAACGGCACAATGAGAGAGCTTCTTGGCGGTAAGGGTGCAAACCTTGCAGAAATGACAAACATCTTCCAGGAGAAGTTCCCCGACAGAAACCCTGTTCCCCAGGGCTTCACAATCACAACAGAAGCTTGTACACAGTACTACGAAGACGGTCGCAAGATCAATGACGAAATCGTTGCTGAGATTATGGAAAACATCGTTAAGATGGAAGAAATCACAGGCAAAAAGTTCGGTGACAAGGAAAATCCCCTTCTCGTATCAGTTCGTTCAGGTGCACGTGCATCAATGCCCGGTATGATGGATACCATCCTCAACCTCGGTCTTAACGAAGACGTTGTTGAAGTTATGGCTAAGAAGTCAGGCAACGCAAGATGGGCTTATGACTGCTACAGAAGATTTATTCAGATGTATTCCGACGTTGTTATGGAAGTTGGTAAGAAGTACTTCGAAGAGCTTATCGACAAGATGAAGGAAGAAAAGGGCGTTAAGTTCGACGTTGAGCTTGATGCTGACGATCTTAAGAAGCTTGCTGAACAGTTCAAGGCTGAATATAAGAGCAAGATCGGTAAGGACTTCCCCACAGATCCCAAGGAGCAGCTCATGGGCGCTGTTCAGGCTGTTTTCCGTTCATGGGACAACCCCCGTGCAAACGTTTACCGTCGTGACAACGATATTCCCTACTCATGGGGTACAGCTGTTAACGTTCAGGCTATGGCTTTCGGTAACATGGGTGACGACTGCGGTACAGGTGTTGCTTTCACACGTGACCCCGCTACCGGCGAAAAGAAGCTTATGGGTGAATTCCTTGTTAATGCACAGGGTGAAGACGTTGTTGCAGGCGTAAGAACTCCGATGCCCATCGCACAGATGGCTGAAAAGTTCCCCGCAGCTTACAACCAGTTCATCGAAATCTGCGGCATTCTTGAAAATCACTATCACGATATGCAGGATATGGAGTTCACAGTTGAAAACGAAAAGCTCTATATGCTCCAGACACGTAACGGTAAGAGAACAGCTCAGGCTGCTCTTCAGATCGCTGTTGACCTCGTTGCTGAAGGTCACAAGACCAAGGAAGAAGCAGTTGCTATGATCGATCCCAGAAACCTTGATACACTTCTTCATCCCCAGTTCGATGTAAAGGCTCTCAAGGCTGCTAAACCTCTCGGCAAGGGTCTCGGCGCATCTCCCGGTGCTGCTTGCGGTAAGGTTGTATTCACAGCTGAAGATGCTGTTGCATGGAACGAAAATGGCGAAAAGGTTATCCTTGTTCGTCTTGAGACTTCACCCGAAGACATCACAGGTATGAAGGCTGCTCAGGGTATCCTTACAGTTCGTGGCGGTATGACCTCACACGCAGCTGTTGTTGCTCGTGGTATGGGTACATGCTGTGTATCCGGTTGCGAAAAGATCGCTATGGACGAAGAAAACAAGAAGTTCACTCTTGCAGGTAAGACCTTCACAGAGGGCGACTTCATTTCAATCGACGGTTCAACAGGTAACATCTATGACGGCGTTATCCCCACAGTAGATGCAGAGATTTCAGGTAACTTCGGTACCATCATGTGTTGGGCTGACGAATTCAGAACACTTAAGGTAAGAACAAACGCAGATACACCCGCTGACGCTAAGAAGGCTCGTGAGCTCGGCGCAGAAGGTATCGGTCTTTGCCGTACAGAGCATATGTTCTTCGAAGCTGACAGAATCGCAGCATTCCGTGAAATGATCTGCGCTGACACAGTAGAAGAAAGAGAAGCAGCTCTTGCTAAGATTCTTCCCATGCAGCAGGGCGACTTTGAAGCTCTCTATGAGGCTCTTGAAGGTAACCCCGTTACCATCCGTTTCCTTGATCCTCCTCTCCACGAGTTCGTTCCCACAGAAGAAGCTGACATCGCAGCACTTGCAGCAGCTCAGGGCAAGAGCGTTGAAGAAATCAAGAACATCATCGCATCACTTCACGAGTTCAACCCCATGATGGGTCACCGTGGCTGCCGTCTTGCAGTTACATATCCTGAAATTGCAAAGATGCAGACAGCTGCTGTTATCCGCGCAGCTATCAACGTTAAGAAGGCTCATCCTGACTGGAACATCGTTCCCGAAATCATGATTCCTCTTGCAGGCGACGTTAAGGAACTCAAGTACGTTAAGAAGTTTGTTGTTGAAACAGCTGACGCTGAAATCGCAGCTGCAGGCGCAGACCTCAAGTACGAAGT
>JAZSGW010000036.1:0-28804 GCA_045532935.1 Acutalibacteraceae bacterium
AGAAGCGGATTTACTATGTGTAACGCACCTGCGGTGCGTTCGCCTCCCCGTAAGCAGCCTCCATAAAATCTCTTTCAGCAAAGCTATAGGCAACCCGCTTACAAAAACAGCCTTTCAGCGTTACGGTAAAAGATTTTTTCAAGAAGTCTCTCCCCGAGACCTCTGCCCTTAAGATAGCCGTAGAGATTTTTCACCTTCTGAAGCGAGGACAGCTCTGACACAGGCTTACCGCCGTCAAAGTCACTTCCGAAGCAGAGCACATCTTCTCCGCCTAGGGAAAGCACGTGAAAGATATTGCGGTACAGCATCTCAAAATTACTCATTCCTCTGACGGAGAGAAAAGGTGCATGAAAGCAAAGACCTATAAGTCCGCCGCTTTCTACAATAAGACGTATCTGCTCATCCTTGAGATTACGTCTGTGCGGAAGAAGGCTGTAGCAGTTACTGTGCGATGCTATAAGAGGTCCTCGTGTATATGCCGCTACATCGTAAAAGCTTTCCTCGTTAAGATGGGAAACATCAACAGCTATCCCCTTTTTCTCCATTTCCGAAATCACCTGTCTGCCGAAATCCTTGAGTCCGCCCTCATTACAGGACGAACCGTAAGCAAGCTCGTTTTCACCGTTCCACGTCAGAGTCAGCATTTTAACGCCCTTTTGATAAAGGAAATCCACATTATTGCAGTCACCGCCCAAAGCCGCTGCGTTTTCGACGGTAAGAATCGGAATTATATTTGTATTTACGAGCTTTTCCCTTTCCGTCTCATAGAATGCGACAAGTTTTTCAAGATAAGAAAAGGCGGTGCTTCCTCTTTTACTGTCAGGGACAAAAAGAGCGAAGCACTGCCTGTGTTCACTTAACTGTTTACTTTTGAATGAATTTATGTGTCCTGTCGCCGAAAGGATACTTTCCCTTCTTTCAAAGCACCGTGTCACCGTATCACAGTGAAGATCAGAATATATCATACCTGCCTCCGAAATCAAAACTTTCAAATGCGTTTTCAATTCTTTGGAATTTATATATCCTGCCATTGTTACTGTACAGCTCAAAAACATCAAACTTCGGCTGTTTGTCTGTTTCGTTTTCGCTTAAGTATTTCATCGCCGCAAGAGTTATCTTCCTCTGCTTTTTTACATCTACTGCCTCTTTAGGCAAATATAATGCTCCGTCAGCTCTGTTTTTAACCTCAACGAAAATAATATATTCACCGTTTTCGGCTATTATGTCAATTTCTCCGCCACGACAATGAAAATTCCGCTCTCTGATTTCATACCCGAGCTTACGGTAGTACTCCGCGGCAAAATCTTCGCCCTTCTGACCGCTTTCTCTTTTATCCATATCAGTCACCGAGGATTTTCTTAAGGAAGGTCCGTCTGTGCTCGGGGCAGATGCCGTACTCGGCTATCATTTCGTAGTGAAGCTTTGTGCCGTAGCCCTTATGCTTTGCAAACTGATATTCGGGATACTTTTTGTCAGCCTCAAGCATATACCTGTCTCTTGTAACCTTCGCAAGAATTGATGCGGCGGCAATCGAAACGCTCTTCGCATCGCCCTTTATTACCGTTCTTTCTTCAATAGAAAGTCCAGGCTTACCGTTACCGTCGATAAGAGCTATATCAGGCTTTACATCAAGATTCTCTACAGCTGTACGCATAGCAAGGAAGGTCGCCTGAAGAATATTGATTTCATCAATCACATCGGGACCTACCATAAACACGCTGTAGGCTATCGCTTTTTCCGTGATTATGTCGTAAAGAGCCTCTCGCTTTTTTTCGCTTAATTTCTTTGAGTCGTTGATGCCGGGAATTTCACAGTCAAGCGGCAGAATTACTGCGGCAGCGCAGACCGGTCCGCACAGAGGGCCTCTGCCCGCTTCATCAATACCGCATACACAGGTAAAGCCTTCGGAAAGGGCCTCTTTTTCATATTCGTATGTCATAGGTTGCTCCTTTGCTGTTTAAGCAATTATTCATCGGTTTAATTTTATACTTTCGGATACAGTTTGTCAAGAAAGAGTAAACTCTCAATATTAATATTATAGCATCAGAAGTGTTATTTTTCATATTGATATTTACACGGTATATATGTTATAATTTAAAAAAACAAAGGAGGGTAAAATATGAAACCTATTTTAGGCGTAGACATAACCGAGGACAAAGAAAACGAAATACTCAACGGCAACGAATTTATTATTCAGAGAACACCGGAAAGCAGTATGCAGGCCTTCGAAAAAGCTCTGGACAACAACTTTGAGCTTATCAACAAAGCTAAACTTCCCCTTGCCGTGCGTATAGTCAAAGGCATATTCGGATTTGCAGGACTTGTCTTAACGCTGGGAACCGTAAGGGCCTGGGACACGGAAGAATCCATTATAGAATATTATCAGGCTATCCCCTGGATATTCTGGGTTTGCGGTGCCTGTATCGCAATATGGGGAATTCTTGAGTTTTCAGCCCGTAAGAAAGCGAAGAAAATCATTCAGAGTGACGAGGGTGATTACACTAAAAACACCCTTGAAACCGTGGTAAAAAACATTTATGCCGAGCACGGTGTACCGGCATCTGCACCTGAAACCGATATTCTTGCCATAAGCTACAAAATCAAAGACGGTGAGGTTCACCCGAAGGCACGTACTTTCGAAAGCACTCCCTTTACCAATCTGATTTACAAGGTTTTTTCTGACAGCGAAAATCTTTACCTTGTAAACTGTGAAGCGAAGTACGCATTTCCTCTTACCGGACTTAAGGCAATCCGCACGGTAAAAAAGAGAATAATGCTTTCCGACTGGAACAAAGACGAAAAGCCCAACAAGGGAATTTACAAAAGCTATAAGCTTTCAGTTGACGATCACAATAACGTTTATGCGAAGCCTTACCATTTCCTTGAAATAGAGCATAACGGAGAAACCTACGGAATCTATTTCCCCTGCTATGAGCTTCCTGTTTTCGAAGAAGTGACAGGACTCAAAGCTGAAACTGAATAAAGTAAGAGCCGACAGCAAAAACTGTCGGCTCTCTTCTTTATCTTACTCCTCAACCACTCTTTTACCGCAGATATGCTCCGGTGTGAGCTTCAGTATAAGAGTTTTATGGGCGAAGTGCTCAATTTCGTTTTTTATATAAGCTTCGTCGTCGGTGAATTTACGGCAGAGCTTTTCGGAAATATGAACTACAGTATCGGCATCGTCTATTACTTCCATTCTGCCGAAAACTATAACGCTTCTGAATTCAAGCGCCCATTTGTCCTCAAGCTCCGTGCCCTTATCACAAACACAGAAAGAGACCTTGTCGCACTTTTCAAGCGAGTCGAGTCTGTGACCGCTTCGTCCGCAGTGAAAATAGATATTACCGTCATCGCCGTAAAGGTGATTCATCGGCATACCGTAGGGGTAGCCCTCATCACCGATAACAGAAAGCACTCCCCTTTTTTCGTTTATCAGGACTGATATACACTCCTCGCGGGAAAGCTCCTTATTTTTTCGCTGTAATTGTCTGAATGTCATTTGTTTTGCTCCTGTAGGTTATTTTGCAGGTTGTGCCCGAGGCACCGCGAAGCGGCACAGCCTGAAGGCTGTGTCACGAAGTGATGACGAGGGCTTATTTTTGCGGATTTTCCCTTTGCTGACCGCTTACTCCGCGGAAATCACACTGATTTTGCCAAAAAGCCGTGACGCGACCGCATTTAAAAAGCCTCGCATTATGAGCTGGATTGCTAAGGACAGAAAAGAGGTAATACGGATAAAACCGTGTTACCTCTCATTTTATGGCACTTACGCCTCTGGTGGTGAGTAAGTGCGCTATTAAAATCATAATTTTTTGCTTCAGGAGATTCAGAATTAATAACTACTGAAACCTTCTTTCTTAATAATTTATTTCCGCAATTCGGACAATAATGCTTTTTGAGAAATGTATAAAAGAAATGCTCACATTTAAAACTGTAACCGTTCATTTTTCTCCTTATGTGTGGTTTGCCTTAACTGTTTTTAAAGAAGAAATCAACATCCTTCTGATGGCGCCGCAATCATTATGTAACTTTTTATATTTATCTTCAGGAATACACTCTGTTTCAAAAAGAAGTTCTAACCAGTATTCTGTTTCATAGCATTCTTTTTGTGCTATTTCAAGTTTAGATATAAAATCTTTAGTTCCTTGTGCATATTGTGCTTCGTGTATATTTGCACCGATAGAGGTTGCAGAACGAAGCATCTGATTTATCAGAACAGATTCCTTTTTATCTTTCTTCATATCTCGGCAAGTAAAAACTGTTTCTTTTGCAAAATCTTTTGCTTTTTCTCGTAAAATACTATCCGCCATAATATCACCTCTATATAAATTATATAGAAAACAGAAAAGTTTTTCAAGTGTTATTCCGCCTTACGGCAGAGTGATATTATTGTCTTTAGACAATAGTGTTATTGAATCCTGCGGATTCAGTGTTATTTTATTCGCAACAAACTCGCGAAGCGAATAACACTGTGCGAAGCACAATAAAACTGCGAAGCAATAAAACTCGCCGTATGGCGAATAAAACTGGCGTTGTATCCTTACGGGTACAACGCCAATGCGAGGCTTTTTTTATTAGTCGAGTACTGTGCAGAAGTTAAAGATTGAAGCAGGAAGCTCTTCCTTATCTGCTGAAATTGTGAAAACGAAGTTCTTTTCGTTCTTTGATGCAAGCTCGTAGATTTCCTCAAGGAACTTTGCAAGCTCGTCATAGTTTCTGCCACCGATGCGAAGTGTTGCGTCAACAAGAACATCTGTGATGTCGTGGTTGCCTGCGCAAACGCCTGCAAGGAAGCCATAAAATGCAGCGTAGCCCTTGATAGCATAATCGTCTGTACCGATAAGTCTTGCACGATAATTAACATCATATGTTAACTTGGTTTCTTTTTCAACGCAAACAACATTGCCCTTTGAAGTTTCAACAGCTTCGTTTACGCAAGAAATCAAGCGCTTAGTTTTTCCTGAACCTTTGTGACCTAAAATAATAGAAATCATTTTTAGTTTCCTCCTTTTATTTATTGTTCCGACAGGTTTTTTATCCCTTCGGTTCAATTACATATATATTATATCACATACTTAATCTTTGTTCAAGTGCTTCTTTCTCTTTTTCGTAGCCGGGTTTACCCAAAAGTGCAAACATATTGCGCTTATAGCTTTCAACACCGGGCTGGTCAAAGGGATTTACACCGAGAACGTAGCCTGAAATTGCACAGGCCTTTTCGAAGAAGTAAATGAGATAACCGAGTGATTTTTCGCCCATATCCTCTGACTCGATAACAATGTTGGGAACACCGCCGTCATTGTGGGCAAGAATTGTTCCGAGGAATGCCTTCTCGTTAATGAAGTCCATCGTCTTTCCTTTAAGGAAGTTGAGGCCGTCAACGTTTTCCGGATCCTCTCCGATAACAAACTCAAACTTGGGCTTTTTAAAGGTCATAACTGTCTCAAACATTATTCTCTCGCCTTCCTGGATATACTGTCCGAGGGAGTGGAGGTCCGTCGAGAAGATTGCGGAGGTGGGGAAAAGTCCCTTGCCGTCCTTACCTTCACTTTCACCGAAGAGCTGCTTGAGCCACTCGTTCATCATTGTAAAGCAGGGCTCGTAGCTTATGAACATTTCGGTGCACTTGCCCTTTCTGTAAAGAGCGTTACGGATTGCAACGTATTTATAGCAGTCATTTTCCTCAAGTGAGGTTGACATAAGCGCTGTTCTTGCTTCGGCAGCACCCTCCATAAGTGCGTCGATGTCGATACCTGCTGCAGCTATAGGAAGAAGTCCTACTGCGGTAAGCACGGAATATCTGCCGCCTACATCATCGGGTACTACGAAGGTTTCGTAGCCTTCCTTATCGGCAAAACCCTTGAGTGTACCCTTTGCCTTATCTGTAGTTACATAAATTCTTTCTCTTGCGCCTTCCTTGCCGTACTTTTTCTGAAGCAGGTCACGGAAAATTCTGAATGCGATTGCAGGCTCTGTTGTAGTGCCTGACTTCGAAATAACGTTTACAGAGAAATCGCAGCTTTCACAAACGTGAAGCACCTCTGCAAGAGAAGATGATGAAATGCTGTTACCTGTAAAATAAATCTTTGAGCAGCCTTCAGCCATTGCGTTGTAGCACTGACCCTTTACAAATTCGATAACTGCTCGTGCGCCGAGGTATGAGCCGCCGATACCGATAACGATGAGAACATCGCTCTGCTTTTTGATTTTCTCTGCGGCAACCTTGATTCTTGCGAATTCGTCTTTATCGTAATCCACAGGAAGGTCAACCCAACCTGTAAAATCGTTACCTGCGCCTGTTTTGTTGTGAAGTGCATCATGAGCCTTTATGATTTCGTCCTGAAATGAAAGGATTTCTTCATCTGTTACAAATGATGACACATATTTTTTTGTTAATTTTGCTGACATATGCCTTACTCCTGATGTGCTGAATATACTATATTTACTGTATTTTAATACAAATACGCAGATTTGTCAACTACAATTAAGATAATTTAACGCGGCGCTTCGTAAAATTTTTCAGACACTTTTTGTAAGACTTTTCAAAAATCTTTCTGCACAGTCAAAAAACGTCAGCTTTCGCACTCCGTCTTTCGCAATAAGGCTGTACTCACCGATGACATTATCCCCTACCTTTGCCGTCACTTTACCGAGAATCTGATTTTTTTCTACGGGAGCCTCTACATTTTCCGCAATTTCAACGCTGTATTCAATTTTCTCACTTTCGCCCTTATGAAGTGTTATGGGAGCAGCGCCCCTGACCTCGGCGGAAATTTCATCTTCGACACCCCGAAGCACCTCTACAAGCGGTATGTCCACACCCTCAAAGGACGGTGTTACCGTTTCATAATTTGCAAAGCCGTAGTTTAGAAGCGCCTTTGCACCCTCGAAGCGGTCATCACTTGTTTCTGCACCGAGTATTACTGCAATAAGATGCAGTCCGTCCCTTTCAGCTGAAGCAGAAAGGCAATACCCCGCCTTTGAGGTTGTGCCCGTTTTAAGTCCCGTTGTGCCGTTATAAAAGCGTACAAGGCGATTCGTATTGGTAAGCTCTGTCGCACCGCCACGAAGAGTATCCATCCACACAGTTGTGTAAGTGCGTATTCTTTCGTGAGAAAGAAGCTCCTTCGACATCAGCGCGATGTCATAGGCAGTCGTAAGATGCTCCGTTGTGTCATCGTCAAGTCCCGAGCAGTTGACGAAATTAGTATTTTTCATTCCAAGCTCCTTCGCTCTTTTGTTCATAAGAGATACGAATGCCTCCTCACTGCCCGAAATATGCTCTCCAAGAGCTGTACAGGCATCGTTGGCACTTGCTATAGCTGTAGCCCTCAAAAGCTCGTCAACGGTCATCTGTTCGCCTTCCTTAAGCCATATCTGTGAGCCGCCTTTAGATGCTGCGGTGGGACTTGCCGTAACCGTGTCCTCAAGATTTATTCTGCCCTCATCGAGAGCCTCCATAAACAGCAGCAGCGGCATTATTTTTGTAACCGAAGCAGGATACAGCTTTTCGTGCTCGTTAGCAGAAAACAGCACCTGACCCGTTGAAGCGTCCATAAGCACAGCACTTCTTGCGTTCACGGTTATGCCTGTGTCTGTTTTCTGAACGACGGTGTTTACGCTTTCCTCATAAACTGCAAAGGCGGTATTTGCCGTAAGAGGCAGAATCAGGATAAAAGAAATAAGGATTGATAGAAATTTTTTCATTGTTGTCACCTCGTATTATAAATATGAGATGACTTATAAAAACAGACCCTCCGAAGAAGGTCTGTTTAAAGTATTATTTTACCGTAACGGTTACGGGGTTATAGCCACCGTAGACATTTCCGCCCGATGTTCTTATGCCTGCACGTACTGCAAAGGTGTACTTTGTGCCGGACTTAAGGCCGCTGAAGGTAAACTTCTGAACACCTGTACAGGTCTTATACAGCTTATATGAGCCGTTACCGGTCTTATAATATACCTTATAGCCATCTGCGCCGTTTACCGCATTCCAGGTGAGGGTGATTTTACCCTTTGACGGCAGGGTGGCTTTTGCAGTTACGGTGTCAGGTTTAGTAGCGGTGGTATACTCCGTATAATCGGACCAATAATATTTACCGTTACATTTCGTATAGGGTCTTATGGCAAAGGTATACTTTGTGCCCGGCTTAAGACCGGTAAAGGTATGGGATAAGCCTTTTGCTTCGCTTACTGCTACCTTCCATTTGTTACCTGATTTATAGTAAATACGATAGCCTGTTGCTCTTACGCTGTCCCAGTTGAGCCTGATTGCAGAAGTATTCTGTGCGGAAGTGATTTTTGAAACAACCCCTGCTTTCGATGAAGCATATACTGTAGTGTACTCGCACCAGGTTACTTCATCTCCGTTTTTAATATAGGGACGAATTGCGTATTTTTCACGCTGACCGTATTCAAGATTGCTTATTCTGCATGAGTTTGTTGTAACCGAGCTTACCACAACTACCCATTCATAAGTAGTGGTGATCCATGAGCCGGAATGTGCAACCTCCTTATAGACACGGTAACCTGTTGCACCCTCGCAAGGAGTCCATGTGAGTGTTACAGCTCTGTCCTCGGGAATTATAGTGACATTTTCAGGTGCAGCAGGCGTAGTTCTGCATGTAACAACAGTATAACTGTCAGCAAGAACTGTCTTTCCGTCAATCTTCTGACCTGCTCTTACGGCAAAGGTATACTCCGTAAAGGGCTTGAGATTGCCCTCTGTATAATAATTACAGGTTGTATCCCAGAGTGCCTTCCAACCGTTTTCCGTTTTCATATAGATGCGATAACCGTATGCATCGGGAACTCTCTTCCAGTCGAGCTTCACCTGGGTGCTTCTTGTTGTTACATTAATGTACTCCGTGCGTCCGAGCTTCTCGGGATTGTAATCATAGGAGATATAATCCGCATAGCGCTTATCTGTTAAATAAGTGTTACCTTCACCTATCTCAATTTCTGCAAACTGCTCTTTTGTGCCTTTGTAGAAGAACTTTTTAAGGTGAGTTGATGTAGCGTAAAAAGCACTTTTACCAATGGTTTTCACACTTGCGGGGATTATAACCGTTTCAATGTTTTCTGACCAATAAAAAGCATATTCGGAAATGGTTTCTACACCGTCAGGAATAACATAAGTCTTTTCGGAATTGTTTTTGGGATATTCCATAAGTACGGTTTTGTTTTTATCGAAAAGGACACCGGTGCTGTCACTTGTGTAATACTGATTATCAGGGTCAACGACAATATTAACAAGCTCACTGCAATTCAGAAAGAGTGCTTTACCGATATGTTCGACGCTCTTCGGGAAGCAGATATTGATAAGCTCGAAGCAGTCCTGGAATACATAGTCACCTATGTAGGTAACGCTTTCAGGAAGGAAAACCTCCTCAAGATCGTAACAGTCCGAAAAGGCCATATTTTCAATTACAGATACGCTGTCCGGAATGCTTATGTTTTTAAGAGTTTCACTTCCCGAAAATGCTCCTTCGCCGATAGTTTTTACACTGTCGGGAATAGTGTAGGACTCATTCGGTTTCAGCTGCGGATAACTGATAATTTCTGTTTTGTCCTTATTAAAAAGCGCACCCTCACTGTCATTTGAATAATACTCGTTACCTTCGTCTACATCGAAAACTCCCGAGTAGGCAAATGCCCCGTGTCCGATGCTTTTGACACCCGACGGAATTTTCACAGTTTCAAGGTTACTGCAGCCATAGAAAGCATTTTCGCCTATAGTTGTAACGCTGTCAGGGATTATTATGTCCGTTATTTCCGAATACAGAAAGGCTTCACCGTTAATTGAAATCAGACCGTCGGGAAGTGTTATGCTTTCAACATTGCTGTGTCTGAGCCAGAAAGCACGGGCACCGACGGTTGTTACACCCTCTTCGATAACTATAGAATTTATATTGGTTGCAAAGAAAAAGGGTGAGGTGGTACAATCCTGAAAAACATCACCGTCGAAATAGGAATCCTCCTCGTAGTCATACATAGGACCCGTACCGCTGATTGTAAGCGTTCTTTCGTTTTCGTTGTACGTCCAGTAGACATTTTCACCGCACTGACCGGTTTCAGAAAATTGAACTGCACCTGCAGAAAAAGCAAAGCAGAGAATCACCGCCACAACCAGACTAAGAAGTAAAAAGGTTTTATTAAATTTTTTCATTGTTCTTCCTCCTTTTACACGTGTTTTTCAAAGCAATACACCATAAATTATACCGCTTTATTTTAATACATCTGTAATATATCATTTTTTTAAGGTCAAGGAAGTTTTTTGTCTATTCGGTAGTTTTTTTTGTCTTAACGGAAGGATTTATAAAAGCAAAAAGGCCACAGCTGTACTGCGACCTTTAAGTATTACACGTTTATAAAATATACATCGTTGCCTCTTGACTTGATGAACTTCATCAGATCCTCGAACTTAAGCCACACGAAAGCGGTGTTGTCATTCGGGTGAAAGCCGATATAGCCGTCAACCTTCTTTAAGTCGCTGTCAAGCACAACATTGACATCTGCATCGTCATCGTTGAGTATGCCGAAGGGTGAAACCTCACCGGGATTGAGGCCGAGATGCTTCATAAGTCTTTCGTCAGAGCCGAAGGAAAGCCTTGAGCAGCCGAGCTGTCCCCTTATATCAGCCTGAATGTCGGGGTGCTTGTCCTTAAGCATCGAAACAACATAGTGTGTCTTTCCGTTGGCGTTACGCAAAAAGAGATTCTTACATACCTCACCGTCGGTGAAAATGCCGAGGTTGTCCATCTCTTCGATAGTGGTAACTGCCTCGTGGTGGATTACCTTATACTCGATTTTAAGGTCATCGAGTGCCTTATATACTTTTTCCTGTTCAGTCATTTTTGTTTCCTCACTGTCTTACAAGGCTCTTAACGGAACCGTCACCTGTATTGGTAAGTGTAAGTGACTTATCGTTAACGGCATAGGTATAGCTTTCCGTCATCGCCTTGCCGTAAACAGAATAGCTGATGGTGATTTTGTCACCGTCGACCGAGTATGTGCCTGTAAATGTGCCGTTAATGGGCATATTTATTACGGGTACTGTAAAGTTAACATAGGTAACGTCAACAACGCCGCCTTCCTTGAAGGTGTAGCCGCTTAAGTTTGCACCGTCACGCCATGTGCCGATAAGTCCGCCCGCACCTGTAGAGAGAAAACCAACCGGCTTGTCTTCACTTTTTCTTATAAAAAGGTTGGTGTTACCGTCTTCATCAGTAAGGCTTAAGGTGTTGCCCGATATAGTATATGAGTAGTTTTCCGTTACATAACCGTCGTCTCCGTTATACTGAATTATAACTGATGCTTCCTCTTTAAGATAGATACCCTTATAGGTGCTTGTCTCGCCGTCACTGTTTCTTGCAGTCACATAGCACGTACCTTCAGAATAAAAGGTATATTTTAAGGTTTCATCGCTGTTTACCCATGTATCCTCAAGTCCTGTAGGTGTTACAACTGATGTATTGCCCTGAACGGAAGTCGGGTCTTCTGAAGCAACCTTCGTATAAGTTGCAGTCTCGAAATCATCGTAGTCATAAAGTGAAAGCGTATTATTTTCTACAGATGCCTTGAAGGTATCGTCGATAGTCGCAGAATAGATGGAAAACTTTGTTGTGAGTCTGTCACCTTCAAGAGTGTAGGTACCGTTTGCAGTACCGTTTATCGGAAGGTTGACAAAGGGAATATCGAGGTTTACATAAGTTACAATTACCTTACCGTCGGGGAAGAATTCATAGCCGCTCATATTAGCGCTGTCTGTCCACTTACCGAGGATCTTTTCCTTGAGGTCATCGGTGGCAGAAATAGTGGTTGTAGTAGCATCTGCAGAGGACGGTGCGGGTACTGTACTGCCGTTTACATCGGTAACCGGAGCAGTTGTCGAGGTAGATTCGAAGGTTGTGTTTTCATCGTTCTTATCGGTCTTTACGAGTGCAATTACACCTACAAGAAGAATACATACTGCAAGTACACCTGCAACAATGCCGATAATAGTTTTATTTGAGCTTAACATTTTTTTGCACCTCTTTTTTAAAAGATAAGGAGCATTCACAAGAATGCTCCGCTTTTTGCTTTATGCTGCTGTTGTATCAACCGGAGCTGATGATGTATCGGCAACGGGTGATGATGCCATATATACAGTCAATGTACCGTCGGAAATGTCAGTCAGGTAGAGACCGTTATTCTCAACAGTGAATTTATACTCTTTAGTAACCGTCTTCGAGAAGATTGTATAAATCAGTTTGACATTGTTTGAACCGTCTTCAAGCTCGGTGATTGTGTAAGTACCGACAGCCTTACCTGTAACCTTTGTATTAAAGAAAGGTACGAAAACGTCAGCGTACACGATTTCACATGAACCGTCTTCTCTGAATTCATAACCTGTTGTACCTGTGGAATCTCTCCATGAACCTAAAATGAGCTCTTCGGGTGACTGTCCACCGCAAGCTGTGAAAGCTGTGAGAATTGTAAGGACGCAGAGAACAACAACTGCTACGCGCTTGATTTTATTCATATTCACATTACCTCCTATCTTGATTTTTTCACATTATATCACACTTTTTTTTATTTGTACAGTTAAAAACAGTTATTTTTTAGATTATTTTTTTGTCACACTTTGTCAATACACAAGAGCGAACTTGATAAAAAGTGCAGCTTATGCTAAAATTAGGTTAAATTACATTACACGGGTGAAATATATGACAGAAAAAATCACAGCTACTCCCCTGTGGGACTACCTCAAAGGCACAGAAAAGCCCATAGTGCTTTACGGAATGGGAAACGGCGCCGATATGATAATTGACGTGCTTGAGCAGCTCGGTCTTGAGTTCAGCGACGTCTTTGCCTCTGACGGTTTTGTAAGAGGCCACTTTTTCCACGGCAAAAAGGTGCTGACCTTCTCACAGATAAAAGAAAAATATGCGGACTTCATTATCCTTATGACCTTTGCTGTACACGACAGAGAGACTCTCGACAAAGTCAGGGCTATGAGCGAGGAATATGAGCTTTATGCCCCTACAGTACCTGTTGCAGGCAAGGGACTTTTCACCCTTGATTATATAAGGGAAAACGAGGAGCTTTTCGACAGAGCCTACAGTCTTCTTGCTGACGAGAGGTCAAAAAGAGACTTTATCAGCGTGCTGAACTTCAAAATCAGCGGTGATGTGAGCTTCCTTTTCTCCTGTGAATACGAAAAGGAGCTTCTTTACAGGGATATATTACATCTTACGCAGGACGAGACGATTGTAGACCTCGGAGCCTACGACGGAGACACAATAAGGGAGTTTCTGTCTGTCACCGACGGAAAATACAAAAAGATAATCGCTTTCGAGCCTGACAGCAAAAACTTCCGCAAGCTTACGGTAAAAACCGAAGGTATGGAAAACCTTGAGCTTCATAATCTCGGTGCCTGGGACAAAAAAGAAACCCTCTTTTTCCAGAAGAAAAAAGGGCGTAATTCCCACCTTTCCGATGAGGGTATTCCCGTGGAATCCGACAGCGTGGATAATGTAGTAAAAGAAGAGGTCACCTTCATAAAAATGGATATAGAGGGTGCAGAGCTCCACGCTCTTGAGGGAGCGAAAAATACAATCCGTGCATACCGTCCGAAGCTTTATGTATGTGCCTATCACAGAAACGAGGATTTCTTCACTCTGCCGATAAAAATAAAGGAGCTTTGCGAGGATTACAGAATCTACTTCCGCCATCACCCCTATATTCCCGCGTGGGAGTCAAATTTCTACGCAGTAGCGGACTGATATATCAACTTAACAAATAAACCTGCCCGACATAAAATCGGGCAGGCACTTTTTTGTTCAGGCATTAATAGCCTGCATATGAGCTGTAATAGCTCTGATAGTTAGTGTAGATGTTCTTTGCTGTTGTGTCCATATTTGCACATACGTCTGCATACATTTCAGCATCTTTTTCGCTTGCAGTAACGCTTTCGCTTGCAACAAGACCGTCATAGAACTCTGTATAAGCCTCTGAAGCAAGGTCTGTTCTGATTGTATCTGACCAGGTTGTGATGGTCTTGTCGATATAGTACATAATGTGGTAGCCGTAGGTTGTTTCAACAATACCTACATCGCCTGCTTTTCTGTCCATATCTACAGCCCAGCCTTCAAACTCTGAAACCATCTGACCGAGAGGTACATCGGTATAGATACCGCCGTCTGCAGCGTTGCTGTCTGAGGAATGCTCAACTGCAAGAGCTGCGAAAGCTTCCTCTGTCTTGTCACCTTCAAGGTAGCTTGTAAGAACATCGATAGCCTTATTGTAGCTTTCAACATCTGTAACAGGAGTCTTGATGTTGTTTACAACAGTTGCATCGTACTTGCTTGCGTCAAATTCCTTTGCTGCAACTTCTTCCTTTGCGTTACCGTCGGTTTCCTTCTCATCAGCCTCGGGGAACTGAATAAGAATATGTCTTACATCGTAATTTTCCACAGCATCAGCTGCCTTATGAACGGGATTTACCATATAATAAACAGTAAAGCTGTCATCTGCTGACTGAAGGTAGGTGTCGCCTGCCTTTGCTGCCTTTACCCACTTAAGAGCTGCCTCGTCGAGAGAGAACTGTGAAAGAGCTGCATCTTCTGCGAGAGTGAGTGTATCGTCAGTAAGGAATGTATCGGCATCTTCGTCGCCTGTCTCTTTAGCGTGTGTTGCTGCAAGAGTCTTGAAGGATTCCTCATCGGTGATGTTTGCAAGGAATTCCTCTGCTGCGGTCTTTGCTGCTGCGATTTCTTCCTCAGTAGCTTCAGTAGCGCCCTCTGCAACTACAGGCTTGATTGTATAGCTTCTGTAGGTTACATAGCCGTAGGTATCGATACCGTCTGCATATGCTTTCTCTACTTCTTCGTCAGTATAGGAAGCCTTGAACTCGTCCTGCTTAACCTGGGTTACTCTCTGTGCAAGAAGCTGCTCGGTGAGAATCTTACGATAGAGCTCTTCTGTCATACCCTTACCGTAGGAAAGACGGAGATATGCACCTACTGAATACTTTGAACCGTCCTGATTGGTACGGCTTTCGTCAATCTGTGCGAAGTTATCGTCGATTGTCTTGTAATCCTCTTCAGTGAGAGTGATGTCGTTTTCTTCTGCATAAGCAACGCAAGCCTTTACAAACTTGATGCCGTCAACAGTGCTCTTATCGAAGTAATCTGCAAAGGTGGGGTTTTCATAACCTTCAAGCTCACCTACATATTCCTGTTCGGAAAGGCTCTTTGTAAAATCACAGCCCATACTCATACCGTACATTTCGTACTGAACTGCCTGAACGATGTAATTCTGGAGCATTGTTGTGTAATAGTAGGAATACTCGTACTTATCAATTTTAGTATCGCCGACTGTCATAATAACCTTGTTTCTTTCGAAAACGCCCTTATTGTTAACAATACCGCCAGTAATTAAGCCGAGAATTGCAACTACGATAAGGATTGCTATTGCACCGGCAATTCTGTTCTGTGCCTTTTCAGATATGTGTTTCTTTGTTTTGCTTTTTGCTGCTTTAGCGATACGCTTTTTTCTTTCTTCACGGTAAAGCTCTGCAGCGCTTTTTTCCTGTTTAGCCATTGGGATTCATCCTTTTCTTGATATTTTTTTCGGAGAGTTAATCCGCATACTTGCCTATTTTACACTATAATGTAAAAAAAAGCAAGTAGAATCATAAAACTCAAACGAAAATATGGTACTGCACATTAAACACTATAAATATATTAATTTAATTTAAGCTAAAAAGTAACAAAAAAATTTTAGCTTTTTTTCTTGTTTCGGGTCTACTGTCCTGTTATCGGGATAGTAGACTGTTATTTTTTTCAGGATTATTGACAGACACATTTTTATTCTCTAAAATTAAAATAACGAACAAATGTTCGACCCGTTAAATTAATTCCGCAATAACAGTCAGGAGGATTAAAAAATGTCATTTTCCATAAACAGTTTTTCAAATCCGGAGAAATCCGAGGAGCAGCGTTCTTTTGCCGCATGGCAGAGCAGAAATCACGAAATCGCCGACGAATATACCCTGAAAAAAAGAAAAGCAGAGCTTCACGCTCTTGTAAGAAAGGTTATCAGAAATGAGCTTGACCCTATCCAGCAGGAAATAGTACGGCTTCACTGGTACGAGGGTAAAAGTCTTAATGAAATTTCAGAAATACTCTGCATTGACCGCTCGACGGTTTTCCGCAAAGAGAAGAAAATAAACGAAATAATTTACGACAAGCTCAAATACGCTCTGGAGTACCGCTTCGGAAAAGAATTTGCCAATTCCCCTCTTATTATCACAAAGGAAGACCGTCTTGCCTGCTGTCCCTTTGAGGGAAGAAGTATTTCCATGAGACTCAGAGACCTGCGTGTGCGCCAAAGCATCAGCGAAAAGGAAATCAGAAGCGAAACAGGCATAAGCGGCAGAAGGCTTGACATAATCGAGGACACAGGTGAGCTGATGACCGTGCCCGAGCTGCAGAAGCTCACTCTGCTTTACGGCACTACAAGCGACTATGTTATTTTCGGACGAATGCCAAAATATTTCAAAGGAGGAATACAGCTCTATGACACTTGAACAGCTTTACAATGAATATGTAGTCTCAATAGAGAAGCAGAAAAAACTTATCGAGGAATACAGAGGTCGGCTCCGTGAAGCAGAAAGAAAGCGCCGTCAGGGTGATGTGGCAGATATTAACCGCCATCTCAATCTCCTTTACGAGGAAAAATACGAACTTGAAGGACGTGCCGCTGAAATAAAAGGCTACTTCAGGAAGCCCCCCGTAAGAGGCTCCGGTGCTTACGAACGGCAGTAGAGACCGCCCTCCCGACAAAATCCGAAAGATTTTGCCGCCGCGGACAAGTCGGTGATTTGATTCTGAGATGAGCCGGAAGCGGCGGGCGCCCCGAAGGGGCGGCGGGAGGGCGGAGTTACCTTCTCCACTTTGTTAAATCGAACTAAAAAACTACAGGATTTCAGTTAAGAAATACCTGTAGTTTTTTTTACAGCTTACTGTTCGGGGAAATTGTACCAATATTCCCTGCGTTTTTTTGTAACAGTCTTTTTCACTGCATATGCAACGGAAATCGCCGCAACAGCAGCAAAGCCGACATATATATGCGTATTGTCTGTGCCGTGAATACGAATTTCACTCCACAAATCAGAAAACATAGTAAGTGTTTCCTGGGGAAGATTATGAAAATACTCCACATCGGGCATATCTTCTTCAGAAGGATAAAGATACGGATTCTCCTTCATTTCCGCATAGTCGGGGTGTTCGAGCACACCTGTATTCGGAGTAGCGTAACCGATATAAAAAGCGTTACTCAACGCAACCTCAGGATCAAGAAGGAAATTTATATACTTTATCGCTGCTTCATAATTCTGCGCACACTTCGGTATACAGATAGAATCAACAAAGATGTTTACACCCTCTTCGGGATAAACGAAATCGAGGTCAGGATTGACCGACTGCATAAGAATAAAGTCACCGACATAGTATGGCACCATAGCAGCCTCCCCGCTCTCCATCTTGTTGAAGATTTCGTCCATAACATAGCCCTGCAGAAGAGGCTTCTGCTCAACAAGAAGCTGTGCTACGTCAGAAAGTTCCTTTTCATCTGTGGAGTTAAGAGAATATCCGAGAATCTTCTGTGCAACTGCGAAAGCGTCACGGGGATTATCTATCATAAGAATTTTACCCGCATATCTCTCATCCCACAAAGCGGTCCAGCTTACAGGTCTTTCTTCTACCATTTTTGTGTTGTATATCAGACCTACCATACCTACGTTATAAGGTACAGAGTATTTATTTTCCGGGTCGAAATACATATTGCGGTATTCTTCGGAAATATACTTATAATTCGGTATCGACTCTACATCAACAGTAAGAAGCATATCCTCGGCAATCATTCTTTCAATCATATAGTCCGAGGGAATGATTATATCATAGCTTGCACCGCCGTTTTTGATTTTCGGATACATATCCTCGTTGCTTTCATAGGTTACATAGTTAACCTTAATGCCCGTAAGCTTCTCAAACTCGGAGTTAACATCAATCATTCCGTCCTCATAGGTATCGGAGATATACTCACCCCAGTTGAAGACATTGATTGTAGTGCCTTCGCTACCTTTGTAAAAATCTTCATTTTCATAGGCGGAAGCGCTGAACACCGAAAAACAAAGTAAAAGAGCAAGTGTAAAAAGGAAGAATAATTTTTTCATCACTTTGCCCCCTTTCCCTTGCTGAGCTTGTTTTCCATCTTCTTATCGCCGTAAAACTGCGACACATTAAGAAGAACAAGCAGAAGAAGGATTGCAACGAAAATGATTGTAGAAAGGGCATACATATCCGGAGTAACTCTCTTTTTAGTCATAGAGAATATACGGATAGGCAGAGTCTCAAAGGACGGACCCTGGGTGAAATAACTGATAACAAAGTCATCAAGTGACAGTGTAAAGCTCATCATAAGACCTGAAAGAATGCCTGTAGAAATTGAAGGAAGCACTACCTTGAAAAAGCTCTGCACAGGTGTGCAGCCAAGGTCCATCGCCGCCTCGGGAAGATACTTATCAAGCTGACGAAGCTTCGGAAGTACCGACAAAATTACATAAGGAAGGTTAAATGTAACGTGGGCTATAAGCATTGTACCGAAGCCGAGGGCATCGTTTTTGCCGATGAGCTTTGCGCAGAAGATGAAAAGAAGCATCATCGAAATACCTGTTACTATTTCAGGGTTCATCATAGGAATATTGGTGACACCCATTGTGAGCTTTTTGATGTATTTGTTTTTAAAGGTGCTGATACCTACAGCTGCCGCCGTTCCCATTACAGTTGCAATAAAGGACGAGGAAACTGCAAGTACAAGAGTATTGCGAAGGGCGTTCATTGTTGCCTCATCATTAAGGAGACTCTCATACCAACGAAGGGAGAAGCCTGTAAAAACGCCTGTACTTGCACTTGAATTGAATGAAAAGAATATCATTACAATTATGGGTGCATAAAGAAACAGCATCATAAGGGCAACATAAATCTTTGAGGAAAGAGGCATTTTTCTTTTCATATAAGAACACCTCCGTCTTCATCGTCACCTGTAAAACGGTTCATAACCATCATACAGATAATAATAAGCACCATAAGCACCATAGAAAGTGCCGCGCCGAGATTATAGTTATTTGCTGACTTGAACTGCATTTCGATAACGTCGCCGATAAGTGAAAATGTATTTCCGCCAAGCTTCTTCGAGATATAGAAGGTCGAAACAGAAGGTACAAACACCATCGTAAAACCTGATGCTATACCGGGAAGAGTAAGGGGAAGAATAACATCCTTAAAGGTACGTATCTTATTTGCGCCAAGGTCCTCTGCAGCTTCAATAAGACTCATATCCATCTTCGCCATAATAGAATAAAGCGGAAGAATCATATAAGGAATATAGTTATATATCATACCGAGAACAACTGCGCTCTGGGTGTTTATCATATGGAGATTCGGCAGGTTGAGAGCTGTAAGTGCATTGTTTATTATGCCGGTATCCTGAAGAAGAATCATCATAGAATAGGTTCTTATAAGCAGATTCATCCACATAGGAAGCATAACGAGAATCATCATCGTTCTTTGCACATTAGCCGTAGTTCTCGCCATGATGTAAGCCAGCGGATAAGCAATTATAAGGCTTATAACCGTAGCAATAAAACCAAGCCATATGGAAGTAAGCATTACGTCCTTATACTTTCCTATGTCGGAAATGTACTCGAGGGTGAAATTGCCGTCAGCATCTGTAACAGAATAAATAAGCACGAAAATCAAAGGCACGATAATAAAAATACCTGCCCATACAAGATAAGGTGCCGCCGTGAGTTTTTTCGTAAGGGAGCTTTTTTTCATCTATCACTCCTCCTCTTCGGTAACATCGGAAAGCTTTTCGAGCTCATCACTGAAGGAGCTGTAGTCACCGAACATACCGGAATACTCACTCTTTTTCATAACGTGAATTGCGTCAGGTTCAATTACTATGCCGATTTTTGTTCCGACAGGATAGTAATCGGTGGTCTGAATCATCCACTTGAAATTATCAATATCAACAATCATCTCAAAATGTACACCCTTGAAGGTGTTAGATGTGATAACACCGCTGATTGTGCCCTCTCCGTAGGGTACAACATCAACGTCCTCAGGACGGACAACGATGTCGACTGACTCGTTTACGGCAAAGCCCTTATCAAGACACTGGAATACAGCACCCGAAAATTTCGCCTTGAAGTCATCAAGCATTACGCCGTCAAGAATATTACTCTCACCGATAAAGTCGGCAACAAAGGCATTCTTCGGCTCGTTGTAAATATCTATGGGTGAGCCTATCTGCTGAATTTTACCGTCATTCATAACAACAACGGTATCACTCATAGAAAGGGCCTCCTGCTGGTCGTGGGTAACATAAATAAAGGTAATACCCATTCTCTTCTGGATATTTTTAAGCTCAACCTGCATATCCTTACGAAGCTTAAGGTCAAGAGCGCCTAAAGGCTCGTCAAGAAGAAGCACTCTCGGCTCAACAGCAAGTGCTCTCGCAATAGCAACACGCTGCTGCTGACCACCTGAAAGCGAAGCGATGTTTCTCTTCTGGAAGCCCTTAAGATTCACAAGCTCAAGCATTTCCTTGACCTTTTTGCTTATATCCTTTTCCTTCATCTTCTTCACACGAAGACCGAAGGCAATATTATCGTAAACATTAAGATGCGGAAAAAGTGCATACCTCTGGAAAATGGTGTTTACCTGCCTTTTATGCGGAGGAAGATTATTGATGTCCTTGCCTTCAAAGATAACCTGACCGCTGTCCGCCTCAAGAAAGCCTGCAATAATCCTCAGAGTTGTAGTCTTACCGCAACCTGACGGACCGAGGAAGGTCATAAATTCCTTGTCCTTTATGCTGAGGTTGATATTATCGAGAATAACGTCCTCGCCGTATTTTTTGGAAATGTTCTGCAACTCAATAATTACACCGTTTCCCATATATAAACCCCTTTCCCTGCATGACAAAAGTCATGCCCGCTCGAATTAAGAGAATAAAAGAGCAGAACCCGCCCCTGAAGCGATTCCACCCTATTCTTTGTAAATCAAAATATAAAACAAAATCTTGCAAATGTCAACAGTTTTTTTGCATTTTTCGGCAAAAATCGAGACGAAAATCAGAGCAATAATAAATAAACTCTTTTTTTCGTCTCTTTGCTCGTTTTTTCTTCAAAATTCTCAAAAAAAGTTTTTTTGCTTATTGAGCCGCAAAAAAGCTGTCCGCTTTTGACTGAAGATACTCTTTAACCTTCTCAAGACCTTCCTCGGAAAGCTCAAAAATATTTGTTTCGATTTCATCTTCGTTCTGGCAGTCAAAGGAAAGCATACCGTAATAAACGTAGGTTTTCACCGTTTCCTCTTCTTCGTCGTTCTTCTCAATTAAGATGCGGTAATTGAAAATAGGCTGACCTATTGCTCCCTTAAGAGGGTCTGTGCCCAATGAGCCAGTGTAGATATTATAGCTTCCGCCGATTCGTGAGCCACCGATGAGCCATGACATAAGCGGTACAAAAACTTCTCTTTTTTCCATTTTTCATCTTCCTTTATCTGTGCTTTTTATATAATAACAAATTAAGGCAGTTTTGTAAATACTAATTTTCCATTAAATTATCAGCAAGGTGAGCCATCGTTTCTCTGTAATAATTCTGCACAAAAGGTACGGGGAAAACAAATATGCAGCTTAAAAACCAGCCTGCAAACCTTAACCTTTCCTTGAAAATTACTCCTCTTTTATCCTCTATGCACCGTGCAGAAGATAAAAAAAGCTGACGGAAGGTCGTAAAGTTTCCACAGGCGAAATAATAGCGTGATGCGAAAAGCAAGGCATTAAAACGAAGAAAATAAATTATGCCGTTTACGAAAAACACCGCGGCAGAAGCAAAAATTACCACTGCAACCGCAAATGATGCTCTGCCGTATTTGAGATAATAAAAGAGCAGTACCGCCACTACAACAGACGGTGCAAAACACAAAAGAATATAAAAAAGCTTACGCAGATAATAATTCAGATAAAACGTAAGGGTACTCAAGAGCATAGAAGGTCGCAGAAAGTAAAACACCTCCTTACCTTTTACTGTATTTCCCTGCGTTTTAATAAGATAATATCTGTCACTTCCGCTTCTTAACGCACAAAGAATAAATAATAAAAGCATACTACCCTCCTACGGTAATACTACGGTTTAAGTATTGCCGTAAAAGAGGGCACATAGACTTAATTCAAAAGAAAAAGGCTACAGCTTGACTGTAGCCTTCATTTTTATTACATCGATACTTCATAAGCGTAATTATACTTTGTGCCTGTTTTATTCTCAAGGAAGCCCTCGGGAATAGTAAACGTAATAGTACTGCTTCCGGTGTCAATTTCATAATCACCGAGGTTCAGGTAAACCGACTGGTAGCCGTCACCGGTTGTACTGGATGAAATCTGAAGCATTGCGCCCTCTTCCATTTCAACACCGTCAATGTAAACAGGAATACGCTGTGAGTTTGACTTGATTTTACTTCCCCAACCTTCACTGTCAATGGCAACGCAAACTCTGCCGTCATTATCAGTGTAAGTATCATTTACAACTACATATACACCCTCGGGGCCTGAATTTGTTGTGGGCTGTGTGGTGGTAGGTGTGGGTGCCTTGGTGGTCCTTCCGGTTGTTGTTACAACGGGGGAAGTAGGAATCGTAGTCGAGGGAAGTGTCTGCCAGGTGGTGCTTATAGTTCTTGTGGTTGTAGCATTGGGTACCGTTATTACACCGCCGGTCGTTGTATAGGAAACATTATCGTAATTATTGGTTGTCGAAGATGTCTGCTGACCGCTGACGCTTGCTGCAACATCGTAGGAAAATCTCGTAGTATTGAGTGTAGGTACGGTCTTTCCCTGAACTGTAGTAAGAATGTATGTAGCACCGGTTGCACCGGTATTATTGCCTGACTGCTGATTTCCCGATGTAATCGGGGCATATGCTGTATTAAGGGGATTGAGCGTTGTCTGATCTTCGCCCTTATCGCCGCAAGCTGCAAAAACAACCGCTATTGTCATTACAAGAATGAGTGCCAGTATTTTACGCATCAAAACCGCCTCCTTTTAATCGAATTATACCAAGTGATTATACAACAGACATTTCCTAAAGTCAAATAGTTTTCTTCTTAATTTACAAATAATTGAGAATTATTCTTTATAAATTCTGCACCCTTAAGTTTAATCTGACTTAAAATGTCATTTTCTTCTACAAAAGACTGCAAACTGTCAATTACGCCTTGATTCCATGAGGTCGTTTCGTCGTTGTTATCATACATACGTCTTACCGTTTCCACTTTACCGGCAAAGTCATTCATTCCGATAAGAAGAAGTGCATTTGTAATTTCCATACGGAGAATATCGCCGTTTTCGCTGAAAAACTCCTGAACAGATTTTTCCTGAACAAAAACATCAAGGATATAAATATATCTCTTTTCTTCTGAAAGGAGCATAAATTCCTCTTCCATATTCTCCTTTTTCTGTAAATAAAGCTGATAGGAAAGTGCCACACCCTCCATTGTTTCGCTTTCATCACTGTCAAGTATTGCTTTTTCCGTAAGGGGCACATACTTCTCCTTAAGAGCAATCAGGCGCTTAATTTCAGCCTCCTGATTCCTGTAAGAGGTTCTGTAACGCTTATAGGACTTTCCTGCAAAGTAAAAAATCACTGCTGCAACAGCGCATACTGCAACAAAAACCAGTGCAAGATACCAGTATTCCTTGAACCATTCTACCATTATTCTTCCTCCTGCAAAGCTTTATAAATATCGCCTTTTTTTATTCCTGTTTCCTTTGCCGCCTGCTTCGATGCCATGCTGACACTCATACCCTGCGAAAGATACGCCCTTGCAAGGCTTATTGCATCGTCAAGAGTGACCTCTTCGTCGTCCTCTTTTTTGCCCTCTATTACAAGGACAAATTCGCCCTTCGGAGCTTCATTTTCGTACTTCTCAACTGCAAGAGAAAGCGTTGTTCTTACAACTTCCTCGTGAATTTTCGTTATCTCACGGACAAGAGCTATCCGTCTGTCGCCCAGGACATTATAAAAATCCTTGAGAGTTGCGAGAAGCTTATGGGGCGCTTCATAAAAAACAAGTGTGCGTTTTTCGTTTTTGATTTCCTCAAGATGCTCACGGCGGCTGACCTTATTCATACTCAAAAAGCCTTCAAAGGTGAAACGGCTTACAGGAAGTCCCGAAAGTGCGATTGCTGCAACAAATGCCGAGGGACCCGGTACGGCGTTTACCGTTACTCCCCTTTCGTGGCAAAGGGCAACAAGGTCCTCCCCCGGGTCAGAGACAGCCGGCATACCTGCATCGGTTACTATCGCACAGCTCTCACCGTTAAGAATACGTGAAACAATAAGCTCACCCTTTTCTCTGCGGTTATGCTCAAAATAGCTGATTAACGGCTTTTTTATTCCGAAGTGATTGAGAAGCTTAAGGCTCACCCTTGTATCCTCGGCAGCAATAAAATCAACCTTTTCAAGAGTTTCAACGGCTCTTGGTGACATATCTCCAAGATTTCCTATCGGAGTGCCTACTACATATAAAATACCTGACATAACTGCCTCCTCACTGATGTCCGTCCATATAATCGCCGAACATACTGCGGAATTCCTCTGTAGGATTTCCGTTTTCGTCCTTCATTACAAGATTCTTTTCTACTGTTACACCGCTTTTTCCGCCCCTTTTGCCCTCGACGAGTACAAGCCACGGTGCTTTACCCTCTCTTTCGGTAACAAAGCGGATTTTTTTGCACTCGAGACCGTTATTACGAAGGGACACGATTATATCGCAAAGTCTCTCGGGACGGTGACACATACAGAATCTGCCGCCATACTTAAGTAGCTTTGATGCAGCTGCTGCAGCATCTTCAACGGTGCAGCAGACCTCGTGTCTTGCAATTCGCTCTGCCTCGCTGATACTTTCAATACCTGTACCCACCGGCTTATAGGGCGGGTTCATAGTAACAAGATCAAACATACCTGACGGAAAAACACCCGAAAGGCTTCTCAGGTCACAGTTTACAGGAGTTATCCTGCCTTCAATGCCGTTATGTGCCAGAGATTTCTCAAGCTGTGAAATCGCCTTCGGCTGAATGTCAAGTGCGTAAACCTTATTTGTTTCACCCTTACACCAGATAAGCGGTATTATTCCGCACCCGGTCCCCATATCGCAGGCAACATCTTTTCTTTTTATAGCGGCAAAATTTGCAAGAAGAATTGCATCTGTGCCAAAGGTATGACTCGCGGATACAACGATTTCCATATTATTACCGAGGGGTTCAATTTTTTCATCGGGCAAAAGATTACACATCAGGCTCACCTCAAGCGATATATTTATTATATAAATGTACCACAATTATATAAAAAAAGCAACCAAAAGAATAAAAATACACTCTTTTCGACACTCTTTTGTCGAAAAAATATATAGTGATAATATTTCACGTTAAATTTTATAATATTCTGTCGCTATTTGTCGGTTAAAAACAGCTTAAACCTTCATATTTAAAAGGTTTTTTGAAAATTTTATATTAATTCGACAAAATACTACTTGAATTATACTCACTATTATGCTAATATCATTTTGTTACAATTACTCACATAAAGGAGCTAAAACAAATGAACAAGCAAATAAGCATTTTAATGACAAAAGATTCCAACGAATTTTCAACCCACTGCGCAAGCTTTCTTACCTCCCTGGGCTACAATGTAAGGTGTATACCAAAAGACGGAAGTGCGGTTATTGATGAAATCAGAAGTTTTCAGCCTGATGTTGTACTAATGGACGTTTTTATGGCTAAAGTCGATGCTCTCGGAGTGCTCACAAAGCTGAAGGAGCAAAAGCCCGAAAAGAAGCCTGCAATCGCACTTATGTCATCGGTGGACAACCCTGTTTTCGAAAAAGAACTGCTCTCTATGGGTGCAAGCTATTACTTTTTAAAGCCGTTTGAGCTGAATATGCTTGCCGGGAGAATCAACAATCTGTTTGATTGGAATAATCAACAGCAGGAAAAGCCCGCCAGAAGCCGTGAAGATCAGCTCGAGAAAATTATATCGTCAATAATGCGACAGATAGGTGTTCCCGCTCACATTAAAGGCTACGAGTACCTCCGCCAAGCCATCATACTCACTGTAAACGAGCCCGAGCTCATGCACGCAGTTACGAAGTCGCTCTACCCTACTGTTGCCAAGACCAACGGCACTACATCTTCACGGGTCGAACGTGCTATCCGTCACGCCATTGAGGTTGCCTGGGACAGAGGCGATGTAGATGTGCTCTCCTCTTACTTCGGTTACACCATACAAAATTCCCGCGGCAAACCCACAAACTCCGAATTTATTGCGATGATAAGCGACAAACTCCGACTCGACCTGAAAGCCGGATAAGTCACGACATATTTAGCAAGCATATCATTAAAAGCCTATAAACATACAAAAGCACCGCCTTTTTCAAGACGGTGCTTAATTTTATATTGAAATCTGTTATCTGTGCTTCATACAGTTAATCTGATCAGACGCTCCAGACGATTCCGTTTGTATCATCGACTGTTGTATCAACAACCTCAACGTCGCTGTAGCACTTCATACCTGTACCTGAAGGAAGAAGTTTACCAATGATAACATTTTCCTTAAGACCCATAAGAGGATCAACCTTACCCTTGATAGCGGCATCGGTGAGAACTCTTGTGGTTTCCTGGAATGATGCAGCTGAAAGGAAGGAGTCTGTTGCAAGTGAAGCCTTTGTGATACCCATAAGAACAGGAATGCAGGTTGCTTCTCTGAGCTCTTCGCCTGTTTCCTCTGCTCTTCTTCTGACATCTTCGTTAGCCTTCTTAAGCTCCTTCTTATCAACGACTGCGTTGGGAAGAAGTGTTGTATCGCCTTCGTCATCGATCTTAACCTTTCTCATCATCTGACGGGCAATAACCTCGATATGCTTATCGTTGATGTCAACACCCTGAGTACGGTAAGTAAGCTGTACCTGGCTGATAAGGTAGTCGTGAACAGCATTTACGCCGAGAACTTCAAGAACATCTCTGGGATCGATTGAACCTTCTGTAAGGGTTTCACCCTTCTTAACGAACTGACCCTCTGATACTCTTGCTCTTGCGCCGAAGGTGAGGAAGTATTCCTTTCTTTCGCCTGTTTCTTCATTTGTAACAACGATATGAGGATTCTTCTTGATTGTTTCGAAGGAAACAACACCGTCGATTTCTGCAAGCATTGCGAGAGTCTTGGGCTTTCTTGCTTCGAAGAGCTCTTCAACACGGGGAAGACCCTGTGTGATGTCAGCGCCTGAAGCAACACCACCGGTATGGAATGTTCTCATGGTAAGCTGTGTACCGGGTTCACCGATTGACTGAGCAGCGATAATACCTACTGCTTCACCAACGGTTACGGGCTGACCTGATGCAAGGTTTGCACCGTAGCACTTGATACATGCGCCATGATCTGATTCACAAGTGAGAAGTGAACGGATCTTGATTCTGCGGTATGCGGCAGCTTCTTCTTTGCTTGCACCGCCGTCAAGAGCCTTATTCATCTTTGCTGTAAGATATGCGTCAACCTTTGCGGCATCTGCTTCTGTCATCATTCTGTCGTTAGGCATGATAACCTCGCCTGTTTCCTCGTCAACAAGAGCGTCAAGAAGGAAACGTCCCTTAAGTCTTTCGGAAAGACTTTCGAGAATACGGTTACCGTCCATGATGTCGTATACTTCAAGACCGTCGTGACAGCCGCAGTCTTCTTCACGGATAATAACTTCCTGTGAAACGTCAACAAGACGACGTGTAAGGTAACCGGAGTCAGCTGTACGAAGAGCTGTATCGGCGAGACCCTTACGGGCACCACGGGATGAAATGAAGTATTCCTGAACATTAAGACCTTCACGGTAGTTAGCTCTGATGGGAACTTCGATTGTCTTACCTGCAGTATTGGCGATAAGACCACGCATACCTGCAAGCTGACGAAGCTGGCTGTTAGAACCACGGGCACCGGAGTCAAGCATCATCCAGATGGGGTTTGTCATTTCGAAGGAGCCTGTGAGAGCATCGGCAACACGGGTGGTACAAACGTCCCAAGCTTTGATAACCTGCTTTGAACGGTCCTCGTTACTGAGAAGACCTCTGTTGTATTTACGGTTGATTTCATCAACAAGAGCTTCTGTTTCTGCAAGAATTTCTTTCTTTGCAGTAGGGATTGTAGCATCACAAACAGCAACGGTGATACCGCTTCGTGTTGAGTACTTGTAGCCCTGATCCTTTACATGGTCAAGTACCTCAGCAGTCTTTGCTGTGCCGTGTACCTGAATACATCTTGAAATAACCTTACCGAGAAGTGATTTGCCAACAAGACCTTCAACCTCAAGGCGGAAGATATTTTCAGGATCAGTTCTGTCAATAAAGCCAAGATCCTGAGGAATGGGATCGTTGAAGATAATCTTACCGAGAGTTGTATCGATAATCTTAGACTTCTTCTCGCCGCCGATTTCCTTTGTGATGCGAACCTTAATCTTTGCATGAAGGTCAATTACGCCGTTGTCATAAGCAAGTCTTGCTTCGTTTACATCACGGAATACCTTACCTTCACCCTTTGAGCCGGGGATTTCAAGAGTAAGATAATATGAGCCGAGAACCATGTCCTGTGTAGGAACAGCTACAGGGCGTCCGTCGGAAGGCTTTAAGAAAGTCGGAGGCCAAGCGGTCTTAGGAAGAC
>JAZSGW010000038.1:0-3046 GCA_045532935.1 Acutalibacteraceae bacterium
TTCCTTCTCTTCGGTTATACTCTTGCAAATGTTCTTAAAGCAATTATCCTTAAAACATCTTATGATATTGAGGGTGAAAAGAAAGAACAGATGTATCGTGAACTTGCAGAAATGCGTGAAAAACGACACGAGGAAAACGAATCAATCAGACAGACAAAGGAAGCCATTGGCGAATAATAAAGCAAACTGTTGAGGAAAAAATATATATGAAAATTACTTCTGAAAGCACTCTTTCCGATGTGCTTAATAACCCTGTAGGTTATGATATTGCTCAAAAGGTAGTTTACCGTAAAAACATAGCTGCCGACATTCTCTCGGATGCAGCCTTCTGCCAAAAGACCTTAGGTGAGCTTCTCACTGATAAAGTCACAGACGAATCGATGAAATATCTTCTTGATATTCTGGGCGGTAATCCTGAAAAGGTTATATCAAAAAGTGAAACAGCCCCCGAATGGTGGAAGGAAGCTGTTATCTATCAGATTTATCCCCGTTCATTTATGGACTCAAACGGTGATGGAATCGGTGATTTGCAGGGCATAATCTCAAAGCTCGACTATCTTAAAGAGTTAGGTGTTGACGCACTGTGGCTCAGCCCCATTTACGATTCACCTAATGATGATATGGGCTATGACATCCGTGACTATAAGAAAATTATGACCGAATTCGGCACAATGGATGATTTTGATGAGATGCTCTCTGAAATCCATAAGCGCGGAATGAAGCTTATTATGGATCTTGTTGTAAATCATACCTCCGATGAACATGAATGGTTCAGAAAGGCTCTTGCAGGCGATGAAAAGTATAAGAATTACTACTTATTCCGTAAGGGCAAGGCCGACGGAATCCCTCCGAATAACTGGACATCATTCTTCTCGGGCTCTGCGTGGAATTACTATCCCGAGCTTGACGAGTGGGCACTGCATCTTTTCTCAAGCAAGCAGATGGATCTTAACTGGGATAATCCTGAGCTGAGAAAAGAAGTTTACGGTATGGTTTCCCGATGGCTCCAAAAGGGTGTTGACGGCTTCAGAATGGATGTTATTACCCTTATTTCAAAAACTCCCGGACTTCCTGACGGTGATCCGGCTGTTGCCGAGCTTTTCGGCTGCGGTGCCGAGCATTACTCATGGGGACCGAGACTTCACGAATATCTCGGTGAGCTTAATGAAAAGACATTTAAAAACTTCCCCGGCTCCTTCTGCGTTGCAGAGCCCTGCAGTACGGGTATTGAAATGGTAAAGCTCATTTCCGACGAATCCCGTGGAGAAGTCCGTCAGGCATTCCTTTTTGACCATATTGAAAATCCGGGCAAATCCAAATATCAGGATTATAAATATAACCTTAAATATTTAAAGGAAGCACTTATAGATTATCAGTTCTCTCTTTGCGGTTCATCCTGGCCATCATTGGTTATCGAAAATCACGATAATCCGCGAATGGTCTCAAAGGTAAATCCCGACCCGAAATTCAGAAAGCCTCTTTCAAAGCTTCTGGGCACAATGGTTCTTACGGGACGCGGCACACCTTATATTTATCAGGGTGAAGAATTAGGAATGATGAACTGCGATTTCAAGGATATGAGTGAAATCCGTGATGTTGAGGCTGTAAACAGATACAACGAAAACATTGAAATGGGCAGAAGCCCTGAGGATGTTTTTGCAGAAATTCTTGCAGGCGGCAGAGACAACGCGAGAACTCCCGTCCCTTGGGATGACAGTGAAAACGCAGGCTTCACAACGGGTGCACCCTGGCTTCGTGTTAATGGTGACTATAAGCAGTGTAATGTAAAGGCTCAGCTTCAGGATGAATCAAGTACGTTTCACTATTACAGAAGGCTTATGGAGCTACGCAAGAAAAACAAATCGACTTTGGTTTACGGTGATTTCAGACCTCTTGAAACAAATGACGAAACCTATTGTTTTTACAGAGAGTCAGACGAAGGAAAGTTCTATATTGAAATGAACCTTACAGAAAACGAAATTGACAGACCAAAATATGCTGAAGGTGAATGTGTGCTTTCAAATTATTCCCTTTCTTCAGATAAGCTTCGTGCTTATGAAGTAAATATTTACAGAATTAAACCTGCTGAATAAGGAGATGTTATAATGTCAAAAGCAAAAAAAATTCTTATCATTTTTGCGGTATTGGTTGCCCTCTTTGCGGCATCAATAATCTATTTTGAAATGGACCCTGAAAACACAAATATTGATTTCAGCCCTGCAAATGCTCAGAATGAAACCGATAAAACAATAAGATTCGATGAAAACGGTAAGCTTAAAATATTACATATTGCTGATACTCATCTTAATTATGACAAGCATTTTGATGCATCGGTATGGGTAATTGCAGAAGCCTGCGATGTGGAAAAGCCCGACCTTGTTGTGCTCACAGGCGATAATACACATCCTAACGAGGACCCCGAAAAGACAAAGGAACTTATCAATGCTCTTATGAATATCTTTGAGTCAAGAAAGATTCCCGTTGCCGTAACCTTCGGTAATCACGATGCAGAGAAGGGTCCTATGACAAGAAAAGATATTATGGAATATTACAATACCTTCTCTTGTGTAATATCTGCCGATGACAGTACGGATTTCAAAAACTGCGCTACATTCAATATTCCCGTGCTTGCTTCCGACAGCGATAAAACCAAGTTTAATCTCTGGGTGTTTGACTCAGGAGATTATGACGAAGATGAGCCCAGACATTATGACCGAGTACGCACAGAGCAGATTAAATGGTACAAAGAAACAGCAGCAAAGCTTAAAGAAGAAAACGGCGGTGAAACCGTTAACTCTGTTGTCTTCCAGCATATAATTGTACCCGAAATCTATGATGTTCTTAAAAAGGTAGATTCAAAGAAGCCTTATGCAACTCCGCACATTTATAATGAAGGCGAATATTATATGTTTGACCCCGAGCAGGTCAATTACGGCAAGCTTAACGAAAAGCCCTGTCCCGGTTATTACAACGACGGTCAGTTTGACGCTCTTGTTGAAACAGGTGATGTACTGGCAATGTTTACGGGCCACGACCACACAAATGC
>JAZSGW010000014.1:0-7157 GCA_045532935.1 Acutalibacteraceae bacterium
CCTGTTTTGTGAATCTGCCAAGCTTATTCATTGTTGCTTTTCTTACAATTTCAACAGCAGGTAACTTTTCTTCAATAATATTAAATCTATCTTCAAAATCTCTGTATGCGGCAAGGATAGTGCTGAGAATATATTTTATAAAAGGAACTGAATCCTCTGCACCTTCGTGCCATCCATGCTGTGAATCGTTCAGAGCGTTATAGTATAAGTCTTTATTCTTAGCAATTTTAGCTTCAAGAGAAATATATTTACCAACATAAAAACCGCTTCGGTACAAAAGCAAAGTAGTAAGCAGTCGGCTCATTCTTCCGTTTCCGTCGTTGAAGGGATGTATGCACAGAAAATCGTGAATAAAAATGGGGATTGCAATAAGAGGTTCAACCTCAAGGTTGCCGATAACCCTGTTGTACTCTTCACAGATTTTGTCAAGAGCCTCCGGCGTTTCGAATGGAGATAAAGGTGTGAACAGTATTTCAGTATGACCGTCAGGATAGGTGGCGCTGATATAATTCTGCACATTTTTGGTCTGTCCGGCAAACGGATTGTTCATATGGCTGTACATAACTTTATGCATCTGAAGAATGTAGTTTTTTGAAATAGGTATGGCATCAAAATTGTCATGTATCAGACTAAGTACATCACGGTAGCCTGCAATTTCTTGCTCATCTCTGTTTCTCGGTGCCGTTTTTTCTTCTACGAGCTGTCTTATACGTGTATTTGTAGTGACAATTCCCTCGATAGCATTGGAAGCCTCTGTACTCTGTATTTTTGCAATTTCAACTAATCTTTCAAGTTCATCGGGTTTTTGCTTAAGATAAAGCTCCTGTTTTCCGGCTTCTTTATATATAGCGGCAATAAGTCCGAGGATTTCACTGTCCCATTTGCAGTCTTTTATTGAAGAATAATTAAACTGTCGCATAACCGTAATCACCTTTCTTTCCCTTAAAATATATCAATATTTAAGGGAAAAGTCAATAGTTAAGGGGATAATTTCAGAATAGATGCTATATTAAAGTATGCCCACATATTAGTATATTCCACACATTCGACAAAACACAAACCTCCTTGTAAAATGGTATTACCAAATACAAGGAGGTCATTTTTATTTCGTTGGAAGGATTCTTCCTCTTTTTATTTCTGATGATAGCCGTCGAGGAACTCGCCCATACGCTTCATAGCGCTTCTCATTTCCTCTGCCTCGGGAAGCATTACAATACGGAAATGGTCAGGCTCCTTCCAGTCAAAGCCGCTGCCGGGAATAAGAAGGATATTTGTAGCGTGGAGGAGGTCCCATGCAAACTTCTTGTCGTCGGTGATGTTGAACTTCTTGATGTCGAGCTTCGGGAACAGGTAGAACGCTGCGCTGTTCTTTACGAAGGTGATACCGTCGATTTTTTCAAGCTCGGAGCAGGTAGCCTCTCTCTGCTCGTAGATTCTTCCTCCGGGAGCAACCATAGCTCTAGGAGTTTCCATATCGGCAATAGCTGCAGGAATAACAAGCTGGGGAAGAGTATTTGCACAAAGACGAAGAGAGGTCATCTGTACGATTCCCTTACGGTATTCCTCGGTAAGATGTCTCGGTCCGCTGAGAACCATCCAGCCGCAACGGAAGCCGCATACAAGGTGTGACTTTGAAAGACCGTTCATTGTAACAACGGGAAGGTCGGGAGCAAGTGAAGCTGTTGAGATATGCTCAAGTCCGTCCATAACAAGGCGGTCATAGATTTCGTCAGAGAAGATGATAAGACCGTTTTCTCTTGCGATTTCAACTATCTTCTCGAGAACCTCTCTCGGATAAAGAGCACCTGTAGGATTGTTGGGGTTGATAATTACGATAGCCTTGGTTTTTGATGTAACCTTACTGCGGATATCCTCAACGTCAGGATACCAATCTGACTTCTCGTCGCAGAGATAGAACACGGGCTTACCGCTTGCAAGGTAAACAGAGTTGCCCCAGAGTGAGTAGCTGGGAGAAGGAACAAGCACCTCGTCGCCCTCATTAAGAAGGGGCATAAGTGCAAAGTTTACAACCTCGCTGACACCGTTACCGATAAAAACATCATCGGGGACGATTCCTTCAATGCCCTTGCTTTTTTCGTATTCGCAGATTGCCTCTCTTGCATCGGGCATACCCTTGAAATCGCAGTAAGCAACACCCTTCTGCTCGTTACCCTTGAGAGCGTTTGCAAGGCTTTCGGGAAGCTTGAAGCCAAAGGTTGCAGGGTTACCTGTATTAAGTCTTAAAACATCGATACCTCTTGCACGCATTTCCATAGCCTCAACAAACAAGGGGCCTCTGATGTCAGAGTGTACATTTTTCATTCTGTCGGCTGTCTTGATGATTTCCATATTTATATCCTTTCCTGCAGAAATCCGTGATTATCTGCACTTTTAAATATAATGATTACACATTATAGCACAATGTTTACGACATTTCCATAATTTTAATTAATTTTTTTGAAAAGTCGGAAGCTTTTTCGAAAGACTCTTTTTTTAAATTCTCTGATTGCACTTTTCAGCTCAGAAAGAATATCAAGGGTTGTTTTTTTGTCGAAAGCTGTTATAATAATTATAAAACTACTTACAGAAAAGAGGAACTGTTATGTCTCTTTCAAAAGCGATCTGCCCCAAATGCCACGCCGAAGTGACGGTAGACACAGCCGAAGAGGCCTCGGTATGCAGCAGCTGTGCCGCACCCTTTATCACATTAAAGGCTGTGGATTCTTTTGTCGCCTCGCAGAAAGAAGCCGCCACAGATGCAGATACCCTTCCGGGACCTTACCGCATCATCTTAAGGCGTGCCTGTAATCCCCGTATCGGTAATTCTGTCACATTTATTCTTATAGCTGACGGCAGACCCCGCCCTCTTTCCGACGATGCGTACACATCAGTCGTAGAGGATAAAAAGTATTTCGAAATTCCCGTATTCATTACAGATAACGATAAAAAGCGTTTCGAAGGTGTGCTCACAGGTGTTGCCGACGGAAAGGACATAGACATTCTGTGGGACGTGGATCTCAAAAACCAGACCCTCGGCAGAATCATCGAAACCACGAACAACTCTGTCACCTTTATCGGAAGACCCGGTGCAACTGACAACTGGTAAGCTGACAGGTATCTGCCTTTATTGACAATATACCCCCCTTTTGCTATACTTGTCAAGGATTTTAAAAATAAGCATTACATAGAAGGACAGGTATTTCCTATGAAAAAGATATTATGTTTCGTTCTCGCTGCAATTCTTGTTTTCACCTTTACAGGCTGCGGAAAAACAAAGATTCTGCACTGCGACAGATGCCAGAAGGAAGTCCCCGTAAAAGAAAGCTCCAATATGGAAGAGGACTGGATTCTTTACTGTGAAGAGTGCAACGAAGAGCTTTTCGGCGGCACTCTTGTAGAAAAGCAGTAACCCGGCAAGTACAATGCTGCTTGTAGTTTCACAAATTATCGGCTTTACAGCTGTAGGGCTTTACCTTCTGAGCTATCAGCTGAAAAAACGCAGACAGATAGTATGGGTTACCTGTATTTCCAACGCATTATATGTTCTGCAGTATATACTGCTCGGTGCCTTTTCGGGAGCGGTTATGGATTTTATGTCTACTGTCTCCTCCTTTCTTGCCGCAAAGAAAAACGATGAACCCTTCAGACACCACACCCGATGGCTTGCAGCTTCGAATATGATAATAATTGCCGTTGTCGGGCTGATTTCCGCCTTTCTTCAGCGTGAGTGGATTGAGCTTCTGCCGATTGCGGGAGCCCTCTTCCAGACGGGAGGTCTGTGGTTCGAGGACGAACAGACTATCCGTAGATTCGGTCTTTGTAGTGCACCCTTCTGGCTTGTGTATAACTATATTTCACAGGCTTACGGAGCTGCCGTAGGCTCGGTGATTGCGATTGTGTCCATAACTATTGCTATGGTGAGATACAGGAAGAAGGGGTAAGCTCACCCTCAAAACAGATATGTACTAAAGTTAAATGGCTGTTGTATCTTAATGCAACAGCCATTCTCATTTTATGTATAAGCTCTTAAAAATTTCTGCTGTCGGCAAGGATTCTTGTAAAGATGTTCACAAGCAGTTCGGTAAGACAGCTTTCCTTAAGGTTATTCATCTCTCTGTAATCCTCAACGGAGGAGTCGTCAGCGTCGTCGCTGATTTTTCTTAAAGAGAGCATCGGCACTCCCGCCTTTTCGCAGACACTTGCGATTGCGGCTGACTCCATGTCGAAGGACTGGATTGCAAAGGTTTCCTTGAAGTAATCTCTCTTCACGGGGTCGCTTAAGAATAAGTCTCCGGTTCCGCAGGGGGCTTTTTTTATTCCTTCGCTTTCAAGAGCGTAGCAAAGAAGCTTCTCATCTGCGGGAAGAAGGCTTGTCTGTCCGTCGCATTTCTGTCCCGGCTTATTGCCGACAGCTGTCATATCAAAGTCACATTCAATATAGCTTTCGCCTGCAATCATATCCCCTCTTCTCAAGGAAGACACCGCACCCGAAAGACCTGCATTAAGTATAATATCGGCCTTTTCAGCGGAGATAAGATAAGCTGTTGCCGCTGCGGCATTGACCTTACCTATGCCGCTTTTCATTCCTACTATACGCATTTTTCTGCCGCCGTTTTCTATTTCAAGCTCTATAAAATCGTTGCCGAAGGCCTTGCCTTCCTTTGCTGTGCTATTCTGCTTTGCCCAGTCGAGAAAAGGAGAATACTCCATTGAGTCAGCAAAAATCACACCTGTTGTAAATGCCATGAACATCTTTCCCTTCGCTATTTTTTTATAGCTTATTATAGCTTAAAGCCCTGCTTAATGTCAACTGCCGCACTTTGGCATAAACTGAAAGTGTGGTATTTTTTCTGCGCGTTTGCGGTGAAAGTTACCGGTGATGCAGCTCTGCGTCCCCGAAAAGCCGGTATTGCACCTCGCCTTTGCCGCTTTTCATAGCTCCGTTTATGCAATTTTGTGCAAAACGGGGCATTTTTATTTTTGCTAACTGTTGCATATTCCGCAGTTATTTGTTATAATGTGAACGAGCAGTTAAAAAAACTGTAAAAGTAATTGAAAAACTACAAGGAGCTGACTTGAAAATGAAAATCAAAGGTATATTTGTTATCCCCCTTATTGCAATTCTCATCGCTATGTTTACACTCGGCGCAACACCCGGTATTGCCGCAGACACAACAGTAAGCGACTCACTCACTTATGTCCCTACCACACTTCCTCCCACATCAAGCCTTGAGGAAGAGGTTGAGGGAATGGTATCCAATATGTTCGGCGACGATCTCCAGAATGCTGAAGGTCCAATCAGAAGCTTCAGCCAGGTTATGGCAGCGCTTCTCAACTCCATAAGAAATATTCTCAACTCAATTATCAATATTTTCCAGACTGCAGGCGGCATGATTGGTGACAGCGGCGCTTACTCCGAAGGAATTTTCTAAAATATGACTACATATACTCCCCTCTTAAGTCTCTGACCTAAGAGGGATTGTTTTCGCAGATTTATCCCCAACATCAAGGAGGCAAGGATGAAAAAATACATTAAAGATGCTCTCCCCTACTACAGGAGAATGCTTATTATTGCTGTTCCCATAATGATTCAGAACGGCGTTACAAACTTCGTCAATATGCTCGACAATATTATGGTCGGTCAGGTCGGCACGGCTGAAATGACGGGAGTTTCCATTGTAAATCAGCTCCTCTTTGTCTTTAATCTCTGCATTTTCGGTGCGCTCAGCGGTGCAGGCATTTTTACGGCGCAATTCTATGGAAAAAAGGACAACGACGGTGTAAGAACCACCTTTCAGTATAAGCTTATATCCGCACTTCTGCTTACAGTAATCGGTGTCTGTGTGTTCGTTTTTCTCGGAGACTTCCTGATTTCCGCATACATCGACAAAAACGCTTCTCCCGAGGAAGCGGCAACTGTCCTCGGTTTCGGTAAAAGCTACATCAAAATTATGCTTATACAGGCTCTCCCCTTTGCCGTAGCCCAGTCCTACGCCTCCACTATGCGTGAGACCAACGACCGTGTAGTACCGATGATTGCCACGGTAGCCGCCGTACTTGTAAATCTCGTACTCAACTATATCCTTATTTTCGGTCATTTCGGTTTTCCCGCCCTTGGCATAGAGGGCGCTGCAATAGCTACAGTAATTGCACGATTCATAGAATGCTTTATTCTTATAATAAGGGCACACACAGCTTCTTCGAAATATCCCTTCGTCAGAGGAATGCTTACACGCTTCAGCTTCACTCCTGCCCTTATCGGAAAAATCACGGTTATCACTCTCCCCCTGCTTATAAATGAAGCTCTCTGGTCGGGCGGTATGGCATTTCTCAACCAATGCTACTCCGTAAGAGGTCTTGATGTTGTTGCGGCGATAAACATCGTTTCGACCCTCAATAATGTCTTTAATGTTTCCTTCATCGCCTTCGGCAGTGCCATAGGCATAATCTTAAGTCAGTATCTCGGTGCAGGTAAAAAGGACGAGGCTAAAAAAGCCTCAACAAGACTTCTGTGGTTTTCGGTGCTGGTAATAGTTTTCGTAGCACTTATTATGATGGGATTTGCTCCCTTCTTCCCTCACATTTACAACACTACCGACGAAATCAAGCATCTTGCAACAACTCTTCTTTTCATAATTGCCGCCTTTATGCCGGTGCAGGCCTTCAATAACTCCTGCTACTTTACTCTGCGCTCCGGAGGAAAGACATTCATCACCTTCCTTTTTGACAGCGGCTTTGTCTGGTGCGTTCAGGTAATGATTGCCTTCTGCCTTAGCCGTTTCACTGATATTCCCATTCAGCAGCTTTATATCTGTGTGCTCGCTACGGATATAATAAAAGGAACACTTGGCTATATCTATATGAAAAAGGGTATCTGGCTCAATGTAGTAGTAAACGAGAAATAAAAAAGCAAATATGTTTCAGGCATTTCAGTTTGCGGTCATTCTGAAGTGCCTGTTTTTTTATATGCGGCGGCGGTAAGCAAGGGCGCCCGGCAGAGCCGGGGCGCCAAAGGCGCGGGGAGCTCTTTGACCTTAAGGTTAAAGAGGCCCCGGGAGCTGCGCTCCCGGGGTAGGGGGGCGTTCACGCACCCCTACTCCCCGCGCCCCTGCCCTGCCCCCTCGCGGCCGGGGTCTTCCCGCCACCACCCCCTACAA
>JAZSGW010000007.1:0-37414 GCA_045532935.1 Acutalibacteraceae bacterium
GGCACCCCCCCCTGGGTTGCGTTCCCCCCCCCCCCCGACCCTGCCGCCACCTCACATTTGCCTTCTACATCGCCTCACGGCGATGTTACGCCTCGGGCTCGCCCTCGGCTTGAAAATACAAAATGCAAAATGCAGAATTAAGGGTCGTACCCTCTGCACAATTACGGTGGCGAATACTCATTTTCAACTGTCCGATTCTTCCCCGCGATTGTGAATTGTGAATTGCACTCTGCACTATGCATTCTGCATTAAAAAAGCACCCTTTCGGGTGCTTCTTATTATCTTCTCATAATTGCTGAAATGCTCTTGAGAGGCTTCTTTCTTCTGTGCTTCTTCTCAAACTGGATAGGATTCTTGATAAGCATATCGGAAATTACCGTCCAGAAGATGATAAGCAGATACATACCGAATACGGCATAGAAGCCGCCTGAAAGAGTAGCAGATGCGATTGTTACGACTGCAGCTGCAAGAGCAAGAAGTGAGGCATACTCACTTTCAGAGAATGTAGTAACAACATCGGAAAGAGGAATCTCGCCTTCCATAATCTTGGAGAAAGCGCTGTTGCTGATAATGATAGCGATAAAGCAGATTACAAGACCGCCCACGCAAAGGCCGATAACAGCCTTTCTCTTGTCGGTAGCCGCTGAAACAGCACCGACAACAACGAGCATTAACAAAGCGAGTACAAAGAATACAACGAATGCGATAAGCTCGGGGAAGATAGGCTCAATAAGACCTACGATGTCAACCTCGCTTTCCTTTGAGGTGTCCACACCCATAAGGAGCTTTACTATATCTACAACGGAAAACTCGAAGTTGGTCTTGATGTTGAAGGCCTGAAGAAGAGTAGTAAGCTGACTTAACTCCTCTGATGCAGTACCGATTGCGAAGTGGAAGAGCTTGAGCAGTACGCCCATTACGATTGCGCCGATTGAAAGAATCGGGGTAATAATTCTGTATGCTATTTTCATTTTTGTTTCTCCTTTATTTCCATGATGAATTGAGAGCTACCGTCCTGTTGAAAACAAGCTTTTCTTCTGTTGAAGTGGTGTCGACACAGAAGTAACCCTGACGCATAAACTGGAAGGTGTCGCCTGTTTTGAGGTCGCCTACACCGTCTTCGATACGGCAACCGGAAAGCACGGTGAGTGAATCCGGGTTGAGGTTGTCCTTGAAGGAGCCTGCACTTTCGTCGGAGGGGTTGGGATTTACGAAAAGTCTGTCGTAAAGCCTTGCCTCAAAGGGTATGGAGTTTCTTGCGCTTACCCAGTGAAGTGTGCCCTTGACCTTTCTGCCGTCGGGTGAGTTACCGCCCTTGCTTTCGGGGTCGTAGGTGCAGTGTACCGCTGTTACCTCGCCGTTTTCGTCGGTGTCGTAGCCAACACACTTAACGAAATAAGCACCTCTGAGTCTTACCTCGTTGCCGGGGAAGAGACGGAAATACTTCTTCGGAGGCTCTATCATAAAGTCCTCTTTTTCGACATATATTTCCTTGCTGAAGCGGATTGTTCTTGTACCCATTTCGGGTCTGTCCTGATTTACGGGCAGCTCGATTTCCTCGGTAAGGTCCTCGGGATAGTTGTCGATTATAACCTTAAGAGGACGAAGAACAGCCATACATCTGGGAGCGTTGACATTGAGGTTGTCTCTTACACAGGCCTCTAAAAGCCCGAAATCAACAACGGAAAATGCCTTTGAAACGCCTACACGGTTTATGAAATCACGGATAGCCTCTGCAGGATAGCCACGTCTTCTCATACCGCTGATGGTAACCATTCTCGGGTCGTTCCAGCCGTCGACGATGCCTTCGTTTACGAGCTGTAAGCACTTACGCTTACTTGTAAGGCAGTAGTTGAGGTTGAGTCTTGCGAACTCGATCTGTCTTGACGGAGTCTCAAAGCCCAGCTCACGAAGGAACCAGTCGTAAAGGGGTCTGTGATTTTCAAATTCGAGGGAGCACAGTGAGTGAGTTACACCCTCTCTTGTATCGGAGATGGGGTGTGCAAAGTCATACATGGGATAAACGCACCACTTGTCGCCGGTCTGATGGTGGCTGACGTGAGCGATTCTGTAGATAACCGGGTCACGCATATTGATGTTGGGTGATGCCATATCGATTTTTGCACGGAGCACCCTTGCACCGTCGGGGAATTCTCCGTCGGTCATACGTCTGAAAAGATCGAGGTTTTCCTCAATGCTTCTTTCTCTGTAGGGGCTGTTTTTACCCGGCTCTGTGAGTGTACCTCTGTATTCGCGGATTTCGTCGGCGGTGAGGTCACATACATAAGCCTTACCCATTTCGATAAGCTTTACTGCACATTCGTAGATAAAGTCGAAATAGCTTGAAGCGTAGAGCACCTTATCCCACTTGTAGCCGAGCCAGAGAATGTCCTCCTTTATAGCGTCGACGTACTCAACGTCCTCCTTTGAGGGATTGGTGTCGTCAAGGCGGAGGTTACAGGTGCCGCCGTACTTTGCCGCTGTGGAAAAGTCAATCTGTATTGCCTTGGCGTGACCTATATGAAGATAGCCGTTCGGCTCGGGAGGAAAACGGGTCTGCACGTGAGTGTAAACGCCCTTTTCCAGGTCTTCGTCAATGAAGTCATGTATAAAATTGGAAACGTTTGTAATTTCGTCCATTGTATTCTTCCTTTCTGTATTGATTAAAGCAGTGCAGCTTCCTCTGCGGATACGGCAAGCCGTGTCCCTACTGAAAATAAGCAATTTTAAAAATGTGCTGCCGTAGCGCCTCCGCATCGTCGGCTGCCGTAGCGCCGCCGCATCGGCGGCTGAAGGTCTCCCTCAGTCAATCTGACGATTGACAGCTCTCCCGAAGGGAGAGTCTGGACTTGCCTCTCCCAAGGGGAGAGGTGTCACGAAGTGTCGGAGAGGGCAATTAAAATGCAGAGTGAAAATAATTCGGATTTACGGTGGCGGATACTCACTTTCATCTGTCCGATTCGTCCCCCGCGATTGTGAATTGTGCATTGTGAATTGCGAATTACGAATTATACTCCAGCGCATCGGTAAGTCTTGCCTTCACTCTCTCCTCGCCTAAAAGGCTCATAATAGCGTGAAGGTCGGGAGTGTTTCTTCTGCCTGTCACGGCGATTCTGATTACCGTCGAAACATCGCCGACGTGACCCTTGTATGCCTCGGGGTTCTTCTTATACTCCTTGACATTTGGGGTGTATCCGAGAGGCTCACACAGAGCCTTGATGCGGTCAAACCACTGCTGCTTGTCGTCAGCGGCATTATACTCTTTAAGGTAGGCTTCAAGAATTTCTGCAGCCATTTCCTTTGTGATGTTTTCGGGAAGCTCGTAGTTCTTTTCGTAAAGCTCATCGAAAAGGTAGCTGATGTAGTCTCTTATCTCGCTGAAGCAGGCAATATCCTTTCTCGGCTTGGGACCTTCACGGTCGATATTGAGTGCATTTACCGAGTATGCCTCATCTCTTGTAAGAAGCCCGTAAAGCTCCTCGTCGTAATCCTTCGCCCAGGCGGCGGTGTAGTCGTAAACCGTCTTTGCGCTCATAAGTGAGATTACGTTCTTGCTTACGTCGTTGAACTTCACCATATCGAAAAGTGCGCCTGAAACGCTCATTTTCTTGAGGTTGAAGGGGAAGTCGCTCTGGGGAGCCTTCGGGTTAGCTCTGCGCCAGTCCTCGAAGTTGGAGTTGGCGAGAGTGAGAAGATACTCGAGCACACTCTCCTTGGGATAGCCCTTTTCAGCGTAGTAGGTAACTGCTGCTTCGGGGTCCTTTCTCTTTGAAAGCTTGCGTTTGCCGCCGTTTTCCTCCTTCATAATGGGAGAGATGTGGGCGAACTTGGGCACTCTGTAGCCGCAGACCTTGAAAAGCTGAATGTGAAGAGGTACAGATGAAATCCACTCGTCACCGCGGATAACGTGAGTCGTTCTCATAAAGTGGTCGTCAACGGCGTGTGCGAAGTGGTATGTGGGGATACCGTCGGTTTTAAGAAGCACTACGTCCTGTATGTTTTCGGGCATCTCGATTTTGCCCTTGATAAGGTCCTCGAAGGTGATTCGCTTATCAGCGCTGCCCGGTGAACGAAGGCGTAAGGTATAGGTTTTACCTGACTGAATAAGAGCCTTCTGCTCGTCGAAGGTAAGGTCACGGCACTTTGCCCACTTACCATAGTAGCCCTTGTTGTCGCAGCCTTCCTCTTCCTGTGCTTCACGAAGGGCGGCAAGCTCCTCCTCACTGCAGAAGCAGGGGTAAGCCATACCCTGCTGTACGAGGGATTTTGCGATTGTCTGATAGTATTCCTTACGAAGGCTCTGCGTATAGGGACCGTAGTCGCCTGTTTCCTTACCGAATCCGATAACGCCCTCGTTGATGTCAACACCGAAGGCCTCAAGACCCTTGATGATTTCGCTGACGCCGTCGGTGATTTCGCGCTTCTTATCCGTATCCTCTATACGGAGTATGAAAACGCCGTCGGTTGTGGTAGCGTTGAGCTTCGAGATAAGGGCGGCAAAAAGTCCGCCTATATGAAGAAAGCCTGTGGGTGAAGGTGCGAAACGTGTCACCCTTGCACCTTCCTTGAGCTGTCTTACGGGAAACTTCTCCTCGAGGTCATCGGGAGTAAGCTTTATATCGGGAAATAAAAGCTCGGCGAGCTTAAGATTATCACTCATTTTAATCCTCCTGACAAATTGGCATAATAACAGATTATAATTCAGTATATTATCTCAAATTTCACAGGAAATTTCAAGGGGTTAAGCGAAAAAATTAAAGTTCTTTCGTTTCTTTTCTTACAAGAAAAGAAAGCCCCGCGGCGAGCGACGAAAAAAGCACTCCCGAAGGAATGCTTTTAGTCAATTAAATTTTTTAGGACAATACTTTTTCATAAGCTCTGTAGTTTTCTTATTTTTAGAAATTTCTCCATTCATATAAAAACGCTTTTTCTTTTCTTTATGGAAGTAGTGCAACTCATAAACTTGAAGATAGATGCTCTTAGGTTCATAACATGTATGTATCCAAAGCAATTTGTCCCATGCTATATTTTCTTCAAGCCCGAAGAAATATTTTATAACTACTCTTTCCTGTGAAAAAATATAGCGTATTGGAGTCATGATCATAATCACAAGAGACATAATTGCAATCACAAGAATAAGTCCGCCTATAGCTTTATCAAAACAAAACGAGAATAAACCAACAGGAAAGCAAATAATAAACGTAACAAAAAATTTGAATATCCGCTTATTTATAACTTTTTCCTCTTCGGGCTCATTTTCTTCCTTAGGTCTGAAGTGCTTTCTGTTCTTTCTTTCAAGCATGTAAAGCCATTCAAATGCATCTTCAAGCTGAATACTTATTTCTTCGCAGATTTCATCAGCCGCCAATTCATCAAAAGGCTGAACAAAATCCCAGTCGCAAGGAGCTTCAAAGGATTCCGCCTCTTTTTCGGACACATCGTGATAAAATCCCTGTGGCATTCGGTAAACATCGCGGTAATAAAACCAACCGTCAAACATTCCCTTAAGGCGGTATCTTTCATTAGTAGAAGCAACATCAACCTTATTAATATTAACAGCTGCCGTTAAATCCGAAAGATTGGTAACCTTGCTGTCAGGAAAAATCGCCGACACCTCAACGGTAAATGAGACTCCGTATTTATTCGTCTGAAAATCAATCAGCTCAATGCAATCCTCCTTAACCTTTTTGAAGTGAGGATATTTACCTGTAAACCCTTGTGATTTCAGTTCTTTTATAACTGTGTTATTTAATGCCTTAAGCATTATTTCACGGTTGGACATTTTTTCACCGCCTTTACAGTACCATTTTAACAACAGTTTTAGTAATTGTCAATCTATAATCGCTCGGCGCGTGCCGTTACCTTTCTTGAAAGAAAGGTAACCCAAAGAACCTTACATTTTATCATCTCAACTTACGCAAAAAAAATCCACCCGCAAATTCTTGCGAGTGGTATTTTTTTATTAAGTATCATCAAACGAGCTCAATGATGCACATTTCAGCTGCGTCACCGCGACGGGGACCTGTTTTGATGATACGGCAGTAACCGCCGTTTACGTCCTTATACTTGGGGCTGATTTCGTCGAAGAGCTTCTTAACAACATCTTCCTTTGTGATGTAAGCAAGAGCCTGACGCTTATTGTGAAGTGAGTCAACCTTACCGAGTGTAATCATTTTCTCGGTCATTGCACGAACTTCTTTTGCCCTTGTAACGGTGGTTTCAATGCTGCCTTTCTCTAAGAGATAAGTTACCATTCCTCTGAGCATAGCGTTTCTGTGGTCGCTTGTTCTGCCGAGCTTTCTGGTACCTGCCATTTGAAATCACTCCTTTACTGTTAGAATTAGAATTATTCGTCTTCACTGCGAAGATCAAGACCGAATGAGCGAAGCTTATTGATAACCTCGTCAAGGGACTTCTTACCAAGGTTACGAACCTTCATCATATCGTCCTCTGTCTTGTTGATAAGATCTTCTACAGTGTTGATGCCTGCGCGCTTGAGACAGTTGAATGAGCGCACTGACAAATCAAGTTCCTCAATAGTCATCTCGAGAACCTTTCCCTTGGCATCTTCGCACTTGTCAACCATAATCTCCGTGTCATATGCTTCACCGGAGAGGTCGCCGAACAAAGCGAGATGTTCGTTGAGAAACTTGGCACCGAGTGAAACAGCTTCTGTGGCTGTTATTGTACCGTTTGTCCACACTTCAAGTGTGAGCTTGTCAAAGCCAATTTCTTGGCCGACACGAATGTCGTCAATAGTATAATTTGCCTTAAGAATCGGGGTGTAGATTGAGTCAATCGCAATCACGCCGATAACAGGCTGCATGAGCTTTTTGTTCTGCTCAGCCGATACATATCCACGACCCTTGTTAACAGTGAGCTCCATGTTGATGTGAGCGTCCTTGTCGAGTGTGCAGATGTGATACTCGGGGTTGATAATTTCAACTTCTGAATCACACTTGATGTCACCTGCAAGAACTTCACCCTCGCCACTTGCATCAATGTAAACTGTTTTGGGTCCTTCACCGTGTATTTTAAGAATAACGTTCTTGAGGTTGAGGATAATTTCAGTAACATCCTCTTTCACACCGGGAATAGTGGAAAACTCGTGGAGAACGCCGTCAATCTTAACACTGGTGATTGCGTAGCCGGGAAGTGATGAGAGAAGAATTCTTCTCAGGCTGTTGCCGAGTGTCACGCCATAGCCACGCTCCAACGGTTCAACGACAATCTTACCGTAAGTACCGTCGGCTGCTAATTCTGCAGTTTCGATTCTGGGCTTTTCAATGCCTATCATGCAAAACCCTCCTTATTCTATTGTGGATGTGTTTACGGAATCTTCCGTGTCTATTACTTAGAATAGAATTCGACGATGAGGTGTTCCTCAACAGGAGCATTGATCTGCTCACGCTCGGGAAGAGCAACTACCTTAGCTTCGAAGGCTTCACGGTTGAGGTCGAGCCAAGCGGGAACAGGTCTTGATGCGTTAGCTTCAAGAACAGCCTTGATCTTAACGCTCTCACGGCTCTTTGCCTTAATGGAAACAACGTCACCGGCCTTGAGAAGGTATGAAGGAATATCAACCTTTTTGCCGTTAACAGTAAAGTGTGCATGTGTTACAAGCTGTCTTGCTTCAGCTCTTGAAGAAGCCCAGCCGAGTGTGTAAACTACGTTATCGAGACGGCTTTCGCAGATACGAAGAAGGTTGTCACCGGTAACGCCGGTCTTCTTTTCAGCCATAATGAAGTACTTATGGAACTGACCTTCCTGTACACCGTAGTAACGTCTTGCCTGCTGCTTTGCACGAAGCTGAAGGCCATATTCAGAATTCTTTTTGCGGCTCTGGCCATGCTGACCGGGAGCGTAAGAACGGCGCTCAAGAGCGCATTTGCCGGTGTAGCATCTGTCGCCCTTTAAAAAGAGCTTCTTACCCTCGCGGCGGCACATCTTACATACCGCACCTGTATATCTTGCCATACGTTTGTACCTCCGTTATACGCGTCTTCTTTTCGGGGGACGGCAGCCGTTGTGAGGAATGGGAGTAACGTCTTTGATCATAGTTACATCCAGACCTGCTGTCTGTAAAGCTCTGATTGCAGCTTCACGGCCTGCGCCGGGACCCTTAACATATACTTCAACAGTCTTCATGCCGTGTTCGATTGCAGCCTTAGCAGCTGTTTCAGCAGCTGTCTGTGCTGCGAAGGGAGTGGATTTTCTTGAGCCTCTGAAGCCCATTTCACCGGCACTTGCCCATGACACGGCGTTACCCTGCATATCAGTAATGGTAACGATTGTGTTGTTGAAGGTGGATTGGATATGGGCGGCACCGCGGTCAATATTCTTGCGCTCACGGCGACGACGGATTGTGGTAGCTTTCTTAGCAACCTTTGCCATAATGGTATCCTCCTTAGATTATTTCTTCTTATTGGCGATTGTCTTCTTGGGACCCTTACGTGTACGAGCGTTTGTCTTTGAACGCTGACCTCTTACGGGAAGGCCCTTTCTGTGGCGGACACCACGGTAGCAGCCAATTTCAATAAGTCTCTTGATATCGAATGCTGTTTCTCTTCTGAGGTCACCTTCAACCTTTACGTTGTGGTCAATGTACTCACGAAGCTTGGAAACGTCGTCCTCGGTAAGATCCTTAACTCTTGTATCGGGATTAATACCTGTAGCAGCAACGATATCTGTTGCGGTTTTACGACCAATACCAAAGATGTAAGTAAGAGCAATTTCAATTCTCTTATCTCTGGGAAGGTCAACACCTGAAATACGAGCCATTTTTTAAGCCTCCTTATTTACCGGCGTCAGATTAGCCCTGACGCTGCTTGTGTTTGGGATTTTCGCAGATAACCATAATCTTGCCTTTACGCTTGATTACCTTGCATTTTTCACATATCTTTTTTACAGAAGGTCTGACTTTCATAGGATTGCCTCCTTTAAATTCAAACTGTCAGGTTTATTTTGATCTCCATGTAATGCGTCCGCGGGTCAGGTCATATGGAGACATTTCGACTGTGACCTTATCACCGGGAAGGATACGAATGTAGTTCATTCTGAGCTTTCCCGATATATGCGCTAAAATTTTGTGACCGTTTTCGAGTTCGACCTGGAATGTTGCGTTGGGAAGAGCCTCCACAACAGTACCTTCGATTTCGATCATATCCTGTTTTGACATAACTTTAACCCCCTGGGTTCGCTATTTTGTTAAGCTGTTTTCTGATGCTTCGGTTTGTTGCCATTGAGTGTTCACTGAGAACAAATTGAGTTTCTCTTACATGCTTCGGGTTTTTAGCCTTTGGCTTTTCGAGCCTGTGGCTTTTACCGTTACAAAGGAAGACTCTTTTTCCGTCAAAGCCCGTAACCGCGAGCAAATCACCTTTATCGTGACCTGCGGCGGAAACCAGAACCTGTCCCTTCACATATTCCATCGTCTCACCTTAAATTTCAGTGAGGATTACCGGGCCGTCCTTCGTGATAGCCACGGTATGCTCGAAATGTGCGGACAGCTTTCCGTCAAGAGTTTTTACCGTCCAACCGTCGGGTAAAACCTTAACCCTTGCAGTGCCCTGATTGATCATCGGCTCAATAGCGAGTGTCATGCCCGGTAACAGGCGTACGCCTCGGCCGGCTGTGCCGAAATTCGGCACACTGGGATCTTCATGTAATGCCTTACCGATGCCGTGTCCCGTGTATTCACGAACGACACCGTAGCCCCTTTCTTCGCAATAGGACTGAACAGCGTGGGCTATATCACCGATTTTGCCGCCGGGGACAGCCGCCCTGATTGCCTCATAGAGGCTTTCGCGGGTGGTATCCATCAGCCGCTTCGCCTCATCGGAGATTTCTCCGCAGGCAAAAGTGGCAGCATTGTCGCCGTTATAGCCGGCTATCTTAGCACCTAAATCTATGGAGACGATGTCCCCTGATTTCAGGATACGTTTTCTGTCAGGTATTCCATGAATGACCTCATCATTTATGGAAATGCATGCAGTAGCCGGGAAACCGTACAAGCCGAGGAAGTTGGGTTCAGCTCCCTGACTTTTTATATAATCGTAGGCGATTTTGTCGATTTCCCATGTTGAGATACCGGGTCTTACCGCCTCACCGGCTACCTTGAGCGCTCCTGCCGAAATCCTGCAAGCCTCCTTCATTAAGGCAAGCTCACGGGACGTTTTGAGCACTACCATGCTTATTCCTCCAATGCCTTGAGGACGAGTGCTGATGTATCAGCAACCTCCTCCTGTCCTTCTACGATGAAGAGCTTACCCTTCTTTTCGTAGAAATCCTTAAGCGGCTCGGTCTGACTGTGGTAAACATCAAGTCTTTCCTTAACCGTGTTAGGATGGTCGTCAGCTCTGATGATGAGCTCTGCGCCGCAAGCGTTGCAGATGCCATCTTTTTCAGGCTTCTTATAAAGCAGGTGATAGGAGTTGCCGCAAGCAGGGCAAACTCTTCTGCCGCTCATTCTCATTACGATTTTCTCGTCGGGAACCTCGATGTCGATAACCTTATCGATTTCGATGCCCATTTCGTCGAGAGCCTCTGCCTGAGGTATGGTTCTGGGGAAGCCGTCGAGGATGAAGCCGTTTTTGCAGTCATCCTCTGCGAGGCGTTCCTTTATGATACCGATAACTACCTCATCGGGAACGAGCTTACCTGCGTCGATGAATTCCTTGGCTTTAAGGCCCATCTCTGTGCCGTTCTTAAGAGCTGCACGGATAATGTTACCTGTTGAGATGGTGGGGATTGAAAGCTTTTCGCAGATGAACTCTGCCTGTGTGCCTTTACCCGCACCGGGTGCACCTAAAAGAATTAACTTCATTTGGTTACAACTCCTTTACAATTTAGTCAAGGAAGCCCTTGTAGTGTCTCATCATCATCTGGCTTTCGAGCTGCTTAACTGTTTCAAGAGCAACACCTACAACGATGATAAGTGATGTACCGCCGAGTGAAAGCTGCATAGGAGCTCCGATAAGATTTGTAAACAGAGTGATTACGTTGGGGAACAGTGCAACTACTGAAAGAAGTAATGCTCCGAGAAGTGTAATTCTGTTAAGAATCTTCTTAATGTAATCGGCAGTGGGTTTACCCGGACGGAGACCGGGAATCATACCGCTGTTCTTTCTGATGTTATTAGCCATTTCAACGGGGTTATACTGAATGCTTGCATAGAAGTAAGCAAAGAACAGAATAAGCACGAAATAGATAATTGAATAGAACCAGTGGCTTGTTTTGAAGAGGTTGAAGAAGCCTGCGAACTTCTCAGCCTTATCCTCTGAAAGGAACATCTCTACTGTGGGAGGAAGTGAGAGGATAGAAGAAGCGAAGATAACGGGAAGAACACCTGACATATTAACCTTGATGGGGATATGAGTGCTCTGACCGCCGTACATCTTACGGCCTACAACACGCTTTGCGTACTGTACGGGGATTCTTCTTTCTGCGTTATCCATCCACACGATGAATGCAATCATTGCAAGAAGACAGATTACAACGGTGGGAACAAGAGCATAATATGCAGTGTTATCCATTGTAAGATATGTCCAGAGAGATGTAATGATTGTGGGGATTCTTGAAACGATACCGGCAAAAAGGATAATTGAGATACCGTTACCGATACCCTTTTCGTTTACCTGCTCACCGAGCCACATAACGAAGGTTGAACCTGCTGTAAGGCAGATGATAACTGCGAGAGCTTCAACAACTGCTGCAAAGCCTGTGAAGTTACCGCCTTCAGCGGGGCCTACGATATAGCCCTGGCTTCTGAGGTAAATGAAGTATGCAGTACTCTGTAAAAGAGCAAGTGCAATAGTGGTGTATCTTGTGATTGTTGCAATCTTCTTTCTGCCCTCTTCGCCTTCCTTTGAAAGCTTCTCGAGGTAGGGAATTGCAACTGAGAGAAGCTGGATGATGATGGAGCTGTTGATATACGGTGTGATTGACAAAGCGAAAATCGTACCGTAAGCAAAAGCGTCACCGGTCATCATTGCCAGATAGTTCATAAAGGTTTCGCCGTTGGGATCGATGATACCTGTATCGCCGATAATGTTTGTGAAGGGTACCGGGATAGCAGCACCGATTCTGAAAATCAATACTATAAGTGCAGTGAAGAACAGCTTCTTACGAATGTCTGCGATCTTCCAGGCATTTATAAAAGTACTAATCATGTCAGATCACCTCGGTCTTTCCGCCTGCTGCCTCAATCTTCTGCTTTGCAGATTCGCTGAAAGCGTTAGCCTGAACTGTGAGAGCCTTGGAAATTTCGCCGTGACCGAGAACCTTTACGCCGTCAAGAGCCTTCTTAACGAGACCCTTTTCGATGAGTGAATCGATTGTTACTGTTTCGCCGGCTGCATAAGCCTTATCGAGAGCTGCAACATTTACGATAGCCATTTCTGTACCGAAGATGTTGTTAAAGCCTCTCTTGGGGATTCTTCTCTGAAGGGGCATCTGACCGCCTTCGAAGCCTGCGCGCATACCTCTGCCGGCACGTGCCTTCTGGCCCTTGTGACCCTTACCGGCTGTCTTACCCTGACCTGATGCAGGACCGCGGCCGATACGCTTACGAGCCTTTGTTGAGCCTGCTGCAGGTGAAAGTTCGTGCAATTTCATATTTCGCACCTCCTCATTTAAGCTTCAGTAACTTCGAGAAGGTGAGAGATCTTCTTCACCTTACCCTGAGTCTGGGGATTGTTGGGCTGTACAGTCACATCCCCGATTTTCTTAAGACCAAGTGCCTGGGCGGTAGCAATCTGATCCTTCTTGGAGCCGATGAGGCTCTTAACAAGCTTAATCTTAACCTGTGTCATATTGAACGCCCTCCTTAACCTAAGATTTCTTTTGCAGTCTTACCGCGGATTTCAGCAACTTCTTCAACGTTGCGAAGCTTTGAAAGACCGTCGATTGTTGCTCTTACAACATTACAGGGGTTGTTTGAACGAAGAGCCTTTGTACGGATGTCCTTGATACCTACTGTTTCAACAACAGCACGTACGGGACCGCCTGCGATAACACCGGTACCGGGAGCAGCGGGCTTGAGAAGAACAACGCCTGCGCCGAATTTACCGATAATTTCGTGGGGAATGGTTGTGCCCTTAAGAGCAACCTTCATAAGGTTCTTCTTTGCATCTTCGATACCCTTACGGATAGCGTCAGGAACTTCACCTGACTTACCGAGGCCGAAACCGATGATGCCATTGCCGTCACCGACAACTACGAGAGCAGCGAACTTAAAGATTCTACCACCCTTAACTGTCTTTGAAACACGGTTGATGGCAACAACACGCTCTGTAAGTTCATAAGCTGATGCGTCAATTTTAGTCATTGTAAATATCCTCCTTGCTTAGAACTTAAGTCCGCCGGCACGAGCACCATCTGCGAGCTCAGCCACACGACCGTGATAGATGTAACCGCTTCTGTCGAAAACGCATTCTTCGATGCCCTTTTCGATTGCGCGCTTTGCGAGTGTTTCGCCCACCTTGTGAGCTGCCTCTTTGTTTCCGCCGTATTCAGTGAAATCCTTTTCTGTTGTTGAAGCTGCTGCGAGGGTTACGCCTGCAACGTCGTCAATCAACTGAGCATAGATGTGGCTGTTGGAACGGTAAACATTAAGACGGGGACATGCTGCAGTACCGCTGATCTTAGCACGTACGCGCTTCTGTCTCTTTTTTCTTGCTTTATTGCTATCTTGTCTGCTAACCATTGTATTATCACTCCTTTACCAATCTTATTTGCCCTTACCGGCTTTACCTTCTTTGCGGCGAACATATTCGTCAACATATCTGATACCTTTGCCCTTGTAGGGTTCGGGAGGTCTGTGTTCACGAACTTCAGCTGCAAACTGGCCAACCTTCTGCTTGTCGGGACCGCTGATGATAACCTTGTTGGGAGAGGGAACTTCGATTGTGATGCCGTCGATTTCGGGCATTACAACGTCGTGTGAGAAGCCTATTTTCATAACAAGAGCGTTGCCCTTCTTCTCGGCACGGTAACCGATACCGTTGATTTCAAGTTCCTTCTTGTAGCCGTTAGCTACACCCTCGATCATGTTAGCGATAAGGGTACGGGTAAGACCGTGAAGTGATCTGTTTTCTTTGTTATCGTCGGGACGTGTAACAGTGATTGTAGCACCGTCCTTTTCGATTTTCATGTTGCTGTGGAAGGTTCTTGTAAGGGTACCCTTGGCGCCCTTTACTGTTACAGTACTGCCGTCAACAACAACGTCTACTCCTGCGGGAATCGCAATAGGAGCTCTACCAATTCTTGACATTTCAGTACCTCCTTACCATACGAATGCAAGAACTTCGCCGCCTACGTTAGCCTTGCGAGCGTCCTTGTCAGTCATAATACCCTTGGGTGTTGAAAGGATTGCGATACCGAGACCCTTCATAACCTTGGGCATATCTTCAACATTTGTGTAAATTCTGAGACCGGGCTTGGAAACTCTTCTGAGTCCTGTGATAACCTGGCTCTTGTTGGGACCGTACTTAAGCTGTACTTCCATAATTCCCTGCTTACCGTCTTCTTCAACGGTGAAGCCCTTGATATAACCTTCATCAACAAGAATCTGAGCAATTGCCTTCTTCATGTTGGATGCAGGAATCTTAACTGAGTCATGTTTTGCTGAGTTTGCGTTACGGATTCTTGTAAGCATATCAGCGATTGCGTCTGTAACTTGCATTATTCCTTTACCTCCTTAATAATTTGCAATTGCTTACCAGCTTGCCTTCTTGACGCCGGGAATCTGACCTGCGTGAGCAAGTTCTCTGAAGCAGATACGGCATACTCCGTACTTACGGAGATAAGCGTGAGGTCTGCCGCAGATTTTGCATCTGTTGTATGCTCTTGTTGAGTACTTTGCTGCTCTCTGCTGTTTAACTTTCATTGAAGTCTTTGCCATTGCTACTTACCTCCTTAATTATTTCTCGAAGGGAGCGCCCATAAGTGAAAGGAGCTCTCTTGCTTCTTCGTCAGTGTTTGATGTGGTAACGAAGCAGATGTCCATACCACGAACCTTGTCGATCTTATCGTATTCGATTTCAGGGAAAATAAGCTGTTCCTTGATACCGATTGAGTAGTTACCTCTGCCGTCGAAAGCGTTGGGGTTGATTCCTCTGAAGTCACGAACTCTGGGGAGTGCGAGGTTGAAGAATCTGTCGATGAACTCGTACATCTTTTCGCCGCGGAGAGTAACCTTAACGCCGATTACCATGCCCTCACGAAGCTTGAAGTTAGCAACTGACTTTTTAGCCTTACAGAGTACAGGCTGCTGACCTGTGATTGTTCTGACATCAGCTACGATAGCATCGAGAACCTTTGAGTTCTGGATAGCATCGCCGCAAGCTACGTTGATAACTACCTTATCAAGCTTAGGGATTTGCATAACGCTTTTGTAACCGAACTTTTTCATCATCTGAGGTGCAACCTCATTGACATAGAGCTCTTTTAATCTTGCCATTGTCATGTTCCTCCCTTAATTATTCAAAGTGTGCGCCGCAGTCTGATTTCTTACATACGCGCATTTTCTTACCCTTTTCATCGATAACGTGACCGATTCTTGTGGGTCTGCCGCACTTGGGGCATACGAGCTGAACCTTACAAGCGTAAAGAGCTGCTTCTGCCTTAACGATGCCGCCTGCTTCGCCCATCTTACGGGGCTTAACGTGCTTTGATACAATGTTAACGCCCTGAACGATAACCTTACCTTCAGCGGGGCTAACCTGCATTACCTTACCCTTAGCGCCACGATCTTTACCGTTGATAACAACGACTGTGTCGCCTGTTTTAACATGAACCTTACTCATCGTGACACCTCCTTAAAGTACTTCGGGAGCGAGTGAGAGAATCTTAAGATAATCCTTATCACGAAGCTCTCTTGCTACCGGTCCAAAGATACGGGTACCCTTGGGGTTTTTATCTTCTTTGATGATAACGGCTGCATTTTCGTCGAAACGAATGTATGTGCCGTCTTCACGGCGAACGCCTGTTGCAGTACGTACAACTACTGCCTTGACAACGTCGCCCTTCTTTACGATTCCGCCGGGTGCTGCCTTCTTAACAGAAGCAACAATGACGTCACCGATATTAGCATATCTTCTACCTGTGCCGCCGAGAACACGAATGCACATGATTTCCTTTGCACCTGTGTTGTCAGCAACTTTAAGATAAGTCTGCTGCTGGATCATTGTGTTTGGCCTCCTTTAGCTGCACCAATTATTTGGCTTTTTCGATAATTTCTACAACGCGCCATCTCTTATCCTTTGAAAGAGGGCGGGTTTCCATAATGAGAACGCGGTCACCGATGCCACACTCGTTCTTTTCGTCGTGAGCCTTTACCTTGATGGTACGGTTAACGATCTTCTTGTAAAGAGGGTGTCTGACCTTATCCTTGATTGTAACAACAACGGTCTTGTCCATCTTATCGCTGGATACGATGCCGACCTGTGTCTTTCTGAGGTTTCTTTCCATAATTCAGTCCTCCCTTTCTTAAGAATTTGCGCCGTGAAGCTCGATGTCACGCTGAACAGTTTTGATTCTTGCGATATCCTTCTTAACAGCACTGATTCTCATGGGGTTGCTAAGCTTGTTAACAGCCTGCTGGAAGCGGAGGTTAAAAAGTTCCTTCTTAAGCTCTGCGAGCTTTGCATCCATCTCAGCGGCGGACAGTTTTCTGATTTCACTTGCTTTCATTACTGTTCACCATCCTTTTCCTGTTCTGCTTTTGTAACGAATTTGCACTTGATGGGAAGCTTCATAGCTGCAAGACGCATAGCCTCACGAGCAACTTCCTCGTCAACACCCTTGATTTCGAACATTACTCTGCCGGGCTTAACAACGGCTACCCAGTATTCGGGTGAACCCTTACCGGAACCCATTCGGGTTTCTGCAGGCTTCTGAGTGATGGGCTTATCAGGGAAAATCTTGATCCATACCTGACCGCCACGCTTGATGTAACGGGTCATAGCGATACGGGCTGCTTCGATCTGTCTTGAAGTGATCCATGAAGGTTCAAGAGCTACAAGACCGTAATCACCGTAGGTTACTGTGTTGCCCTTATGAGCAGCGCCCTTAAGACGGCCACGCTGAACCTTACGTCTTTTTACACGCTTAGGTAATAACATTATTTAGCTCCTCCTTCTCTGTTGTCTCTTCTGGGTCTGCGGCGAGCAGGTCTTTCACGCTTCTCGTTGTTGGAAACCTGAAGAACTTCGCCTGTGTAGATCCAAACCTTTACGCCGATACGGCCATAGGTTGTCTTTGCTTCTGCGAAACCGTAGTCGATGTCAGCACGGATTGTCTGAAGAGGAATTGTACCCTCTTTGTAGGTTTCGCTTCTTGCGATTTCAGCACCGCCTACACGGCCTGAAACCTGGCACTTGATACCCTTTGCGCCGAGCTTCATAGCTCTGCCGATTGCCTGCTTGAGAGCACGACGGAAGGAAATTCTTCTTTCGAGCTGTGAAGCGATGCTTTCAGCAACAAGCTGAGCATTAACGTCGGGATTCTTGATTTCGATAATGTTGAGAGAAACTTCCTTGCCGATCTTCTTTTCAAGAGTAGCCTTGAGCTTCTCGATTTCTGCGCCGCCGCGGCCGATTACCATACCGGGCTTTGCAACGTGAATGTTGATACGAACACGCTTTGCTGTTCTTTCGATCTCAACCTTGGGTACACCTGCGGGAGCGAGGGTTTCAAGGAGATATTCACGAAGTTCGTAGTCTTCTACGAGGGTATCGCCGAAATCGCTCTTCTTAGCATACCAGCGAGATTCCCAGTCTTTGATTACACCGATACGAAGACCGGTGGGATTAATTTTCTGGCCCATGTTTTACCTCCTCCTATTATTCTGCTTCCTTGAGTACAAGGGTGATATGAGATGTCTTCTTGTTGATACGGAAAGCTCTGCCCTGAGCTCTGGGACGGATTCTCTTAAGAGTGGGGCCCTGACCAACGTAGCATTCTGCAACGTAGAGCTTGGACATATCCATATCTTTAACTTCTGCATTAGCCATTGCTGACTTTAAAAGCTTTGCAACTACCTCACACGCAGCCTTAGGCGTGTATTTGAGAATTGCCATTGCCTTTTCAGCAGGCTGATTTCTGATAAGGTCGAGAACGATCTTAACCTTACGAGGTGCGATACGCACGAAAGTAACTTTTGCTGTTGCTTCCATTTTAATACACTCCTTTCGACTTATTTCTTACCGTTGTTTGAGGTTTTGGAACCTGCGTGACCTCTGAAGGTTCTTGTGGGAGCAAATTCGCCGAGCTTGTGACCGATCATATCTTCTGTTACATATACGGGAACGTGCTTACGTCCGTCATGAACTGCGAAGGTGTGGCCTACAAAGTCAGGGAAAATTGTGCTGCTGCGGCTCCATGTTTTAAGAACGATTTTTTCGCCCTTTTCATTCATCTTAACGACTCTATCGTAAAGTTTTTCCTGTACGTAAAAGCCTTTTTTAGTGCTTCTGCTCATTATTTTTAGCTCCTTTCATCGACTTATTTGTCGTTACGACGCTTAACAATAAGCTTGTCTGAACGATTCTTCTTAGCGCGAGTCTTGTAGCCGAGAGCAGGCTTGCCCCAAGGTGTAACAGGACCGGGACGACCGATGGGTGACTTACCTTCACCACCACCGTGGGGGTGATCGCAGGGGTTCATAACTGAACCGCGGACTGTAGGTCTGATGCCCATGTGACGTGTACGACCTGCCTTACCGATCTTGACGTTTTCGTGGTCTTCGTTGCCTACAACACCGATGGTTGCCATGCAAAGCTCTGAAACCTTACGAAGTTCGCCTGAGGGAAGTCTGAGAAGAGCGTAGCCGCCTTCCTTAGCCATAAGCTGTGCAGCGTTACCTGCTGCTCTTGCAAGCTGACCGCCTCTGCCGGGATAAAGCTCAACATTGTGGATAAAGGTACCTGTGGGGATATTTGTAAGAGGAAGAGCGTTACCTGACTTGATGTCAGCGCCTGCGCCTGCTTCTACAACATCGCCAACCTTGAGACCTGAGGGAGCAAGGATGTATCTCTTTTCGCCGTCTTCGTACTGAAGAAGAGCAATGTGAGCTGATCTGTTAGGATCGTATTCGATGGTAGCAACTGTTGCCTTTACATCGAACTTATCTCTCTTAAAATCGATGATACGATACTTTCTTCTGTTTCCGCCGCCTCTGTGACGAACGGTGATGCGACCGTAGCTGTTACGACCGCTCTTTTTGTTGAGAGGAGCAAGGAGGCTCTTCTCGGGGCCACACTTTGAAAGTGCGGAGTAGTCTGTAACTGACATATTACGTGTGCCGTTTGTTACAGGCTTTAAAACACGAATTGACATTTTGTTCACACTCCTATCTGGTTTAGCGTAGGATTGTCCAACCTACATACATTGCCATACGGATTTGAATTTCTTTATTCCGTAACCGACGGACGGCTTGAAGGTGCTTATATCAGCGAGCAGGTTTCTCTGTCGGGCTGAGTTGGGGCTCCGAGGTTCATACTCTGTGTATCATCGAGGAGCACCGACCTGACCGTCGTGAAAGATGCCGTTGAGATAAGTGCCGGCAAACCGGAAGTTGGTTACTCTAATTAAAGGAGACCGTCAAAGAAATCGATTGTGTCGGAATCCTCTGTGAGAGTTACGATAGCCTTCTTCCATGAGGGAGTATAGCCTTCGTAACGACCGTAGCGTCTGAGGTGGCCCTTGCAGTTCATGGTGTTAACCTTCTGAACCTTAACGCCGAAAACCTCTTCTACTGCTGCTTTGATTTCAGCTTTGTTTGCATCCTTAGCAACCTTGAAGGTGTACTTTTTGAATGCTGTACCCATCATTGATTCTTCTGTGATAATGGGCTTGAGGATGATATCATGTGCTGTTCTTTTCATTATGCATAAACCTCCTCAATCTTAGCAACTGCGTCCTTGAGAACAACGATGCTGTTGCAGTTAAGAATATCATATACATTAAGTGTGTTTACAAGAGTTGTCTTGCAGCCTGCAATGTTTCTTGCACTTCTGTAGATGATGTCATTCTTTTCGGGAAGAACGATAAGTGTCTTCTTGCCTGTTTCGAGAGCTGCGAGAACCTTAACAACTTCCTTTGTCTTGATAGCGTCAAGCTTGAGATCGTCAAGAACGATAAGCTCGTTAGCAGCAACCTTTGAGGAAAGAGCTGACTTCATAGCGAGTCTTCTTACCTTCTTGTTGATGCTGAAGCCGTACTCACGGGGCTTGGGACCGTGTGCGATACCGCCGTGATACCACTGGGGAGCTCTTGTTGAGCCCTGTCTTGCACGGCCTGTGCCCTTCTGTCTCCAGGGCTTCTTGCCGCCGCCGCTTACTTCTGCGCGGGTCAGGGTTGACTGTGTGCCCTGACGCTGGTTTGCAAGATAGTTGACAACTACGAGATGCATAGCTGATGTGTTCGGCTCGATACCGAAGATGCCGTCTGCAAGGTCAATATCTGAAACCTTCTTTCCGTTTACGTCGAATACTGATACGTTAGGCATTTATTAGGGCTCCTTTCTTATGACTTTTTTACGCTGTTTGCTACCACTACGATGCCCTTCTTGGGACCGGGGATTGCGCCCTTGATAGCGATGAGGTTGTTTTCTGCATCAACCTTAACAACGTCGAGATTCTGGATTGTAACTCTTTCACAGCCGAGGTGACCTGCCATCTTCTTTCCTTTGAAGATACGGGCGGGGTCGATAACACCGAGTGAACCTGCGTGTCTTGCAACAGGGCCGGTACCGTGTGTTTCCTTGAGTCTGCCGAAGTTCCAGCGCTTGATTACGCCTGCTGTTCCCTTACCCTTGCTTGTGCCGACTACGTCAACCTTTTCACCGGCTGCAAAGATGTCTGCCTTGATGATGTCGCCTACGTTGAGAGCGCTGTCATCTTCAAGTCTGAATTCCTTGAGGACCTTCTTGGGACCAACGTTTGCCTTGTCGAAGTGACCCTTCTCAGGCTTGTTTGTTCTTGTTACCTTCTTGTCTTCGAAGCCGAGCTGAACTGCGTTGTAACCGTCATTTTCAACTGTCTTCTTCTGAACTACTGTGCAGGGACCGAGCTCTACGACTGTTACGGGGATTACGTTACCCTTTTCGTCGAAGATCTGTGTCATGCCGATCTTTCTGCCGATAAGACCTTTTTTCATGTTTGTTATCCTCCTTTGGTTATTGGTTGCCGTCTTAGCAACGTGACCTTATTTCCTGTTTGTGTCAATCGGGTATAGAAATCAGTTTTTGTTATCTCTTGATTTCGATTTCAACACTTGCAGGAATCTCAAGACTTGTCAGAGCTTCTACGGTCTTAGGTGTAGGTCTGATGATGTCGATGAGTCTCTTGTGAGTTCTCTGCTCAAACTGTTCGCGGCTATCTTTGTACTTGTGAACAGCGCGAAGGATTGTTACGACTTCCTTTTCTGTGGGAAGAGGAATGGGACCTGAAACTGTAGCGTTTGTGCGCTTTGCTGCTTCAACGATCATTTCAGCTGCCTTGTCAACAAGGTTGTGGTCGTAACCCTTGAGTCTGATACGGATCTTTTCCTTTACTGCCATTTTGTTTGCCTCCTAATTAAGAATTAGCAGGGCGTCGCCTTTTTCTACGCTCGTCCGGGTGTTCGCACCCTTTCTCTTTAAAAAACCGGAAACTTGATATTTCCGGTTGAGCTTTGAAATAAGCGCAGTTCACCCCTTCGCTGTTTAAGTCCAAGACATACCTTGCCCAAAGGCACAGTACCCCCGACACTTAACGCAAGAAACAGCGCTGGAACGGTGAAATATAGATCGCCCGGTTTTAAATCGGACATACTCCGCGGAAATTTCCTGCCTCGGTGGACAGCCACCTCCCGCATCATCGCATATCGTTTTGGTTATGTGAAGACAGAGTTATACCCAAACCCATTTCACATGCCCGATTATTTTAACATACACCCGGCCGGTTGTCAATAGTTTTTCGTTAATTTCTTTGTGAAAAATGTAAAAATTTTTGAAGCATTTTTTATGCACTATTTCTTGTGCTCCGAACGCAAAAAAACACTAAATATAGGCGCCTTCAGCACCAAAAAGCCGACAACAGACACACTTGAGTAAAACCCGCAAGGTGTCTGTTGTTTTTTATTCAATCTTTGCAGTAAAAACAGCTTACGGATTACTGCTGTCCGCTTCTCTGTGCATTTCTCGCCATACCCGCAATACACGCTATATAAATGTATACGATCGGTGTCGTGAAGGGCTGTGCGATATTTACCGCCGCCTGCATCCAGTAGGAAATAAGTCCTGCAAGAATCGCAACAGCAAGAGTGCTCTCACGAAGCTTCTTTATTACCGTATAAATCGTAGTACCTATTACGCCGAGATATGCCCCGAGACCGAAAATACCTGTAGTCATAAGATACTGCAGATACTCGTTGTGCGCCTGGTCGAGACTCTTTCTTTCAAAAAGCTTTGCACCGGTGGTAATATAGTTGAGAGATTCGGGACCTACTCCGAAAAGCTTATCCTTAAGGTCGAAGTTGAGAAACTCCTTTACACAGAAGCGCCAGATTTTGCCTCTGTAGGTACCCCACTCCGAGGTTATTCTGAAAAGGCTGTCGAATCTGTCGAGTCCCACGGTATTGGCAAGGACAAAGCATACCGCTATACCGAGAACAAAAATCACAAGCAGCGCCGGATAAACCTTTCTCATTATGTTTATGCCCTTGGGAGCCTTCGCAGCTATAAGATAAGCACCGAGGCACAGCAGAATAATCAGTGCTGCCACATAGGGATTGACAAAAACGGAAAGCAATTTTGAAATTGCAAGATTAGCCTCACCGTAAGCTCTGTAAATAAGCATATACGCCTGGGAAGAGAGAACTATTATAATAAGGCTGATAAGGTATCTCTTGAAGCGGTGGATTCTGTTATAGAAGAAAAGGGGCATTATCATAAGCGAAGATGCAAAGCCTACCACAAAGCTTTCGCTTGATGTCACCATCATTCCGAGAGAGCCTATAATAAGAGCTGCTGTATACACACCGCGGCTGATTTTAGCATCGCTCAGGCAGAAGCCGCTTACAACAAGGGGCATAAGCAGACAGATGTAGCTGCTGTAGAAGTTTATGTTTCCTATAGTAGAAAGGAACATCGTCTTGTAGTTGGCATTGATTCCGTCATAAAAACCGAAAAGGTCTATATCGAAGCAGTTGAGCACTCCGATAATGCTTACGGCAGAAAAAGCCAGCACCGAAAACAGCAGGAAGCTCTGTGCCGCGGTGAAATTCCTCGAAACGATGAAATAAACCACCACATAAATCAGCACCGTAATAAATCCCTGATACCTCGATGACACGCCGAGCCACACATCAGAATAGGAGGAAAACAGCGCCGCCAGAAAAACAAACAGGCAGAAAACAACCATCGCATTATCCATACAGGACAGCTGTGCTCTTTTAATAAGGGAGCCTTCCTGTACAGGTGCGCCGTCTTTCTTCTTCGAGGCGAAAAAGCCCGCTGCTATAATCAGCGAAAGACTCAGCACATAGAAATATACACTTTTGGTTTCTGTTATATTGAAATATCCGTCTGTGACAATCAGCGGTAAACCGAACATCAGAAAGACGAGATATATGATTACAGAAGATTGCAAAGACGTTTTGACAGGTCGTGTGACCCTTGGTTTTGTCTTCATTTTAAATTCCTTCTTTATCTTATTTGAACTGCACCTGCCTTATAGGCACCGTAGATGTAACCGCTCTGGGTTTTCTTGACGGCTCTTACGGCAAAGGTGACCTTGCTTCCGCTCGTAAGGCCCGGGAACATAAGGCTCTGAACCGAGGTATAAGCCTTATAAAACTTCACGCTTCCGTTACCGATACGGTAGAAAACCTGATAGCCGTCAGCACCGCTTACCGCACTCCAGGAAAGCGAAGCGTGTCTCGGTGCAGGAGACTTCACCGCAACAGAAGGCGTTCCCGGTATAGTAGATGTAATAAAGGTAGCGTAGTTTCCGAGAACAAAGCTTGACGAGGTTACGATATAGGGTCTTACGGCAAACTGATAGGTTTTACCCGAAGGCAGACCGTTAAAAATATAATAGGTATCAACCGTAGATCTGACGCACACCTTCCAGGCAGTTCCTGCTGTTCTGTAATAGATTCTGTAGCCCGTCGCATTTCTCACCGGAGTCCACATCAGCTTTATTGCGTTAAGGTTCTGCTTTGCCGCAATTTTTGCCGGAGCGTCAGTCTTTGTGGAGGTTTCTACAGTCGTATAGTCGTGAGACAGAGTGATTATACCGTCATTGATATGGTATGCACGTACGGCGAAAATATATACCGTTCCGCTTTTAAGTCCGGTAAAGATGAAGGTAGTCTCTGTAACATCTTTATAGGGTATCCAGCCTTTTGCAGCTCTGTAGTATACTCTGTAGCCGTCTGCACCGGGGACAGCGTTCCACTGCAGTCTGACAGCAGAGGCGCTCTGTGTCGCCTTGACCTGTGACGTTACTCCCACGGGAAGTCTGCTTCCGTAGAAAAAGGTAAGATCGGGGCTTATCGCCGTGCAGGTTGCGCAGTCGTATCTGTAGATGGCGGGGCTTTCCGCTGTAGCCTGTTGAACGAGATGTCTCGAATCTATGATTTTTTCCGTGAAGCTATGATCGGTGAAGGGTATCTCAATATGACCCGAGGTATACATATTACATACAGTACAGTACATACCTGCTGTATAGCCGTTGCCCGTACAGTTGGCAGGCTCCTGTTCAACAAAAACCTCACGGTGTCCTGCAGGAATTACCTCTCTGCCGGAAAGGAGCTCTTCGCATACCGTGCAGTAAACGCCCTCGGTATAGCCGTTTTCCGTGCAGGTTTCAGGCTCCTTAGGAAGTATCGCCTGCTTGTGGGAGGCGGGAAGCTCCACGTGACCCGAAAGCCAGGATTCACATACTACACAGAAAACACCCTCGGTATAACCCACCTCGTTACAGGTTGGCTCTGTCCCCTCACGGTTCTCCCTTGTGTGATCAGCAAGAGGAATTTCCTCATGTCCCGAAACAAAGCTTTCACAGGCGGTGCAGTAAACGCCCTCGGTGTAGCCCACCTCGACGCAGGTCGGCTCTACTCTTCTGAAGGGGACCTCCTTATGAGATGACGGAATTTCCTCGTGACCGGAAATGAAGCTGTCGCAGTCGTTGCAGTATACACCCTCGGTGTAACCGACAGAGTTACAGTCAGGCTCCTGCATAAGCACGGTGACGGTATCTGCGTGTACACACTCCCCCTCTGCAAAGCAGCCAAAGCCGATGCACGAAAGCATCAGCACCAGGCAGAGCACATACAGTGATATATATTTTTTTGAAAGACGTTTCATCAGATATTCCTCCGAAAAACAATCGTAATTTCTCAATTTTAAATAATATCACTTATTTATGTATAAGTCAAGAGAAGGGACAAAGCTTGTGCCGAATGATGTGGTAGTCAGAAGAAGCTACGACACACAGGTCGTGCCCTGCGAGGTTTTGTTGGCGGTCGCTCATTTTGATTTAACCGAGTTGTTCTCCGCAATTGTGAATTGTGAATTGCGTAGGGGGGGAGGCGCTTCGGCTTTCGGCAGGAAAGCCAAAGACACCGGTAAAATTCGGTTCCCACTTATCCGGAATCGAATTTTACCGGTGTGAACGGGCGCAGCCCGTTCTGCCTCCCCGCCGGACCTGCCGGATTGCACATTATAAATAATAAAAAACAAAACGGCCGCAGATTTCTCTGCGGCCTGAATACGGTATTGCTTGAATTTAGTCAGCGTTTTCCTCTTCGATCTTGTCGATGATTTCCTGAGGAACAGCCTCACCGTGCTTAACGAATATAAGAAGGATAATTGCAAGACCGAACATTATCGGGCTGTAATAGAACAGCGACATATAGGTACCTGCGAACATTCTGATAAAGCCGTAAACGATGGGAGAAGCGATCTGTGCTGAGAAGGTTGCTGTGTAATAGTAGCCTGTGAAGGTACCAACCTTTTCAACGCCGCCGATTTCAAGAACAAGGGGAAGGGTGTTAACGGTGATGAACATATTTGCAGCACCGCCAAGGATAAGAACAGGATAAATAAGCACACGGAGAATAGCTGTAACGCTGTCAACCGTATCAACAATAGCAGCAAGTGCAACGTTGAATTCCTGTGTATCTGTACCGAGAATCTCGTTTGCTACGTTTACGATGTCGGTGTAAATGCCTTCGCCGAGAGATTCAACAAGGTGAGCGTCATAAGCCTCATAGAAGGAAGCTGTTCCCTCTTCAGCTGTGCCGTTTTTGTATGCAAGATAGCCTTCGATGGTAAGAACTTCCTTATCACTTAAGGTTTTGCCTTCAAGCTGTGCAGCTGTGCTGAGCTCTGCGTTGTATGCGTTGATGTTTTCGTCAACTGCAATATATGCGTTGTTTACTGAAACATAGTTGCCGATTGAAAGGTCCTTTGCGCCGAGCATGCCTACGAATACGCCGAAGAATACAACAAATGCTGCAAGGAATACTGCAAGACCTGCAACGATTGTCTTCTTTCTGCCGAGCTTTGAACCCATCTTACCTGCAGGAATAGCTGCAATACCTGCAACTACTGCGAAGATAAGCATAATAAAGGTTGCCTCAGAGGTAATCATATGAAGGATTTCCTGGGCGAAAAGCGAGAAGAAGGTGGTAATTGCGTTTGATGCGCAGAAAAGGAAGAAGAGTGTGCCGAGCATAAAGATAAGGCTCTTTCTTTCAGCCTTGGAAAGCTTCATAGCCTTAAGCTCTGCCTTCTTCTGCTTTGCAGCTTCCTTCTGTGCCTTTTTGAGTGCCTTCTGGTCAGCATACTGATTAGCGTCGCCCTTAAGACGGATACTGGTATCCTCTTCCTTTACGAAGAAAAGAAGCACAAGCATACCGATAATCATAATGATTGAACCGATAAGGAATACATAGGGGAAGGAAACAGTTTCATCAGCCTTGATTTCGGCCTTGCTGTAGCCTGCAATAAGAGTGCACAGTGCGATACCGATTGTACCGGCAACCATACCTACTGCTGAACCGACACCACCCATAAGGTTGATGATTGCGTTACCCTCTGAACGAAGCTCGGGAGGAGTGAGGTCGGGCATAAGAGCAACAACGGGGGCTCTCCACAGAGACATCGAAAAAACAAAGAGGATAATAACAAACATTGTAAGAGGAAGCTGAATAGCTCCGCTTGTATTGAGTGCTACGATAGGAATAAGTGCAAAAAGAATTGCGGAAATGGGAGCACAGGAAACGATAAAGGGTCTGCGCTTACCGAGCTTTGAATGACAGTTATCGGAAAGCTTACCGAAGGTAGGCTGGAAAATTACGCCGAAGATATTATCGAAGGTCATAATTATACCGATAAAGAGGGGTACAAGTGAGAAACCGCCGCTTGCGGAAATTGTGCTTTGTCCCTGTGCCTCTGCAAATTCGCCTATCCAGGGAATAGCACTTGCGAGCTTCGCACTGAGAGTTGTGATAATCTCACTTTCAGAAAGTATTTTGTTAAGAATTTTTGTGATGTAGGGGTCATAGATAGCCCACGCGATTGATGTTGCCAGAAAGCCGAAACCGGTAAGTATCGTCTTTGGCACGTTCAGCTTCTGAGCATTTTGTTGCTTTGCCATGTCAAAAGCTCCTTTCTTTTATCATAGTATTCCAATTATAGTGCTTTTCTCTGAAAAAAGCAACGATTAAATAATTTTTCGTCATAGTGTATATCGTTGAAAAGTTTAATTTATGCAAAGTGCAACAAAAGGAAAAAACGACACGCGGGGAGACCCCTTTGACTTGCGTCAAAGGCGCCCGTAAAACTTCGGTTTCTTTTAAGAAACCGGGGCTTTACGGGCGGCAACGCGACGCGTTGCGTCTCCCCGCCGCCTGACGTTTACCGCTTGCTTATCCTGTTGAGTCTCAATGCGTTCATAACCACGCAGAAGCTTGAAAGACTCATAGCGGCCGCCGCAAACATAGGATTAAGCTCCCAGCCGAAAACAGGAATAAAGGCTCCTGCCGCAAGAGGTATTCCTATAGTGTTATATATGAACGCCCAAAAAAGGTTTTCGTAAATGTTCCTTAATGTCTTTCTGCCTATATCAAGCATTGTCGGTACACTCTCTACACTGCTTTTTACGAGTACAACCTCTGCCGCATCAATAGCGACATCAGTACCTGCTCCTATCGCAACACCAAGGTCAGCACTTGTAAGAGCAGGAGCGTCGTTGATTCCGTCACCGACCATAGCAACAGACCCTTTTTCCTTAAGCTCTCTTATGACCTTTTCCTTGCCGTCGGGAAGAACTCCCGAAATCACCTCGTCTATACCCACCTGCTTTGCGATTTCTTTGGCCGTATACTCATTATCACCCGTAAGCATAACTGTTCTTATACCCATTTTGTGAAGCTTTTCTACGGCGCTTTTGCTGTCGCTTTTTATCACATCGGCAACAGCAACCATTCCGAGCAGGCGTTTATCCGCAGCGAAATACAGCACAGTCTTACCCTGAAGGGAAAGCTCCTTCGCCTTAAGCTGAAGCTCCTCTTCTATTTCGCACAAAGAGGAAATATAGGAGTAATTTCCTGCATAAACCTCCTTGCCGCTGATAAGAGCCTTGAGTCCTCTGCCTGTAACAGCCTGAAACTCTTCCGCCTCTGCTTTTTCCGTGCCGAGCCCTTCGCCGTAAGCAAGTACAGCCTTTGCAAGAGGGTGCTCGCTCCTTCTTTCGAGATTGTAGGCATTGAAAAGAAGCTCCTTTTCGCTTACGCCCTTGGCGGTGAATATATCCGTAACCTCCGGCTCGCCTGCGGTAATTGTTCCTGTTTTATCAAAGGCTACGATTTTAATTTTTCCCGCCTTCTCGATTGCTTCGGCACTTTTAAAGAGTATGCCTTTTTTTGCGCCGACACCGTTTCCTACCATAATCGCAACAGGAGTCGCAAGTCCGAGGGCGCAGGGACAGCTTATAACAAGCACCGATATACCCCTTGCAAGCGCAAAGCCTGCTTCACTGCCGCACAAAAGCCACACGGCAACGGTAAAGACAGCAATCAATATAACCACGGGAACAAAAACACCTGCCACCTTGTCCGCTGCCTTGGCTACGGGAGCCTTTGAAGATGCCGCATCACTTACCATCTTTATAATCTGTGCGATTGCGGTATCCTCACCTACAGCAGTTGCCTCACACTTAAGGAATCCCGACTGATTCACCGTTGCCGCGGACACTCTGTCTCCTACAGCCTTATCAACGGGTATGCTTTCGCCTGTAAGACTGCTTTCGTTAACGGCACTTTCGCCGGAGATTACCACTCCGTCAACAGGTATGCTTTCACCGGGCTTCACGGCAAATATGTCGCCTTTTTTAACCTCGGAGGCATTTACTGTGATTTCTTCACCGTCTCTTATAAGCCGTGCTGTTTTAGGCTTAAGCTGAATAAGAGCCTTAAGGGCCGTTGTTGTTTTACCCTTACTTCTGCTTTCAAGCATTTTACCGAGAGTAATAAGTGCGAGTATCATCGCCGCCGACTCGAAATACAGCTCGTGACGGTACTCCATAACAGTCTCGGCATCACCGAGCTTCTGTGCCTGAAAAATCATAAACAAAACAGCTACGCTCCACACAAATGATACACCCGAGCCCATAGCAACGAGAGTATCCATATTCGGAGCCTTGTTCAGCACTCCCTTGAAGCCGTTTACAAAGAATCTTCTGTTTATTATCATTACGCAAAGGGAAATTACCATCTGTACTATTCCGTTTACGAAAGCGTTTTCCTCAAGGACGGGTATCTGCGGTAGGGAGAGCATATGCCCCATAGCAATATACATCAGAATCACAACAAGCACAAGCGACACTACAAGCCTTACAAGAATCCTGCCTGTTTCCTTATCTTCGTTTGTATCCTCTTCTTTGTTTGCATCTTCTTTGGCACTTTTTATTCCGTAGCCTGCCTTTTTAACTGCAGCCATTATCACCTTTTCCTCTGCAGTACCCTCGACGGTAAGGGTGTTGGCAAGAAGATTGACCGAGCAGCTTTTCACACCTTCGACAGCATTAACCGCCTTTTCTACCCTTGCACTGCAGGCGGCACAGGACATACCCGTAACATTGAACTTCATCATAAAATCACCTCATTTCATCATCTTTTTCAAAAGCAGGAGCAATTCATCTACTGCCCCTTCTTTTTCGTCTTTAATATCATTTACCACGCAGGAATTTATATGACCGGAAAGCAGCTCACGGTTGAAGCTGTCGAGTGCGGCACCTGCCGCCGCAACCTGGGTGATAATATCGGCACAGTAACGGTCACTTTCCACCATTGACCTGATGCCTCTTATCTGCCCTTCAATCCTGTTAAGACGCTTGATAAGAGCTTTTTTCTCTTCGTCATCACGGTACTTATATCTTTCGCAACAGCAGTTTTCACTATTCATTGTTATCACTCCTTCGGTTTTATTATATACCCCACTGGGGTATATGTCAAGTCAAAACAAATAGTTTTCTTGCAAAAAATACAGTATAATGATATAATTACGGCAGATTTATTATTTCAGCAAGGAAAGTGAAAGCACATGGTCGGTATTATAGATGTCGGAGGCGGCTTAAGAGGAATTTATACAAGCGGAATTTACGACTACCTTCTCGACAACTCCATTGATATAGAATATTGCCTCGGTGTCTCCGCAGGAAGTGCAAACCTTATCACTTACATCGCAGGGCAGAAAGGCAGACTTAAAAGATTTTACGAGGAATACTCTTTTGAAAAGCAGTATCTCAGCCCCGGCAACTATCTGAAAAAGGGAATGCTTATTGACCTCGATTACATCTATTCCGGCATAACAAACAGTACCGGAAAAGACCCCTTGGATTTTGATGCCATAACGAAATCCGAAAAGAGATTCGTTACTGTAACCACAGAAGCCTCAACGGGAAAGCCTCGATATTTTTCGGCATCTGATATGAAAGCCGACGAATACACACTTTTAAAAGCCACCTGTGCTCTGCCCGTAGTCTGCAGAAATCCTATTGACTTCAAGGGAGAAAAGCACTTTGACGGAGGTCTGTCCGACCCTATCCCCTATAAAAAAGCTCTGGCAGACGGTTGCGACAGGCTGATAATATGCCTGACTCTTCCCCTTGATTACGAAAAGTCTCCGTTGCCCGAGGCTCTTGTAAAGCTTCTTCTGAAAAAATACCCTGAAACAGGTAAGCTGATTATTTCCTCTGCTTCAACCTACAACAGACTTATTAAAGAAATAAAACAGCTTGAAAAGGAAGGCTCCGTCCTTATTCTCGCCCCGGAAAACTGCTTCGGAATAAAAACCGTCACCCGGGACAAGGAGGGCTTAAGAAAGCTCTACAACCTCGGCTACAGAGACGGCGAAAAAATCAAAGCATTTTTGAAAAGCACATAATCAGAGCACAAAAAAAGCACCCCGAGGGTGCTTTTTTCTGTCATTTAGTTGATTTTTCCGTAAAGTGAAACCTTTTCGGCCCCGGCATCAGTTCTGGGAGCTCTTGTGGGAGCGTCCACACGGGTAGCCTGGTTGCGTCCGCCTCTGTTGCCGCCGCGGTTGTAGCCGCCTCGTCCGCCTCTGCCTCTGTTGTATCCACCTCTTGAAGGGTGAGTGGGCTTAACGCCTTCTTCAAGAGTGATAACAACTCTTCTTGATGCATCTGCACCGACTGAGTGTGAGGTTACGCCTTCGATTTCCTGAACTGCGGTATGAATGATTCTTCTTTCATAGGGGTTCATAGGCTCGAAGGTTACGTTTCTGCCATACTTGAGAACCTTCTCGGAATTCTTCTTTGCAAGCTCTCTGAGAGTGTTCTTTCTCTTTTCGCGGTAATTTCCTACATTGATGGAAATTCTTGCATATTCACCGTCAAGCTTTGTCTTGTTTGCAACAAGTCTTGTAAGGTACTGTATTGAGTCGAGAGTCTCTCCTCTTCTGCCGATTACGATGCCGTAATCCTCTCCGCAGTCAAGCTCAAGGATTATTTCGCCGTCTGCTGTACGGTAAGCCTTGATTTCGACGCTCTGAACGCCCATACCTGTTACAACTGCTGTAATGTAATCAGCCGCTGCGGTAAGGCTCTTGCTTGAAGAAATCTCAACAGCTTCTCTTTCAGCTTCCTTTTCAGCTTCAGCACTGACAGCTTCCTTCTTTGCTTCGGGAGCTTTTGCTGCTGCAGTCTTTTCAGCCTTGGGAGCTTTCTTTTCAGGGGCCTTCTTTGCCTCGGGAGCCTTCTTTTCGGGAACCTTCTTTTCAGGCACGTCGGGAGTCTCGTAATATGCTCTCGCTTTTGCAGGTGAGCCACCGAAAAGACCGAGCACCTTCTTTGTGGGCATTGAGATAATCTCTGTGTGAACGTCTGCAAGAGCAGGAGCGTTCAGTGCCGCACGTGCGTTAGAAAGAGCCTCTTCAACGGTTGCACCTGTAGCCGTAGCTTCATGTATCATTTTGTTATCACCACCGTTTATCGTGTTATATTAAAGTTAAGTAAAATTATGAATTATTCAGTTTCTGTTTCTTCTGATTTACCGATTACTGCTTTTCTGTTCTTCTCATAAGAACGGCGGTAAACCGTTTCGTCAACCATAAGCTTTGCAATAGTCTTTCTCGGAGCATAGATGTGACCGAGAATAAGTGTCTGTGCGAATGCAAGGACGTTGGAAAGAATCCAGTACATACCCATAGCAGCAGGCATTGCCCAGGTGAACCATACAGACATAAGAGGCATTGAAAGCATCATACAGCCCATCATCTGCTGATTTTCCATCTGGGGATTGTTCTTCTTCTGCCTTACCTGAGTAAGAACACTTGTAAGAAGTGAAGTCAGACCTGAAAGCACGGGAATTGCAAGAACAAGGATTGATGCCTTGCTGATGCCGAATTCACTGTAAAACTCCTTGGGGATTGCACCGAGATCGATTCCGAAAACAGAGAAATCAAAGGCACGGATTTTTTCAATTTCAGCACCGAACTGTGTAAGGAGCTCGGGCTTTGCTGCAACGATTGCTTCAATATTAGAAATAATTGTAGCTTCGATATATGCACTTGCTCTTCCTGCAGCATTACCTGCAGTAACAACAGCTTCACCTGTTGCAGCAGCTGTTATTGTGTTCATAACACCTGACAAAGCATCAATAGCCTCCTGGGAAAGCTCAAGAACATACTTGAGAGGCTGACGGATTACACCGTAAAGACCCCAGAGAATGGGAAGCTGAAAAAGAAGAGGAGCACAGCTTGCACCCATTGAGGAATATCCCTCACGCTGGTAAAGCTCGCTTGTTTCCTGCTGGATTTTCATATTTCTCTCCTGGGGAGAGTAATCCTGATACTTTTCTCTGATTCTTTTAAGCTTGGGCTGAAGACGCACCATTTTTGCAGAGGATTTCTGCTGCTTGATTGTTGTAGGAAGAAGAATTGCACGGAAGAATAATGTAAAGATAAGAAGTGCAAGACCGTAATTACCTACGATAGGAAGAAGAAATCTGAACAGATAGCCGAAAATGCCGTATAAGAAATCAAACATTTGTAAAATTTCCTCTCGTAAAATTATTCCCTTGAAAAGTATAAATTAACCCTGCTTGTCCTTTTTTGCAGGCACAGGGTCATAGCCCCCTGCTGACAGAGGGTTACAGCGGAGTATTCTCCACACGGCAAGAAGCCCGCCTTTGATTGCTCCGTGGGTTTCTATAGCCTCTATGGCGTAGCACGAGCAGGTAGGATAGTACCGGCACATAGGCGGCAGATGGGGCGAAATATGCCTGCGGTAAAATCTTATACAGGAAATCAGTACCTTTTTCATTTAAATGGCACCGACCTCTCTTAAGCATTCCACCATAGCAAGACGCACCTTTTCCGTCTTGAGGTACTTGGTTTTACTCCTTGCGACAAGGACGAAATCATAGTTACCCTTGAAGCTGTACTCTTCGCTTACAGCTCTGAATGCTGCTCTTATTACTCTTCGGGAACGGTTTCTCTCGACTGCGTTGCCGATTTTCTTGCTTGTAGTAATACCGACACGGCAAACACCCACACGGTTCTTGTTTGAATAAACAACCAGTGCAGGTCGTGCGCAGGATCTCCCTCTGTGATAAGCACGCTGGAAATCCGTATTTTCTGTTAAAGAGATATATTTCTGCAAAAAAATCAAATCCCAACACAGTAAAGTGAATCAATGCGAAAGCTTACACCTTCGCCAAGGATTGCGGCAGTAATCTGCCATAAAGCATTAATTAGTATGTGAGCTGCTTTCTGCCCTTTGCGCGACGACGAGCGAGAACCTTGCGGCCGTTCTTTGTAGCCATTCTCTTACGGAAGCCGTGCTCCATCTTTCTGTGGCGCTTCTTGGGTTGGTAAGTTCTTTTCATTGCGTTAACCTCCTTTTTAATAATAGATTTTTAAAATTAAAACGGGACACATTGCTCAAGTAGTGTAAGTAGTAACGCAATATGAGTCCGACGCTTTCAAAATAACACGCGATAACTCGCGGAAAGTCATTATACATCAAAATGGTACCGTTTGTCAATCTTTTTTTCAAATAAAACAGTTTTGCAGTATGAGTCCACGACAACTGACAACTGACAACTGACTACTGACTACTGAGCAAGGCTGCTCACACACTCTGCACTCTGCATTTTACCTTCCGTATCGGCCGCCTTTACCTTGTGCTTTTTATCGGCTGTTGCTGTAGGACGCCTTATGCCGGCGGGGCAATTACTTTTGTCGATTGCAACAAAAGTAATCAAAAATGCGCTTTTTTGCTCCCGGCTACGCCGTCCGATGTTCAGCCTAGCGCCACACCTTTCAGCTAAGGTCAGGTCAGCGCCACAGTCCGACTCGTGTGGTAACAGTTAAGCTGCATCGACAGATAACTGAGTGCTTGTAATGTTTTCGTGTGGCGCAACTTGTTTTTCACTTCGCCTGTCTACCGGCTACTAACCCCTGACTACTGACTACTTAAAAATCCAGATAATCGCTCAATACAAAGCCGTACATTGTTTTTCCGCTGTATTGTGCAGTACCCGTAGTTTCAATACCAATATAGAACCAGCTTGCATCGTAGTGAGCATAGCCGTAAACGGTAATTTCCGAATTATACTTAATCGTGCCTAAAACTGCCCCTTTATCCTCATCAGGCTTGGTTCTCAGATTCAGACCGTCTTCGTCGTTTACAACTGCCTTGAAGGGTGTACACTGGTCATAATTTTCCGTAAGACTTGTATCGGGCTTTCTTGTGTAGATATATCTCGTGTTCACCCAGCCGTAGGTTGACGGGTCAGCCTCAAGTTGTACATATACCCAATCCGACACGCCGTTTTTTGTCCCCTTCTTAACAAGAGCCGTGCCTTTTTTCATAAGCTTCTGAGAATCATATTTTTGCGCAGGTCCCTTGCGAAGGTGAAGACTGTCACCGGTCTGCACATAATATACTCCGCCGTCGACATCGGTATCGGGATTGACTATGCCCTTGCTGTCAAACTCGGGTCTTGTGGTGGTAGGCTTTGTTGTGGTTTCTTTCTTTTCAGTTGTTTTTTCTTCTGTTGTGCTGTCGGCCTTGCCGGTTATGCTCTGCGGTCTGCCTGAAACACTTATGCTGCTGCGTCCACCGCTTCTTCCCATAGCAAACACTGCTACAACAGCACTTAACGCAACTGCACAGCAAACAACTGCAGCTATAACTATGTATTTCTTTTTGTCGCTTTCTCCACCGATTTTATCTCCGCACTGGGGACAGATGGCTGTATCATCGGAAACCTCTTTTCCGCAGCTTTTACAAAACATAAAATTCACCTCCGTATTTTATGGTATCATAATTTTTGTGTTCTCGGCATTTTCTTTATCAGGATACAGTACAAAAACAATATTGTTTCCGTTTCCGTCGTAATTGAATGAATCCACCTTGACATATGAAACATTACTCAATTCATCTTTTTTTATCGTTCCTTCAACTTTGCCTGATTTGCCTGCAGGCAGAGACACATGCAAGTATGCCGAGTCAGTTCCAATCACATTATCTTCAGAGTCGCAAAGAGAAGAAACTATACCTATAGAAGTAAGATTATGTTTAGAATTGTTTTTTACATTGAATGAATATTTTAAGTAATCCCCCTCAAAATAACATTCTCCACTAACAATAAACAACTCACCTTGATTCAAAACAACGTCCTCTTTATCTTTGTGCATATAGTCATCTATATTGAAGTCCGAATCCACGTTTACGCTTACATTTACATTTTCAGTTGATTTGTAGCTGTCTGCATGCTCTTCGCTTATTGGGAGAGCATAGTTTTTATAAAGCTCTACAATTATTCCTGCCCGAATTGTTCTTCCACCATTCCACAAAGCAGAGTACAATTCTTCATTCGCAAAATACTCAAGTGCAAAAAGTTGGCTTTTACAAGCATTGATATAAGTATGAGCAAAATCATCCAATTTCTCATCCTTGAACGACATATTTTCATACTTTGCTATTTTTTCAAGCTCACAATTAACCAGTTTTGCTCTGTATTCTTTCTTTTCCGTCGCAGTCATAGCTGACTCATCAACGCTGTCGTCTGTAGCAAGTCTTTCAGTTATACCTGCAGCCATATCACTTAAAAATTCATCTGAATCAGCCACACGAGATACATCGCTGCTTTTTTTACTTGATATACCTAATGTTGCCACCAGCACAGCAAGCAACAAACAGCAAACAACCACTATGATGGTTAGGTTTTTCTTTTTATTGCTATCTTCAGCTATTTTCTCACCGCATTGCGGACATGTATTTATATTTGCAGAAACCTCTTTTCCGCAGCTTTTACAAAACATAAAATTCACCTCCGTATTTTATGCTCTAACTTTATCATAAAGTGTAAATAAAGTAAAGATTTTTGATAATTTTGTAATAAAAAGAAGACACCCTACGTTTAAACGCAAGGTGTCGGGTAATTAAATCAGGAATAAAGTATACCTTACACCAAAACACATTGTCAATAACTTCCACCGTTCAACAATATACCACCTAAAAATAAAACAAGCACCCCGAAACCGAAGTGCCTGTCTGATTTTTGATTTTCGTTCTGCGCCTGATACAGGCATATTGTAGATTTCATATTAAGATGCAGATGGCGCTTTCTTCGCCCCGAAGCTGTATCGGTATACTGCGAGTGGGCGAAAAAACGTCAAGAAAATCAAAAAAACAAGCACCCCGAAACCGAAGTGCCTGTCTGATTTTTGATTTTCGTTCTGCGCCTGATACAGGCATATTGTAGATTTCATATTAAGATGCAGATGACGTTTTCTTCGCCCCGAAGCTGTATCGGTATACTGCGAGTGGGCGAAAAAACGTCAAGAAAATCAAAAAAACAAGCACCCCGAAACCGAAGTGCCTGTCTG
>JAZSGW010000048.1:0-138739 GCA_045532935.1 Acutalibacteraceae bacterium
CAGAGTGCAGAATTAAGTGCAAAGTGCAAAGTGCAAAGCGCAAAACGTAAACCTGTGCTGATTTAACTATATAACTAACTTTACAAAGATTATATAAACCTTTTTACCTTATATATTATTATTTATACTTTTTTATATAAATATTAGTAAAATTAGTAAAGAAGAGCTGTAAACCCTTATAAATAAAGGGTTTCTGTCTTTACCGACACTTTACCAGCACTTTACTAACACTTTACCAGCACTTTACTGACAATCATCTATAGGGATTAAAACAGTTCTTGTAACCTTTTGTCAATATCTTTGGCTTCAAAATGCTTAAGCCCTTCGCCCTTCTTCCTGTCCTTACCTTTTGCAATACACGCAGCAGTGTGCCGTAAATCGAATTTTGCGCATTGTGAATTCTATATCAGTCAGGCTCTTTACTTTTTTGTTTTTATGTGTTAAAATGTGATGATTATAAATTCCTTTCAGGAGGTTTAATAAAATGCTTTACACAAGTACAAGAGATAAAAGCGTAAAGGTAACTTCAGCCGAGGCTATAGCCCAGGGTATTTCCGTTGACGGAGGACTTTTTGTCCCCACCGAAATCCCTTCAATCGACAAGGCATTTGTTGATTCACTTGTTCCTCTTGATTATATCTCAAGAGCGAAGAAGGTGCTTTCACTCTACCTTACCGATTATACAGAAGAAGAAATCGCTTACTGTGTTGAGGGCGCATACAAGGCAGGTAAATTCTCAAGCGATAAGGTTTCTCCCATTAAGAGAATCGAAAGCGGAGCAAACATTCTTGAGCTGTGGCGCGGTCCTACCTGTGCATTCAAGGATATGGCACTTCAGCTTCTTCCTTATCTTCTTACTACCGCTGCAGGAAAAACAGTAAAGGATAAGACTATCGTAATTCTTGTTGCAACCTCAGGTGATACAGGTAAGGCTGCCCTTGAAGGCTTCAGGGACGTACCGGGTACAAAGATTATGGTCTTCTATCCCAATGACGGTGTAAGCCCCATGCAGAAGCTTCAGATGACAACCCAGGCAGGCGAAAACGTAGCTGTATGTGCTATCAACGGTAATTTCGACGATGCACAGAACGGCGTAAAGAAGATTTTCACCGATGAAAAGGTAAAGGCAAAACTTGCAGAAAACGGTATGATGTTCTCTTCTGCAAACTCAATCAACTGGGGCAGACTTGTTCCGCAGATTGTATATTACATTTCCGCTTACTGTGACCTTATCGAAAACGGTACAATCAGAAACGGTGATGAAATCAACGTTGTTGTTCCCACCGGTAACTTCGGTAACATTCTTGCCGCTTATTATGCAAAGAAAATGGGTATCCCCGTAAAGAAGCTTATCTGTGCTTCAAATGCAAACAACGTTCTTACAGATTTCCTCAAAGAGGGTGTCTACGACAGAAACAGAAGCTTCTATACAACTACATCACCCTCAATGGATATTCTCATTTCCTCAAACCTTGAAAGACTTCTCTACCACCTCACAGACGAAAGCGACGAGACTGTCCGCAAGTGGATGGGTGAGCTTTCAAAGGACGGAAAGTATGAGGTCTGCGACAAGGTGAAGGCACAGATTCTCGACCTCTTTGATGCAGGCTGCTGTGACGATGAGGAAACTGCCGCTACAATCAAAGCAACTTACGATGAGGGTTACCTCTGTGATACACATACAGCCGTTGCCGTTAAGGTTTATGATGAATATAAAAAGGCTACGGGCGATATGACCGAAACCGTTATCTCTTCAACTGCTAACCCCTATAAGTTCTCTGCAGCCGTTCTCAAGGCTGTAAAGGGCGAGGTTCCCGCTGATGCAGACGAGTTCGAGCAGGTTGACCTTCTCAGAGAAACAACAGGTGAGGAGTGTCCCGAACAGCTCGCAACCCTTAAGGGCAAGACTCCCAGATTTACCGCCTGCTGCAATAAGGAAGAAATGGTTGACACCGTTTACGGTATGCTCGGCATATAAATGCAAAGTGCAAAGTGCAAAGTGCAAAATTAAACGCGTTGTCGGAAGTGAGTTGCCGCAGAGCAAGTTTGTCTACCGGTGAAAAATAAATTCAACTCACTTACCTCTTTACTGCCTGCTGCAATAAGGAAGAAATGGTTGACACCGTTTACGGTATGCTTGGCATATAATAGTAGTCAGTAGTCAGTAGCTTCGGTACAGATAATCTGATTGATACAGTAGGGACACGGCTTGCCGTGTCCGCATACTATGTTGTTTATTTATTTTTTTGAGAAAGGAGTGTATCATTTTGTCGATATTTGCAATAGGTGATACGCACCTTTCCTTTTCCTGCGATAAACCGATGGATATTTTTGGCGGCTGGCAGGACTACGTGGCAAGACTCGAAAAGAACTGGAGAGCCGTTGTAACCGATGAGGATACCGTAGTAATTCCCGGTGACATTTCCTGGGCAATGAGCCTTGAGGAGGCGGAAAAGGATTTCGCTTTTCTTGATTCCCTTCCCGGTGAAAAGCTCATTATGAAGGGTAATCACGATTACTGGTGGACAACTAAAAAGAAAATGGATAAATTTCTTGAGGAGAAGGGCTTTTCCACTCTGAAGATACTGCATAATAACGCCTATAAGGTAGGGGAGTTTGTTCTCTGCGGCTCGAGAGGCTGGTTTTATGATGCGCAGACGGGTAACGACAAAAAGGTTATTTCCCGTGAGGCAGGCAGGATTGAAATGAGCCTCACCGAAGCTGAAAAGCTTGAAGGAGAGGTTATATGTTTTCTTCATTATCCTCCCGTAATGGGTGCTGAAAAGTGCGATGAAATAATGGAAGTTCTTATTAAGCATAATGTACGACGCTGTTATTTCGGCCATCTTCACGGTAATTTTTCCTCCTTTATAAACAACGTTACTGTTGACGGCGTGAAATTTTCCTTGATTTCGGCAGATTTCCTCGAATTTTGCCCCAAATTAGTTGAAAAAATTTAAAAAAACTATGGAAATATTTTTTCTTTGTGCTATAATATACAAGTTAAAATGTAAATTGGGTAATTTCGGTTAATGACAATTACCCGAGGATAGGAGTTCAGAAATGAGTTTAAAATCATCAAACAATGTAGAAACAAACGTTTACGCTCTTGAAATCAGCATTTCCGCTGAAGCTTTTGAGGCTGCACAGGTTAAGGCTTTCAATAAGCAGAAGGGCAAGATTCAGCTTCCCGGCTTCCGTAAGGGTAAGGTAACACGTAAGATGGCTGAAAACTTCTTCGGTAAGGGCTGGCTTTATGAAGATGCTCTCGACCTTGTTTACGGCGACGCAGTTGAAGAAGCTGTTAAGGAAGCAGGTCTTGAGGTTGTCGGCACAAAGAATGCTGACATCAAGGAAATCGGCGAAAACGGCGTAGAGCTTGTTGTTGAAGTATTCGTTAAGCCTGAAATTGAAGTTACCGAGTATAAGGAGCTCAAGGCAACAAAGAAGAAGGTTGAAGCAACTGCTGAAGAAGTTCAGGAAAGAATCGATCAGCTTCTTGAAAGAAACGCAAGACTTGTTTCAGTTGAAGACAGAGCAGCTCAGGACGGTGACATTACAGTTATCGATTTCGAAGGCTTTGTTGACGGCGTAGCATTTGCAGGCGGTAAGGGCGAAAACTATGAGCTTACACTCGGTTCAGGTCAGTTTATTCCCGGCTTCGAGGAGCAGGTTGCAGGCCACAACGTAGGCGAAGAATTTGACGTTAACGTAACTTTCCCCTCACAGTATACACCCGAGCTTGCAGATAAGGCTGCAGTTTTCAAGGTAAAGCTTCACGAAATCAAGGTTAAGGAGCTTCCCGAGCTTGACGACGAGTTCGCTCAGGACGCAGCTGACTGTGATACAGTAGAACAGCTCAAGAAGAGCATCGAAACAGAAATCAAGGAGCACAAGGACGAAGAAAACGAAAGAGAAATCGAATCCCAGCTTCTTGAAAAGCTCGCAGAAAACGTAAAGGGTGAAATCCCTGAATGTATGGTTGATACAGAAATCGACAACCAGATCAGAGACATCGATTACAGACTTTCAATGCAGGGTATGAACTTTGAGACATATCTCCAGTATTCGGGTATGACAATCGAGCAGTACAGAGAAAACTCAAAGGCTTCTGCAGAAAAGAACGTAAAGGTACGTCTTGCACTTGAATACATTGTTAAGGCTGAAGGCCTTGAGGTTTCCGATGAGGAGCTTGAAGCAGAGTATGACAAGTTCGCAGAGCGTTACCAGATGGAAAAGGATAAGATCAAGGAGCTTGTTCCCGCAGAAGGTCTCAGAAAGGATCTTCTCAACGAAAAGGCAATCAAGTTCGTAAGAGATCACGCAAAGGTTACAACTGCAAGAAAGCCCAGAGCAAAGAAGGAAGATGCAGACAAGGCCGATGCTGAATAATCCTTGATTATTTCCGGTATTTATTATCAATAATAACTAAAGTGACAGGGAACCGTAACTCGTGTGCGGTTCCGCTGTGTATTTTGAAGGAGGCATAACTATGGCACTTGTACCTTATGTTGTTGAACAGACAAACCGCGGAGAAAGACAGTATGACATTTATTCGAGACTTCTCAACGACAGAATTATAGTGCTTTCAGACGAGGTAAACGATGCAACTGCATCACTTGTTGTTGCACAGCTTCTTTTCCTTGAAAGTCAGGACAGCGAAAAGGATATCAGCTTTTATATCAACAGCCCCGGCGGATCAGTAACTGCAGGTATGGCAATTTATGACACAATGCAGTACATCAAGTGCGATGTTTCTACAATCTGTATGGGTCTTGCTGCTTCAATGGGTGCATTTCTGCTTTCATCAGGCACAAAGGGCAAAAGATTTGCTCTTCCCAACAGTGAAATTATGATTCATCAGCCTTCAGGCGGAGCAAAGGGTCAGGCAACAGATATTAAGATTGTAGCAGACCACATTCTCAGAACCAAGGCAAAGCTTAATAAAATTCTTGCAGAAAACACAGGCAAGGATGTTGAAATTATCGCACAGGACACAGAAAGAGATAACTTTATGACAGCTGAAGAGGCTCTTGAATACGGTCTTGTTGATAAAATTCTTTACAAGAGATAAGCACAGCTTCTCTAAAAGGAGTAGATTCTATGGCAAGAGACGGTGGCAATAAAGAAAAAACCGTCAGATGTTCATTCTGCAACAAGACGCAGAGTGAGGTAAAAACTCTCGTTGCAGGTCCGGGCGTTTTCATCTGCGATGAATGTATCGACCTTTGTCAGACGATAGTCGGCAGTGAGGCTGCAACAGAGAAAAAGGATACCGCATCGGATTTTGCGTCCCTTAAGAAGCCTGCTGAAATCAAGGCTCTTCTTGACGAGTATGTAATCGGACAGGAAGAAGCAAAGAAGGCTTTAAGCGTTGCGGTTTATAACCATTACAAGAGAATATACACACAGAAAGATAACGATGTTGAAATCAGTAAGAGCAACATTCTTATGCTCGGTCCTACGGGTGTAGGTAAAACTATGCTTGCACAGACCCTTGCAAGGATTCTTGACGTTCCCTTTGCTATTGCTGATGCCACCACTCTTACAGAGGCAGGCTATGTCGGTGAGGACGTTGAAAATATCCTTTTAAGGCTTATTCAGGCGGCAGATTTTGATATTGAAAGAGCTGAAAAGGGTATCATCTATGTTGATGAAATCGATAAAATCGGCAGAAAGAGCGAAAGCACATCTATTACCCGTGACGTAAGCGGTGAGGGTGTTCAGCAGGCTCTTCTGAAGATTCTTGAGGGTACAGTATCCAATGTTCCTCCTCAGGGCGGCAGAAAGCACCCCCAGCAGGAATTTATTCAGATTGACACATCAAATATCCTTTTCATCTGTGCAGGTGCTTTTGTCGGTATCGAAAAAATAGTTGAAAAGAGACTCGGCAGCGGCGGTCTCGGCTTCGGTGCCGAAATAAAGAGTAAAAAGGACTTTGAGCAGGCTAAAGTTATGCACAAGGTTATGCACCATGACCTTGTAAAGTTCGGACTTATTCCCGAGCTTGTAGGACGACTTCCCGTTATTACTGCTCTCGATGACCTTGACAAGGACGCACTTGTGAAGATTATGACCGAGCCTAAAAACTCTCTTGTCAAGCAGTATAAGTATCTTTTCAGCATTGATAAGGTTGACCTTTACTTTGAACCCGATGCACTTGAGGCTATCGCAGAAAAGACTCTTGAGGCGAAAACCGGTGCAAGAGGTCTTCGTTCAATTATTGAAAAGCTTCTTCTGCCTTATATGTTTGAAGTGCCACAGTCACAAAACGGCGGCAAGCTGATTATCACTAAAGCGGCTGTTGACGGTGAGGAAGATGCAGTTTTTCAGGAGATTCGATAAAATCAGCGTTAATTCTTAAAATGTATGTACACAAATCAGAAAAAAATGTTATCTTCTATTGACATTTAATTTCCGTTTGTGTTAAAATACTTCAGTACAAAATTTTCGGAGGTTTACAAAATGTCAGGCATTCAGTATTTGTTAGCATTTCTTGTTATAGCTGTTGGTCTTTTAATCATTGTTCTCGTTGCTCTTCAGGAAAGCAAACAGCAGGGTCTTTCAGGCGCAATCAGCGGCGCAGCTGATTCCTTCTTCGGTAAGAATAAGGGCAGAACACAGGAAGCAAAGCTTGCGATGTTCACAAAAGTTGCAGGTGTGGTTTTCTTCCTTCTTGCACTTGTTTCGGCACTTCTTGTTCTTTTCGTTTCCTGATTGAAAAAAACAGAATCTGACAGACGGGTTTTACTCGTCTGTTTTTATTTTTGTGCCTGCGCCGAACATCGGGGAGGCGACAATGCTTCGCATTGTTCGCCGCAGCAGCACTTTCCTTCGGAAAGCCGCTGCTGCGGCGCCTTTGACTTCGTCAAAGCGCCTCCCCGCACCGTTTTCCACCTGTTTTTTATACAAAAACCTTGTAAAAATTTACAAAATATGTTAAAATATTGCATATTATTCAGACGGAGGGGCTTGTATGAATATATTACACCTTAAATATGCAACTGAAATTGCCGAAACCAAGTCCATCAGTAAGGCGGCAGCAAATCTTTATATGGGTCAGCCTAACCTTAGCCGTGCTATAAAGGAACTCGAGGAGCATATCGGCATAACTATTTTCAACCGTACCTCAAAGGGTATCACCGTAACTGATGAGGGCGAGGAATTTCTGCGTTATGCAAGAAGAATTATCGCCCAGGTTGAGCAGGTTGAGAATATGTATGTCCACGGTAAAAGAAAGGTACAGCAGTTCTCTTTGAGTGTACCCCGTGCTGCTTATATCTGCGAGGCATTCACTAATTTTTCAAGGAGTATAGGCCTCGACTCTCCCTGCGAGTTTTTCTATAAGGAAACCAATTCCAATAAGACCATCATTAACGTGTGCAAGGAGGATTATAACCTCGGTATTGTCCGTTATCAGTCTACATTTGATGACCACTACCGCCAGATGTTTATTGAAAAGAAGCTTGTAAGCGAGCTTCTTACGGAGTTTTCCTACAGACTTATTACCTCGAAGGATTCAGTTCTTGCGTCAAAGGAGATTATTACCTCCGAGGATTTGTCAGAGTGCATAGAAATCTGTCACGCTGACCCCTATGTACCTTCAATGCCCCTTATCGATGTTAAAAAGGCAGAGCTTTCCGAGAACGTTGATAAGCGCATCTTCGTTTTCGAAAGAGCAAGTCAGATGGAGCTTCTTTCCAAGGTCAGAAACAGCTTTATGTGGGTTTCTCCTGTTCCGCAGGAAAATCTCGAAAAATACGGTCTTGTTGAGAAAAAATGCGACATCAAGGATAAAACCTATAAAGATGTGCTTATTTACCGTGAGGATTACCGCTTGAGCGACTTCGATAACAAATTTATCGATGAGCTTATCAGATGCCGTAGAAAATACTTTATCTGAAAAATAAGGCTCTGTCCCAATATACGACTGATTTTGCAACCGCCTTATTGTTAACTATCCATTAAATCGAAGTGTAGTGATTTACGGTTGTGAATCAGCGTGGTCTGCGGATATTACCTGACTGCAGAGTAAAACGTACGGCGCTAGGATAAATATCGGACGGCGTTAGCCGGGAGAAAAAAAGCGCATTTTTGATTACTTTTGTTGCAATCGACAAAAGTAATTGGCCTTAGCGGCCACAGAGCGTCCGGGGAACAAAGCTTACAGTAAAGCAATCTCTATGACGGCAGAACTGTAAAGGATTCTTTTGCACAAGTTAAAAATCAACCAAATAATGACACAGAACCAAAAATATAAATAACATACCGCCGAGGAAGTAAAAACTCCACGGCGGTTTTCCTTTTCGACACAAAATCCGTATTGCTGAAGCTATAATTAAACGGGTGATGAAAATGTCGGGAGTAATCTACGCCGATGTACTTGTGATCATAAACCTTTACGTTACATATTTTCTCTTGCTTTCTGCAGCCTTTATTTCCCGTGAAAAGCCTGAACGCTTAAGACTTGTGCTGTCATCGTTTTTCGGCGGATTTTACGCCCTTCTCGTGCTTCTTCCCGTCGTAATTCCTTTTCAGTCTTTTATTATAAAGGCAGGTGCTGTAATTCTGCCACCTGTTATTGCCTTCGGGTTCAGAAGCACTAAAACCTTTTTGCGGCTTTGTGTAAGCTATCTTGTATGTAGCTTTGTCTTTGCAGGACTGATGTTTGCCCTTTGGTACTTTGTCTGTCCTGCAGGAATGTTTTACGACGGCTCGGTGGTATATTTTGACATAGATGTGCTGACTCTTGTGTTTTTTACAGTGGTCTGCTACGGCTTTATGAGACTGTTTGACTTTGTATTCAAAAGCCGTGCTCCTGTAAATACTGTTTTTTACTGTAAGGTGTATCTCAAGGAAGGGGAATACAGCCTGAAAACTTTTCTTGATACGGGAAATAACCTCACAGATCCCTTTTCGGGAAAGCCGATTATAATTGCAAACACGGAAAAGTTCAGGGACGTATTTGATTTTGAAAATCCTGAAGCAGGGGAGGGACTGCGGTTCGTTTTATGCAGCACCGTTTCGGGGAAAAGCCTTCTTCCTGCCGCTTCACCGCTCCGGTTGAAGGTAGAAGGAGCAGATACTTGTTTTACTACTGATAAGGTGATGATTGCTTTTACAAATGAGCGACTTTTAGGCGGTGATTACGATGCAATATTGCCTATGGGTCTGTTCAATAAAAACTTCGAGAGAAAGGATGAAAGAGAAAGTGAGAAAGCTTCTGTTACTTTTTAAAAATCTGCGATCGAGGCTTCGTGAGAAACTTTTTCCGCAGGAGGTCTTTTATGTAAACGGGCCGGAGAATCTTCCGCCGCCGCTGACAAAGGAGAAGGAAAACGACATCTTCCGTGAGCTTGAAGCGGGAATTGAAGAAAACAGAGAGCTTCTTGTCATACATAATCTCCGTCTGGTGGTTTATATCGCAAGACGCTTCGAGAATACGGGAGTAGGTATCGAGGACCTGGTTTCAATAGGTACAATCGGGCTGATAAAGGCGGTAAACACCTTTTGTCCGGGAAAGAAAATCAAGCTTGCAACCTATGCCTCAAGGTGTATAGAAAACGAGATTCTTATGTATCTTCGTAAAACCGCAAACAGAAAAAACGAGCTGTCGATTGATGAGCCTCTCAATGTTGACTGGGACGGTAACGAGCTTCTTTTAGGCGATGTGCTCGGCTCGGATAATGATGTTGTAAACCGTAATCTTGAAAGCAGGGACGAGAAAAATCAGCTTCTGCGCCTTGTTAAAGAGCTTGACGAAAGGGAGCGGCAGATTATGACCATGCGCTTCGGACTTTTCGGCTCGAAGGAGTACACACAAAAGCAGGTTGCCGATATTCTCGGTATATCCCAGAGCTATATTTCACGTCTTGAAAAGCGTATAATCGGGAAGCTTAAGGCAAAGATGGAAAAGCTGTGATCATAACACAGGGAAACTATTGACTTTTGTCAGGCAGTTGTTTAAAATAGTAATGTTAAATACTTTTTAAGGAATGATAAAATGGATTTTGCGGCAGGCTACGGAAAAACAAACGTCGATTTACTCTTTGATAAAATTCCTCGGCTTCCGAATGAGGGCGAGGAGATTTACACCGACAAATTTTCTCTTTGCATCGGCGGAGGTGTACCGGGAACGATGATAACTCTTTCACGGCTCGGTGTAGCCACCAGAACTGTTACGGAGCTGTCCGAAGATATGTTCTCGTTTTTTGCAAAAGAGGAGTTCAGAAAAGCAGGAGTTGAGCCTGTAAATGTTTTCAAGGGCAAGAATATTGCCGTGAATATTACTGCCGCAGCGATTACTCCCAAGGATCGTACCTTTGTTACCTACGGTAACGAAGAAGATGCTGTGGAAGCCGAGGACGTCTATAAGGCTCTTACGGGTGCAAAGGCAGTTGCGATGCACACAGGCTTTCCCGAGGTTTACGAGCGCCTTAAAAACGAAGGCACTACAGTTATCCTTGATACGGGCTTTTATGATGATATGAGTCTTGAAGGCTACGAAAAAATTCTCGGTATTGCCGATTACTTCCTTCCCAACAGGACTGAAGCTCTTAAGCTCACAGGCACCGATGACCCGAAAGAGGCTGCGAAAATCTTAAGCAGATACCTCGATACGGTAATTGTCAAGCTTGATAAGGACGGCTGCCTTATCTATAAGGACGGTAAATTCACCTTTGTAAAAAGTGTCGACGAGTTTGTCCGCGTGGACTCAACGGGTGCAGGTGATGCTTTCTTTGCAGGCTTTATGTACGGCATAATGAAGGGTGAGGCTATAGAAAAATGCGTTCTTTACGGTAACCTTACAGGAGGAAAATGCGTTACCGCCGTAGGCTGTACAACAGCATATCTTACCGAAGAAGAGCTTCTTTCGATGGCTGAAAAATACAAAGACAATATAATTTACGGTTATTGATTATGAAAAAGGATTACAGCAAATTTCTTCTTGTGTCTGATATAGACGGCACTCTGAACAATAAATTAAGACGCACTCCGAAGGTGAATACCGAAGCTATCCGACGTTTCACGAAGGACGAAGGCGGAATCTTTACACTTGCATCTGCAAGAAGCGTACCCTCGCTTTATACCCACTATAAGAATCTTCCTGATGTGAAAACTCCCGCAATCGTGCTCAACGGTGCAGGAATATATGATTTTACACAGAAAAAATATCTCTGGTTTAACAGTATCCCCGAAGGAAACGAGGATATAATTTCAAAAGCTCTCGACAGATTCCCTACGTTGGAGCTTGCGATTTTTACAGAAGAGAATATCTATCTTGTAAGGCCGAAAATCTGCTCAAGGGTTATGATGCTTATCGATAAGCTCGAATACATAATCTGCAAATCCCTCGATGAAGTGCCGAAGGGAAACTGGGGAAAGGTTATATTTTTCTGTATGCCCTGGAATAAGAGTCAGATTAAAGATTATGTTGCCTCACAAAAAAGTGACGGAGCAAGATATATCGATACCAGTATAGCCTCTTTTGACCTTGTCAATGAAACGACGCATAAGGGAAATGCGGTAAAGGTACTTGCCGGTATACTTGATGTCAACGAAAGCAATATCTTTGCCATAGGCGACTACTTCAACGATTACGATATGCTTAAAAGCGTAGCCCATCCTGCTTGCTGTGCCCAGGCACCGAAGGAGCTTCACGAAATCTGCGAGTTTCACGCCTGCCACTGTAATGAGGGCGCGGTAGCGGATTTCATCTCATATATTGAGAAAACCTATTAAATTACGGCTTTTGCCGCAAGTATAAACCGAAAGGAATGTAAAGAAAATGAAGAAGATATGTGCACTTGTTTTAAGCGTTGTAATGATGCTTACTGTCTGTATGCCTGCTTTTGCCGCTGAAGCTGAAAAGGAAGCTTATGACGGCAACCCCGTGGTTATCGTAAGAGGTATTGACTTTGGCGGTCTTACCTATGCCGATACAGACGAAAAGGCTATGACAATCGAAGTCTGGGACGTAATCAACCTGATTTTTGATCTTATTATGGGTAAATTCGTGCTTGGTAATCAGTCCTTCCTTCAGGATTCAATCCTTGATGCAGTATGGGCGGTTATGGGTCCGATTGCAAGTAATCCTGACGGCTCATCAGTTGATGAAAACGTAAGTATGAAGCAGTACTTCGGCTCAATAGATGAATTCGAAGAGCTTACCGACGAGTTCTTTGCCGTTTCAGGTGAGGGTAACCTTGCTATGGAGATCCGCGATGAAATAGGAGCAGAAAACGTATTCTATTTCACCTATGACTGGAGAAAGAATCCTGAAAAGATTGCCGCAGAGCTTGATGAAATGATTGATCTTGCTCTTGAAAAGACAGGTAAAGATAAGGTACATATTGCCGCACTCAGTATGGGCGGTATGGTTGCAACCTCATATATGTACTATAAGGGCAACGAGAAGCTTGAGAGCGTTGCATACCTTTCAGCAGCTCATAACGGCACCTATGTATGCGGTGATGCGCTTAACGGCAGAATCGTATTTACAGAGGATACTCTCGAAACCTTCCTTCTCAGCCTTATGCCCAATGACGGAGTTGACATAATTACAAGAATTCTCCTTCTTGTTGCAAAGGCACTCGGTGCAACAGATATGCTCTGCGATTTCCTCAACGGCTTTGTTGCAGACAGCTCCGAGGCTGCATATAACGGCGGTCTGCGTGATATTCTCGGCACAGCTGTAGGTATGTGGGCACTTTGTCCCGACGAGGATTTTGCAAGCGGCAGAGACTTTATTTTCTCCGGCAGCGAGGAGAAGTATGCCGATGTACTCTCACAGCTTGAGGGAACAGAGAAATTCGTATGCTCAACAGAAGAAACAATCGCAAAGGCATATGCCGACGGCGTAAAGGTTGTGTTCACTTCAAACTACAATCAGCCCCTTATTCCTATTTATCCCCGTGCAAATCTTAACAGCGACAGCACCCTTGAAAGCGACCTTACAAGTAACTTTGCCACCATCGCTCCCTACGGTGAAAAGCTTTCTGACGAATATATCGCAGGCGTTGCACCTGAATTTATTTCAGCAGATAAGGTAATTGACGCTTCAACCTGTCATTATCCTGATACTACATGGTTTATCAAGGACGCTGACCACGTGCAGTTTGTTCACGGTTCAGACTTTGCAGCTTTTGCCGCAGACCTTATTCTCAGTGAAGAGCAGCCTACCGTAAACAGCTTTGAAAGCTACCCGAGATTTATGTACGTTGACGAGGCTTACAACCTTTATCCCTTGACAAAATAAAAAGATACAGAAAACCCCTTGAACGTGAATAATACCGTTCAAGGGGCATTTTGCTTTATTTATCTTTTACAGTATTCTGTCGGTGTAATACCGTATTCACCGGTAAAGGCTCTATAAAAACCGGCATAATCGTTGAAGCCGCAGTTTGCTGCGACGGTGGTCGGTTTTATTCCGCTTGCAAGCATCTGCTTTGCGTGAATCAGCCTTTTAAGAGTGATGTAGCGGTGAACACTTGTGCCTACAACGCTGTTAAAGGTGTGTGAGAGATAGTACTTGCTTACAAAAAACTCATCTGCGATTGAAGAAAGTGAAAGCTTTTCGCAGTAATGCTGATTTATGTAGTCAAGAACGGACAAAATAAAAGGAGAGATATTGCTTTCGGTCTCGTGCTTTTCGCTGTAGCTTACCGAAAGACGGTTAAGCTCGACGAGTATGCGAAGAAGTATCGCTTTGCAGGCAAGGTCTTTTGCATAGCTTTCGGTGTTCTGCTCTTTTATAAGCTCACCGAGAAGCAGAGCAAGCTGCTCCTGGGCAGGGTAGGAGAGCCTTAAAAGATTGGTGTGGTCGGGGTTTGCACTGTCAAAGCAGCGTGTAAGGCTTGTATCGTTACTCGAAAGAGAGAAAAGATATTCCTTATTGATCCACAGCACGATTCTTTCATAATTGTCCTGATCGGGACTTATTCTCGGCTGATGAAGCTCAAGGGGATTGATAAGAAGCAGGTCGCCTTTTTTCATCTCGTAGATTTTACCTTCAACGCTGTATTCGACATTACCGCTGATGAAAAAATAGACCTCGTAAAAGTCGTGCTGATGTACGGGTACTCCCGAAAACCTGGCATCTCTGTAGTGGAATATTTCAAAGTCTTCCTTGGACATATTTTGTCTCGGATCGAAAAGCTGCATAATAATCTCCTTTTCCTGACTGTTGGCTACTGACTACTCGTATCATACAGCAATATTAACAATCAGTCAAGCAATTTTCACTATTTTTATTGTTAAAAAAATGTGTTAAAATAAAGTAGTAAATTTGGGCGAAAAAGTTTCTTTTTGCCCGAAAGGAGTCAGGTGATAAAATGACAGAGTTTATGACAAAGGATTTTCTGCTTAAAACCGAAACAGCGAGAAAGCTTTATCATTCCTATGCTGCTTCTCTTCCGATTATCGATTATCACTGCCACGTAAGCCCCAAGGAAATATATGAGGACAAGCATTTCTCCGATATTACCGAGGTGTGGCTTTCAGGTGACCATTATAAGTGGAGACTTATGCGTTCTAACGGTGTGGACGAATACTACATTACGGGAAACGCACCCGCAAGGGAGAAGTTTCAGAAGTTTGCCGAGGTGCTTTATAAGGCGATAGGCAACCCTATGTATCATTGGTGTCACCTTGAGCTGAAGAAATATTTCGGCTATGAGGGCATACTGAATGCCGATACCGCAGAAGAGGTCTGGCAGCTTTCTCTTAAAAAATTAGCCGAGCCTGATATGGGTGTAAGAGGCATTATAGAAAAAAGCGGTGTTGCCTTTATCGGCACTACCGATGACCCTGTTGACTCTCTCGAATATCATCAGAAAATCCGTGAAGAAGGCAGGCTCAAAGCCGTTGTAGCTCCTTCCTTCCGTCCCGATAAGGCTTTTCAGCTTAATAATCCTGCATATATTTCATATATCGGATCCCTCGAAAAAGCTTCAGGCGTAAAAATTGAAGATATTGATTCTCTTAAAGAGGCTCTTCTTAACAGAATGAAGTACTTCGATGCCTGCGGTTGTAAGGCAAGTGATCACGGACTCAACTACATTTACTTCGAAAAAGCCGATGCTGACACTCTTGACACAGCAGTTAAAAAGGCTCTTAAGGGTGAAGCCTGCACACAGAAGGAAATTGATGCCGTAGGTACGGAGCTTCTCCTGTTCTGTGCAGAGAATTACAAGAAGATGGGCTGGGTTATGCAGCTTCATTATAACTGCCTGAGAAACCCGAACAGTAAGATGTTCTCGCTTCTCGGTCCTGATACAGGCTTTGATATAATCGGGCCTCACGACAGTACAGCTGATCTTGCAAGTCTTATTGATGCTATGTATTCAGCCGATGCACTTCCGAGAACAGTTCTTTACAGCCTCGACAGCACCGATAACAGTGCTATTGATACGCTCCTCGGAGCATTTCAGCAGGCAGGCTATCCCGGCACCTTACAGCACGGCTCTGCATGGTGGTTCAACGATACTAAAAAGGGTATGGAAGAGCATCTTACAAGCCTTGCATCATTGAGCCTTCTCGGAAACTTTATCGGTATGCTTACCGACTCACGCAGCTTTTTAAGCTATACAAGGCACGAATACTTCCGCCGTATACTCTGTAACCTTATCGGTACCTGGGTAGAGGAAGGGGAGTATCCCGATGATGAAGGTGCACTTAAGGAAATAGTGGAGGGCATCTCCTTTAACAATGCAAAAAGATTTTTCAGTCTGGAGGATTTAATATGAAAATGTCATTTCGTTGGTACGGCTATGACGACCCCGTTACCTTGAGAAACATCAGTCAGATTCCCAATATGCGCTCGGTAGTTTCCGCAGTTTACGACGTAAAGCCGGGTCAGGTGTGGCCCGAGGAAAGTCTTTCAAAAATGAAGGCTGAATGCGAAAAGCACGGACTTGTTTTCGATGTGGTTGAGTCAATTCCCGTTCCCGAAGATATAAAGCTCGGCAGTGAAAACAGAGACGAGCTTATCGAGGTCTACTGCGAGAATATCCGCCGCTGTGCAAAGTACGGTGTCAAGTGCGTAACATATAACTTTATGCCTGTTTTCGACTGGACAAGAACACACCTTGACAAGGAAGCTCCCGCCGGCTCAACAAGCCTTGTTATGTACTGCGATCAGATGAGAGGTCTTGACCCTCTCGTGGACGACATTGATCTTCCCGGTTGGGACGCAAGCTACACCAAGGACGAAATTAAGGCTCTTTTCAGAAAGTATGCCGAGGTAGGCGAGGACGGACTCTGGGAAAATCTCGAATACTTCCTTAAGAAGGTTATTCCCGTAGCCGAGGAATGTGATGTGAGAATGGCAATTCACCCCGATGATCCTCCGTATCCCATCTTCGGACTTCCGAGAATCATCACCAACGAGGAAAACCTTGACCGTTTCCTTAAGATCGTTGATTCACCTGCTAACTCACTTTGCCTTTGCACAGGCTCACTCGGTTGCGCAAAGACAAACGATGTAGTAAAAATGGTAAGAAAATACAGCTCTATGGACAGAATCGCCTTTATGCATATCCGTAATATTCTTATTATGGACGACGGCTCCTTCGAGGAAAGCGGACATCTTTCACAGTGCGGAAGCATTGATATGTATGAGGTTGTGAAGGCTCTTGTTGAGACAGGCTTTGACGGATATGTACGTCCCGACCACGGTAGAATGATATGGGGCGAAACAGGCAGACCGGGTTACGGACTTTACGACAGAGCACTCGGTGCAACATATATCAACGGACTCTTTGAAGCCTGTGAAAAAGCTCTAAAAAAATAAAGGAGGACACATAAATGAAGAAAAATGTACTCAACACAGATCTGACCGGTAAGGTTGCTGTTGTAACAGGTGCAGGCGGAGTGCTTTGCTCAGGCTTTGCAAAAACTCTTGCCCGCGCAGGTGCAAAGGTAGCGCTTCTTGACCTCAACGAAGAAGCTGCAAAAGCTTTTGCAGATGAAATAACTGCTGAGGGCGGTATTGCCAAGGCTTATAAGTGTAATGTTCTTGATAAGAATATATGCAACGATGTCGCCAATCAGGTTGAAGTAGATTTCGGCAAGTGTGATATTCTTATCAACGGTGCAGGCGGTAACAACCCCAGAGCTACAACAGATAAGGAATACTATTTCAGCGGTGACATTGATGAGGATTGTAAAAACTTCTTCAATCTTGATTCCGAAGGTGTTTCCTTTGTGTTCAACCTTAACTTCCTCGGTACACTCATTCCCACTCAGGCATTCGCAAAGCAGATGCTCGGCAGAGAGGGCTGTAACATCATCAACATCTCATCGATGAACGCCTTTACTCCGCTTACAAAGATTCCCGCTTATTCGGGCGCAAAGGCAGCTATCTCAAACTTTACACAGTGGCTTGCCGTACACTTCTCAAAGGAAGGCATCAGAGTAAACGCTATTGCTCCCGGCTTCTTCTCAACAAAGCAGAATGCCGCACTTTTATGGAAGGAAGACGGCTCACCCACACCGAGAACGGGAAAAATTCTTGCAGCTACCCCTATGGGTCGCTTCGGTGAAAGTGAAGAGCTCGACGGCGCACTTCTTTTCCTTATCAATAACGATGCCGCAGGCTTCATTACGGGCGTAGTTCTTCCCGTTGACGGCGGTTTCTCATCATACAGTGGCGTTTAAGGAGGTTTTAATATGGATATGTTTAAGGAAATTTACGAATTAGGTATTATTCCCGTTGTTGCAATCGATGATGCAGATAAGGCAGTTCCTCTTGCGAAGGCTCTTCGCGACGGCGGACTTCCTGCGGCAGAAATCACCTTCAGAACAGCAGCAGCGGAAGAAGCAATCAGAAGAATCACAGCAGAGTGCCCCGATGTACTTGTAGGTGCAGGTACCGTGCTTACAAAGGAACAGTGCGACAGAGCTATTGCCGCAGGTGCAAAGTTTGTTGTTACTCCCGGCTTTAACCCCGAAATGATTGCTTATATCAAGTCAACAGGTATCCCGATGATGCCCGGTGCCGCAACTCCCGGCGAAATGGAGCAGGCTATGAGTATGGGCCTTACCAATATCAAGTTTTTCCCTGCAGAAGCAAACGGCGGCGTAGCAAAGCTTAAGGCTCTTGCAGGTCCCTATCAGGCTGCAAAATGGATGCCCACAGGCGGTGTAAATGCAAAAAATCTTAACGATTATCTTTCCTTTGACCGTATTCTCTGCTGCGGCGGCACATGGCTTGCAACAGGTGCCGACATCAACGAGGGTAAATGGGACGACATCACCCGTAAGTGTAAGGAAGCTGTTAAGACAATGCTCGGCTTCAGACTTGAGAAAATCTGTATTTACGGTGACAGCGCAAACGCAGAAAAGAACGCAAAATTTGTTGCTTCACTCTTCGGCTTTGATGTGGCAGAAACAGAATGTGGCTATCAGGCTGGCGGTCTTTGCTTCGGTAACGAGGAGAGCGATGCAAAGGGCTGCATCGTTATAAGCACTCTTAACGGCGACAGAGCTATGAGCTACCTTAAGAGAATGGGCGCAGAAATCGATCCCGACATCTGGTATGACAAGAAGGGCAAGGTTTCCTGCTTCGGACTCAAGGATACAGTTGCAGGTTTTGAAATCTGCATTGAGACTAAATAAAGAGAGGTAATTATTATGAGCAAAAGAATTGTGTGCTTCGGTGAGATTATGCTTCGTCTTGCTCCCGAGGGCTATTACAGATTTTTCCAGAACGACAGAATGCAGGCTACCTTCGGCGGCGGCGAGGCAAATGTTGCTGTTTCTCTTGCAAACTACGGTATGGACGCTTCTTATGTAACAAAGCTTCCTTCCCACGCTATCGGTCAGTCAGCTATCAACTCTCTTCGTGCTCTCGGTGTTGACACAAATGACATCGTAAGAGGCGGTGAAAGAGTAGGTATCTACTACCTTGAAAAGGGTGCATCACAGCGTGGCTCCGTTTGTATCTATGACAGAGCATATTCTGCGATCCAGATGGCAAAAAGAGAGGACTTTGACTGGGATAAGATTTTTGAGGGCGCTGATTGGTTCCACTTTACAGGTATTACTCCTGCTATCGGCGGTGACCTTGTAAATATCTGTCTTGATGCCTGTAAGGCTGCAAAGGCAAAGGGCGTTAAAATCTCCTGTGACCTTAACTACAGAGGTAAGCTCTGGACAAGAGCCGAAGCAAGGGAAGCTATGACAGAGCTTTGCAAGTATGTTGATGTGTGCATCTCCAACGAAGAGGATGCAAAGGACGTTTTCGGCATTGAGGCAGAAAACACCGACATCTACGGCGGTAAGCTCGATAAGGAAGGCTACAAGTCAGTTGCAAAGCAGCTTATGGACACCTTCGGCTTCGAAAAGGTTGCAATCACTCTCCGTTCATCAATTTCAGCCTCCGACAACGATTGGGCAGGTATGCTCTATGACGGCGAAAACTATTGCTTCTCAAAGGAATACCACCTTCATATCGTTGATCGTGTAGGCGGCGGCGACAGCTTCGGCGGCGGACTTATCTATGCTCTTCTTTCAGGTAAGAGCACACAGGAAGCAATCGAGTTTGCAGTTGCAGCTTCAGCACTCAAGCATTCAATCGAGGGTGACTACAACCGTGTAGGCGTTTCAGAGGTAGAGAAGCTTGCAGGCGGCGACGGCTCAGGCAGAGTGCAGAGATAATTTCGGATGTAAACCCTTACTTGCCTCTCTCTTTTTGGGAGAGGTGACAGTGTAGAGCTGAAGGAAAGGGTTACAGTATAAAACAAAAAAATCAAGGAGAAAAAACAATGAATACTAAAACAAAAGCACCTGCAGGTGCAGTAAGACCCTTTGGCTGGCAGGACAAGATGGGCTATGCCTTAGGCGATATGGGTTGCGGATTTACTTTCCAGCTTATTTCGACTTATATGCAGCTTTTCTATGTTCAGTATATCGGTCTTGATAACGGACATTACTGGTGGATTATCATCGTTTCCAAGCTTTTTGACGCTATTAACGATATCATCATCGGTAACCTTGTTGACACAAAGAGAATCGGCAAAAAGAGTAAGTATATGCCCTGGATTATTATAGGCGGTCTTATAATGACAGTGCTTACCGTTGCAGTATTTGCTCCTGTCAAGGAATTCGGTGAAACGGGCAAGATTTTATGGTGTCTTATTTCCTACTGTCTGTGGTCAATTGCTTACACAATGGTTAACGTACCCTACGGCTCACTTCACAGTGTTATCACAGATAAGCCCAACGAAAGACAGGCTCTTTCAACCTTCCGCAGCATCGGTGCAGCTCTTCCTGCAGTTATCATTATGATGGTGCTTCCCGACATCGTTTATACAGACAAACTCGATGCAAGCGGAAAGCCCGTAATTGACCCGTCAACAGGTAAGGCAGAGCAGATTCTTTTAGGTGATAAGCTTCTTCCCGTGGCCATTATATTCTCAGTTATCGCTTTCTTCATTCTTTTTGCAACAACCAAGCTTGTTAAAGAAAGAGTACACCGTAACGAAAACGACAGCTCAATGGGTGCAAAGGCAATCTTCGCATCACTTAAGACTTTCTTTACAAACCGAGCTATGGTAGGTCTTACTATCGCAACTCTCGCATGTGTGGCACTTTTCAACTCAACAATGTCACTTAATAACCTTGTTTTCCAGTATTTCTTCAATGATGTTTCCAAGGTTAAGCTCGCACTTGTTGTAAGCTACGCACCTCTTATTATCGTTATGCCCATTATCGGCAAGCTCACTGCAAAATTCGGTAAAAAGAATCTTCTTGTTTTCACAATGCTCGTCAGCTCAATCGGCGGTATAGCAGGTCTTGTGCTTTCATATATCCTTATTCCCAAGGGTATGCTTAACATGGGCATTTATATTGCAATTCTTCTTCTTCTCAACGTAGGTAATGCTATATTCCAGGTTTCAGTGTGGGCACTTGTTGCTGACTGTATCGCACTCAGCTATCAGAAGACAGGCAGAAGTGAGGAAGGCTCTCTTTATGCTATTTACTCATTCTTCCGTAAGTTTGCACAGGGTATCGGTCAGGCAGTTGTTTCCATCGGTCTTATGCTCATCGGCTTTGAAGAGGGTGAAAACGCAGTTCAGCCTGAAGGTATCGGTGACGGTATTGTAAAGCTCTATATTATTGTACTTTTGGCAGCATCAGTAATCGCATTCCTTTCAATGAAGTTTATCTATAACATCGGCAAAAAGGAAGAAGAGGAAATGGCTGCACTTGCAAGAGCAGAGGCTGAAGCAACGGCTGACACTTCTGATGAAGTTATCGCATAATATAACACGGTATCAACTGAATACTTTAAGGGTCGGGGATTATCTCCGACTCTTTTTTCTTTTTACAACATTACTGCTATGAGTCAGTCTTTATCATTAGGTGCTATATCAAAAAATACATACCCCTTTAACATATTTATATAAAATTTAAAAGTTTTTCCAATAAAAAAAGCTTGTAAAACATTGTAATTTTCTCAAAAAAATGTTATGATATGTCGAATGACTGTGTTGGCATTTTTTTACCCGAAATGCAAGAGAAAACGGAGAACTGACATTTGAGGATTTTGCCAAGAAAAGTCGAATAAAAATGAAAGGATCATAGATGTATGAAGTACAGTTATTATCCGGGTTGTACCTTAAGAACAAAGGCAAAAAAGCTGGACGATTATGCAAGGGCATCGGCAAAGGCTCTCGGCTTCGAGCTTGAGGAACTTGCTGATTGGCAGTGCTGCGGCGGTGTGTATCCGCTTTCAAGTGATGAAATCGGCTCAAAGCTTTCATCAGTGCGTGCTCTTAACGAGGCAAAGGTTAAAGGTCAGGAGCTTGTAACTCTCTGTTCCGCCTGCCATCATGTTATCAAAAGAGTTAACGATGATATGAGAACAGTCGAGGACATCAGAACAAGAGCTAACAACTACCTTAAGCTTGACGAGCCTTATCTTGGTGAAACAGAGGTTCTTCACTTCCTTGAGGTGCTTCGCGACAAGGTCGGCTTTGACGAAATCAAAAAGAAGGTAGTAAACCCTCTTACAGGCAGAAAAATCGGTGCATATTACGGCTGTCTGCTGTTAAGACCGAGTGACATTCTTGCTTTCGACAATCCTGAAAATCCGAAAATCATTGAAGATCTTATCCGTGCTCTCGGTGCAGAGCCTGTGATTTATCCCTACAGAAACGAATGTTGCGGCGGATACATCTCGCTCAAGGATAACGAGCTTTCGAAGAAAATGTGCAACACCGTAATGGACAGCGCAAAGGGCTTTGAGGCTGAAATGCTTATTACAGCGTGTCCTCTTTGCCAGTACAATCTCACAAAGAACACCGCAGACGGTGTGCCTGTTGTATACTTTACGGAAATTCTTGCCGAGGCTCTCGGCGTGAAAGAGGAGGTTGACGCATAAGTGGAAACTTCAAAGAAAAGACAGTCTGAAATGGTTCAGGAAATCAGCGGCACTAATCCTCTCAAGTGTATGAAGTGCGGAAAGTGTTCAGCTTCCTGTCCCGCATATGAAAAAATGGACATCAAGCCCCATCAGTTTGTGTCCTATGTAATAAACGAAGATGTTGAAGCTCTCGCAAAGTGTGATTCACTCTGGGTCTGCCTTTCCTGCTTTGCCTGCGTTGAGCGTTGTCCCAGAGATGTAAAGCCTGGCAAAATCGTTGACGCCGCAAGACAGATTGCAGTAAGACAGAAGGGCGGAAGCTATCTCGTTCCCGATGAAATCCCCGCACTTATTGATGAAGAGATGCCACAGCAGCTTCTCGTAAGTGCTTTCAGAAAGTTCAGGAGGTAAGACTATGCACGGTATAGGAGTATTTGTCTGCCATTGCGGCAGTAACATCGCAGCAACTGTTGACGTTAAAAAAGTTGTTGAAATGGCAAGGCTTGAACCGGGCGTTGTTCATGCCGAGGACTATCAGTATATGTGTTCAGAAGCAGGTCAGGAAAAGATTGCGGCTGCAATCAAGGAAAAGAACCTCACAGGTATCGTTGTCTGCTCCTGCTCACCCAGAATGCACGAGGCTACATTCCGTAAGTGTGCGGAGAAAGCCGGTATCAACCCCTATATGGTTGAAATCGCAAACATCCGTGAGCAGTGCTCTTGGATTCACAAAAACATCGAGGAAGGTACAGAGAAGGCTGTTATTCTTACAAGAGCTGCAATCGCAAAGGTAAGCCTCAATACTTCACTTCTTCCCGGTGAAAGCAAGGTTACAAAAAGAGCTCTCGTTATCGGCGGCGGTATCGCAGGTATCCAGACAGCCCTTGATATTGCAGATGCTGGCTATGAGGTTGACATCGTTGAAAAGACACCCTCAATCGGCGGTAAGATGGCACAGCTCGATAAGACTTTCCCCACACTCGACTGTTCAGCGTGTATTCTTACTCCGAAGATGGTTGACGCAGCTGCTCACGAGAAAATCAATCTTTACACCTACAGCGAAATCGAAAAGGTATCAGGCTTTGTCGGTGACTTCACCGTTGAAATCAGAAAAAAAGCAAGATACGTCAATATGGACAAGTGCACAGGCTGCGGCGTGTGTATGGAAAAGTGCCCGAGCAAGAAGGCTTTAAGTGAATTCAACAGCGGACTTAATAACCGCCCTGCAATTTATACTCCCTTCGCACAGGCAATTCCCAATGTTCCCGTAATCGATCCCACACAGTGTATAAAGCTTAAGACCGGTAAGTGCGGTGTCTGCGAAAAGTTCTGTCAGGCAGGCGCTATCGACTATAAGCAGAAGGACGAGGTTGTTACCCGTAAATACGGTGCAATCGTTGTTGCAACCGGCTTCGAGGTAATCAAGCTTGATGCTCTCGAGGAGTACGCTTATTCACAGAGCAAGGACGTTATCACATCTCTTGAGCTTGAAAGAATTATGAATGCTGCAGGTCCCACAAAGGGTCACCTTGAGCGTCTTTCCGACGGTAAGCACCCGAAGGAAATCGTGTTCATTCAGTGCGTAGGCTCACGTTGTGACGAAAGCAAGGGTAAGCCCTACTGCTCAAAGATCTGCTGTATGTACACTGCAAAGCACGCAATGCTTATAAGAGATAAATATCCCGATGTAAACGTTACTGTTTTCTACATCGACGTAAGAACACCCGGTAAGAACTTCGATGAGTTCTACAGAAGAGCTGTTGAAGAATACGGTGTTAACTATGTCAAGGGTCAGGTCGGCAAGGTTGCTCCGCAGCCCGACGGTTCACTGCTTGTTCACGGTGTTGACCTTCTTGACGGAAAGCAGCTTAAGATTTCAGCCGATATGGTTGTTCTTGCCGCTGCAATCGAGCCCAATCCTTCCGTAAGACAGATTGCTACAATGCTTACAGCAAGTATTGATACAAACAACTTCCTTACAGAGGCCCATCCCAAGCTTCGCCCTGTTGAATCACCTACAGCAGGTGTGTTCCTTTCAGGCGTATGCCAGGGTCCGAAGGATATTCCCGAAACTGTTTCCCAGGCAGGTGCCGCAGCAATCAAGGTTGTAGGTCTTCTTGCCAAGGATAAGCTTCTTACCAATCCCTGTACTGCAAAGGCTGACGAGCTTCTTTGTAACGGTTGCTCCGCCTGTGCAAACGTATGTCCCTACGGCGCTATTTCTTACGAGGATAAGCTTATTGTTGACCACGGCGTAAGAAAGACTCACAGAGTTGCAGTTGTCAACAGTGCGCTTTGTCAGGGCTGCGGTGCTTGTACCGTTACCTGTCCTTCAGGTGTTATGGATCTTCAGGGCTTCTCAAACAGACAGATTATTGCGGAGGTGGATGCTATATGTCGATGAATGAAGAATTCAGACCCAAAATAGTTGCTTTTTGCTGCAACTGGTGCTCATATGCCGGTGCTGACCTTGCAGGCAGCAGCAGACTTGCTTATCCTGCCGACGTTAAAATTATCCGTGTTCCCTGCTCATGCCGAGTAAACCCTATGTTTATTCTCAGAGCCTTTGAAAGTGGAGCAGACGGAGTTATCATCTGCGGCTGTCACCCCGGTGACTGTCACTACAGCACAGGTAACTACTATGCAAGAAGAAGAATGACCCTCCTTTTCTCAATGCTCGATTATGTTGGCATCGAAAGAGGCAGAACCCGTGTTGAATGGGTAAGTGCTGCTGAGGGCGTTAAATTCTCAAACACCATGAATGATTTTGTTGAAACAATCCGTTCAATGGGTAAAAATGTCAGATTGGGGGATTTGAGATGCAAGAACTGATTAAGCGTATGAAGGAGCTTATGGCTGACGGCACAGTACAGCGTGTTCTCGGCTGGAAAAAAGGCGACCTTCCTTATAATCCCGAGCCTTATTACTTCAACAGCCCCGAGGAGCTCGACGAGTTTGTATATGACGGCTTCTGCGGTGCAAACTTAAGCAAGTATATGGTAAAAGGCTCAAACCTTGAGGGTAAGACACTTATCCTTCTCAAGCCCTGTGACACCTATTCCTTCAATCAGCTCATCAAGGAGCACAGAGTAAACCGTGATAAGGCATACATCATCGGTGTAGGCTGTAAGGGTAAGCTCGCTCCCGAAAAGCTTAAAGAAAAAGGCATAAAGGGTATAAAGAGCATCACCGGTGCAGAAATTGACGGTGATTGCACAGAGCTTAAAATTGATACTGTTTATGGCGAAAAAACCGTTGCATATAAAGATGTAATGCTTGAGCGTTGCCACGTATGTAAGGGCAAAGAGCACAGAATTTATGACGAGCTTATGCTCGAAAGTATCGACACCTGTGACGGCGACCGCTTTACTGATGTAGAAATCATCGAAAACCTTCCCGCAGATGAGAAGTTTGCATACTTCCGTCAGGAGCTTTCAAAGTGCATCAGATGTAATGCCTGCCGTAACGTATGTCCTGCCTGTAACTGCCGTAAGTGTGTCTTTGATTCAACAAAGTTTGATTCAGAGCAGAAGGCAAACGTTGATCCCTTCGAGGAAAGTATGTTCCACATAATCCGCGCATTCCACGTAGCAGGCAGATGTACCGACTGCGGCGAGTGCAGCCGTGTATGTCCCCAGGGCATACCCCTTCACCTTTTCAACAGAAAGTTCATCAAGGACATCAATGAGTACTACGGTGAATTTACCGCAGGTGAGGATGCCGAAACAAAGGGTCCCCTTACCGACTACACACTTGAAGACCTCGAGCCCGACGAAAGGAGATAATGTATGAAAAAGATTGCAGTAAAAGATCTTTCCGCATTACTCTCACTTGTTGCGGAAACCGAGCAGATTTACCTTCCTGCCGAAAAAGGCGGTCAGGTTAACTACGCAAGATATGAAGAGGGGATAAAGTTCGACCTTTCAACCCTCAAAACCGTAAAGAGTGCCAAGGAGGTTTTCTTCCCCCAGAGTGAAACTCTTTACACAATGTATAAAGAAGGCAAGAAAATCAGAATCACACAGCAGGAGCTTCAGAGTGAGGATTTCGTTCTCTTCGGTGTAAGAGGCTGCGATGTCAAGGGTATCGAAGTACTTGACAAGGTATTCCTTTCAGCACCCATTGACTCCTTCTACAGTGCAAGACGCGACCACGGTACAATCGTAGCACTTGCTTGCGGTGAGCCTGAAGAAAGCTGCTTCTGTACAGTATTTGATGTTGACCCCACAAATCCCGCAGGCGACGTAACAACATGGATTGTAGGCGAGACTCTTTATTGGAGAGCAAACACAGAAAAGGGTGAGGCTCTCACGGCAAAGTGTGCTTCTCTTCTTGCAGACAGCGACGAGGCTGATGTTGAAGCTGAAAAGGCAAAGATTGCTTCTATCCTCGAACAGCTTCCTTACACAAACCTTTCACTTGAATCGTGGCACGGCGATGCAACAAAGGAAAAGTTCTCCTCCGAGCTCTGGCAGGAGCTTTATAAGCCCTGTCTCGGTTGCGGAACCTGTACCTTTGTCTGCCCGACCTGTCAGTGCTACGACCTTAAGGACTACGATACCGGAAACGGCATACAGAAGTACCGCTGCTGGGACTCATGTATGTATTCCGACTTCACAATGATGGCACACGGCAACAACAGAACAAGCCAGATGCAGCGTTACCGTCAGAGATTTATGCACAAGCTTGTATACTTCCCTGCAAACAATGACGGAATGTACTCCTGTGTTGGCTGCGGAAGATGTGTTGACAGATGCCCCGCTTCAACAAATATCGTTAAGGTAATCAAAGCTTTTGCAAAGGAGGGTAAATAATGTCAGAATGTACCTGTCATAAGAATTATACACTTGATACGCTTGTACCTATGGTCGGCGTTGTAACGGATATCCGTCAGGAAACTCCCGACGTTAAGACCTTCCGTGTAAATGCACCCGAAGGCGGAAAGCTCTTTGAGCACAAGCCCGGTCAGTGTGCGATGCTCTGCTGTCCCGGTGTAGGCGAAGCGATGTTCTCAATCACTTCCTCACCGACAAACAAGGAGTATCAGGAATTTTCAATCAAAAAGTGCGGTGTTCTCACCGACTATCTCCATGACCTTCAGGTAGGTGACGAAATCACCGTAAGAGGTCCCTACGGTAACAACTTCCCCGTAGATACCGAGCTTAAAGGCAAGAATCTTCTTTTCGTTGCCGGCGGTATCGGTCTTGCACCCTTAAGAAGTGTTATCAATTATGTTCTTGACAACCGTGACGATTACGGCACAGTTGATATTCTTTACGGCTCACGTTCAGCCGATGACCTTGTTCAGCTTAAGGAAATCCAGGAAGTTTGGATGAAGGCAAAGGATACAAACGTATATCTTACCATCGACAGACCCCAGGATGGTTGGGACGGCCACGTCGGCTTTGTTCCCGCTTACCTTAAGGAGCTTGAACTCACAACGGACAAAACTGTTCTTGTCTGCGGTCCTCCGATTATGATCAAGTTTGTTCTTGCAGCACTTGAAGAGATGGGCTTCTCCAAGACACAGGCATACACAACCCTTGAGCTTCGTATGAAATGCGGTGTCGGCAAATGCGGCAGATGCAACATCGGTTCAAAGTATGTATGTAAAGACGGTCCCGTTTTCCGCTGTGACGAGGTTGACGAGCTTCCCGACGAATATTAAGATAATCAGAAAGGATAAAAGAACATGAGTAATATGGTAAATGTGTTTTTCTTCGGTAAAAAGTACGAAGTACCCGGAGATATGACTGTTATGACTGCTATGGAATATGCAGGATATACTCTTTCAAGAGGTTGCGGCTGCCGTCACGGTTTCTGCGGTGCCTGCGCAACAATTTACAGAATCAAGGGTGACAACACTCTCAAGACCTGCCTTGCCTGTCAGAAGCAGGTTGAAGACGGAATGTATGTTGCATCGATTCCCTTCTTCCCCACAGATAAGAGAACCTACGACATCAACGACATCAAGCCCAACCAGCAGATTATGATGGAGCTTTATCCGGAAATCTATTCCTGCATCGGTTGTAACGCTTGTACAAAGGCTTGTACCCAGGATCTTAACGTTATGCAGTACATCGCTTATGCACAAAGAGGCGAGCTTGAAAAGTGTGCAGAGGAATCCTTTGACTGCGTTGCCTGCGGCTGTTGCAGCGTAAGATGTCCCGCTGAAATTTCACATCCTATGGTAGGTCTTCTTGCAAGAAGACTTGTAGGTAAGTATATTGCTCCCGAAACAGAGCATCTTAAGGTAAGAGTTGACGAAATCAACCACGGCAACTATGACGAGCTTATTGAGCAGATTATGGCAAAGCCCATCACCGAGATGCAGGAGCTTTACAACACAAGAGAAATCGAGAAATAAGGAGGGTATAAGATGTTTACTGCAGAAATGCGCGAATCCATCAAAAAGGTGGAAGCCACAAGAAAAGAAAGAATGGCAACAGAGCCCAGAAGAATGACAGCAGAAGAAAAAGATACCCTTCTCAAGGCTTATCATCCTGACTACAGAGCTGATGGCTTTGCAGAAATCAAGGTCGGCCCTAACAAGGGACAGAAGGCTCCCAAGGAGCTTACAGAGCTGCTTCATTCAAATTCAAGACTCCTTAAGGATAAGGTAGACCTTTCAAAGGTTGACTACGAAACGGACGTGCTTGTAATCGGTGGCGGCGGAGCAGGTTCATCAGCAGCTATCGAGGCAAACGAAGCAGGTGCAGACGTAATGATCGTAACAAAGCTTCGTATCGGTGATGCCAACACAATGATGGCAGAAGGCGGTATCCAGGCAGCTGATAAGGAGAATGACTCTCCCGTACAGCATTACCTTGACGCTTTCGGCGGCGGACACTTCGCAGCAAGACCCGAGCTTCTCAGAAGACTTGTTATGGAAGCTCCCGATGCTATCAAGTGGCTCAACGAGCTCGGCGTTATGTTCGATAAGGACGAAGACGGCAGAATGGTTACTACTCACGGCGGCGGTACTTCAAGAAAGAGAATGCACGCTTGTAAGGACTATTCAGGTGCTGAAATTATGAGAAATCTCCGTGACGAGGTTCTTAACAGAAAGATTCCCGTTATCGAGTTTACTTCAGCAGTAGAGCTTATCAAGGACGATAAGGGTCAGGTTGCAGGTGCAGTTCTTCTTAATATGGAAACAGGCGACTACCTCGTTGCAAAGGCAAAGACAGTTGTTATCGCAACCGGCGGTGCAGGCAGACTCCATTATCAGAACTTCCCCACATCAAACCACTACGGTGCAACAGCTGACGGTCTTATCCTCGGCTACAGAGCAGGCGCACCTCTCCTTTATCAGGATACAATCCAGTACCACCCCACAGGTGTTGCTTATCCCTCACAGCTTTTCGGTGCTCTTGTAACCGAAAAGGTACGTTCACTCGGTGCAATGCTTGTTAATAAAGACGGTGAAGCTTATGCTCATCCCCTTGAAACAAGAGACGTAAGTGCATCTGCAATTATCCGTGAATGTGCTAACGGTAAGGGTGTAGATACTCCACAGGGTAAGGGTGTGTGGCTTGACACTCCGATGATTGAAATTCTCGGTGGTGAAGGCACAATCGAAAAGAGAATCCCCGCTATGTTCCGTATGTATCTCAACTACGGTATCGATATGAGAAAAGAACCCATTCTTGTTTATCCCACACTTCACTATCAGAACGGCGGTCTTGAAATCGGCGGTGACGGTTTCACAAAGGCTATTGACAACCTTCTTGTTGCAGGCGAAGCAGTCGGCGGTATCCACGGCAGAAACCGTCTTATGGGTAACTCACTTCTCGACATCATCGTATTCGGCAGAAATGCAGGTAAGGCTGCAGCCAAGAAGGCAAAGTCTGTTGAACTCGGTGCAATGAATCTTGACCACATCGACGCATACGCCAAGGAGCTTGAAGCAGCAGGTCTTGAAACCGGTAAGGTTTCACCCCTTCTTCTTCCCAAGTATGCAAGACACGAAAGATAAGGAGTAAAGTACAATGCGTGAGATTAAAACAGAAGTAATCACAGACGTTATTGAAAGACTTTGCATTGACGCTAACTGCCACCTTCCCGGTGATGTAAAGTGCGCAATCAGAAATTGCCGTGCTTGCGAAGACGGCTCAATCGCAAAGGGTATTCTTGACGATATTATCGAAAACTTTGAAATTGCTGACAACGAAAATGTACCTATCTGTCAGGATACAGGTATGGCTTGTGTATTCCTTGAAATCGGTCAGGACGTACACATTGTCGGCGGTGACCTTACAGACGCAGTAAATGAGGGTGTAAGAAGAGGCTACACAAACGGCTATCTTCGTAAGAGTGTTGTAGGCGACCCCGTAAGACGCGGTAACACAGGCGACAATACACCCGCTATGATTTATACTGAAATCGTTCCCGGTGACAAGCTTAAGATTACTGTAGGCCCCAAGGGCTTCGGCAGTGAGAATATGAGCCAGAGCCGTATGTTCAAGCCCTCCGCAGGTCTTCAGGGTATCAAGGATTTCATCATTGAAGCAGTTGAAACTGCAGGCCCCAACCCCTGTCCTCCCATCGTTGTAGGTGTAGGTATCGGCGGGACATTTGATAAGGCTGCTCTTCTTGCAAAGAAGGCTCTTATGAGACCCATTGATTCCGAGAATCCCGATCCCTTCTATGCTGACCTTGAAAAGGAAATGCTTGAAAAAATCAATGCTCTCGGCATCGGACCCCAGGGCTTCGGCGGTATGACCACAGCTATCGGTCTTAACATCGAAACTCTTCCCACTCACATCGCAGGTATGCCTTGCGCAATCAACATCAACTGCCATGTAACACGTCATAAGTCGGAGGTAATCTAAAATGGAAAAGAAAATTACATTACCCCTTACAGAAGAAATCGCAAGAAGCCTTAAGGCAGGCGACAGAGTATACCTTACAGGTATTATCTACACTTCAAGAGACGCAGGTCATAAGAGAATGTGCGAAGCACTCGCAGCAGGCGAAAAGCTTCCCATTGATCCTATGAATGCAACAATCTACTATGTCGGCCCCACACCCGCAAAGCCCGGTACGGTTATCGGTTCAGCAGGCCCCACAACCAGCGGTCGTATGGACGCTTACGCTCCCACAATGATGTCCGTCGGTGCAAGAGGTATGATCGGTAAGGGCGCAAGACTTCCCGAGGTTGTTGACGCTATGAAGAAGTTCGGCGGTGTTTACTTCGGTGCAATCGGCGGTGCAGGAGCACTTCTCGCAAAGTGCATTAAGTCAGCAAAGCTTATCGCATACGAGGACCTTGGCGCAGAAGCACTCCGTGAGCTTTATGTTGAGGATATGCCCCTTATGGTTATCATCGACTCCGAGGGTAACAACCTCTACGAGCTCGGCAGAGAAGAGTATCTCGCTTCAAAGAAATAAGAAAGAAACTCTTTCATAAAAGTAACAAATCAATTAAAATTATCTCCGGTGTCTTGTGATACCGGAGATTTTTTGTTATTATCTTTTCAGGATATATAATAGAGTGTAAAAGGGGACGTGAAAAATGCGTAAGGCTGTAAAAATTATACTGATTCTATCCGGAGCGCTTCTTCTGATAAATGCCGCTATTCTGTTCGTAACAACGAATTTCAACCTTGGGATTTTAGTCGAAGCAGGTCTCGGTGCCGTAATTTTCTGCTACGGTATATTCCTTGATAAATTAAAAGGGAAAAAGATAATCCATGCAGTTGTCTGTACAGGTCTTGCAGTGATAACAGGTTTCTGCACTTTTCTTTACGCTTACGGAAATATTGATAATGTCGACTACACCGAAAAAACAGTTATCGTTTTAGGCTGCGGATTAAGCGGTGACAGAGTAAGCAACACTCTTGCAAAAAGGCTTGACGAAGCAGTTTACTATCAGGAAAAAAATCCCGACGCTGTAATCATTGTCTCGGGCGGACAAGGACCACAGGAAGAGGTTTCCGAAGCCTTTGCCATGAAAAACTACCTTCTTGAAAAGGGGATTGACGAAAGCAGAATCATTATGGAGGATAAGTCAACCTCAACTATAACCAATCTTGCCTTTTCTCACGAAATAATGAAGGAGAAAAAGCTTCCCGACGATTCCGTTGTGGTGGTTTCAAATTCTTATCATCTTTACCGTGCAGTATCTTATGCAAAGGCGGAAGGCTTAAAGGCTACGCATCTCGGTGCGGATATACGTCTGAGCGGCTTTGTGTCAAGCTACTTAAGAGAGATTCTTGCCGTAGCAAAAATGTGGGTATTTGACTGAATTGTTATACCTGCTTGAAAAAATATCCCTTCGGTACTTTATAATACCGAAGGGATACGTTTATTCTACTGTGAAAACAAATTTTTCGCCTGACCATACATTTGCTTCATATTCTATTTCTATTTTTTCAGCATTTTCGGGAACCTGATAGTATACTGCAACATCTGTTAGTTTTCTGCTTGGGGAAATGCTGTTATATGGAGATGTGTAATCATCTACATAGAAAAAGTCATCGCATTTAGAACCGTCAGCATAGCATTCAAAGCCTGAAATATATACATCGGTATTCGATATGTTTTCAAAGTCAAAAACAGCCTCTATAATTTTATGCCCGTCTTTGATGTCGGCATAAGCTGAATAGTCAACAAAATCTGTATTGCAACTCTTATAAATAATTTTGATTTGCTTCGTAGAAACATCCGAACCGACTTTTATGGAATTACTTTGTTCAGTGGCTACTGTTGTTGTATCGCTTGAAGGTGATGCGTTTTCTGATATTGTCTGTTCAGGTGAACTTGTGTTTGTTGGGGTATCTCCGGAAGATCCGAGAACAGCGACTACTAAAACAGCAACTATCGCAATTATTATCCATTTCTTTTTACTCTTCTTTTTTTCGGGTGCCTGAGTGTTTGTGTTTTCCATTCTGAAAACCTCCTTTATTTTTTGTGTTTCAATAATAACACATATGTGTTCAAAAGTCAATAAAAAATATCACATATGTATTCAATATGAATACATATGTACGAGGGATTAGCTGTTTTTTAGCATAAACTATCATTAGAGGTGATGATATGTTTATACCAATGCTTGATGCAAAGCTCGTAGGAGAGACTATTTCAGAAATCAGAAAAAATAAAGATATTAGTCAGGATATATTGAGTGGGCTGGCAGGAATAGGTCGAACACATTTAAGCGCCATTGAAAGGGGAGAAAGAAAGCCTACTCTAGAAACTCTTTATAGACTTTCTCTAGCTTTTGATATGAAAATGAGTGACATTATTATTGAAATTGAAAAAAGAATGTAATATTAAGATTCCTCTGACATCTTGTGATGTCGGAGGATTTGTGTTATTATAGAAAAAAGAACTATGCAAAAAGGAGAATCACTATGAAGTACATTAAACCCTTCGATAACGAAACAGAAATTTCACAGGTTGCCCTCGGCTGTATGAGAATTGCCGACAAGACCGACAAGGAAATGGATTTTTACCTTAACGAAGCTGTAGAGCTCGGATTTAATTACTTTGACCACGCCGACATTTACGGCAGGGGAAGGTGTGAGGAGGTTTTTGGCAGTGCACTTAAAAGAAATCCTTCACTTAAGGATAAAATCTTTATCCAGACGAAATGCTCTATAGTACCGGGAAAAATGTACGACTTTTCAAAGGAACATATAATCTCTGCCGTTGAAGGTTCACTTAAAAGACTCGGAGTTGACGGTGTAGAGACTCTTCTTCTTCACCGCCCTGATTTGCTTATGGAGCCTGAAGAGGTTGCCGCAGCCTTCGACGAGCTCGAAAAAAGCGGTAAGGTAAAGCACTTCGGTGTGTCCAATCACAGTCCTATGCAGATTGAGCTTCTGAAAACTGCCGTGAAGCAGCCGCTTCTCTTTAATCAGATGCAGCTGAGTATCACTAATGCCAATATGATTTCAAGCGGTGCAAATGTAAACCTTGCTGACAGTGACGGAGTGAATTATGACGGCTACCTGCGTGACTATTGCCGCCTTAACGGAATTACTGTCCAGCCCTGGTCACCCCTGCAGTTTGGTTTTATCGAAGGCTCCTTCCTCACTAATAAGAAATACAAAGACCTGCATAAAGTCATAGATGCGATAGCTGAAAAGTACGGTATCACCGATACAGGTGTTGCAATAGCGTGGCTGCTGCGTCTTCCTGATAATATGCAGCCCGTTGTCGGAAGCACAAATCCCGACAGAATCCGTGCCGTCGCAAAGGCGAGCGATATCACACTTTCCAGGGAAGATTGGTACGAGATTTACCGTGCGGCGGGCTACAGATTGCCGTGAGATTGATATTAATATTTTATTAATATTTTTACTTCAGGTACTTGAAAACATTGGATTAATATGTTAATATTTTAAATATAAAAAATATTTAAACGGAGGAAAGAAAAATGAAAAAAATTATCTCGGTAATTCTTTCGATTCTTATGATTTTTGCGGTTATGGCTCCCGCTGTAAGTGCAGCAGGTGAAAAAACGGTCACCGTTTATCTCGAAGGCTACGGTTCGGGCCTTTACGGCAAAAGTGGCGAGCAGGCATTCCCTGTTGATCTTGGTCTTATAGACGGACTCAAAGAGCTTCTTGATGAAATTCTTCTGACTCTTGCCTGGGCTGAAATGACGGGAGATTACAGCGCATACAGCGACCAATTGTACGAGCTTATTGCTCCCGCTTACGCTGACCTCAAGCTCGACAGCAACGGTGAATCCACCGATGATAACGGCGAGTTCTATTACGGCCTCGGCTATGACCCTCTTACAAAAACAAACCATCACAGCGACAGATTCGAGGGTGGCTATTATCGCTTTATGTACGACTGGAGACTTTCAGTTGAATATAACGCAGAGCTCCTGGAAGACTTTATTGATATTATCGTCGGAAAAACAGGCGCAACAAAGGTTAATCTTGTAGGCCGTTGCCTTGGCGGTAACATTATTTCCGCTTTTCTTCAGAATGCATCTGAAGACAGCATTGCAAGACTTGACAATGTTGTAATGTACATTCCCTCAACTCTCGGTGTTGACTTTATCAGTGCACTTTTCTCGGGTAAGATTGTACTTGACCCCGATGTGATTGATAACTATGTTACATATTCACTCTCAGATAATGACATTCTTGGTGGGGGCGAGAATGACCCTCTGCTTGAAACCCTTACAACTATTGTAAACTTTATCAACGAGATTTACGTTCTCGGCTACGGTGCCGATGTTGTTGAAAGAATCGTTGACGCTGTAAGAGAAAACGCTCTTGCAAGAATTCTTCGTGACTCCTATGCTTCCTTCCCTTCATTCTGGTCAATGGTATGCCCCGAGGACGTTGAGGATGCAATTGCTCTCGTTTACGGCACTCCCGAGCTTCAGCAGGAATACAGCGGTATGATCGAAAAGATCAGATCATATCATCAGAATGTTCAGCTTAAGGCAGCTGACAAAATGCTTGAACTTGAGGCTGAGGGCATAGAGATTATGGTTGTCTCGAAGTATAACTTTGCTGATTTCCCGATTTCAGCAAAGGCTTCACAGCAGTCCGACGGTACAGCAGGCACAACTGCAACCTCCTTCGGCGCAACAACATCTGACTTCGGTTCAACTCTTCCTGCAAAGTATATCAAGTCAATGTCTTATGCAGATAAAAAATACCTTTCAGCAGATGAAATGATCGATGCTTCAACCTGCGTGCTTCCCGATACTACCTGGTTTGTGAAGAATCTCTATCATTCAAATTTCCCCGCAAGCGTTGATGTGCTTATTGATACATTCCTCAAAACGGAGGGTATGACAATTGACACTTATAACGAATATCCCCAGTACCTCAAGTACGATAAGCAGACCGGTGAGCTTTCAGAGGTCACAGGTCTTGACGAGGGTGATATCATTGATAAGGATTCATTTTATTCAAAGTCAACCGTATTTATGAAAATCCTGAAGATGATTTTCGACTTTTTTTCAAAGCTTCTCGGCGGAGAGATAAGTTTTAACCTCGGTTTAGGCGGCAAAACAGAATAACTTGCTTTAATCAAACGAAAGGCAGTCCCCGAAAGAGGGGATTGCCTTCTTTTATATTTTTAAAGCTGCTTTTTTAAAAATTTCCTTGACTTTGTTATGATATTTTGATATAAATATACTAGGTATTTTATAAAATGTATTATTGCGATTAAAAAGGAGCATAGCTATGAATTTTATCAATAATCTTATGAATAATCCGAAGCTGCTTAAAACAGTGAGCATTGTTCTTGCTGTAGTAATCGGTTTTACTGCAGTAGTCGGAGGAACCGTAAATATTATAGGCGGTGAAAAGATTGACTGTGCCGAGGAGGTAGAGCTTTATAACAGCGCTGTACCTGACACCGGCTCTTATTACACAAGTATGAGTAAGGACGAGTTAAGCAAGCGTCTCGATAATATCGAAGCACAGCTTATCAGTATTATTTCTATGGTTGATATAGAGGAAATGCTCTATACAGACCGGGTAGCTACTCTTATTTCACGCTTTACTGCCGAGCTTATCGGTGAAGAATTTGCAAATATCAAATTCAAGGCAATGAAAAAGAGCTTCCCCGAGGCATATGAGTTCGTTGAAGCACAGAAGGAAGCAGGTAAAACCTGGGCAGACCTTGGTGTTATTCCCTTCGGTATCACTCCCGGTGATAAGGATGCCTTTATTGCGGCTTGCGGTGCAGGCGCAGAAAAATTCGGCTCAAATCTTCTTAAGGTTATCCTCAATGCTCCCTCTTCCTATAATGATGCACTTGTTCCCGCACTTGAATCCACACATACAGGTGCTATGCCTTCCTTCAGCAAGTTCGTTTCTTCAACAGGCCTTTCAGGCAGCAAGAGAATGGAGCTTCTTGTAGAAAAGATACTTTCAATAGTAGAGCCCCTAAAGGCAGCTCCTCTTACTTATCTTTGCGAGATTGCTCCCGACTTCTTCAAGAATTATTCCAAGGCAGCTGAATTCCTTAACAGCAAGAGCGGCGTTGAGAAGAGAGCAAAGCTCGTAATGCCCACAATTGACGGACTTCTCAATGAAGTGCTTACAGGTGTAGGTCTCAAGGCTCCTGCACTTGACCTTAACTTTGTTTCACAGCTTGGTACCGCATTTGTTGACGAAAGCGGCGCTAACGGCGGCGAAAGAGTAAGAATCAACGGCGACAGAGAAGCAGTTTTCTGTTTCTTCGCAAAGTATATCCTTGATACTCTTGTGTACGAAAATAACTTCGAATTTGTAGATAAGCTTCTTACCAAGGACTTCAAGAGTGAGGCTCTTCAGCAGGGTGTCGCAGGCGAGATAATGAACAGCGACATCTTCAGAGTATTCCTTGCAGACTTTGTTGACCTTCTTTCAAAGATTCAGGGCAGAACTGCTCCTGACGTAAAGGCAGAGGTTGATGCTTATAACGCAGAAAGCAAGGACTTCAGCGCGATGTTTAAGTTCCCCGCAACTGAAAATACAGTTTCAGCGGCAATCAACGCTATTGATGCTATTGTTGTCGGCTCACTTTCAGATTTCAGCGTTGAAGGTATGATTTTCACCGATGCTTTTGCAACAACCATAGCAAAGCTTACCGCAAAGATGTGCTCAAAGGAAGTTTCAGACCTTGTATTTGCCGCACTCAAGAAGGATTTCCCCGGTGCTTATGCTTATATGATGGAAGCACAGCAGGCAGGTAAGACCTGGGCAGACATCGGAGTAATTCCCTTCGGTATTACCCCCGGTGACAGAGCAAGTTTTGTAAAGGCTTGTGCCGCAGGTGCAGAGCACTTCGGTGATACTCTTGCAAAGTGTCTTCTTGCTTGTCCCACATCTTATGAAGAAGCCCTCGTTCCCATTTTCGAAGCACTTCATACAGGTCCTATGCCCAATATAAAGGACTTTATCCTCTATTCAGGTCTTGATGCAGCAAAGAGAATGGAATTCGTAGTTGAGCAGGTTCTTAAGATTATGGATCCTCTTATGGCATCTCCCATCAGCTACCTTTGCGAATTCCTTCCCGACTTTGTTTACAGCTATAACAAGGCAGCAGCTGTTGCACAGAGAGATCCTGACATTATCAATAAGGCAGGAATGAAGCTTCTTCCCATTAATGAGCTTCTTGATATGGTAGTTGCTGATTTTGGTATCACACTTCCCGAATATGATTTCACAGCTCTTGAAAAGCTCGGCACAGCAAGAGTTGCCGCAAGCGGTGACATCGGCGGTGAGCGCTTCGAAATCATAGGCGATAAGGAAGCAGTCTTTATGTCGATTTCTACACTTATTCTTGAAATCGCAAAGCAGGAAGGCAACCTTTCAGCAGTTGCAAATGTGCTTACAGGTACTCTCGGAGTTGAATCCGAAGCAGTTGAAACAGCTATGGGTACAGTTGACAGCGTTGTAGACACCATCGGTGGAGTTGTTGGCAGCGCAGCAGCATAATACAAAACAATAATTAAGCGGTCACAGAGCTTATCTCTGTGACCGCCTTTAATTTTTAATTCAGAGCTTTAATAAATAACCAGCAATCTGCCTTTCTTTACGCTGATTTCAGCTTCTTCTCCTATAAATTCATTACTTACGCCGAAAGGTGTATCAAAGCGCAGATTGACGTTGTCTACAGTATATTTCAGCCCCTTGATTGTAACTTCTTCGCTTTCGTCACAAAGGGAGAAAACTGAAATGTAGCCGTCTTTTCTTAAGGGAAGATCAGCCTTACCGTCAGCAAAGCCGAGAAAAACCTTGTTCTCGTGAATGAGCTTTCCTTTTGCACCTTTACTGCAGATGTAGGAAAGCAGTGCGACATTTGCGACAGAGTGGTCGGCTCTTTCTCCGCCGAGCGCACCGAAAATCACAAATTCGCTGTAGCCACGCTTAAGACCTTCGTCAACAGCAGTTTTCATATCAGTGAAATCCTTTTCGCAGGGGAGTACAACCTTGTTTTCAAAGTCGGGAGTCACACCGAGAGAGTCGAAATCACCTACAACGAGGTCGCAGATTCTGCCTAAAAGAGAGTTATATTTAAAACCGCCGTCGGCGCAGATTATAAAGTCACCGTAAGAAGCCTTTAGATCGGTTGAGTCGGGCACATCGCCTGCACCGATTATATAACAGATTTTACTCAAAAAATCACATCCTTTAAAAATCAGTATAGCACAGTTGAAGCTTTAATTCAACAAAAACTCTTTACAAAATCCGCTTTATACATTAGAATATAGGAAGTAAAAGCAAAGGAGCAGTCTATGAATATCCAGATTTACGGCACAAGCAAGTGCTTTGATACAAAAAAGGCACAGCGCTATTTTAAAGAGCGTGGCATAAAGTTTCAGTTTGTAGACCTTGCAAAATTCGGTATGAGCAAGGGCGAATACGAAAGCATAAAACGCAGTCTCGGCTGTAAGCTTGAAGATCTCGTCAATGAAAAAAGCAAGGCTTACGAAAAGTCATTTATAAAATATCTTGCTTCCGAGGATGCAAAGCTTGAAAAGCTTCTGGAAAATCAGGAGATGTTCAGAACACCTATTGTCCGTAACGGCAAGAAGGCGACATTAGGCTATTGCCCCGACGAATGGAAAAAATGGGAGGAGGAAAAATAATGGTAACACAGGAACAAATCGACAGAATCAACGCCCTTGCAAGAAAGTCCAAAACCCCCGAAGGACTCACCGAAGAGGAAAAGGTTGAACAGCAGAAGCTTCGCCGACTTTATATCGATTCCTTCAAGGAGAGCCTTGTCGGTCAGCTTGAAAACACCTACATCGTTGACGAAAAGGGCAACAAGCGTAAGGTAGAACGCAAGGGGAAGAAATAAAAAGGAGAGATAATAATGTTAATTATAGTAATAATCATAGCAGTTATTGTATTAGTTGTTATGAAAGAGAAGAAATACAAAGAACTTGAAAAAAACGTACTAAAAAAATTAGGCTTTTCTAATTGGGATATTGTATCTTATATTGATAAGCATATAACAGTAAAAAGTCGTCAGGCTTTAGAAAAATATGATGACATTAAATTTTTCAAGTCTGATGGTGAACTTTCACAGGTAGAAAAAACTTTAAAAAGAAAAAATGAATTATCAGAGTTTTTAATAACATTTTTACAGGGTAACGAATTTCAATCCCAATCACAATATAGCAAGATTGAAAAAATCATTCAATCTGTCATAGCTAATGCTGGAGCTTATAGGATAAAAGTAACCTATTTATCATCAGCTGGAAATAATTTAGGTGAAAGAGAGATCACTATAACTCAGTATGATATAAATAAATTTAAAAAAGATCCGTCCTTACTTATGGGAAAAGGGGAGTATAATAAGTATTTAAAAGAACAACAGAAAGAAGTTTTGCTGAAAAAACAACATATATTTTATGAGAAAGTTAACAAAATTATCGATTTTGCAAATAAAAACAGAGATAAATTAGTAATTAAAGGTAGTGTTGATAAGCTAGATTCTTTGATAGCGCAGTTATTTGATAGAACTGTTAACAGTATCAAAAAAATTAAAACTATTGATAGCGAAGAATGGAATGTTATAGAAAATTTTATATCCCATATTGACAGAGAGATAAAGCATATTGTTAATAAGAATAACAAGGTTCTTGAATATTACGCATCTCGTGATTTCTTAAAAATTAAAGAGACTTGCGAGGTTTTGATGAGTGCTCAAAGGGAATTTAATGAATACATTACGGAAAAAGTTGATTCAATTTCAAAACTTTTTGGTACCAGAGTAGTTAGAAACGAAACAATCAATGAAGATGAGTTTCAATATATTCGTCCGTATCAAAAGACAATCACTCCTTTTACCGCAGAAGTGTCTGCTGCAGTATTTGCAAGTGCAGAAAATAATCCGTTGGAGTATGTTATAAAGAATTTTTATCCGAACAAAAAAATCTATCCGGAACAAATTCAGAAGTTACACCTTCTTATAGAAGAACTGGAAACATTAAAAGAAGCAAAACAAATTATTGAAAATTATAAAGAGGAATATCAGCAATATCTTGGTGATGTTCCTGGCTACATTATGGAAGAAGATGAAGCAGGTTTCTATTCCAGGTTAGGCTTTGCCAATATTGATGAAAGTGTACTTACTATAGAATACAAATTTTCATACACTTCTGGTGGCGGAATGGCTAAAAGGACGTTTTCTGTGCCGATGACAGAAGAAACTATCATAGAATTAATTACGGCATTAGAAGGAAAACTTACTGCGAAAGCCTTCACTAAAGAACAAAGAGCTTTGATGACGAAAAAACTGCGTGAGTTTATCAAAACAAGAGATAACTTTACATGTTGTAGTTGTGGCAATTCGATTCAAAAAGAACCGAATCTTTTGCTTGAGATAGACCACATCATTCCGGTGTCAAGGGGCGGCTGTACAATAGAAGAGAACCTTCAGACATTGTGTTGGAAATGCAATAGGTCAAAGAGTAACAAAATATTGTAAAAGTTGTTTGTTGATATTAAAACACAAAAAACTTATATTTTCTTTATTTTCATAAGAAACCGAGACTCGTATCAGTGAGTCTCGGTTTCTTAAATTCGTTTTATTTAATATGATTATTCTTGCCTCTCCTTTTGAGAGAGGTATTAGCATAGCTAACGGAGATTACACACTCCGAAATTAAAAGAAATCCTTCAGCAAATCTGCCATTGGGTTGTTTTCGGGCTCGTTCTTTTTTGACTTTTCCTGACTTCTCATGTATGCCATAACATCGAACTTGTTTGCACCGCTGTCCTGCTTACGCTTGTTGAAGTCTGACAGTCTCTCTCTGTAGCCGCATTTGCAGACGAAGAGCTTTTTGTCACCATCACCGCGTAATTCGAGCTTTTTGTGGCATTCGGGGCAACGTGCATTTGTCATCTGGGTAAGCCCCTTACGGTAACCGCATTCTCTGTCCTGGCAGATAAGCATTTTACCCTTCTTACCGTTTACTTCAAGCAGATACTTTCCGCAGACAGGGCACTTGTCCTTTGTGGCGTTTTCGTGGGTGTACTGTGCATCGGAGACTATTACCTTCGAAACGAGTGAGGTTGCATACTCTCTCATTTCAGCGATGAAGGTTTTCATACTCTGCTTACCCTTGCTGATATTCTGTAGCTGTTGCTCCCATTTGGCAGTAAGAGTTGCCGATTTGAGGTCCTCGGGGACAATTCTTATAAGCTGTTTACCCTTTGCCGTGGGGTGAATTTCCTTGCCTATACGCTCTATAGAGAAATTGTCAAAGAGTTTTTCGATAATATCAGCTCTTGTGGCGGGAGTACCGAGTCCGCTTGTAGTTTCAATAACCGCCTTAAGTGTCTTATCTGTAATCTGCTTTGACGGATTTTCCATAGCCGAAAGAAGAGTAGCCTCTGTGTATCTTGCAGGAGGCTTTGTCTTGCCTTCGGTTATTTTTATACCCTTGAGAGTGAGTGTCTGACCCTGTTTAAGAGGCGGCAGACTCTGCGCCTTGTCGTCGCTGTCATCATCTTCATCATCGTCGAGGTTGCCGTAGAATTCCTTCCAACCCTGCTTTAAGGGAGTCTTACCCTTTGCATAGAAGCTGCCTTTGTCGGCACTGATTTCAACCTTGACCTCATCATATTCAAAGGGCTCGCTCAGTACTGCCATAAAGCGCCTTACAACAAGGTCGTAGATGTTTCTTTCCTCGTAGGAGAGCTTCTGGAAATTCGGACTCTGCTCTGTGGGGATAATAGCGTGGTGGTCGGAAACCTTCGCATTGTTTACGATATATTTGGTCTCGATTTTACCTCTTGCTAATTTCATTGCACTTGCCTGATAAGGGCCTACTGCCATAGCACGAAGCCTTTCAGGAATAGTGGCAACAATATCGTCGGTTATGTAGCGTGAGTCTGTACGGGGATAGGTGAGCACCTTGTGGTATTCGTAGAGGCTCTGCATAAGTGAAAGGGTCTGCTTTGCCGAGTAGCCGTATTTCTTGTTGGCGTCACGCTGAAGCTCTGTCAGGTCATAGGCGGCAGGTGGACTCTGCCTTTTCGTTGCCTTTTCGAGCTTTGTAACCGAGTAGCTTTTGCCCTGAAGAGACTTGTAAAGACCTTCTGCGAAAGCCTTGTCGGAAAATCTTGTGTTACCCTTGCTGTCGCGGTAGGTAGCCTTGAAGGCGCCGAAATCGCCCTTGAGAGTATAGTAGGCTTTCGGTACAAAGGAAAGTATTTCTTCTTCTCTTTGTACAATCATAGCGAGGGTAGGGGTCTGCACACGGCCTGCTGAAAGGGAAGCGTTGTATTTGCAGGTAAGAGCTCTTGTTGTGTTGAGACCTACAAGCCAGTCTGCCTCGGCTCGTGCCTGTGCGGAGTAGTAGAGATTATCGTATTCCTTCGCACTTTTAAGATTCTGAAAGCCTTCCTTTATTGCCCTGTCCGTCTGCGATGAAATCCAGAGACGGTAAGCAGGAAGCTTACAGTGAGCCTTCATCATAATCCATCGGGCTACAAGCTCGCCTTCACGTCCTGCATCAGTTGCTATTACAAGCTTGTCTATGTCGGGTCGCTTCATAAGAGCAGATACAATTCTGTACTGCTTTGAGGTCTGCTTGATGGTAACGAGCTTCATTTTATCCGGGAGCATCGGCAAATCCTCAAGATTCCACTTTTTATACTTGTCATCGTAGGCGTCAGGGTCTGCCAGAGTGACAAGATGACCCAGTGCCCAGGTGACTACATATTTATCGCCGTTTATACAGCCGTCGCCCTTGCCTTTACAGCCAAGGACTCTTGCAATATCTCTTGCTACTGACGGCTTTTCTGCAAGAACTAATGTTTTTCCCATGATTCTACTCCTTATTTAATTACCGAAAGACAGGCGAATTCTTCTTTGAAGCCTTCTTTAATAATTTTTTCGACATCTTCCTTTTTGATTTCCTTGTAAAGAGCGATAGTATCAAAAATTCCGTAGAAGTTGAGGTAAGCGTCGCAGAGGTTATTGGCGAGGTCATTTACATCATTGTAGGAGTAGATTTCCGCACCGTATTTTTTCTTAAGACATACCTCGAAATCCTCCTGAAGGATACCTTCTTTTCTTATGCGTCCGATTTCACTGTAAATAGCATCTTTTACCTTTTCGGGCTCTTTGCTTTCGCCGGTAAATATTGCCGAAGCGAAGCCTCTTCCTGCGAAGTATTCCTTGCCGAAGCTTGTGTTGATAAGTCCCTCGTCGATAAGCCTTGTATAAAGAGGGGAGAACTTACCGCAGATTATTTCAAGTGCGAGACTGTAGAGAAGAGCTTCTTTGGGTGTCGGAACAATACCGTTGAGCTTTTCCTTGAAGCCGAGAGCAAACTTCGGAGTTTCAACACCGAGCTTTTCTTCCGTGTAGGCAGTTTCAATGCCTTCGGGCTCTTCGGGAACTATCTGCTCGAATTCGACAGGCTCTTCGGTCTTGAGCACCTTGTCAGCTATCGCGATAACCTCTTGAGCGGATACGTTGCCTGCAACTGCAAGACACATATTTGAGTTATTGTAGAAGGTTCTGTAGCAGGAGTAGAGAAGCTCTGCGTTAATCTCTGCGATTGATTCCACAGTACCTGCAATATCGATTCTTACGGGGTTCTTGCTGTAAAGACCGCGAAGCAGATTAAAAAGCACCTGCCAGTCGGGGTCGTCCTGATACATTCTGATTTCCTGACCGATAATACCTTGCTCCTTCTGTACTGTTTCTTCGGTGAAGTAAGGAGCTTTTACAAAGTCGAGGAGAATTTCAAGGTTTTCCTGCCAGTTGTCAGCACATTGGAAGATATAGCAGGTGCGGTCAAAGGAGGTAAAAGCGTTAGCGTTGGCGCCGGTTTTTGCGAAACGCTCGAAAGCATCAAGCTCCTCACTTTCAAAGAGCTTGTGTTCAAGGAAATGTGCGATACCCTCGGGTACACAGGTGTAATTTTCCTCGCCCTTAAGACGGAAGCAGGTGTCAACGCTGCCGTAGCGTGTGCCGAACATCGCAAAAGCACCCGAATAGTCGGGCTTTTCCATTACGAATATTTTAAGACCGCTTTTGTGGTCGATTTCGTAGTATTCTTCGCAGAGAAGCTCGTTTCTTACCTTTTTCATTCTGCGTCCTCCTTTTCGCTTTCGAGTATGAATACGGTATCTTCCGTTACCATAGATGCGGCAAGAATGATTTCCTCACGGCAGACTGCGTTTATCATATCGCTGTAGACTGTTGGCTCGGTAAGCTCATTTTTAGTGCAGAAGGAGGTCATCCAGCTGTTGATGCCGAGCACACTGTCATAGACGCTCTTGTAAAGGTCGGAAAGACTTCGTTTTGCGTGGTCGATTGTTTCGTCGGTGAAGTTGCCCTGCCTTACCTCGTCAAGCTCGTGACGGATTGCATCAAGGGCTTTTTCGGCATTTTCTGTTTCTACACCGCTTTCGACGGTTATAATACCCTTGTTGCTGTCAAGTCTTGCGGCACAGTAATAACAAAGGCTCATTTTTTCTCTTACGTTCATGAAAAGCTTTGAGAAGGTACCGCTGCCGAAAATAGCGTTCATAAGCTTGATTGCGGGGAAATTGTCCTCACTGTAGGTCATACCTGCACGCATACCGATAACGAGCTTACCTTGCTTTACGGGCTGCTTTTCACGGAAGATGCAGCTTTCATAAGCCTCTGTAAGAAATTCCGTCTGCACCTCAATAATGTTTTCTTTTTTTCTGTCGAGGGCAGAGAAAAGCCCCGTAACGGTTTTTTCTATTTCCTCTTCGTCAAAATTACCGGTAACATTTACCTGAATAGGGGATTTGAAGAGCAAATCCTTCCATATAGAAAGAAGCTCTTTGCTGTCAGCACTGTTGATTTCTTCTTTTGAGCCGAGACGGTGTGTACTAAAAATCTCATCGCGGCACATATGCTCAATCATAGTATTCAGAGCATAAATACGCTTGTCGTCCTTTTCACTGTCGATTTTTTCTATAAGAAGTCTCTTTTCTCTTTTGATATTTTCTTCTTTGAATCCGTCGGGTGTTATGTCGGGCATAAACAGACAGCCCGAAAGAAGCCGTATACATTCGTCGAGCACTTTTTCACCGTAAAGGGAAAATCTGTTATCAAGGCAGATGAGAACGAGAGAAAGCACCTGTGCATCGCCAGATTTGTTTACCGAGGCGTTGATTGTGGCACCGTACAGCTCCGCAAGTCTGCGGTTCATAGCCGTAACTGTGGGAAAAGCCTTGCTTGTCCTTGCGAGAAGGTTGAGAAGCAGAGCCTTTTTGCCTGCGTTTTCACCGAGATTAGTAACTATGTTAAAGGACACCACCGAGGTTTTGAACTGCTCAGTTTTATGTGTGCAGAGCCGTACACCCGGTGCGATTGTTTTGCTGTTCATAAAGCACCTCCTGAAATATATCCTTATTATTGTATCATAAGAGTGGGGTAATATGCAACAGTGAAAAGAGCGGTTATCTGCGTTTTATTTTAATTTCCTTTAAAGTTCGGCTGTTAATATAATATTGCGTAGTTTGAATGAGGTTTTTATACGCAGTGAGCAAGCCTCCCTTTGCGGTCTTATGACGGCGGAGGGAGGTATAGCTTATGTATGTGAATCTTGACAATAAAAACGGCTGTTTTTTGGAAAAATCCCGATTTTTGTGAGCATTAGTTTTTGTCTTGGTAATTTTTAACAATGTTATTTTGACGAAAAAATCTGTTAAAATGGTGTCTTAAATGCCAAAATTTACAAAAAAATGTCTATAAAAAGTAAATAAATAAAAAAATATCTAAAAAAATTACTCTTTTATATTGCAAAATGCCGATAAATTGTGTACAATGGTAAAAGTGACAATAGTCAAAATATCCAATGCTTACAGAAATTTAAAGTTGAGGGGGACATTCAATATGTCTAACAGATTATTTCAGGGAATTATTCATCAGATGAAAGATGCCATTGACCGTACAATCGGTGTTGTTGACTCGGTAGGTACAATTATCTGCTGCAGTGACCTCGGTCAGATCGGCCACAGCAATTTTGTTGATATGAAGGAAGTTCTTGCAGGCGGCGACATCAAAGTCATCGGCGGCAAAACTTTCCTTGCAATCAGTTCACAGAATCATCCCGACAGCGCAATCTTCGTTGACGGTAACGATGAGAACGCTGCAAATTACGCAAGGCTTATTTCTATTTCACTTGGCGGCATCAAGCAGTATTACGATGTGAAGTTTGACAGAAGTAACTTTATTAAGAACGTTATCCTTGATAATATTCTTCAGGGTGACATCTATCTTAAAACACGTGAGCTCGGCTTCAATAACGACGTTTCACGCTGCGTTCTTCTTATCAGAACTGCTGAGAGATCGGAAATCTCCGTAAGTGAAACCGTGCAGGCTCTCTTCCCTGATAAGAACAAGGACTTCGTTATCAATATAAATGAAACAGATATTGCTCTTGTAAAAGAGGTTCGTACAGGTAATGAAATTAAGGATCTTGAAAAGCTCGCAAGAAGTATTGTAGATTCCCTTCATACTGAATATTACATTAATGCCATTATCGGTATCGGTTCAATCGTTACCGGTATCAAGGAGCTTCCCCGTTCCTTCAAGGAAAGCCAGATTGCTCTTGAGGTAGGTAAGGTATTTGATACCGAAAAGACAATCGTCACTTACGAGAATCTCGGTATTGCAAGACTTATTTATCAGCTCCCCACAACTCTTTGTGAAATATTCCTCAAGGAGATTTTTAAAAAGGGCACAATTTCAGGCCTCGACCAGGAAACACTCTTTACAATCCAGAAGTTCTTCGAGAACAACCTTAATGTTTCCGAGACCTCAAGAAAGCTCTTTGTTCACAGAAATACTCTTGTTTACAGACTTGAGAAAATTAAGAAGCTCACAGGCCTTGACCTTCGTGAGTTTGACGATGCTATTGTATTTAAAGTAGCTCTTATGGTTAAGAAATATCTTGATGCAAAGCCTATTAAATATTAATTTCAAAATTGTTCATGCCACAGTTTTATTGTTGTACTAATATAAGGAAGTGACTGAATATGATAGAATTTAAGAATGTTAAAATGCGCTACAAAACCAACGATGCTGTAGCACTTGATGATGTAAGCGTAAAAATTGATGATGGCGAGTTTGTTTTTATCGTAGGTGCTTCCGGTGCAGGTAAAAGCTCTTTCCTTAACGTTATTATGGGTCAGGAAAAGGTTGATTCAGGTATTGTGCGTGTAGGTTCTTACACCCTCAACACAATCAAGAGAAGACAGCTTCCCTACCTTCGCAGAATGCTTGGTATTGTTTTCCAGGATTTCAGACTTATCCCCAAAATGACGGTTTACGATAATATAGCCTTTGCGCTTCGTGTTATCGGTATGAGCGAAAAGAAAATCACTAAAAGAGTGCGCTACGTGCTTAAGCTTGTTGACCTTTCCGATAAGGCTGATTCTTTCCCGAATCAGCTTTCACAGGGTGAAAGACAGCGTGTAGCTATCGCAAGAGCTCTTATCAATAATCCCGGAGTTATTATTGCCGACGAGCCTACAGGTAACCTTGACCCGGTTCTTTCCGGTGAAATAATGAGCCTGTTTGACAAAATCAATGCTCTCGGAGCAACAGTTGTAGTTGTTACTCACGACCTTGAGCTTGTCCACCAGTTTGACCACCGTATTGTTACTATAGAAAACGGTAAAATCCTTTCCGATATTCCTGCAAAAACAGCAGGGGAGCTTACTGCAAGGGAAGAGCCCGTTCAGGTTCAGGAGGACGTCTCTCTTGCACAGGTTCAGGAGGAGGACGTTGAGATTGACGAAGGCGTTGTAGAAGAGCTGAACGAAAATAAGGAAGAGGAGGATGCTTGAGATGGCTAAAAAAGAAACCAAAGAAACCCGCACGCAGAAAAAAGCCAAAAGAAGAGGCGGCGGTCTCAACACATCTTATCTCACCAAGATGGGTGCTCACAACCTTATTGCGAACCGCAGTATGTCCTTTTCATCAATAAGCGTTCTTTCAGCCTGCCTTCTTCTTATCGGTATTTCCATGATGATTATCATGAATATCCAGAATCTCGTAAAGGACGTTGAAAAGCAGAATGTTATTATCGCTTTTGTCGCAGATGACGCAGACGATATGACAGTTACACAGGTTGAGGCGCAGCTTCGTGCAATTCCCGATGTTATAAATGTTGAATTTGTTTCGAAGGAAGCAGCTTACGAAGAGCAGCTTAAGGAATTCGGCGTGGAAAGCAACCTTTTTGAGGGAGTTATTGAAAATCCCTTGCCCGATTCATACAGAATATCGGTAGGTAATCTTGAACAGTTCAAGGTTACACTTGAAAAAATCAGAGCAGTACCTAATGTCTCTTCGGTAAGAGAGAGTCAGGAGGTAGTCAAGCAGATTACCACTATGCAGAAATCAATTACTGCGATATGTGTAATACTGGTTGTTGTGCTTGGTGTTGTTTCGATGTTCATCGTTTCTAACACTATCAAGCTTGCTATGGTTTCAAGAAATATTGATATTCAGGTTATGAAGAGCGTTGGTGCTACAAGCCTCTTTATCTGTTGGCCCTTTATGATTGAAGGTATTATTATCGGACTTATTTCAGGCGTTATTTCCCTCGTGCTGACGGTAGTATTTGAGCGTGTTGAGGGTGGCGCAATTATGTCATTGCTTGAGATGTTCGGCAGCCAGTCTGTAGCGATTAATCAGTATTTACCCGTGCTTGCCGTGGCATATCTTGTTTTCGGCGTAGTTATTTCTTCAGTAGGCAGTCTTGCTTCTATCAGAAAGTATCTTAAAAAGGAAGGCAGCGAAGCCAGTGAGCTTTAATGCCGGGCATTTTATAAGGAGTATGAAAATGAATTTTAAAAAGCTACTTTGTCTTGTTTTGTGTGCCTGCTTTATTCTGGGTGCACTGAACAGTTCAGGACTTGATGTTTCTGCACAGAGTCAGAGTGATTATGAAGAAAAGATTGACGAAATCGATTCACAGATAGGCGCATATGAGCAGAAGCTTGCCGAGCTTGCCGCTGATGCCGAAAAGCAGAAGGAGTACCTTGAAACTCTTGAAGCACAGATTGACGCAGTTGAAAGTAAGGCTAATGAGCTTCAGAATCAGATTTCTGAAATCAACAACGAAATTTACGATCTCAAGGTTCAGTATAATCAGCTTAAGCTTGAAATCGATCAGAAGAATAAGAGTATTCAGAAGGCGACCATTCTTATCGCGCAGAACGAGCAGCATATCGAAAACAATAAGGACCTTCTTTCAGCAAAGCTCCGTTCCGCTTATATGAACGGAAACGAATCTACCCTTAAGATCCTTATGGGTGCTGACAGTCTTGCAAGCTTCCTTACAAGACTCGAGATGATGAAGAGAACCTCTGAAAGCGACAAGAAAACTATTGAAGCCTTTAAGGAAAATGTTACCTATCTCAGAAAAGCGAGAGTACAGCTTGAAGAGGATAAGAGGGCTATAGTTGTAAAGCAGCAGCAGGTTGTTGAAACCGCTAACAGATATAATCAGCAGAAGCAGGCTCTTCAGACAAGTCAGGCTAAATATAAGAGCACTATTGCTGAAATTGAAACCAAGTATGCCGGTATCGAAACCTATATCGCATCTCTTGATAAGAATAGCGCCGTATATCAGAGCTATATTACAGATCTTCAGCAGCAGAAGGCTGATGCTAATGCAGCTCTTGACGAGTTCATCAGCAATTATTATGCTACCCAGACGACGCTTCCCGTAGATAACGACTCTGACGGTGACTATTCATCAGGCTCGTCAGGCAGCTCTTACTATGAGACAAGCGATACATGGGCATGGCCTATAGGTGGCGGTAGCTATTATATCACCTCTTACTTCCTTGACCCGACATACCTTGCTGAAATCGGCAGTAACCACTACGGTCTTGACATTTCAGGCGGCGGTTTCTACGGTACACCTATTTATGCCGCAAGAGCCGGTACGGTTATCTCCGCCGGTGATGCCGGTGACGGCTACGGTTACAAGGTAATTATCGACCACGGCGACGGCTTTATGACAGTTTATGCTCATAACTCACAGCTTCAGGTATATTCAGGTGACTATGTTTCAAAGGGTCAGCTTATAGCTTATGCCGGTAGCTCGGGCTACTCAACCGGTCCTCATCTTCACTATGAAATCCGTTACAACGGTGAAAAGATTGACCCTGCACCTTATCATCCCGGTTACGTTTAATACAACCTTTCAGAGGGGCGGATTTCCTGCCCCTCTCATTGACTTTATCAGCAGAATAATATTTCAGAAAGGATGTTCGTTTTGAGTAAAAAAGTAACGGTAGTTGTTGCAGTTCATAACGGCGGGAATTTTCTTACAGCCTGTCTTGACTCAATCAAAGTGCAGACTCTTGCCGATATAGAGATTATTATGGCAGATGCGGCATCGGACGATGAAACTGCCGACATAATGAAGACCTATCTTTCCGATAGCCGTTTCAGATATATCCGCTGTGAAAGCGACAGCATCTCCCAGGCAAGAAACCGTGCCATAAAGGAAGCAGAGGGCAAATACATAGCCTTCGGTGACGTCGGCGTAATTTTCACGGCAAATCTCCTCGAAGAGCTCTACAACTCGGCGAAGAAGGATAATGCAGAGCTTTGCGTAGCACCGATGGCATCGTCAGATGTTTACGGTAAGCACGAGTTTACTTCGTCCGGACTTCTGAGGAAAAGCCGTAAAACCACAAAGTTTGATACTAACCTTATCTGGAATCCCTCTGTCACAAATAAGCTTTTTCTTAAAAGTAAAATTGAGGAAACAGGCTTACTCTTTTCTGCTTACGGAAAAGCAAGGGAAGCAGCATTTACCATTCCCTTTGCTATGAACAGCGAAACAATCGTTTCCACCAACAGAGGTGCGGCAAGCTATATCGTCCCCGTTATAAATGAGGGCGTATCGGCATTTGAGATTGAACACTATCTTGACGCTTACAAATACATCATCAGCGAAGCGAAAAAGGCTTTTGCGAAGGCTATAGAAGCAGCTGATACGGATTTTGGAAAAAAGGAACTGAAAAAGCTTGAAATCTGTTACGAGGACCAGGTTTATCACAAGGAAATCACCGTTCTTCTCTACAGTTACTACAGACATTTCTGGAGCCTTGACGATAGTCGGATCAAAAAGTACGCCGACATAATTTCAGAGCTTGTCACCAAGCTTTCAAAATCAGGTAAGGCTTCTCTTTTTAAGAAAAACTCCGACATCTTTTATGACGGAAGACTTATTGATAACCGCAAGGAAATGGCGCAGAATCCGAAGGTAACGGTCTGCATTGGTAAAAACGATGTCCGAGGACGTCACTACGGTGACAGACTCAACATTCAGGTTGAGTCGATTTTTCAGCAGACGATGCCGTCCTTTGAGCTTCTTGTTGATTCGAGACTTAGGGAAGAATTTCCTGACAAATGGAAAAATGCCGAGAATATCCGTTTTGTTGAAGCGGTTTCTTTGGGCGACTTCAAGGACGAAGCACTTTCACAGAGTAAAACCTCTTATATAATGTTCCAGGACGGCTTTGCAAGACTCAATCCGAAAATACTTATGAGGCATTATGAGACTCTTACCTCCTGTAAAGAAAAATACGGCTTCACTACCTCGCCACTTACGAGATTTGACGGAAAACGCACTATGGAGTATTCCTTCTCTGATCTTTGTTTTAACCATAATATGTCACAGACGAGAACAAAGGAGGGTGACACCACCTTTGCACTTGATCTGTTCTTCTGCAACAAGCTCTTCAGAGTAGAGCACCTTAAAGGCATACGCTTCTCCTTTACCGATAATAACATACTTGATATGTATAAGCTTTACGAGCATTCACGCTTTAAAAAGCTGTCTCACAGGGGAGCATACCTTCCTTACACCGAGGAAGAAGCACTTGCTTATTTAAGGGGCGAGGAAAAGACTATGCCCATTCCTTGCCGTAAGATTTATAAGAATTATAAGAGTGTTTATTTCAAAAAGGTAACCGTTGCAAAATACAAAAACAAGGGCATCTCACTTCTTAAAAAGGTAAAAAATGTTGCAGTAAATTATCTTCTTAAGTTTATTACTGTTTTCTTTACCAAGCAGAAGCTTCAGGACAGAGTGTTCTTCTATTCTATTCGTGCTGACGGAATGCTTAAGGAGAACATCAACTGCATTTATGAGGCACTTGACTGTAAAAAGGTCGTTTTTGCCAAGATGCTGCCGCATTCTTTAAAGCACATAATTAAGGTGCGGAAGCTTATGCTTACAAGTAAGGTTATTGTAACTGATGACTATATGAAGTATTTCCGTGCTGTAAAGCTTCGTCCGGAGCAGAAGGTTGTTCAGCTGTGGCATGCGGGCGGCGCGTTCAAGCGTTTCGGACTCGATGCACCCTCACGGCTTACAAGGCTTGAGGAATACAGAACCCACTCGCAGTACACCGATGTCTGTGTCACAAGTGAAAATGTCCGTCAGTTTTATGCTCACGCCTTTGGTGTTGATATGGAAGTAATCAAGGCAATAGGCTCACCGCGTACTGATGCGATTCTTGACAGTGAAAAGGTGAAAAACAGCCGTGAAGTAATCTGTCAGAAGCACCCTCTTTTAAGAGATAAGAAGGTTTACGTATATCTTCCTACCTTCAGGGAAAACGGTGGTGCGCTTACTGATTTTGACCCGATGATTGATTGGGCACAGCTCAACAACGACCTTGGCGATGATGAGGTCTTTGTAATAGGCAGACACCCCGTAATGAAAAAGGAGTTTTTCAAGGATTTCTATTCCCGTATTAAGGACTATACCGTAGACCCGACTCCGGAATTACTTGCAATCGCCGATGTAATTATTACAGACTACTCTTCTGTGATTTTCGATGCCTCACTTATGGATAAGGCTATGGTTTTCTACTGTCCCGATTACGGCAGCTATGAAAGAGATTTCTATCTTAACTACGATAAAGACCTTCCGGGTGAAATTGTAACCGATTCAGCGAAGCTTCTTACTGCTTTACGAAACGCAGAAAGTCAAGAGTCAAAGGAAAAGGTCAGAGCCTTCCGTGAAAAGCAGATGGGCGCCTGTGACGGTAAATCAACGGAGCGAATCGTCAGACTCATTGAGGGATATCTCGGGGAATAAATCCGCAATCCGCCTTCAATGGTACGCAACAAAACAAAAAAGGACTGTCCTTACCGTTATCGGTAGAGGCAGTCCTTCTTATATTGCTTTTTTGCTTCTGTATCTTTTCGGGAGTCTTACTGCTCGTTCGGTGATGTTACATCAATCCACGCCTTGAAGCCCGAATACCTTTCAAGCTCGGGAATAGTCAGCTCAATGGCGCTGTTACTGCTTCCGCAGGCGGGGAAAACCGTCTCATAAGCCTTGAGCGATTCGTCAAGGTATACGTCAACACCTTCGTTTACCGCAAAGGGGCATACACCGCCGATTCTGTGACCGATTAGCTCTGTTACCTGCTCGGGAGAGAGCATTTTGGCCTTTTTATGGAAGATTTCCTTATAGCGCTTGTTGTTGATTCTTGCCGTACCTGCCGTAACGATTATAACAGCCTTATCCTCAACAAGAAACGAGAGTGACTTTGCAATTCTTGCTTCTTCGGTGCCGAGAGCGAGAGCGGCAAGGGGTACAGTTGCGCTCGAAACATCAAATTCAAGAATTTTATCTTCGATTCCGAAATCTTTAAAGTATTCTCTTACTCTTTCGATAGACATAAATTTTCTCCTTGTTATCTGTTTTTATAATTGTACCTCTTATTCAGGCTTTAGTCAAGGAAATTTAAAAGATATATTTTTGCGTTAAAGGTTGTTTTTTTTCGTTATATAATGTAGAATTATAATGTATAATTATGTTTATGACATTGAGGTAAAAAATGGCAACTAATGAATTTTTTGAATTAAGAAAAAGAATAATCGAAAAAGAATTTTCGAAAATGAATGATATGCAGAAGAAGGCTATCTTTCAGGTGAAGGGCCCTGTGCTTATCCTTGCAGGTGCAGGTAGCGGAAAAACCACTGTAATAGTAAACCGTATTGCAAATATTGTCCGTTTCGGTAATGCCTATGAAAGCCGTCAGGTTTCCTTTGAGCCGTCCGAAAGGGATATAGAGGATATGAAGGCTTATCTTGCAGGCGATGAGGATAAATTCTTCGACATCGAGGATTTGCTTTGTGTCGATGCGGCAAGACCCTGGCAGATTCTCGCTATCACTTTCACAAACAAGGCGGCGGCAGAGCTTAAGGAAAGACTTGAGAAAATGCTCGGTGCACAGGACGCAAAGGATATATGGGCATCAACCTTCCACTCGAGCTGTGTGAGGATTCTGCGCCGTGACGGTGAGGCACTCGGTTATTCAAAGAGCTTCACTATTTACGATACCGACGACACAAAGCGCCTTATCAAAGAGTGTCAGCGTCAGCTCGGCATCAGCGAGAGCAACCTTTCCTATAAAACCATCTTAAACGAAATCAGCAAGGCAAAGGACAGTCTGATTTCTCCCGATCTTTACAGCGAAACTGCAGGTAAGGACGCGAGAAAGATTATGGTCGGCAGAGTTTACTCGATGTATCAGAGTGAACTTAAAAAAGCAGATGCTATGGACTTTGACGACATAATTGTCAATACCGTAAAGCTGCTTGAAAACTATCCCGAGGTAAGAGAGTATTATCAGAAGAAGTTCCGTTATATTATGGTTGACGAGTATCAGGATACAAACCACGCCCAGTACAGACTCACGGAGCTTCTTGCTGCAGGTCACAGAAATATCTGCGTTGTCGGTGACGATGACCAGAGTATCTACCGTTTCCGCGGCGCCACCATTGAAAATATCCTTAACTTCGAAAGCCGTTACAGCGACACGACTATTATCCGCCTTGAGCAGAATTACCGTTCAACCCAGACCATACTTGATGTTGCCAACGAGGTTATCTCTAATAATAAAAAGCGTAAGGGTAAAAATCTCTGGACGGCAAACGGCGGCGGTGATAAGGTAGTTGTAAACACAGCATACGACGAAAGAGACGAAGCAAAGTTTATCGTTGACACTATTGAAGATAATGTGGGAAGCAAGAAGTTCGATTTCTCCGACCACGCTATTCTTTACCGTGTCAATGCACAGTCGAATATAATTGAACAGCTGCTTGCACGCTCGGGTATTCCTTACAGAGTTATCGGAGGACACCGATTCTTTGACAGACTCGAAATCCGTGACGCAATAGCCTATCTTACAGTGGTAAATAACTCCTCGGATAATATCCGCTTAAGAAGAATAATCAATGTACCAAAAAGAGGTATAGGTGATGCCACGGTCAACAAGGCGGCGGAAATTGCATCGGGACTCGGCATCAGCCTTTTTGAGGTGCTTTCTCACGCTGATGAGTACGAAGTTCTCTCTCGTTCGAGCAAAAAGCTTATAGAGTTTACTGATATGATAAGCTCACTCAAGGAGCTTGTGGATAATGTGCCTCTTCCCGAGCTGTTTGAGAAAATCCTCGAAAAAACCGAATACATTCCCTATCTTCGCCTTGATAAGGAGAAGGGGGAGGAGAGAATCGAAAATATCTCCGAACTTATCTCTAACCTTAAGAATTACGAAAGTGAAAACGAAGAGGCAACCCTTTCAGGCTTCCTTGAAGAGGTCGCACTTATGACCGACCTTGATAACTACGATACAGAGTCAAATGCTGTTGTGCTTATGACTATTCACTCTGCAAAGGGACTTGAATTCCCCGTTGTATTCATTCCCGGTATGGAAGAAGGTATATTCCCGGGCCATCAGAGTATGTACAGCGAGGAAGATGTTGAAGAAGAAAGGCGCCTTGCCTATGTAGGCATTACCCGTGCAAAGCAGAATCTCTACCTTTCTCATTCAAATATGCGAATGCTTTTCGGCTCAACCTCAAGAAATCCCGTGTCACGCTTTATGGTGGAAATTCCCGAAATCTTCATTGAAAGAACGGGCAGACGACAGAGCTCGCAGATGTCATTTGAGCAGATGGTCAGAGGTGAATACGAAAGAAATATCGGCTCCCACGGCAGAGGCTACCTTGCAAAGCAGAAGACTGCCGTTGAGCAGAGTAAAAAAGCTCCTGCAGCATCTGCCACCTATAAAACCGGAGATGCCGTTACTCACAGAGTATTCGGTGACGGTGTTATCACCTCGGTCAAGCCTATGGGTAACGACTTTATGCTTGAAATCGCCTTTACAAATGCGGGAACAAAGAAGCTTATGGCAAATTACGCCAAGCTTGAAAAGAAATAAGGAGAGTACTTTATGATTTACTATAATGTAAAAAGTTACGGTGCCGTTGCAGACGGTATCACCGATGACGGTGCCGCTATACAAAGGGCAATAGATGACTGCAATTCAAACGGCGGCGGTACAGTTGTGCTTGAAAGCGGCAGATACTACAGCCACTCAATACAGCTTAAGGAAAATGTTGAGCTTTATCTTCAGAAGGGTGCAGTTTTAAAAGCATCGGCAGATATTGACTCCTATATCCGTCCCTGCGAAACAATCAACGACCCGAAAACTGCTCTTGTAGGTAATCCCGTTACGGGTAAGCCCTCCTTTGCTTTTATTTACGGCTATAAGGCTCACGGTGCGGTAATAAGCGGTGAAGGCACTATAGATGCCAACTGCTATGCCTTTGTAGAAAGAAAGGATCAATATTACGTTACAGGTAATTTCTATCCCCGTCCGACAACAATATATATCGAAAACAGTAACCACATCACTGTGAAAGATGTCACAATCAAGGACGCACCCTTCTGGACACTTCACCCGGCTGGCTGTGACGATGTGCTTATTCAGAATATCCGTATCCTTAACCCTCTTGATGTTGCCAACAGCGACGGTATAGATCCTGACCACTGCTCAAATGTCAGAATTCTCGGCTGCCACGTAACCTGCGCTGATGACTGCATCTGCCTTAAGGCATCAAAGGGTAACAGTGAATACGGTCCTACGGAAAATGTTATAATCAGCGGCTGTACCCTTACCTCAACCTCTGCAGCTATAAAAATCGGCACCGAGGGTGTGGGTGACTTCAGGAATGTTATCGTTTCAGACTGTACTATTTCAAAGTCCAACCGTGGACTTTCGATTCAGATAAGAGACGGCGGCAACGTTGAAAATGTAACCTTCTCTGACATCATTATCGAAACAAGACGCTTTTGTCCCGACTGGTGGGGCAGTGCAGAGCCGATTGCCGTAACCGCTTTCCGCCGTGACACAAATACAAAGTGCGGACATATAAAGAATATCCGTTTCCGTAACATTACCTGTAAGGGCGAAAACGGAATTCTTATTCACGGCACGGAGGATAACCCCATTGAAGATGTAACACTTGAAAACGTAAGAGTAACCCTTACAAAGACTTCCAAGTGGGACTGCGGTATATATGACCTTCGTCCCGGTATCGATGTTGATATTACAAAAAGCAGAAACTCCTGTATTTATATTAAAAATGCAAAAGATGTACTTATCGAAAAATGCCGTGCAGATTTCGGTGAGGTCTGCGACAGCTACGCTCACGGACTCTACTGTGAGAATGTAATAAACCTTGAAACTGTCCGTTTTTCGGCTTCTTCAGCACATGAGGGCGACGAAGAAATTAAAATTGTTCAGTAAAATTCGAAAAAAGGCTTTACAGTTAAGCGGATATTTAGTAAAATATAAAAAACAGTATTTCGGAGGTGCATGGAAATGCAGTGCAAATACAAAAGAATTCTTCTCAAATTAAGCGGAGAGGTACTTGCAGGCAAGGAAGGTAAGGGGCTTGATTTCGATACCGTTACCACAGTCTGTAAGGTTGTTAAGGAATGTGCCGATATGGGCGTGCAGATAGGTATCGTTGTCGGTGGCGGTAACTTCTGGCGCGGTAGGTCAAGCGGTGAAATGGACAGACCCAGAGCTGACCAGATGGGTATGCTTGCAACCACAATCAACTCTCTCGCTCTTCAGGATACACTTATTCAACTCGGCGTCGGCGCACAGGTGCTTACAGGTCTTGTAATGCCCCAGGTTGCTGAGATTTTCACCAAGAGAAAGGCTGTGGAATATCTCGAAAACGGTAACGTTGTTATTTTCGGTTGCGGTACAGGTAATCCCTTCTTCTCAACTGATACAGCCGCAGCTTTAAGAGCAGCAGAAATCGATGCTGAAATTATCTTCAAGGCAACAAACGTTGACGGTGTTTATGATAAGGATCCCAACAAGTTTGCCGATGCGGTAAAATACGATGAGCTTACCCATTCCGAGGTGCTTTCGAAGGGCCTTAAGGTAATGGACAGCACAGCCGCTTCACTTTGTAGAGATAACGGTATTTCAATCCTTGTATTCAATCTTGACGACCCGCAGAATATTGTAAGGGCACTCAAGGGCGAAAACATCGGTACCGTTGTTAAAGAATAAATACATAAATTCAAAAATAAACTAACAGAAAGAGGACAAAATCATGAAGACAGTATACGAAACCGCTAAAACAAAGATGGGTAAAACCGTTTCCGCACTCCAGTCAGAATACGGTACAATCCGTGCAGGACGTGCAAACCCCCAGATTCTTGATAAGATCACAGCCGACTATTACGGCTCACCCACACCTATCAATCAGCTTGCTTCTGTAGCAGTTTCCGAGGCAAGAGTTCTTACAATTCAGCCCTGGGATAAGAGTGTTCTCAAGGCTATCGAAAAGGCTATTCAGACCTCTGACATCGGTATTAATCCTCAGAATGACGGTTCAGTTATCCGCCTTACATTCCCTCCTCTCACCGAGGACAGACGTAAGGAGCTTGTAAAGGACATTCAGAAGATTGCTGAAAATTCAAAGGTTGCAATCCGTTCAATCCGTCGTGACTGCCTCGAAAAGCTCAAGGCAATGAAGAAGAACAGCGAGATTACAGAAGACGACCTTAAAGATGCAGAAAAGGAAATCCAGAAGATCACAGATAATTTCATCAAGGAAATCGAAACAATCTGTGATGCAAAGCAGAAGGAAGTAATGTCAATCTAAACTGATGCTTATCCGGGGCTGTTTATTACAGCCCCTTTTATCCATATTTAAGTAGTTTTAAACAGGAGACAGGATAATGGAAAAGAAGTTTGAAAACTTACCTGAACATATAGCCATTATTATGGACGGCAACGGACGCTGGGCAAAGCAAAGAGGACTCAAGCGTACCGAAGGACACAAGGTAGGTGCCGAGGTGTTCCGCAATATCTGTCAGTATTGCTCGGACATCGGTGTTAAGTATGTCACCTTCTACGCTTTCTCGACGGAAAACTGGAAACGCTCCAAAATGGAGGTTTCGGCAATTATGAACCTTCTTCGCAGGTATCTCGATGAAATGCAGGAAAGGTATCTCGAAAACGAGGAAGCGGGCTATCATATCCGTTTTATAGGCTCCCGCGAAGGTATGCCGAAGGATATAGTAAAGCTTATGGACACCGTAGAGGAAAAATCCGATGACAAGCACAACACCTATATAAATATTGCTGTTAACTATGGCGGCAGAGATGAGATTGTCCGTTCTGTCAGAGATATTGCTCAAAGGGTAAAAGAGGGCAAGCTTGACCCGAAGGACATCACTGAGCAGATGATTTCCGACGGACTTTATACGGCAGGTCAGCCCGACCCTGACCTTATTATCCGCCCGAGCGGTGAATTCAGACTTTCAAACTATCTGCTGTGGCAGTCTGCATATTCCGAAATCTATGTTGACGATGTGCTCTGGCCCGACTATACTCCCGAAGACCTTGACAGGGCTATTGAGGAGTACGGCAGACGTAACAGACGCTTTGGCGGAGTATAATAAAATGCAGAGTGCAGAATGCAGAATTCTGTAAACAGAACAAGAAAGGTAATAAATAAAATGGAAAATAATGAAAAAAAGAAAGTACTGCAAAAGGACAGAACAATATCCTTTTGTCTTGTAGTTTTGGGACTTGCAGGCTTCCTTGTAGCGGTTGCCTTTGATCTTAAGGCAGTTATGACGGTCATTCTTGCTGTTCTTGCTGCTATGGCAAACTTTGAAATCGTAAGAGCTGTAGGCAGTAAAAACAAGGTGCTCTTCGCCATTTCCTGTGCCATGAGCTTCTTTACGGTATTGCTTCCCGGCTTTGGTGTTGCCTTGCCGTCAGCAGGTGTGATTTACGGCGTTTACGTATTGCTTCTTATGAGCCTTATGGTGTTTTTCAATAAGGAAATCACCTTTACCCATACATCGGCAGCATTTGTGGCTTCTCTTGCGTTGCCCTATGCCTTTTCCTGCTTCCTTAAGCTTAACAATATCGCCGATTGGTTTTCGGGCTACACACATAATGAGGGCGTATTCTTTATCGGTCTTGCCTTCTCCTGCTCCTGGTTCACCGACACCTTTGCATATATTGTCGGCGTGAAATTCGGTAAGCATAAAATGGCGCCCGTAATAAGCCCGAAAAAATCAATCGAAGGAGCAATAGGCGGTGTTGTAATAACTGCCGCACTCAATGTTCTGCTTGTTTATCTTTTTACAATAGGCTGTAAGAATCTTTACGATTACACCATCTTCGGTGAAAGTGCAACAAAATATCTTTACATAATTCCGATTTCAATGGTGCTTTCTCTTGTAAGTATGCTCGGAGACCTTTCTGCATCTGTAATCAAGCGTAATTACGGTATCAAGGACTACGGCAAGCTTATTCCCGGTCACGGCGGCATTATGGACCGTTTTGACAGTGTTATTTTTGTAGCACCTACACTTTATTGCATTCTCGGACTTATTGATTTTTTCAAAGGCTGATATGACTTAATTGTGAAATAAAAGGGGGAGAAACCTTTGTCACAGAAGCTTACAATTTTAGGCTCTACAGGTTCAATCGGTACACAGGCACTTGATGTCGTAACAAAAAGAGGCTACGAGGTAGTTGCACTTACCGCATCAAAAAATGTTGCCGGAATTGAAAAACAGATAAGACAGTACAGACCCCGTTTTGCGGCAATGGCAGATGAAAAGGCAGCGGCGGAGCTTAAGCTTGCCGTAGCAGATACTGATACGAAGGTGCTTTTCGGTATGGAAGGTGTCTGCGAGTGTGCATCACTTAGTGAAGCAGATACCGTGCTTAATTCAGTTGTCGGTATTGCCGGATTGAGGCCTACTCTTTGTGCTATTGAGCAGGGAAAAAATATTGCTCTTGCAAATAAAGAGACCCTTGTAGCAGGCGGTGAGCTTGTTATGGGCAAAGCAAAGGAAAAGGGCATTGCAATTCTTACTGTTGACAGCGAGCACAGTGCGATTTTTCAGTGCCTTCAGGGTATGAATAAAAAAGAGGAGCTCAAGTCAATCATATTAACAGCATCGGGAGGCCCCTTCTTCGGAAGAACTAAAGATGAACTGAAAAATGTTACCGTTGCTGAAGCTCTTAAGCACCCCAACTGGAGTATGGGCGCAAAGATTACTGTTGACAGTGCAACTATGATGAATAAGGGGCTTGAGCTTATAGAAGCAGTGTGGCTTTTTGATATTGAGCCTTCAAAAATAGATATAGTAGTACACCGCGAAAGCATAGTTCACTCACTTATCGAGTATAATGATAACTCGGTGATTGCACAGCTTGGTGTTCCCGATATGAGAATACCTATACAGTATGCACTTACCTATCCTGAACGTTTTGAGTCACCTGTCAGAAAGCTCAATCTTTGGGATTATCCCAATCTCACCTTCTTCAAGCCTGATTATGATACCTTCAGGTGCATTAATCTCTGCCGTGAGGCAATTACAAAAGGCGGACTTTATCCCTGTATTGCAAACGGTGCCAATGAAATGGCAAACGAGCTTTTCCGTGAGGGTAAAATCGGTTTTCTTGACATAGCCGAGCTTGTTTCTTACGCTATGGAAAATGCTGAAAATACTGTCGGCGGAAGCCTTGAGGCTATTCTTGAAGCGGACAGAAATGCACGAAGACTTGTAAAAAGTAAGGTTGAAGCATAATAATATTTATGTAATTTATAAATCAAAGAGGCGTAACTAATGGATTTGAATTTACTTTTCACCTTTGCTGATTTTAAGGCAAAGGCTGTGCCGATTCTTATTGGCATACTGTTTTTTGGTCTTATAATCCTTATACACGAATTCGGTCACTTTATCTTCGCGAAGCTTTTTAAGGTAAAGGTGAACGAGTTTGCACTCGGTATGGGTCCCACGATTCTTAAAAAACAGGGCAAGGAAACAAAGTACGCTATCCGACTTTTCCCAATAGGCGGTTTTGTAAGCATGGAGGGTGAAGGCGAAGAGAGCGAGGATAAGCGGGCGTATTGCAATCAGGCAACCTGGAAGAAAATGATTATCATTTCCGCAGGTGCAGTCTTTAACCTGATTCTGGGCTTTATCCTTTGCGTAGTGCTTATCTGCGGTGATGAAGCAATCACTTCAAAAAAGATTTCTTCCTTCTATGAGGGTGCGATGAGTAATACGCAGCTTCAGATTGGCGATGAAATTCTCGAAATTGACGGTAAACACGTTTTTTCAAGTTATGATATTACTTTTCTTATGCAGCGTAATGCTACGGGTAAATTTGATTTTACCGTAGACCGTGGCGGTGAAAAGGTTGAGCTTGCCGGAGTACCTTTCCAGAAGATTACAAGCGGCAATTTCAACTATAAAGACAGAGTGATTTCTTCTGTCAGCGCAAATCTTAAAAGAGCCGGACTCAAGGACGGTGACCTTATCACGGCAGTAAACGGCGAAAAGGTTACTACTGACGAGGAGCTTATCACAGCTATCCGTAAGGATACAGACTTTATATATTCACTTACGGTCGAAAGAGAAGGGGAGAGCCTTTCTTTTGAAGATGTTGAGTTTATGTCGGTGACGATTTTTGACTTCACCGTTTATCCCGAGGAAAAAACCTTCACTTCCGTTTTAGACGAAGCCTTCGGTTATTCGATGTCCCTTGGCAGAATGGTATATCTCAGCCTTTTCGACCTTGTAAGAGGACAGTACGGTATCAACGACCTTTCGGGTCCTATCGGTACAATGTCAATTATCACGGAAATTGCCGAAGAGAGTGTTGCCACTACGGATTACTCAACTCTCTTTATGCTCTTTGCGATGATTACAATCAACATCGGTCTGTTCAATCTTCTTCCCGTGCCTGCACTTGACGGCGGACATCTCTTCTTTATGTTCGTTGAGCTTATTATCCGTCGCAAAATTCCGCAGAAATATGTTTCGTGGGTAAGTGCTGCAGGTCTTGTGCTTCTTCTTATATTTATGGCACTTATTTCAGCAAATGATCTGTGGAAGTGGATTTCAGGTATAGGATTTATGTAAAAGCATAGGGACGGCTTATGTGTCGTCCCGTTAACCTGAAAAATAACAGGAGGTAAAATATGATGTCAAGAACCAGTAAAAAAATAAAGCTCGGCAATACTTTTATCGGCGGTGACAGTAAGGTGACCGTTCAGTCTATGCTCAATGTGCCCGCCCATGACATTGAAGGCAACGTCAGGCAGGCTCTTGAATTAGAGCAGGCAGGCTGTGAGATTGTCCGTGTTGCTGTGCCCGATATGGAAACGGTAAAAACCGTTGCCGCGCTTAAAGAAAACATCAGCATTCCTCTTGTTGCAGACATACACTTTAACCATAAGCTTGCCCTTGAAAGCCTTGCGGCGGGCGTTGATAAAATCCGTATTAATCCGGGTAACATCGGTGCTGACGAAAACGTTAAGGCTGTTGCAGAGGCCTGTGCATTAAAGGGTGTACCTATCCGCATCGGTGTGAATTCAGGTTCCGTAGAAAAGGAAATTCTCGCAAAATACGGTGCGCCTACTCCTGACGCTATGGCGGAGAGTGCTATGTATCACGTCAGACTTTTGCAGAAGTACGATTTTGACGATATAGTTATTTCCATTAAATCCTCTAATGTAAGAAATATGATTGCCGCATACCGTAAGGTAGCATCAATCTGTGATTATCCCTTACATCTCGGTGTTACAGAGTCGGGTACAGAGCGAATGGGTATTATCAAGTCATCGGTAGGCATCGGTTCGCTCCTTTGTGACGGAATAGGCGATACAATCCGTGTATCACTTACAGACAGCCCTGTCAAGGAGGTCTATGCAGGCTTTGACATTTTAAAGGCGGTGGACCTTGATAATTCCTCACCGAAGCTTGTTTCTTGTCCCACCTGCGGCAGAACAAAAATCGACCTTATCGGACTTGCCAACAGAGTTGAAAACGAGCTGCGTGGTGTGAAAAAGAGTATTACCGTTGCGGTTATGGGCTGCGTTGTGAACGGACCCGGTGAAGCCAGAGAGGCAGATATAGGTATCGCAGGCGGTGACGGCTGTGCCGTGATTTTCAAAAAAGGCGAGGTTCTGCGTAAAGTATCCGAGGAAAGTATCCTTGAAGAACTTATGAAGGAAATTGACAAGCTATAAGATTAATACATTAAGGAAAAAATAAAATGAACAACAGTTTTGAAAAACTTTTCGGTGTCTTTACAGACGGGACACTGCACGAAGCCTTCAAAGGCTGTCAGATAGAAAATGTACGTATAGCTATGGAAAAAAAGAGCATCGAAATAGATGCTTTTTTTCCGCTTACGGTAAATTATAAAATTATCGAATCCGCCGAAAACTCCTTAAGGGAAAAGCTTCTTGTAAATTCGGTTACGATCTTTCCCAAGATGCCTCCCGAAAGCTTTTCTGACGAGTATTTCCCCTCGCTCGTTTACGAAGCAAACAGAGCTATTGCTGCTACGAACGGCTTTTTTACTCACGCAAAACCGCATTTCGACGGGCGCACGCTTTCGATTGAGCTTTCCCACGGTGGCGGTGATATTCTCAAGGGTGTAGGCGCTGACGATTTTATGAAACGTCTTATAATGAAGCGCTTTTCCCGTGATGTTGAGGTCGTATTCTGCGGACAGACGGAGCTTGAAATCAGCGACGAGGAAATTGAAGCATTCCATAAAAAGGCGGAAGAGGAAAACCTTATCAGAAAAGGCATTGACCCTGCCTTCGCTACAGCTTCAAAACCGAAGGAGCATAAAATTGTCGAAGGCATACCCCTTTACCTTGAAACTGCGAAGCCTATTTTCGGTAACAAGATTACAAAGAATCCCCGACCTCTTAAGGATATTTCTCCCGAGGACGGCTCTTGTGTTGTATGGGGCGATGTTTTCTCTCTTGAAACAAGGGATACCCGTGACGGTAGAAGTTGTATCATAACCTTCAACATCACCGACGGAACATATTCATACACCTGTAAGATTTTTGACCGCAAAGAAAACTGCGAAAATATTGTGGAAAAAATCAAAAATGGTGTTACTGTACTTGTACGCGGCGACCTTGCTTTCGATAAATTCTCAGGTGAAAATGTAATCTCACCGAGAGCAATCAGCCTTGTCGAGAAAATAAAGAAGACTGACGATGCCGAGGAAAAGCGAGTCGAGCTTCATCTTCATACAAAAATGTCTATGATGGACGGTATGACTGATGCTTCTGTGCTTGTCAAGCGTGCGATTGATTGGGGTCATAAGGCTATTGCCATAACTGACCACGGTGTTGTTCAGGCTTATCCCGAAGCCGTAGGAGCAGCAGGTGGTAAAATCAAAATTCTTTACGGTATGGAAGGCTATTTCATAGACGATACCGAAACGGATTTTGAAACCTGGAAAAAGGCAAAGAACAAGTATTTCCATCAGATTCTTATTGTCCGCAACCTTACAGGTCTTAAGAATCTTTATAAGCTTATCACACTCTCTAACCTTCAGTATTTCCACCGCAGACCGATTATTCCCAAAAGCGAGCTGATAAAGCACAGAGAGGGTCTTATTGTCGGAAGCGCCTGTGAAGCAGGTGAAGTTTACAGAGCTATTGCTGAAGGTAAAAGTGATGAAGAAATTCTGAAAATTGCGTCATTTTATGATTATCTCGAGGTTCAGCCCTGCGGTAATAACGAGTATATGATAAGAAGCGAAAAGTTCCCACAGGTAAATTCCGTCGAGGACATCAGAAACTTCAACCGTAAGGTTATCCATACTGCAGACGCTCTCGGCAAAATGGTTGTAGCTACCTGTGACGTACATTTCATTGACCCGGGCGATGCAAAATTCCGTGCTATACTTATGGCAGGTCAGGGCTTCACCGATGCGGACAATCAGGCACCGCTTTACTTTCGTACAACGGAGGAAATGCTTGCAGAGTTTGATTATCTCGGTGAGGAAACGGCAAGAGAAATCGTTATTACCAATACAAACAAGATTGCTGATATGGTAGAGAAAATCATTCCCATACCCAGCGGTAACTATCCGCCTTCACTTGAAGGTGCTGATGAGGAGCTCACAAGACTCTGTTGGGAAAGAGTAAAGGACCATTACGGAGACCCCGTGCCCGAATATGTAGCAAAGCGTCTTGAAAAGGAGCTTACATCTATTATAAAGCACGGTTTCGGTGTTCTTTATATGATTGCCCAGAAGCTTGTTAAAAACTCAAACGAGAACGGTTATCTTGTAGGCTCACGAGGCTCTGTCGGCTCGTCTTATGTTGCCAATGCTTCGGGCATCTCTGAGGTTAATCCTCTTGCGCCTCATTACCGTTGCCCGAATTGCCGTTACAGCGAGTTTTTCCTTAACGGTGAGGTTGGTTCAGGCTATGACCTTCCACCGAAGGATTGCCCCGAATGCGGTACAGCGCTTATCCGTGACGGTCACGATATACCTTTTGAAACCTTCCTTGGCTTCAAGGGTGACAAGAGCCCGGATATCGACCTTAACTTCTCGGGCGAATATCAGTCGAGAGCTCACAGATATACGGAGACACTCTTTGGTGACGGTCACGTTTTCAAAGCAGGTACTATTGCTTCTGTCGCTGATAAAACGGCTTACGGTTACGTTAAAAAGTACCTTGCCGAAAGAGATATAGTTGTAAGCCGTGCAGAGGAGGACAGACTTACACAAGGCTGTACCGGTGTTAAGAGAACAACGGGTCAGCACCCCGGAGGAATGGTTGTTGTGCCTAACGAGTTTGTTTTCTCTGATTTCACGCCGATTCAGCATCCTGCCGACGATGCGAAGAGCGATACAAGAACAACTCACTTTGACTTCCACGCACTTCACGATACGATTCTTAAGCTTGATAATCTCGGCCATGATGTTCCCACGCTTTATAAGTATCTTGAAGACCTTACGGGAATTCCTGCTATGGATACGGATATATGTGACCCGAAGATATACGAGCTGATACTTAGTCCCGAGCCTCTCGGTGTCACTGCGGAAGATATTGACTGTCCTACGGGTACGCTCTCTATCCCCGAAATGGGCACTCCCTTTGTTATACAGATGCTTCTTGATGCACAGCCGAAGAATTTCTCCGACCTTCTGCAGGTTTCGGGACTTTCTCACGGTACCGACGTATGGCTCGGTAACGCCCAGGAGCTTATCAAAAACGGCACCTGTACAATTTCAGAGGTTATCGGTACCCGAGATAACATTATGGTTTATCTTATGCACAAGGGTGTTGAGCCCAGCGTAGCCTTCAAGATTATGGAGATTGTCCGTAAGGGTAAGGCTACAAAGCTTCTTACCCAGGAGCATATACAGACTATGAAGGATAACGGTGTTGAGCAGTGGTACATTGATTCGTGTATGAAAATCAAGTATATGTTCCCGAAAGCCCACGCTGCGGCATACGTAAGTGCGGCACTCCGACTCGGTTGGTATAAGATATACTATCCGCTTGAGTATTACGCAGCTTTTATGACCGTGCGTGGCGGAGACCTTGAAGCGGTTACCGTGCTTAAAGGCAGAGATGCCGTCAAACGCAGAATGTCCGAAATCAAGATGAAGGGCAACGATGCTCAGCCTAAAGAGCTTAATATGTATCCCACCTTGCAGGTTGTTAACGAGATGATGGCTCGCGGTGTTGAATTTCTGCCTATTGATATTTACAAATCTCACGCAACAGCATATATGATTGAAGACGGAAAAATCCGTATGCCCTTTGGCGCACTCAGCGGAGTAGGAGATAATGCGGCGATCGCACTTGCCAATGCCCGTGAGGGTGTAAGCGAGTTTGTGTCAATAGATGACTTTGCGCAGAAGGCGAACGCATCTTCCTCAACTATTGAGGCTCTGCGACAGGTTGGCGCCTTCGGTAATCTTCCCGAGACAAGGCAGATGAGCCTTTTTGATTTTTAAACACAGCAGCACTCCGTTACTTATACCGGTAACGGAGTGCTGATTGCTTTTTAGAATTATTCTTAAAATGGTTGACATTTTTCGGATAGTGTGTTAATATTAAAGATAACTTTATCACATTAAAGTGAAAGCGCACTAAAGGAGAGTAAAAAAATGACTTCACAACTTTTAGCATTTGTTCTTTATTTTATACTTGTGCTCGGCATAGGAGTATTCTTTATGATACGCAGCAAAGACGGCGGTGATAAGGATTACTTCCTGGGCGGACGTTCAATGGGTCCTTGGGTAACAGCAATGAGCGCTCAGGCCTCTGATATGAGCGGATGGCTTCTTATGGGCTTCCCCGGAAGCATACTTGCCTTCGGTATGGGTCAGGTCTGGATAGGTATCGGACTCGCACTCGGTACAATTGCAAACTGGATTTTTGTTGCAAAGCGACTTCGTAAATTCTCAAAGGCAGCAAATGATTCGATCACATTGCCTCAGTATATGACAAACCGCTTCCTTGCAACAAGCCCCGCACTTCAGATTATTTGTGCAATCGTATTTCTTGTTTTCTTTACGGTTTATGTTGCTTCGAGCTTTGTTGCAGGTGCAACGGTTCTTACATCTGTTGTTCCCCAGCTTCAGGGTAAGGAGAGCGTAGCACTGCTTATCTTTGCGGTTATTATTATTGCGTACACCTTCTCCGGTGGATTCAAGGCTGTTTGCTGGACAGACTTTTTCCAGGGTCTTATGATGCTTGTAGCTCTTCTTGCAGTTCCGGTGGTTATCCTTCTTACCAAGGAGCTTGATGCAGCAGCTCTTAACTTTATCGGCACAGACGGTGTAATGAATACATTCGGCGCTAATCCTTTTGATGCAAAGCCTCAGGATATCATCTCGGGTCTTGCATGGGGACTCGGTTACTTCGGTATGCCTCATATCCTTGTAAGATTTATGTCAATCAAGAAGGCATCAATGATCAAGACATCTTCGATCGTAGCGATTGTATGGGTTGTTCTTTCACTCGGTGCAGCTATTGTAATCGCCATTTTAGGCAGAATGATGATGGGCGCAGAGCTTGTTGCCGCAGGTAAGCAGGCAAGCATCTTTATTGAGCTTGTAACAGAGCTTTTCCCCGGATTTATTGCAGGTCTTCTTCTTTCGGCTATTGTTGCGGCTGCTATGAGTACAGCCGATTCACAGCTTCTTGTTGCTTCTTCATCCTTCACAAGTGATATTTATAAGGCGGTTTTCAGAAAGAACGCATCCGATAAAGAGACACTCTGGATAGGCAGATTGGTAGTAGTTGTTGTTGCAGTAGTAGCTTTCTTTATTGCTAACAGTGAGGGTAGCGGCGCCCAGGCAATTATGAATATGGTTGAAAATGCATGGGGCGGTTTCGGTGCCTCCTTCGGTCCGGTTATTATTCTTTCGCTCTTCTGGAAGAGAACAACCTATAAGGGAGCTATAGCAGGTGTTGTATGCGGTGCGGTAGTTGATGTTCTCTGGCTGATGTTCCTTACAGCTTCAACCGGAATTTACGAAATCCTTCCCGGCTTTATTGCAGGCCTTATTGCCTGTGTAGTTGTCAGCCTAATTGACAAAGCTCCTTCGAAGGAAGTAATTAAGCTGTTTGAAACAGCAACCTCTGCTTCTTACGAAGAATAACAGATTATACAGTCTTAGCGGTGCTTTCCGTTAACGTAACCTGAACACAGATTTTAAACAGATGTATTTCAAGGTGTATTACACTGCGGAATGCATCTGTTTTTTTGTTGATGCTTATCCGATATACGGGAAGGCAGCACCGTTTCACGGTGCCCGCGACAGTGCATCAGGCGCCGCCCGCCTGCCACCGCAAAGAAAATCGCCCCGCCGCCTGATGCACTGCCGCGGCTTTGCCCAAGGGGTGACGACCGCTGTGCCTTTTTGCTGCGGATTTCCGCAAGAACGTGGGCGACATTTCCAGTCGGGCAGACCTTAGTCGTCACCCCTTTGGGCAAAGTGCCTTCCCGCTTGCAGGTATATCCGCCTTCGGCAGGCTTTATTACACATATGAAGCACAAAAAAAGTCCCGGGCAACCTGCTTATGCAGAAGCCCGGGATTGTAGCCGTTAAATTCTAATCAAAGCTCTGAAACTGTCTTGAAGTAGTTTGCAGCTTCGGCTCTTGTTACCTTTGCAGCAATATTATACTTGTAATTTGCGAGAATTCTGAACACAAGTGAGAAGCTCTTGAAGAAGCCTGTAATGCCCTTCTTTGAACCTGCGGAGAACATACCCATAGCAAGCTGAAGAGCAGTTGCATCTTTTGTGCTTTCGGTGTAGTCGTCTGTGCCGTTGAGAGCGTTGAGAGCTTCTGTAAGCTGTGCGTTTGTGAGATAGTCATCGGGGCTGAAGGTTGTCTCTGATGTGGGGGACATAATGCCGTTTGTAAGTACATATTCGATTGCGTTGTAGTACTTGTCACCGGTCTTGACGTCATCGTACTTGCCGTAAATTTCACGCGAGGGAAGAGCCTCGATGATTGCGTTTGCGATGAATTTGTGACCGTCAGCGTCGGGATGTGAATCAACGTAGGTAGCGCCGTCAGTATCAACGTAGGTGTAACCGAACTTCTTTGCGCCTTCGATCATGGGAGTGTTACCTACTGTCATAATAAAGTCGATTACCATAGCAAGGACGGGCTGAATTGCTTCGGGAACTTCGTCAGCTGCCACGGGTTCACCTTCAACACCGTTGTAATCGTAGTTCTTACCCTTGAGGCTGTTGTCGCTCATACCCACAACCATAAGAGTAACATCGGGGTTGAGAGCGTAGATGTCTTCGATCATAATGTCCCAGTTCATATAGAAGTTGCCGAGACCGTAGTTGAGAATCTGAGGAAGCTGCTGTCCAAGCTCGGGAAGTGCACCTGCAAGGTGAGCAACTTCGAGAAGCTTTTCGACTGTTTCCATATCCATATCGCCGTTATCGATAATATCCTTTGCCATGTTGGCGTACTTGTCACCGTAGTTTTCTGTATCAAGAATATCTGTGATTACCCAACCGAGATATGCACCCCAGTCGTTACCGCCGATACCGAGGGTAATAAGGTCAGCCTCTGCGATTGACTCTTTGAATATCTTTCTGAAGTGCTCGGAGCCGGGAAGCTTGTATTCGCCGCATTCGCTGCAGAATTCGTCCTCGTAAATGTAAAGGTGACTGGGATGGAAGAGATATTCGTCTTCGCAGGCTGCAGCATAATCGTCTTCAAGCATATAACGCATTTCGATTGTTCTGAAGCCGGGACCTGCAAGAGCAGTCATTGACTTGTCTTCGATAATTGCATTTGCGAGAACATCAGCATAGGATCCGGTGTATCTGTAGTAGGTTGAATCCATATGTAATTCGTTGTATGCTGCATCGTTGTCACTTATTTCATCACGGTAACCGCTGGCAACACTGTCACCGAGAAGAACATAGTTTTTGTACTGACCGTAGTGCTCGTTTACTGCATCTTCGTTAAGCTCAAAAGCGAATGCGCTGAAGGAGCCGGAGAGCATCATAAGAGCAAGGAAAGTTGCAAGTGCTTTTTTCATAAATTTTTTCATTTTAAAACCTCCGTGGTATTTATTAAACTGAATCAATCAATTTAAATTCATTTTAACATATTACGCTGAAGCAGTCAAGCAAAAAAAGATAAATTATTAACTAAGTGTAAACTGAATTGAATGCAGATATTCAAATTTCCGTTTAAGATGATACGTAAAAAAACACCTATATGAATTTATAAAAAATATTCATATATAAATAGATTTTTCTGAAATACTGTGATATAATCTAACAGATATTAAAAAAGAAAGGGGAGAACAAAATGGGCGAAATATTTATGTTTTCATTCAATGCGGTTATGCCCATACTTCTTCTCGTCTTTCTCGGCTATTTTTTAAGACTGATTCATTTCGCTGATGACAGCTTCTTTAAAAAGGCGAACACTATGGTTTTCAAGCTTTTTCTTCCCGTGCTACTTTTCGTTAATATATATGAAATCGACTCGCTTAAAAGCCTTAACCTTGAAGCTGTGCTCTATTGTGTCGCCGCAATACTTCTTATTTTTCTGTGCGGCTATCTTGTTGCCCACCTTGTCACGAAAAAACGCAGCCATCTTGGTGTACTTGCCCAGTGCTCCTTCCGTTCGAATTATGCAATAATCGGTATACCCCTTGCACTTTCTCTCGGAGGACAGGAGGCAGTTGCCTTTGCATCTGTGCTTTCTGCAGTAGCCGTACCGATGTTTAATTGCTTGGCGGTTATTATATTGTCCCACTATGTAGGCGAGCATAAAGAAAATGCTCTTAAGGACACTATTAAAAAAACAGCAAAAAATCCGCTTATCATCGGCGTGTTTCTTGGTATAGCGGCTCTTGTTATCCGTTCATTTATTCCGTTGAACGAAGCAGGAGTACCTGTATTTACAATCGAAAACAATATCCCGTTTTTCTACAAAGCTTTGAAAAATCTTTCGTCTGTTGCCTCACCTCTTGCTCTTGTGGTACTTGGTGCAAGGTTTGATTTCAAGGCTGTAGGCGCATTGAAAAAGGAAATTATAATCGGTACAGCTATGAGGGTTGTAATGGCGCCTGTTATAGGTCTTGGCGGAGCAATTATATTGAGTGAATTTACGGATTTATTCAGTTTTTCTGCTATAGAGTATCCGGCTCTTATTTCGCTTTTTGCCACACCCACGGCGGTCTCGAGTGCAGTTATGGTCGGTGAAATCGGTGGAGACGAGCAGCTTGCGGGACAGCTTGTTGTCTGGACAAGTGTTGTTTCGATGTTTACAATTTATATGATAATTTTTGCAATGAAAAGCTTTGCAATTATATAAAATACTAGGAGGAATAATATGAAATTTGATGTCAAAAAAACCGTAGCAGCAGTAGCCGCATCTGCATCTGTTGCATCTGTTGCGGTGGCAGGTAAAAAAATCAAGGAGAAGACCTTCTGTCCTATCTGCAGTGCAAAGAAACTTATAAACAGCACGAGAATAAGTCAGTGCACCGAAAGAGGCTATGATAATGGTGTGGCACTTACTCCGCCTATGGGCTGGTCAAGCTGGAACCTTTTCAGACACAGAATCAGCGAAGAGCTTATCAAGGAGATTGCCGATGCGATGGAAAAAAGCGGTCTTGCAGACTGTGGCTACAGATATGTCAATATTGACGACTGCTGGCAGGCATCGACGAGAGATGCTGACGGTAAGCTTCAGTGCGATAAGGTCAACTTCCCGAGCGGAATCAAATCTCTTGCCGAATATGTAAACAGCAAGGGCATAAAGCTCGGCATCTACTCATCAAACGGTACTTATACCTGTGAGGATTATCCTGCGAGTCTCCGCCACGAAAGAATCGATGCAGAAACCTTTGCAGAATGGGGAGTCGAATACTTCAAGTACGATTTCTGTCATAATGTGCCTATCCCTAATATTGCTCCGAGAATATGTGCAGTTTCGGTTGCAGACAAGGATACAGGCGAAATTTATGCCCGCTATACATCAGCTGAAATGTCACTTAAGGGTATGGCGAGAATTGTGCCCGACGAAAAGGTTGAAACGGGAAACTACGTTGACGGTCTTGATGCGGGTAACGGTAGCCTTTCTGTCGAGTTTGAAGCGAAGGAAGAAGGCGACTATATCCTTCATATAGACATCCGTAAGGATTCAAGAAAATCAAAATTCATTATGGCAAAGGTCAATGGCCGTGAGGAGTATCACATCTATTGCGTAAGCAGACATAATTTCACTCCTGAAGGCAAGCTTATGGAGACAATTCATCTTGAAAAGGGTATGAATATCATTGAGCTTGTCAATCCCGTAGGCTCAAGGGCTGATTCTGCTGCAATTCAGTATAAGCTTATGGGCAGAGAGCTTAAGCGTGCTACAAAGAAATATGCCGAAGAAAACGGTGTCGAAGAAAAGCCTATAATTTTCTCAATCTGCGAGTGGGGTTACAACCGTCCCTGGAAATGGGGTCAGGAGGCAGGAAACCTCTGGAGAACAACACCTGACATCGGCGCTTCGTGGGTGTCATTCCTCGGTATCTACGAGCATAATGTACGCCTTGCGAAGTATGCAGGTCCCGGTGCGTGGAACGATCCCGATATGCTTGAGGTAGGAAACGGCAACCTTACAGTTGACGAAAATATAGCACATTTCAGCCTCTGGTGTATGATGAACGCTCCTCTTATCCTCGGTAACGATGTAAGAAAGTTTATAAAAGCGGACGGTACAGTTGATACTGACAGCAAAATCTATCAGATTCTTACTAACAGAACGATGATTTCTATTAATCAGGACGTTCTCGGTGTTCAGTGCAGAAGAATAAAAGCAGGTATTGTTGATATTCTTGTAAAGCCCCTTGAAGGCTCAAAGGTTGCACTTTGTGTATTCAATAAAGGCAAAAAGGACGCACTTACAAAGTTTAAGCTTTCACAGCTTACAAATATCGGCTACCTCAATCTTCCGGAAAAGAGCGGTTACAAGGTGCTTGACGTCTGGGAAAACAGCACAGTTGAGGGCGTTACGGAAATTAACGCAGCAACACCCGGTCACGGTGCAAAGGTATATATAATCGAATAATTATTAAATAAACAGCTACCGCAAAGACGTATTGCCTTTGCGGTAGCTTTATGTTTGTTTATCTGTTTTCAGAAAATCTACAAGTATCGCCTTATCGTTTTCGCATTTACCGTCGATAACAGCTTCAAGCAGGAAGGAAAGCGCGTTGCCGATTTCCTTACCTTTATACCCAAGGGCGATAAGATCGTTTCCGTTAACAGCGAGCTTTTTCAGAGAGAAGCAGTCGTCCTTCTGAAGAATTTCCCGTGCCATATCTTCGAGTCGGTCAAAGTGGCTGTATCTTGATGCGTATTCTGGAGCAAGACCTGCTGTATCGGCTCGCTTAAGGCTTATCAGGTCAAAAAACAGCTCACTGCCCAAAGATGCAAGTCTGCGCTTGATTATCTTTTCACTTTCCTCGATAGGAGTGTCGTGTGTCTTTATCAGCTTGATTACGGCTTCCTTTGTCCTGTTGTCACATCGAAGGAATGTAAGTCGCTTTTGAGCTATCTCGGCACTTTTACTTGCGTGACCGTAGAAATGCCCCACACCGTTTTCATCAAGGGAAAAGCAATAAGGCTTGGCCGAATCGTGAAAAAGCGCCGCAAGCCTCAGCCTTACCGTCGGGGGAGCGCTTTCCACGACGGTAGCCGTGTGGGTCAATACATCGTATATATGGTGAAAGTTATGCTGATTGAAGCCATTCATCATAAGAATTTCGGGTATAATCTCACCGAGAACATCGGGAAATTCTGTGAGCACGGCTTTAACATTTTTTCCGCACAGCAGCTTTGTAAGCTCTGTGAATATACGCTCCTTGGAAAGATTTCTTATAAGATGCCTGCAGTCGTGCATTGCCTTTTTGGTATCTTCTTCTATTTCGAATCCGAGCACACTCGAAAAACGCATACCTCTTAATATGCGAAGTGAATCCTCACCGAATCTTTCATGGGCATTACCCACACAGCGTATGATACCTTTTTCTATATCACTTTTTCCGCTGAAGGGGTCAACAAATCCTACATCGGGGTTATAGGCAATACTGTTTACCGTGAAGTCTCTTCTTGCAAGGTCGTCGGTGAGACTTGTGGTGAAAATCACGCTGTCAGGGTGACGGTTATCGCTGTATGTCGTTTCAAGCCTGTAGGTTGTCACCTCGAAGGCTTCGCTGTCAAGAATAACCGTTATTGTTCCGTGCTTTATCCCGACATCGAGAGTCTTGTGTGCGGCAAAAACACGGAGGATTTCATCAGTCCTTGCGTTTGTTGTAATATCACAGTCGTTGGCAGTAGCATTCATGAGCATATCTCTTACACAGCCGCCTACAGCGAAAGCTTCATAGCCGCTTTCGTTAAGCTTATTAATAATATAAAGAGCCTTTTGTGAAAGAAAAGCCAATTCATCACCACCTTAAACTATTCCTGCATTTTACTGTATTATACACAGATTGTGAAATTTTTTCAATACGGTTGAATTATAAAGAGCTTTGTGGTAAAATTACAATGAATAACGATAAATATAAAGGCAGTGAAAAAATGGATAAGAAATTCGGAACCTTCAGAAAAGCTACCTTCGGAGGCTTTAACAGAAAAGACGTTATAAGCTATATAGAAAAAATCAAGAATGAAACCTTTGAATACAGATGTCAGGTTGAAGAGACGATAAAAAAGCTTAACGAAAAAATTTTTGAGCTTGAGGGTGCACTTGCAACTGACGGTAGAGCAGAGGCACCTTCCCAGACGGCGATTGCTATCCCTTTAGGCGAAGGCTATACCGATATAAAGGACGCCACACAGCATTTAAGGGAAGTTGCCGACGAGCTTTGCAGCAGTCTCGGAGATTTTATCGAGAAGCTATCGCAGAGGGGTCTTTGTGACGGTGATTTTGCAGCTTCGCCTGAATCTTCCTCGGACAAGCAGGAGCAAAGGCCTGCAAACGATGTGGAAAGCATACTTTCAAGTATTGCGTTTCTCAATGAGCCGAAAAAAGAAGCTGAAACAGATACGAAAACTCAGGAAAACAGTACACAGGTAGGAGATATTCTTTCTTCTTTATCCTTTCTGTACTGATAAAAAATAAGAAAGCGGTGATAGAATATGAAAAGCTATAGGAGATTTATGACACTTGCGGTGACATTTTTAACTGTGCTTCTTCTTTGCTCTGTCACGGCTTTTTCTTCTTATGCCGCCGATAATTTCGAGCAGGAAATATCAGCCTTTCCCGAAAGCTATAAGGCGGGGCTTCGCACTCTGCACGAAACTTATCCCAAGTGGAAATTTCAGCCTTTCTTCACGGGTCTTGACTGGAATACCGTAATCAATAACGAGCACAACGACTATGCCCTCGTGGAGGACAGCATAACTGCACGAATCTTCAAAAGTCTCGAGCCTGACGATTACAATGCGGCGGGGGATTACTTCTATTATAAGGACGGCGGCTTTGTTGCAGGCAGCCGTCTTGCCGTTGAGTATTTTATGGACCCGAGGAACTTCTTCAACAAAAGCGGTATTTTTCAGTTTGAGCTTCTTAATTTCAGCTCCCTTTCTACGGTGGATGCCGTTGAAGCTGTGCTTGAGGGCTCCTTTATGGCCGGCAGAAAAATAACCTATAAGGATGCCGCCGGCAAAACCTGTACCGAGGACATAACCTACGGTCAGGCTATATTCAATGCGGGCAAGGCCTATAACATCAATCCCTGCTTCCTTGCCTCGAAGATTCTCAACGAGGTCGGAAGTAACGGCAGCGACAGCGTTTCGGGTACAAATGCGTCATATCCCGGTATATATAACTTCTATAATATCGGCGCAACAGACGGCGCGGGTGCCGTTGAGAGGGGACTTTTATGGGCAAGCGGCAACGGTACGGGCAGAACATCCTACCACCGCCCCTGGAACACTCCCTCTAAATCCATTATGGGCGGAGCGGAGTTTCTTGCGGAGGAGTATATTGCCGCAGGACAGTTTACCGGCTATCTTCAGCGCTTCAACGTAAACCCCGACTCTGACTATAATCTCTACACACATCAGTATATGTCGAATCTTTCGGGCGCTCTTACCCAGGGACACTCCACCTACCTTTCCTACAGAGATATGGGAATGCTCGGCAGAGAAATAGTATTCTCAATTCCTGTATTTGAGAATATGAGCGACATTAATGCTGACGGAAGACTTCTCGGAGTGGAGAACACAGAGCAGTATGCCACGGTTACGACAGGCTGTACTGTTTATAGCGGTCCTTCCGTTGACCACGATGAGCTCGAGTATATTTCAAAGGGCACAGAGGTTAAAATTCTTTCCAAATCTGTTACCGATGCCTATTATTATCCTGAAATTCTCTCCGAACCCTTCTGGTATCAGGTAGCTTTTAATTCATCGGGTAAGGTGATGACAGGTTACATTCCTGCAGTAAACCTTACCGTTAAATCAACTGTTTATGTAAAGCAGGGACTTACGGACGTTTCACTTGTCAGAACCGATTCTATTAAAAATAACATTATTTCATCTGACCCGTCAGCCGTTAGTGTTGTTGACTCAAACACAGTTAATTTTCTTAAAAAGGGCAGGTTTACCCTTTACTTCTACGATTCCTTCGGCAATTTCGAAGAAATCCTCTTTACTGTAGGTGATTACGGGTCATACTATCCCTCAAACTTCCGCCTTGACATAGGCGAGGGCTCTGTTACGGCATCTGTCGATACCCACCCCAAGGCCGTTTCCTACGGCTTCTCCGTATCTGACAGTAAGGGCAGCTTCAGAAAGGCAAGCTTCTCTGCCGATAATACCTTTACGCTTTCGGGACTCAGAAGCGGTACGGCATATACTGTCTACGCGCAGAACTGCTATAACAAGTATGCTTTCTCCAAGACTGTTTCGCAGACCTTCATCACACAGCCACAGACAGTTACGAATCTTAAGTATGTAAAATCCTCTTCGGGAACGGCGGAGCTTTCATGGACGGCAGTTGAGAATGCCACAGGATATGAAATCCTTTCCTATAACGAGCAGACAGGCAATTACTCCCGTGTCGCACTTGTGAATTTCGGTACTAACAGCTACAATCTTACAGCAGCCCAGGCTGCGGCGGAAAATTTTGTCGTCCGTGCCTACAGTAAGTATCAGTCACTTGTGTCCTACGGTAGCGAGTCAAATCTTGTCTCACTTTCCGATAAACCCTCAATGCCCGACGGAATAGTGATTACTGCAGTAAAATCTGACGGATATACTCTATCGTGGGCAGGCGATGAAAAGAGCGACGGCTACGAGGTATTTGTGTGTCCTGAAGGTCAGAACAATTACACCTTGCTTGTTGATACAGCAGAGCCAAAAGCGGTTATCAGCGGACTTTCAAATGGTGATGTTAGAAACTACCGTATCCGTGCCTACAGAATGATTGAGGGCAGTAAGATTTACTCTGTTGCATCAAAAGCTGTTACGGGTATTACCTTGCCGGAGACGGTTGCCACACTTAAGGTTGCTCCCGGAAGCGGACGTGCAGTGCTTAAATGGACAGAGGTTCCCGGTGCATCGGGCTACACAGTTTACTACAGAAAATCAGGCGGTGAACTGAAAAGTGCAGATGTAAACGCTTCTTCCTATGAAATCAGAAATCTTGACAGCTTCAGCACCTATTACTTTGCAGTTTCTGCCTTTATTACCCGTGGACAGAATACCGTAACGGGTAGCCGTTGCAGTACCGTGACGGTAAAGACAAAGCCCGCTTCACCGCAGAATATTTCCCTTGTTTCTGCAGGTTATAATTTTGTTCAGCTTAAGTGGTACAACGATAGCAGTCTTGATGCCTACAGAGTGTACGTGCTCGATTCTGCCGATAAGCTTATAGGCAGCAAGGTAACTGAAGAAAACACTCTTAAGCTCGGACCTTTGGGCGTTGCATCTTCTTATAAATTTATTATCAGGGGATATAAGCTCGTTGACGGCAAGTATATCGAGTCGGAAAATTCCGCTCCCTTTGTTGCTTCTACGGTTCTGCCCGTACCTACTGATATTAAATCGGTAAATGTTAGAGCGAAAACCTTCCGTCTTACATGGAAAGGTGACTCCAATGCGGCAGGATATAATATCTATCTTGTCACCTCTGACGGTGCAAAAAAGATGAAAACTGTTACAACAAATTACTGTGATGTGGATTTTCTTGCCGCCTCAACTGCAGGAACCTTCTGTATTACTGCATCTTACAGAAAGAGTAATACTTTAGTCGAAAGTAAGCCTACCGCATATTTTACGGCATCAACCTTACCTGCGAAGGTGAGTGCCGTTTCAGCCACTGCTTCAACTGATAGCGTAAAACTTACATGGAGCGAGGTCAGCGGTGCGTATTGCTACAGAGTTTACCTTTACGAAAACGGAAAATTCGTTCTTAAAAAGACTCTTGCGGAAAATAGCTGTATTCTTACAGGTCTTAAGGACTGCTCTACGAATTATGTTGCTGTAAGAGCGTACTTTAAAAACACAACGGGAGCCGTTGCAGGTGAGCACACCATACAGAAGTTCTACACCCGACCTTTGAGTGTGGAGAGAATAGTGCAGACCAACCGTACTGACACCTCTTACACTCTTTCGTGGAGTGCCTCGTCAGCTGCTGTAAACAGGTATTATCTTTACCGTTACAATACACAGACAAATAAGTTTGAGCTTCTCGGCTCAACGGCTAAAACCACCTGCAATATAAAGGGTATGACCCCGGGTACAATGCAGCGTTATGCGGTAATTGCATCTGTTGTCAAAGACGGTAAGCCGGTTGTTTCTTCGAAGTTCACTTATTATTTTGACTGCGGCACATATCTTTCTAAAACGCAGAATCTCAGACAGACCGCCGCAACTGAAAGTGCTATCAGATTAAACTGGGACGCAGTTGAAGGCGCAACGGGTTACAGGGTTTATGTATATGACACAAAGACAGAAAGCTTTAAGCTTTTAGGTACGGTACACGCCACCCAGGCAACCTTTACGGGACTACCTTCGGGTACTGAATACTACTTCAGGGTCGGCGCTGTTAAAGAGTCATATTCGATTACTTTTGCCGGTTATTATTCTGCTACCCTTCGCGCAGCAACGAAATAATCGTTTTTTCAAAAATAAAATATAAAAATATCACTTATTTTCGTTTTTATTCTTGACAAATTGAAGGTATATCTATATAATGTTATTCGTTAATATGAGGTGAGCTATGTTTATTGCACTTGAAAACTTATTTAATGCAGGCATAAAGTCAATTCCCCTTGATTACGAATTTGATTTTTCCGAAAACAGCTTTAACGGTGTGTTTCCATTCACAACGCCTGTTAAGCTTAAGGGTGAAATTACAAATTCAGCAGGGATCGTCACTGTAAAAGGTAAAATTACTTTTATTCTTGAAATGTGCTGCGACCGTTGTGCCGCCGAAGTAAAGTTGCCCTTCGAGGTGGATATGGATCACGGTCTTGTCCACACACTCAACGATGAAGATAACGATGATTATATTCTTGTTGAGGATATGAAGCTCGATATTGAACAGCTCACATCAGAAGACATTTATCTCGCTTTGCCTGCAAAAATTCTTTGCAAGGAAGATTGCAAGGGTGTTTGTGCGAAGTGCGGAGCAGATTTAAATGAAGGTCCCTGCGGTTGTAAAAAGGACATTGACCCGAGATGGGAAGGACTTTTCGATTAAGGTGACCGACTAAACTGGTTTATTTTAATTATTATTTTTATAAGGAGGTGCTGGACGATGGCAGTACCAAAGAGAAGAGTATCAAAGGCAAGAAGAGATAAGAGACGTTCAAACGTATGGAAGCTTGACGCTCCCACACTCGTAAGATGCAAGCAGTGCGGTGCATACACAGTTCCCCACAAGGTTTGTGCTGAATGTGGTTATTACAAGGGCAAGCAGGTTGTTGTTAAGGACGAAGACTAAGCCTTTGGAACTTTGAGAGGTAGAGAAGCATCAAAAAGCTACTCTACCTTTTTTATTGGTAATCTCTAAAGGAGGGTCAGCAGTGTCTGTTGAAATTAAAAGTGTAAAAAAATGGTCTGTTGCCTTCCTGAAGGGTATAAAGGCAGGGGATAGACTTGTTTCGGTAAACGGTAACGAAATCAACGATTTTCTTGATTATGACTTTTACGTTGCCGACGGTGAAAAGCTCTGCTTCGAATTTGAGCGTGACGGTAAAAACCGTAAAGTCACATTCAATAATAAAAGCGACTTTGGTCTGGAATTTGAAAGCTATCTTATGGATAAGCAGAAGCGCTGCAGAAATAAGTGCATTTTCTGCTTTATTGATCAGAATCCCGAAGGAATGAGAGAAAGCATTTATTTTAAAGATGATGACTCGAGGCTTTCTTTCCTTTTCGGTAATTATATCACTCTTACTAATCTTACCGATGCAGATATTGATCGTATTATAAAAATGCACATCAGCCCCGTGAATATTTCAGTTCATACAATGAATCCCGACCTTCGTGTTAAGATGATGAATAATAAAAACGCAGGTAAGTGTCTTGACTATATTTACCGACTTGCCGAGGCCGGTATTGAAATCAATACACAGCTTGTGCTGTGCCCCGGGATAAATGACGGTGAGGAGCTTCGGTACAGTATCACAGAGCTCGGAAAGCTGTATCCGTCAGTAAAGAGTATAGCGGCAGTACCCGTAGGCATTACCCGTCACCGTGAGGGCCTTTTCGATATGCCTTCTTATACTAAAGAGACTGCATCAGAGGTAATCGACATCATTAATACCCACGGAGAGGCATTTCTTGAATCTCACGGCACACGTCTTGTTTATGCCGCTGATGAATTCTATCTTAAGGCGGAAAGAGAAATTCCCGAATCAGATTATTACGAATCCTATCCGCAGATTGAAAACGGTGTGGGTATGTGGCGCGATTTTATTTGTGAGGCGGAAGCTGAATTTGAAGTCATCGGCAAACCCGCAGATATATCAAAAACTGTCAGCCTTGCCACAGGTACAGCGGCATATCCGCTGATAAAATATCTGGCAGACAGAATAACGGAGCTTTATCCGAAAGTAAAGATAAATGTTTATGAAATAAAGAATGATTTTTTCGGTCACAGCGTAACTGTTGCGGGACTTGTGACGGGCGGTGACCTAATAAATCAACTTAAGGGCAGAGAGCTTGGGGAAAGTCTTCTCATTCCTGATGTAATGCTCAGAAGTGAAGGCGATCTTTTCCTCGACAGTATTTCTCTTGAAAAAGCTGAAAAGGAGCTTGGAATTAAAATAAAACCTGTTTTTACAAGCTCATCGGCACAGTTAATTAAGGATATTTTAAATTAAGGAGGCGATAATATGGCAAGACCCGTAGTTGCCATTGTTGGAAGACCCAACGTAGGTAAATCCACCCTTTTTAATAAGCTCATCGGTGAGCGTCTTTCCATCGTGGACGATACTCCCGGTGTTACCCGTGACAGAATTTACGGAGACTGCGAGTGGCTTAACCGTCACTTTCTCCTGATTGATACAGGCGGCATCGAGCCGAAAAGCGATGACATTATCTTAAAGCAGATGCGCCGTCAGGCACAGCTTGCTATTGACAGTGCGGAGGTTATTATTTTTGTTACAGACCTTCGTACAGGCGTTGTTGCTACGGATGCTGACGTTGCCGCTATGCTTCAGAAAAGCGGTAAACCTATAGTTCTTTGCGTAAATAAATGCGATACCGTAGGTGAGACACCTCTTGAGTTTTACGAGTTCTATAATCTCGGACTCGGTGACCCTATTGCAGTATCTTCCGTTCACGGTCACGGTACAGGCGACCTGCTTGATGCCGTCCTTGAGCATCTTCCCGAGGACAGCGAGGAGGAAGAGGAGAGCAATCTTATAAAGGTTGCCGTAATCGGCAAGCCGAACGTCGGTAAATCCTCGCTTATCAATGCAATTTCAGGCGAAGAGAGAGCTATTGTTTCCGATATTGCAGGCACAACAAGAGATGCTACCGATACATTTATTTCCAACGAATACGGCGATTTTATGTTCATCGATACAGCGGGACTTCGAAGAAAGAGCAAGGTCGAGGACCAGATAGAAAAGTATTCTGTTATAAGAGCGAAAATGGCTGTTGAAAAGTCCTCGGTATGTGTTATAATGATAGATGCACTTGAAGGCTTCACCGAGCAGGATTCCAAGGTAGCAGGCATCGCTCACGAAATGGGCAAGGCTTGTATAATTGCTGTTAACAAGTGGGACGCTCTCGAAAAAGACGGCAAAACGATGGATTCCTACAGAAAAAAGCTTATGATAGACTTTTCCTTTATGTCATATGCGCCGATTATTTTTATTTCAGCAAAAACCGGACAGCGAATTGACAGACTTTTTGAGCTTATAAGGTTTGTCGACGAGCAGAACTCTATGCGCATCTCAACCGGTAAGCTCAACGATGTCCTTGCTGCGGCTACTGCGAGAGTACAGCCTCCCACAGATAAGGGCAAGAGACTTAAGATTTACTATATGACCCAGGCGTCAACAAGACCGCCTACATTTGTCTGCTTTGTCAATGATAAGGAGCTTTTCCATTACAGCTATCAGCGTTATCTTGACAATCAGATAAGAGAAGTTTTCGGCCTTGAAGGCACCCCCACCCGCTTTGTTATAAGAGAAAGAGAAAAGAAATAACTCTGAAGGGGAATTTTTATGATAAAATCTAAAATCGGACTCAACACAATCAGAAATGGAAATGCTGATAAAAGAAAGTTTCTCTTGATATACAGCGTTTTATTTGCCTTTGTTCTGTTTTTTGTGTTTTATAATTATATAGTTAAGGGTTTGACCTTTGTCCGTTGGGGGGACGGGTACTGGCAGCATTATACTTGCCTTGAGTACTATGGCAAATGGTTGAGAAGTATAATATATACTCTCTTCAGTGAACACCGACTTGTTATACCGGCCTGGGACTTTTCCATAGGTCTTGGCTCCGATGTGCTTACAACCTTCAATTATTATACCATAGGTGACCCCTTGACGCTTCTGAGCGTTATTGTTCCGGTGAAATATACACCTTATCTGTTCTGCTTTCTGGGTGTTATGCGTCACTACCTTTCGGGTCTGTTTTTCTCCCTTTTCTGCTTTGAGAGAAAGCATAAGGACATAATCGGAATTACACTTTCGGCTTTTGTATATGCTTTTGGCTGTTTCGCGATTTCAGCCACAACAAAGCACCCTTATTTCGTCAATGCGATGATTTATCTTCCGATAATTCTTATCTGTGTTGAGCGGATATTAAAAAACAGGAATCCCATATATCTTGCATTGATTGTCTGTGTAGCCGAGGTCAGCAATTTCTATTTCTTCTATGTTCTGGTTATTGCTACGGTTGTCTATGTGCTGTTAAGACTTTTCGAAATATATAAAAAAGACATTAAGTCGATGGTTGCACCGCTTTTTAAAATAGCGCTTTCATCGGTTATCGGTGTGATTCTCGGTGCGGTTATCTTTATGCCGGTTGTATACCGTCTGCTTTCCGACAGCAGAATGTCTATTGATACCTCTTATCCGCTTCTTCATTCGCTTGAGTATTATCTCCGTCTTCCCGGTGCACTTGTCACATACAGCTATTGCGGAGCATCGACAATTCTGGGATACAGCATAATTGTGATTTTTGCACTTGCTGCGGTTTTTACACTTAAAAAGAAAAGCGTTTCATTAAAGCTTTCTCTTATAATCTGCGCATTGGGCTTTATGACACCTTTGTTTGCGAGCTTTGCGAATGGATTTTCATATCCTACAAACAGATGGCTTTTCGTGTTCTCCTTTGCGGTTTCTTTCGCTGTTTCTGAAACATGGAGAGAAATGTTCACCGCTGATAAAAAGAAGACGGTAATCGTTGCAGGTATACCTTTGGTATACGCTTTGCTTTGCTTCTTTACGGATTGCACCGAAGTAAAGAATATGCTTATAAGTGCTGCCTTCATAGCGGTTATAAGTGCCGTAATTCTTATCAACAGATTCCTTCTCGGAGACAAAGAGAAGCACAAAAGATTTATTTCAACTGCTGTTGCAGCTGTGAGCATTATAAGCATTATAGTAAATGCACAGTTTGCTTTTTCTAATCTCGGGAAATATTATAGTGTTAACGAGATAAGAAATTTTGCTTCTGAAGATGCCGTAGCGGTTAACGAGCAGATCAAGCTTAATCCGGAAGAGGGCTTTTTCCGTTATACAGGTGACTACCTTGCCGTTAATGACAGCGTACGTAAGGGCTTGAGCAACACCCAGCACTACTGGAGCTTTTCAAATGCGGCTGTATCAGATTTTCAGGATTCTGTAAAGCTTAACGAGCCTTATTATCAGTGGGTAAACGGCTTTGATGAAATAGCTTCTATAAATACGCTGTCATCTGTCAGATACTATTACGACAGCCAAAGTAATAAAAACACAAATATACCCTTCGGTTATGTTGAGACCGAAACAGAAAATCTTTACGAAAATATATATTATCTGCCTATCGGATATACATACGATTCATACATTACAAGAGAATATTTTGACTCTCTTCCCACATCTCTTGATAAACAGCAGGCGATGCTTCAGGGAATTATCCTGGAAAAGGCGACAGAACACTGTAAAAGTATAACCGCCGACCTGACGACAAATAAAGTTGACAGTAAAATGATAATCAAGAGTAAAAATGTTACCTTCAGTGACAATACTTTTACTGTAACCAAAGACGGTGCAACTGTATATTTTGCCGTCAGACCGCAGGAAAACAGTGAGCTTTATATAAGCCTTAACGACATCTCATACGAGGGCACAAAGCCCTACAGCATTTATACTGACGATACTGATGCCGATCCGAAAAACATTTATGATATGGACGATTTCAATTCTCTTGACAGCGAAGAGCAGGAGAGGATAATCGAAGAATCGAAGTATTTTATCCAGGAAGATGAAATAGAGCTTCAGGTCGGAGTTTTAAATTCAGATAAAGAGATTGTAAGCTCAAAGAAGGTAATTTACTTTACACCTGAATTTGATTTTTATTGCGGAAAAACAAGCTTTGACGCTAATCTCGGTTACAGTGAAGACGGTTACAGCTATGTGGCTATAAGATTCCCATATATCGGAAAATATACGATCGGAGATATAGCCTTCTATGCACAACCAATGGATTCTTATGCCGAACGAGTAAACAGGCTCGGTGCAGAAGCTTTACAGAATGCTGTTTTTGAAAACAATACTCTGAAAGGCAACATCACCGTAAGCTCCGATAAAATTCTTTGCCTTTCAATTCCGTATTCCAAGGGCTGGACAGCCTATGTTGACGGTGAAGAAACCGAGCTTATAAAGGCGAATGTTATGTATATGGCTCTTGAAATTTCCGAGGGTGAGCATAATATCGAGTTGAGGTATTCGACTCCGGCATTAAAGGCAGGAATTGCTGCTTCAATTTGTGGACTTATATTGATTTTTGCTTACGGTATGTGGTATCATATCAGAAGAAAGAAAAATCTTATAGAATTCAAAGAAATAGATTAAAGGGGCGTTTGCCATGAAAATCAAACACTCTCTTGTTGTACCTTGCTTCAACGAAGAGGGGAATGTAGAAAAATTCCTTGAAGTTACACGAAAGGCCATGGTCGGTTATACTGACGATTATGAGGTGATTTTCGTTAACGACGGTAGTCGTGATAAAACTCCCGAAAAGTTAAGGAAGCTTTTTGAGGAGAATAAGGACGTTAGAATTAAAGTTATCAACTTTTCACGCAATTTCGGCAAGGAGGCCGCTATGTATGCAGGCTTTACCGAGGCAGCAGGGGAGTATGTAACAATAATTGACGCAGATCTGCAGCAGGATCCTCTTTACGCTGTTCAGATGGGCAGAATCCTTGACGAAGACCCTGACTGCGATATGGTTGCGGCTTTTCAGGAAAAGCGTAAGGAAGGTAAGTTCATTACCGCCTGCAAAACTATGTTCTACAAGACGATCAACAAGGTTACAGAAGTTGACTTTATCAGTGATGCGAGTGACTTCCGCACTATGAGGCAGAGCGTGGTAAAAACCATTCTTGCTCTTCCGGAATATCACCGTTTCTCAAAGGGTATTTTCTCATGGGTTGGTTATAACACAAAGGCGATACCTTACGATGTAAAGGAAAGAGAAAGCGGTGAAACCAAATGGAATTTCGCAAAGCTTCTTAAATATGCCCTTGACGGAATTATTGCATATACAGATGCACCTCTTAAAATGCCTATATACTTTGGCATTGCTATGGGAGTGCTTTCGGTTATTCTTTTTATCGTCGGCTTTATAGGAGCTTTTAGTGCACCGATTGTAATGTTATACGGATTGATTTCAGCTTCGGTTTTCTTTGTTGGCGCAATAATCTGCGTTTTCCTCGGAATTATGGGCTACTATTTAGGTAAGATTCACACTCAGGTCAAGGACAGACCAATATTTATTGCAAAAGAGATTTTAAGCTATGATGACAAAGATTAAAGAACTTATAAAAAAATACAGAGAGCTGATTGTCTACGTGATTTTCGGCGGACTTACTACAGTTGTAAACCTTGTTGTGTTTGCTCTTGTAGGCTTACTCCTCGGTGACGAAAGGTATCTTATTACTAATGCTGTGGCATGGTTTGCCGCTGTTGTGTTCGCCTATGTTACCAATAAAATCTGGGTATTTGAAAGCAAAAGCTGGTCGGGCAAGGTTCTTCTTAAAGAAATACCATCGTTTTTTGCTGCAAGAGTTTTTTCTTTCGTGCTTGAAGAAGCGGGACTCTATCTTTTTGTTGACCTTCTTTCATTCAATGAGATTTCAATTAAGATTCTTTCTTTTGAAATCGGAGGAGAGCTTATAGCTAAGGTTATTCTTGCAGTAGTCGTAGTTGTTGTAAACTATGTGCTGTCAAAGCTTGTGATTTTCAGAAAGAAAAAAACTGATAAGTAAGATTAACTCTTGTTAAGTTTTTTGCATTTTGCTTAATATTTTGAACTTAACGGTTGACAATTTATTAAATGTTTATTATAATGTAAGTACTAATAGGTAGTTTTTACTATCATTTCTCAAGGAGGAAAAATATATTATGAAAAAGATTATCTCTGTATTACTCGCAGCTCTTATGCTTATGTCATGCTTCAGCGTTGCATCTTTTGCAGTTGTTGTATCAGGTGAGTGCACTTGTGATGAAGCCGGTACACACAATCCCGTAGGCTCATGCCATTGTTGCATTTTCTGCCCCAACCTTGATCCTACATATGTAACAGCTTGTGCAGTAGGTTCACTTGAATCAGGCGAAAAAGAAGTTTGCTGCTATGAGTGCACAGGTATCCTTGGTTGCACTTGCGGTTGCGAATGCTGTAAGATAACTGACGAAGACATCAACAGTGACGACAGTAAGCTTGACGAAGTATGGACAGAACAGGACAAGCAGAGCTTTGTTGACGGCTTCCAGGCAATTCTCAAGCAGATTTCAGACTTCTTCGACAAACTCTTCGATACAATCTTTGAATTCCTTGGACTTGAAGATGTTCTCGGCAGCGAAGGCGCAAATCCTGACGAAAAGCCCTATTAAGTTTTAAACTGATGATATTCAATTAAGGTGGCTTAACGGCTGCCTTAATTTTTTTGTTTTTTTATTTAAAAACACTTGCTTTTATTCTGAAGTAGTGATACAATCATTAAAACAATTTAAACTTCTACAGTTTAAACAGCTAAATTGAAATTTGTGTTGATATAAGCTGAAAATTATAAAAATACATTGACTCATGTGTTTTACAGGTATATAATTATTAATTATTGTTATTTTAAATTAATGAAAAAGACGGTGATTTTTATGGTCTCAAACGAAATGTATGATCTTGGAGCAAAAAGCTCTGTAATCAGAGAGATATTTGAATACGGTAAGAAGCGAGCTGCTGAAATAGGCAGGGAAAACGTTTTCGATTACAGTCTCGGCAACCCGAGCGTACCTGCTCCTGAAACTGTTAATGAAGCAATCCGTGACCTTACTCTTTCTATGAATTCCTGTGATCTTCACGGATATACTTCTGCGGTAGGTGATAATGACACAAGACAAGCTATCGCTGACAATCTCAACGAGCGTTTCGGTACGAAGTTTTCTATGAAAAACTTCTATATGACAGCAGGTGCAGCAGCGTCTCTTTGCATCACCTTCAGAGCACTTACTGAAAAGGACGACGAAATCATTATTTTTGCTCCTTATTTCCCCGAATATAAGGTTTTCATTTCCTCTGCGGGGGCAAAGCCTGTTGAGGTCAAGTGCAACGCAGATGATTTACAGATTGATCTTGATGCTTTTGAAAAGGCAATTACCAAAAACACTAAGGCTGTAGTTGTAAACTCACCGAATAACCCTTCAGGCGTTGTTGTCAACGAGGAAACAGTCAGGGGCCTTTGCGATATTTTAAGAAAAAAGCAGGAAGAATATGGCAGAGAAATCTTTCTCGTTTCTGACGAGCCCTACCGTGAGCTTGTTTACGGCGATGTTGAAGTGCCTTATCTTACGAAGTATTACGACAACACTATTGTCTGCTATTCCTACAGTAAGTCTCTTTCTCTTCCCGGTGACAGAATCGGTTATATTCTTGTGCCTGATGAGGTAAGCGACTTTGAGCTTGTTTATAAGTCGATCTGCGGAGCAGGAAGAGCATTGGGTTACGTTTGTGCACCTTCTCTTATGCAGAGAGTAATTACAAGATGTGTCGGTCAGACATCTGATATATCCGTATATAAGATGAACAGAGACCTTCTTCTTGATGCCTTCAATAAGTACGGCTTCAAGGTAGCAAAGCCCGATGGAGCCTTCTATTTGTTTATGAAATCTCCCGAAGAAGATGCAGCTGCATTTTGCGAAAAGGCTAAAAAATATGATCTTCTGCTTGTACCCAGTGATTCTTTCGGTTTTCCGGGATACGTACGTCTTTCCTACTGTGTTTCAACAGAGATGATAAAAAAATCGCTTCCCTCTTTTGAGAAGCTTTCAAAGGAATACAATCTTTTATAATTCAGGTGAAAAATAATGGATAAGCTTATAAAAGCAAGAGAAACAATAAGTGAGGTTGACAAGGAAATAGCTTTGCTTTTCGAAAAGAGAATGGAAGCAGTAAAGCTTGTTGCCGAATATAAAAAAGAAAGGGGATTGCCCATTTTCGATTCTTCACGTGAGGACGAAGTGATAAGAAGCAATCTCGAAAATGTTGAGGACGAAGAAATCCGTGAGTTTTATGTGCCGTTCATAAGAAGCACTATGGAGATTTCGAAGCGTTATCAGCATCGCATACTTGAGGGAGCAAATATAGCTTACAGCGGTGTTGAGGGTGCATTTGCACATATTGCCGCAGGAAGAATCTTCCCCGACGGAAACAGAATTTCCTACCCTGATTTCAGAGCCGCTTATGAGGCTGTCGAAAAGGGTGAGTGCGATTGTGCCGTAATTCCTATTGAAAACAGCCGTGCTGGTGAGGTCGGACAGGTAATTGACCTGTTGTTTTCAGGCTCACTTTATGTAAACGGTGTTTACAGCCTTGATATTAGGCATAATCTCATAGGTCTTGAGGGCGTTACCGAGGGCGACATCTCCAAGGTAGTAAGCCATCAGCAGGCACTTGACCAGTGCGCTAACTATATCCGCAATCAGGGATATAAGTCAGAGGCTTATGAAAATACAGCTATGGCTGCAAAATACGTCGCAGACCTTGCTGATCCGACGGTTGCCGCTATAGCAAGCAGGGAAACTGCAGAGCTTTACGGACTTAAGGTCGTAAGGGAAAATATCAACGAGGCATCGGATAATACTACCCGCTTTGTTGTACTTTCACGTACTCTCTGTAAGGAAAAGCGTGACCATTCAATTATAGTTTTCACCGTACCCGACAAAGCGGGTGCACTTGCTCACGCGATAAACGTAATCGGTCACCACGGATACTCAATGAGAAGCATTAAAAGCCGTGCTATGAAGGATCTTATCTGGACATATTACTTCTATGTTGAAATTACAGGTGACCTTCAGTCAAGACGCGGAAGATATATGCTTGACGAGCTTTCTGACTGTTGTGACAGACTGAAAATGATAGGTACCTTCAAGGATAACTGTAAAATCTGAGGTGAAAACATATGATAATTCCTCTTATGCTCGGTAAGGACAGCTACGATATTGTCCTTGAAAGAGGCGCAATAAAAAAAGCTGCAGAGCTTTTTGAAATAAAAGGAAAGGTGCTTGTTGTAACCGATTCGGGTGTACCCTCTGTATATGCCGAAACAGTTGCTTCGCAGTTTGAAAACAGCTTTATTTTTACTTTTCCCCAGGGAGAGCAGAATAAGAACTTCGATACCTACAAAAGCATCTGTGAAGCTCTTCTGGAGCATTCTTTCACACGAAAAGACGCAGTTATTGCTGTCGGTGGCGGCGTAGCAGGCGATATGTCAGGCTTTGCTGCAGCAACATATATGAGAGGTATTGCCTTTTATAATATACCCACAACCCTTCTTTCACAGGTTGACTCCTCAATCGGCGGTAAAACCGCTATCGATTTTGGTGGAGTGAAAAACATAATCGGTGCATTTTATCAGCCGAAAAAGGTTATAATTGACCCGGAGGTGCTTTCGACTCTTGACGGAAGACTCATAAGAAACGGTATTGCCGAAAGTCTAAAAATGGGAATGACCTTCAACAAAGAGCTTTTCGACCTTTTTAAAAAGGAAAACTATATGGATTATATCGACAGAATAATTGAGCTGTCGCTTCTTATTAAAAAGGATGTTGTTGAAAAAGATGTAAAGGAAAGCTCTCTTCGTAAAAGTCTCAATTTCGGACACACTATCGGCCACGGAATCGAGGGTGCAACATCTTTGGGACAGCTTTATCACGGTGAATGTGTGGCTCTCGGTATACCCCCTATGTGCGGCGAAAAGATACGTGACGAGGTTGTTTCTGTTATAAAAAACATCGGACTTCCCACGGAATATCCCTTCGACAGAGGTAAGGTCGAAGAGATTATCTCCCACGATAAAAAGTCACAGGGTGACACAATCAGCGTAGTAAAATGCGATGAAATCGGCTCCTTCTATTTTGAGGAGCTTACGGTAAAAGAAATAATGAATCTGATATAAAGGTGTGATAATATGAAAAACACCATAGGAAACAGCTTTACGCTTACTCTTTTTGGCGAAAGCCACGGCAAGGCTATAGGTTCTGTCCTTGACGGAGTACCTTCTGGTATAGCGGTCGATGAGGAGTTTATTGCTTCACAGATGGAAAAGCGTAAAGGTATAAACAGTATCTCAACCGCCCGCCGTGAGGCTGACGAGGTTAAGATTTTAAGCGGTGTATTTGAGGGCAGAACGACAGGTACACCTATTTGCTTTATGATTGAAAATGCTGACACTAAAAGCAAGGACTATTCCTCTACGAAGGATATTGCTCGACCGGGTCATGCGGATTATACTGCTGAAATGCGCTACGACGGCTTTCAGGATTACCGTGGCGGCGGTCATTTTTCAGGCAGAATCACAGCACCGATAGTTGCGGCGGGAGCATTTGCTCTTTCTATGCTCAAGAAAAAGGGTATCCGTGTGGGTACTCATATTTCCTCCTGTGCCGGAATCAGAGACAGAGACTACGGTGACCTTTCTGCTGATATAGATGAGCTTGACAGTCTTTCGATGCCCGTGCTTTGCGAAAAGGCAAGGGAAGAAATGGTTAACTGTATCGAGAAGGCGAGAAGTGAGGGCGACAGCGTCGGCGGTACACTTGAAACCGTAGTTACGGGACTTCCTGCAGGAGTAGGAGAGCCCTGGTTTGATTCTGTTGAAGGAATGCTTTCTCACGGACTGTTTTCTGTCCCTGGAGTTAAAGGTGTAGAATTTGGTAGCGGTTTTGGCTTCGCCGGAATGAAAGGCTCCGAGGCTAATGACTGCTTTGATATTGTTGACGGTAAAATCAGTACAACAACCAATAATAACGGCGGCATAAACGGCGGCATCACAAACGGAATGCCTTTGGTGTTTTCTGTTGCGGTTAAGCCTACACCGTCAATTTATAAAAAACAGAACTCGGTGAACTTCAAAAATAACGAAAAGGCCGTACTGCAGATAAACGGCAGACATGACCCTGCAATTATCCACCGTGCAAGAGTTGTTGTCGATAGCGTTACGGCACTTGTGCTTTGCGATTTACTTATTATGCGCTTTGGTGCAGACTATTTCCGGAAGTGATTTTGAATGAAATACGGACTTATCGGAGAGAAGCTCGGACACAGCTTTTCGAAAATAATACACGAAAGCATAGCTTCTTACAGCTATGAACTTAAAGAGATACCCAAAAATGATCTTGACCGTTTTATGAGGGAAAAGAGCTTTTCGGGTGTAAATGTGACAATACCCTATAAGACAGCGGTAATTCCTTACCTCGACTTTGTTGACGAAAGTGCAAAAAAAATAGGTGCAGTAAATACCGTCGTCAACCGTGAAGGAAGACTCTGCGGTTATAATACGGATTTTTACGGCTTAAAGGGACTTCTTCTAAAAAACGGATTCAATATAGAAAACAAAAAGGTGCTGATCCTCGGCAGCGGTGGCACAAGCAAAACGGCATTTGCTGTCTGTGAGAGTCTTAAGGCATCTGAAATCATAACCGTAAGCCGTAAAGGCGATGTCAATTATGAAAACATATATGACCTTCACAGCGATGCGGATTATATTATCAATACTACGCCTTGCGGAATGTATCCTGATAATTTTTCATCTCCACTTGAGCTGTCTGCTTTTAAGAAACTTGAGGGTGTAGCCGATGTTATATATAATCCTCTTAAGACGAGCCTTTGTGTTCAGGCGAAAAATCTCGGCAAAAAAAGCTGTAACGGACTTTATATGCTCGTTATGCAGGCTGTTTTTGCAGCGGAAAAATTTATCGACATAGTTCTCGATAAAGAGGAAATTTCCGACCGTATCTACCGTCAGCTTCTTAATGAAAAGCGTAATATTGTCCTTGTCGGTATGCCGGGTAGCGGAAAAACCACAATCGGTAAGGCTCTGGCAGAAAAAACAGGCAAAGTCTTTGTTGACACCGATGATATGATAGTAAGCACCTACGGTGATATACCCTCGATTTTTGAAAAGAGGGGAGAGGCATATTTCAGAGACCTTGAAGCAGAAAAGGTCAGAGAAGCTGCAGCTTTAAGCGGTATGATTATAGCTACGGGCGGCGGAGCTGTTTTAAGGAAGGATAATGTCGATGCTCTCAGACAAAACGGTGTGCTGATATTCCTTGACAGACCGATTGAGGATATTGTACCCACAGACGACAGGCCGCTTTCAAGTGACTATGAGGCTTTGAAAAAGCGTTTTGATGAAAGATATGACAGATACCTCGAGGTATCGGATTATGTAATTAAGGTTGACGGAGTTGTAGATAACTCTGTTGGCAAAATAACGGAGATAATGAAATGAAACTTCTTATAATCAACGGACCTAATCTTAATATGCTTGGAATAAGAGAGCCCGACCATTACGGCAGGGAGACTTATGATGACCTTGTAAAAAAAATAGAATTCTATTGTCAGCAAAAGGATATTTACACAGAGTGTTATCAGTCAAACCATGAGGGCTGTCTTGTAGATAAGATTCAGCAGGCATACGGAAGCTTTGATGGAATCGTAATAAACCCGGGTGCATATACCCATACATCAATAGCTATTCTTGATGCTGTGAAATCTGTTTCTATTCCTACCGTTGAGTTTCATATCTCAAAGGTGGAGGAAAGGGAAGACTTCCGACAGATAAGCTATATCAGACAGGCATGTGTTAACACTATTACGGGACTTGGTACTGACGGCTATCTCAGGGCTGTTGACTTTCTTGTTGAATACTGCGAAAATAACAAATAAGGTGAATTTATGAAAGTTGAAATCAGACCCTCCAATCTTTCGGGCAGTGTGAAAGCTCCTACCTCAAAGAGTATGGCTCACAGAATGCTTATCTGTGCAGGTCTTTGTGAGGGCGAAAGTATAATAGATGGCGTCGAATACAGCGAGGATATACTTGCAACCCTTGACTGCCTTGAAGCTCTCGGAGCAAGTGTAACAAGGGGAGATGGTTTTGTTAAAATCAGAGGAGCAGATCCGCGCTTATCTAAGGGCAGTATATTTTTCTGCCGTGAAAGCGGTAGTACACTTCGCTTCTTTGTTCCGCTTGCTATGCTGTCTGCGGAAAAATCTGCTTTCAGTTGTAAGGGCAGACTTGCGGAAAGACCGATGGAGATATATGAAGCGATTGCCTCTGAAAAGGGTCTTTTCTATGAAAAAACATCTGACGGAATAGCTGTTTCCGGTGTGCTTGGCGGCGGAGAATACCGTATAAGGGGAGATGTCAGCAGTCAGTTTGTGACAGGACTTCTTTTCGCCTTGCCTTTCTGTGAAGGCGACAGTCGCATAATTCTTACCGGTAAAGCTGAAAGTCTGTCTTATATTGATATGACCGTTTATGCACAGAAGCTTTTCGGTATAGAAATACAAAAGGAAGCAAACAACACCTTTTTTATAAAAGGATCACAGAAATATAGATCAGTTGATTTAAGCGTTGAGGCCGACTATTCCAATGCCGCCTTCCTTGAAGCCTTTAATCTTCTCGGTTCAGAGGTTTCTGTGCGGGGCTTGAGCGAAGAAAGCCTGCAGGGTGACAAAGTCTTTTACAGCTACTTTGAACTGCTTAAAAATTCAGCACCAACACTTGATGTTTCCGATTGTCCCGACCTTGCTCCCATACTTATGACGCTTGCAAGTCATCTTAACGGCGCGAGACTTATCGGTACAAAACGTCTTAAAATCAAAGAGAGCGACCGTGGCGAGGTTATGAGACGTGAGCTTTCAAAATTTGGCGCAGACATATGTGTGCTTGAAAATGAGATAATCATAAATAAATGCCCACTTCATCAGCCTGTGGAGGAGCTTTCAGGTCATAATGACCACAGAGTGGTTATGTCACTTTCGGTGCTTTGCTCTTACTATGGGGGAGTGATTGACGGCTGTGAGGCTGTCAGCAAAAGTTATCCTGACTTTTTTGATAGGGTCAGAGCTTTGGGAATGGAGGTAAAAAGCTATGGTGATTAATAAAAATACAAGATTCCTCGTAGTAGGTCTCGGACTTCTCGGCGGCAGCTATGCAAGAGGACTGACCGGTAAGGGATACTACGTGGAAGCACTTACTAAAAATAAAGAAGATGTTGAGTACGCACTTGAGCACGGAATTGTACAGAATGCCACAACCGAAGTAAGCGAGGAGCACCTTCGCAGCTTTGATGTGATAATATTTGCGCTTTATCCTACTGTTTTTGTGGAGTGGATAGAACAATACGGTAATTTGCTCAAACCGGGCACTCTTATAACCGACGTAACGGGTGTAAAGGGCTGTATAGTGGAAAAGATTCAGGATATGCTTCCGCCGTTGGTTGAGTTTATTTCAGCTCACCCTATGGCAGGCCGTGAGGTTTACGGTGTAAGAAACAGTAACGAACGTATTTTTTACGGTGCCAACTATATTGTTGTACCCACGAAGAGAAACACGGTTGAGGGTATTGAGTGCTGTAAGCGTATAGCTGAGATTTTAGGCTTCGGCAAAATCTGTGAGCTTTCTCCCGAGGGTCACGATGAGATGATTGGTTTCGTTTCACAGCTTACTCACTGTATAGCAGTTTCACTTATGACCTGCTACGAGCACGAACAGCTTGAAAAGTACACTGCTGACTCCTTCAGGGATCTCACGAGAATTGCTAATATCAATGAGACTATGTGGAGTGAGCTGTTTCTTATGAATAAACCTGCTCTTCTTAAGCAAATGGAGCTTTTTAAGGGCGAGTTTGATAAAATGTACGAATACCTTCAGGCAGAAAACCGCGAGGGACTTATGGATATGATGCGCACCTCAACCGAGCGCAGAAAGAAATTTGACAAATAAAGGAGACGTTGAATTATGAATATGGATTTCGTGTGTAAGCTCCCTATCCCAAAGCTTATCAAAGAGGAGTTTCCTCTTACGGAAAAGGGACTTCAGATAAAAAAAGAAAGAGATGAGCAGATAAGAGCGATTTTTGAGGGCAGAGACAGAAAGCTTATTCTTGTTATCGGACCCTGTTCAGCAGATAATGAGGATTCTGTAATGGATTATATCGGCCGTCTTGCTGAAATTCAGCCTAAGGTTAAGGATAAAATTTTCATTATCCCCAGAATCTATACAAATAAGCCCCGTACTACAGGTGACGGCTATAAGGGTATGCTTCATCAGCCTGACCCGAATCAGGCAGCTGACCTTATCAAGGGTATTGTTGCTATAAGAAAGCTTCATATGCGAGCTGTAAATGAAACAGGCTTTACTTGTGCTGATGAAATGCTTTATCCTGAAAATCACCGCTATCTTTCTGATGTGCTCTCTTATGTTGCAATCGGTGCAAGAAGCGTTGAGGACCAGCAGCACCGTCTTACCGCAAGCGGACTGAGTATTCCTGTAGGTATGAAAAATCCCACAGCTGGCGATCTTTCCGTTATGATGAACTCAATCACAGCCGCACAGCACAGTCACGACTTCATTTACAGAGGTTGGGAGGTAAAAAGTCACGGTAACGACCTTTCCCACGCTATTTTACGCGGTTATGTAAACGATAAGGGTCAGTCCTTCCCGAATTATCACTACGAGGATCTTGCAAATCTCGTTGAGCTTTACCATTCTCGTCCCGATCTTAAGAATCCTGCGGTTATTGTTGATACAAACCACGCTAATTCAGGTAAGAAGTATCTTGAGCAAACTAGAATCGCAAAAGAAATTCTTCATGCTTGCCGCCACAACGGAGATGTTGACAAAATCGTAAAGGGTCTTATGATTGAAAGTTATATTGAGGACGGAGCACAGAAAATTGGCGAAGGTATCTACGGTAAGAGCATTACCGATCCCTGCATTGGTTGGGAGAAAACCGAAAGATTGATTTACGATCTCGCTGAATTGTATTAAATATCTCTTTTAAAATGAACATTGTGTGAACAGAAGCAACACTTTTCCCATAATTTGTCACAAAAAGGTTAATTATGGGGAAAGTGTATGTTATATAGAAGAATTATAGTTGACAAATTGAGCATAATAATATAATATAGGAGTAACAAAAAGGTGTTGAAAGGGGAACAAAGTTATGGATATTATTCAGGAAACAGTTTTAATTTTCAGAAACCTCATTCAGCGTCTTAAGAGCATTGGTGAGTTGCTTAAAAGCAACAGCGTCGTTGAAGAAGAGGACAGCAATAAAGGACTTAAACTTTTCTGGATTTTCAACTGGTAAACGGGTATTATTTTTTAAAAAAAGTTTTGAAAAGGTATTGACAAAACACATTTTTTGATGTATAGTATACGAGTCGCTGCGAGAGTGGTGGCAAAGATGGGAGCATAGCTCAGCTGGGAGAGCATCTGCCTTACAAGCAGAGGGTCACAGGTTCGAGCCCTGTTGTTCCCACCAATGGCCCGGTAGTTCAGTTGGTTAGAACGCTAGCCTGTCACGCTAGAGGTCGACGGTTCGAGCCCGTTCCGGGTCGCCATTTTAAGTGAATATGCGGATGTAGCTCATCTGGTAGAGCGCCACCTTGCCAAGGTGGAGGTAGCGAGTTCGAGCCTCGTCATCCGCTCCATATGGTACCATAGCCAAGTGGTAAGGCCACGGTCTGCAAAACCGTTATTCCCCGGTTCAAATCCGGGTGGTACCTCCAAAGAAAAAAGTCCGAAAAACCTTGATTTTACAAGGGTTTCGGGCTTTTTTCTTTTTCTGTTGGTTCATAGTTGACTGTCGCAAAAGTACATAAAAGTACATAAAAAGTTGAAAACGTGGGGGTCAAAATGGGGGTCAAAAAAAGCACCGATTACTCGGTGCCGGTCTGAAGATATTCATTAAGCTTTGAAATGTTCTTTTTCTTGTGTTGGCTGTCAAGGTGAGTGTAAATTGCGAGAGTTGTTTTTACGTCGTTGTGTCCCATCTGCTCCTTGGCTGTCAGAACGTCAATACCTGCTTCATACATAATTGTGCAGAATGTGTGACGAAGGCAGTGCGGTGAAAATGGCTCGATTGTTATAATCTGACCTCGCGGATCATATTTTTCTCGTTTTGTTGTAGAATGGCTGTATTTTATATTTAAATCTATCATATAGCTTTCCCACATTGTTTGCCAAGATGAGTTTGTCATCATCTTTCCCGTGGCGGTAGTGAGCACATATAAGCTTTTTTTATCAAGGGAGGAAAGATATGCGATAAGCTTTGCAGGAACGGAAACAATTCTTGTACCGGCTTTTGTTTTCGGCTTTTTGATGCAGCAGTTCTTGAAGTCATAGGATTTACTGACGGTAATGGTGTGATTTTCAAAGTCTACATCAGACCATAGCAAAGCTGTAGCTTCTCCACGACGGAGCCCTGAGTACATCATAAGCATTGCTGCAGGCTGTGCCCGGTGAGGAGTTTCCTCTATCCATTTGCGCTCGGCAGGAGAGAGAGCCCGACGTTCTTCGACGGTTGCCTGTTTCGGTACTTTAAGATATTGGCAGGGATTAAACTCGGTTGCTCGGTTTTCTATGGCGTATTCAAACACAGCAGATGCGGATGCGATGTACCTTTGAATGGTACGCTTCGATGAGGGCTTGCCTGTTGCCGGGTTTTCATTCCACAGCTCATTTACAAAAGGCTGAAGAAGCTGCTGATTTATATTCTTCAGGGGAAGGTGTCCGATGTGTCCGGCAAAGAAGTCCGCACGGTAACAGAAGGTCTGATACTCACTTTCGGTAAGCTCGGCTTCACGGACCTTTTTCAGACGATTTAGCCATTGAGTGAAGGTATCGTCAGCCGAGGAAACATCAATGCCTTTATTAAGCTGAGACCTGAGCTCTGCTTCCTTTCTCTTCAGCTCCTGCACCGTTGTGGCGTAAATATACCTGTACTTGCCTTTTTCGGCATCATAAACCTTGGTACGGTATCTTCCGTCGCTTCTTTTTTTGTACATATTCTGTCACACTCCTTGATTTTTATAGTAATTTGTGGTAAAATGACAGAGTAATCCCTTGGTCGGGTTACTCTTCTCATCACTTTGGTCGGTTGGTGAGATCTCTGCTCCCTGAAAAGGGAGCTTTTTTGTTTTTATCTTTCATCAATGTAAATTTGGTCGTCAAACTCAAGATAAATTCCGTGACCATCAGATATCCTGTATTGAACAGTGAAATAACTTCTGAGCATTGCACCAAATGAATTTTGAGCATCAACATAAGATGATACAGTAACGATACCGTCGGAGATTGAAATTCCCCAACCATCGCTCCAAACTCTGCTCGGAAATTCTGCAGTTGAAGGGGACTTTAATAATTTTTTTATAGCATCTTCTGCCGATAAAAAATATCTAATGTTATCTGAAGATCCTATGGCATAATCATTAATATTTTTTATGTAATCAGGATTTTCTGCATCATAAAGTGTATCACTGCCCCAAGAGAAGTAATATAAGCCTGACTCTTCAACAATTATTGTTCCACTTCCGTAATAATCACCGGTAACCTTAAAACTTTTAGTGGTTGTACCTTCATTTAAAAATGTTAATTTTCCGATGGCTGTGTATCCACACTCTTTTAATTGATTATAGATGTTTTCGCAAGCTGATTCGCCGTAACCTGTTGCATCAATTAGTTTTTGAATATTTCCATCAATAGCTTTTGTAGTGGTGATAGTATTGGATTCACTGGAGTCGACTTCCGAGGCTTCTGTAGTTTCTGTCGCATCGTTTTGAGTCGGAGTTTGTGTCGGGTCTTCACTGAATATACCAATTATAAGAAAAAAAGCAACAATGCAACCGACAATTATTTTTTTCTTTCGTGACCATTTTTTCTTTTTGGGTGAGAGTTCATGTGATTGTTGGGTATGTTGTTGGTTTAGGGGGTTAGGCTGTGGCGTTTCAAACTGTACAAATTTTGTTGCACATTTATTACAGAATACAGCTGCCTCTTCATTAACGGCTCCACATTTTTGACAGTACTTCATTTCGTTTTTTTTCCTTCCACCGCCCTGAGGGCGGATTTTTTAATAATAGTAATAGTGAAAAATTACACTATTCCATATATATAATGTCGAAAAAACAAGAAAGTAACATAAATTTTTAAAAATATTTTTTCTGCCGCCCGAGGGCGGCTATTTTTTTACTTCAAGATAGATTATGTTGCCTTTCCTATGCCAGCTTCGACTCACTTTTATCTGAATACTTATCGGCACGGAGCATTTGTTTCATCATACCGCGGATTTCAGCGCGGTCAATGGGGTCGAGTTGGGAGAGTAGTTCGTAGTACTCTAAAAAATCTTTAGAGTATGTTTCAGCTTCATTGCTATATATTCCATACATATCATTTACGGAAATCTTGAAAATAGTGCAAGCTTTAAAAAGCGTTTCTATATCTATTGAGTTTACACCTTTTTCCCAATTTGAAACTGCTGAGTTTTTTACTCCAAGTAAATTTGCGAGTTCTTTCTGTGTCATTCCACTCCTCTTTCTATAAAAGAGGAGATTTTTTGATATTTCATCTCTTATATTACCCATTGAAATACCTCCTTTTATCACATAATAACACGCTAACTCTTGAAAATCAATAGAAAAATACAGAAAAACTGAAATAATTTATTGAAAAACTATTGACAGTACAGTAAAACTGTAATATAATGCAGGTGAATTACAGAAAAACTGTAATCGAGGAGGTGATAAAGATGTTAGGAGCAGAAATAAGAAATTATATTTCGGAGTCAGGTTTAAAAATGTCGGCAATAGCGGAGAAGGCGAACATCCCTACTAACACTTTCTCTGCAATGATGAACGACAAGAGAAAAATTACTGCTGAAGAGTATTTTGCTATATGCACGGCTCTGAATGTAAGTCTCGACAAATTTGCAAGCTGAACACCAACCACCAACCGACCATTATATAAAAAATCCCGGCACGGTAAGGTGACGGGGGAAAGGAGATAAGATATGCCGACGTGGTTAAACAACGTTATTGCAATATCCAATGCAATAGGTGTGAGTATAATGACAGTTTTATTATTTTGTTCTGGTTGGAAGTTAAGTAAAAAAGCGGTCAAATATTTCTGCACATGTCCAGAAGAGACCGACGAGAGAAGCAAGAAAAGCTATGACTTTTGTAATAGTCTTGAAAGTTTTATTCAAATTCTCTTTTTTTGGTGTTTTCTTATCATGCTCAGAATTCTTACTTATGAGCTCTGCGGAATCAAGTAACTCCGAAAGATACATATGACCTGTGGCGGTGATGCCACTGACAGATTCAATTATATCAATATAACGATTACCCACGAATTTTTTATTGAGTTTGATGTAGCCGAGCTCCTCGAGCTTCAGGCAAGCATACTGAACAACAGAAGGCTTTCCGGAATAAGTTGGAAGAGAGTTGTTTAACTCAATAAACCCGATAGCGAAGTCGTCTTCCTTGGCTTCAAGAGTTAGGAGAATTTCACGGGCACAGTCAATATCAAATTTCATAAAAACACATCCTTTCCGTGTGATTATAGCACGGTGGATATAAAAAACACAAGTACCGCTCATTTTGGCAGCATTGAGGAATGCGTGCTTGTGTTACCAACCGACCAAAGGAGGAATAACAATGCGACAAAGATACACCTACATAAGAAACTGGGAACAGATGCCTGTTACCCTTTCACCTGATGAAGTTGCCCTTCTGATGAACAAGACGGTGCGTACCGTACGCAAGTGGGCAAGAGAAGGGACCATACCTGCACTGAAAGTAGGAAAAAGCTGGGTGTTCAGCAAAAATGAAATCAGAAAAATTGTTGAAGGAGGAGTAACCGATGAAAAATCTGCTTAAAGCAATTTCCTACAAAAAGAAGTACGGCAAGGTTGCAGGACAGCTTATTGAGCTGCTTGCTGAAAGAGATGCGCTTCAGGAAGAGATACGGGAGCTGAAATTTCAGAACATAAGCCTTGAGCTTGAGGTGAAGAGGCAGGCAAAGATTGCGAAGAACGCCGGTGAGGCTGCGGTTCTTATTGAAAAAAGAAACCGTCTGCTTGAAAAAAGGAACAACGAGCTCAGAGAAGAAAATCTGAAGCTTAGGTTCGGTAAAATTTTTCTTGTGAACAAGGAGGTGATGAACAGTGAGCAAGGGACTCAGAGTAATGATTGTGGAGCCTGATAAGGAGCCTTATGAGAAAATGCTCAAGCATAGCCTTGAAGCAATGCAGGAGGTTGTCGGCGGATACATAGAGACAACACGTGACAGCCTTCTTCCCGGTATGATACTTGTGGTGAACGAGGAAGGCAAAATAAAAGGGCTCCCGATGAACAGGAGCACACATTGCGATATTATCTGCGGCACATTCTTTGTGTGCGCCAACGGCAGGGATGACTTCAGAAGCCTCAGCGATGAGCAGGTCGAGGAAGTCAAGCTTGTATACGAGTTGCCGAAGGGCGACAGAAGTAAAGGAGGTGAAAAGTAATGGAACAGATAGCGGTATGTGAGTATTGCGGTCAGACGTTTATGAGTGACCTGCCTACAGAGGCGGAGAGAAAAAAAGAAGCACTTATGAAGTGCTCCTGCTCAGGTGCGAATACAGCTCGCCGACGTTTTCAGAAAATCAAGGATGCCGAGATTGAACTCATCGAAGTTATGGAGTATAACCCGTTCAACGGACCTTCCGACAGCATTGTAGATGAGGAAACGGCGGACAGTATCCGTAAGAGCCTTGAGCCTTTCATTGAGCATCTGATTGACGGTGACGTGAAAAGTCTCACGGTGCAGATACCGGGAATCGGCAAGGTGACAATGGCAAGCTCCGATAAGAGTATAAAAATCAGCAAACGCATCACTACGGGCGTTGAGAGAAAAATTGAATCTTAAACAATGAAAAGGAGATATAACAATGGGTATGTTATTTGATATCGAAGAGAAAAAAAGAGAAACCGAGGCTCGAGACAGAGCACTGGATATAGTGTTGGATATGCTTGCGGAGGCAAGTCCGAGAAATGCCGCTGAAGTTAAGTTGCTGAAAATCTCAAAAAAATTGGGCGGGCAAATAAGAGAAAAAGGGTTAGAGTATGCTATGAATGAATCTCTTTCTGATGAACAGATTGAGAGTATGACTAACTATTTTGAAATGTTAATGGCAGGCTTCAACACCTTCATTGAGCAGTTAGAAAGCACGATTACAAAAGAAAAACCCCACAACAGCGGCAACTGATGTGAGGAACGCCCGAAGGCGGTAAGGCAAATAACCTATACATATTATACCACTTTCAAGTGAAGGTGTCAACTTACCGCCTGAATAGGTTGAAATTTACAAATAAGAATTAAAAATAAAGAGGTGAAAGTCCTCTTGAAACGGCTCTTAACAATATTAAGTTTAGAACAGTACTCCCTCAGTCAGCTGTGCTGACAGCTCACTCAATGAAGGGGCCGAAAAAGGGAGAAAGTATGCAAAGGAGGTAAGTTGTGGCATACGTTGAAATGACAGTTGTTGCAGGTGCAACGGTTGAGAAAAAATTTTATCATTGCTACAAGGCCCGGGATAAGAATGTGGAGAGAGTTCCACGTGCTCCCAAGTCGAAGGAAACCTCCTGGCAGATGGAAGAGGTCAACCGCAGGAATGCAGAGGATAAGTTGAGATGGATCCTCAATACCAATTTCAAAGAGGGTGACTATCATCTTGTTCTCAACTATAAGAGAAAACCCGGAGATCCTTATCGTACTCCCGAGGAGATGAAAAAGGATATGCAGACCTTCCTTCGCAGGATGAGGGCGGTGTTCCGAAGAGCAGACCTTGAATTCAAGTATGTATATGTGTTTGAAATCGGTGAGAGAGGTTCAAGGCATATTCACATTGTTATGAATGAGATAAGCCTTGCAGAGTGCCGCAGGTGTTGGAAGCTCGGAAGAGTGACCTGTACTCCGCTTGATGAGCACGGTGATTACAGGCTTCTTGCAAACTACCTGATGAAGTATTCTGATAAGACCTTCAGAACAGTCGGCAGGCTTATGGGCAAAAGGTACAGCTGTTCAAGGAATATGCTTGAGCCAAAGATAACAAGAACGATAGTCAGAAGGGCAAATACCTACAAAAGATATGTAAGATCTATGCCCGGATACATTGTTGACGTTGACACAATCAGGGAAGGAGTGGATGCCTTCGGGTATTACTTCTTCAAATACACTATGGTAAGGCTGGAATAGATATGACAAAGGAATACGAAGAAATAATCGAGAGGTTTAATCGTATAAGAGATGCTGCACGACATGATGAGCCTCTGCCTGAAGATTTAAATTACAGATGTGATGTGAATTGCTATCAGGATTTGAAAAGGCTATTTGTAGGTCATAAGGTTCTTAAAAACGTTTCGAAAGAGGAGCTTTTTGAAAAAGGCAGCGATTACAAAAACGCTTACATAACAGAGTACAAAGGGACTGTTCTGCAGGCGAGGATATATCAGGAAGACCACGAAAGACGGATGAGGGCAAGTCAGGCAGAGACAAAGCTGAATACGCAGGAGCTGACACTCAGAGAAATTTACAGAACACTCTTTTTTGAGCTGATGCCTAAGCTGATTCCGCCTCAGTCAGCGGAAAAAATGTTTAAGAGCATCGTTGTTAAGATGTGGTCCTGCGGCAGTCTGGCAAACACTCCCGAAAACATTGAAGCAATCAGAAAAATAATTATGGAGGAAGAAAATGCAGTTAATCAGAATAACCTCGGATGAGGCAAGGATGACCGAGGTGCTCACAAAGGAATTTGGCGAGGAAATCGCAAAGGATATGATGAGGGCGGTTAAGCGTAACGGTATGAGTGCATACGGCCGACTTATGGTAAGACAGTCGGGAAAATCATATCTGCTGTTCAGACTTACCGCGGGGGAGGACGAAGAAAATGCTTAACAGTGCGACGATTATGGGAAGGCTCACAGCTGATCCGGAATTGAGAGTAGCAACAACCGGCAGAGAAGTGTGCCGTTTCACGGTTGCCGTTGACCGTCCCGGCGGAGACAGAGTAGCGGATTTTATCCGTGTTATCTGCTTCGGAAGTACGGCAAATTTTGTTGAGAAACATTTCCGTAAAGGCTCAATGATTGCGGTGCAAGGCAGGATTCAGACCGGCTCTTACACCGATGACAGAGGTGCAAAGAGATACACATTTGAGGTTGTGGCGGTTGAGGTGAGCTTTTGCGGAGAGAAGAATGGCGATGCACAGCCTGCTCCCAAAGTGCAGAGTGCTGATGAGGGCACAGGATATTACAGTAATGCAGTACCGTCGGACTTCGATGAGATTACCGATGATGAAGATCTGCCGTATTAAGGAGGGTGCTTATGCGAGAAATTTTGTTCAGCGGTAAACTAAAAGGAGAAAACGAGTGGATAACAGGAAACCTTCTTTTCTATTCTGATGTGAATAGAGCGTATATATCGCTTGGAGTGTTTAAGGGCGGTTCTTTTTTAGAAGTACAAAAAGAAACCGTAGGGCAGTACACAGGCTTGACCGACAAGAACGGCAAGAAGATTTTTGAGGGCGATATTGTCAAGTTTTGCGACATTAAGGGCGTAATCAATTACAGTACGGGTTGCTATTGTGTTAAAACAAATAAACCCGATTGGAAAAGCAGAAACAATCCTGCTATTGATATAGTGCTTAATGAATATGAAAACGAACTTGAAGTTATAGGCAACATACACGATAACCCCGAACTGCTGAAAGGCGGTGCAGACAATGAGTAACATTTACTGCAATAAGTCAGAATGCCCCTTCCTTATGTGCAGCTATCATATTAAGCACGTAAGACTCGGAGATACGGCAATGATAGCAGCTCTTGAAGGGTCAATACTCTGTCCGAAGCCGCTTGATAAGAGCAAAGCAGCCGGAAAGCTTCCCGTTCCTACGGAGTCAGAGGAGCAGCAGGCGCTTTTTGAGTGGGCGCAAAGACTTTGCAGAAGGTATCCCGAGCTGGCGCTTCTGTATCATATTCCCAATGAGGGCAAGCGCAGTAAGGCTACGGGAGCAAGGCTCAAAAAAGAGGGAATGAAATCAGGTGTGCCTGATATTCACCTTCCTGTTGCAAGGGGAGAGTTTCACTCACTTTATATTGAGCTCAAGAGAAGAAAAGGGAGCTCGACAACAGAATCACAGAACACATGGCTGCAGATGCTCGGTAAGTACGGCAACAAGGCCGTCAGATGCTACGGTTGGGAAGAGGCAGCAAAGGTTATTGTGGAGTACTTGGAGATGTAAGGAGCTGATGCAATGGGACAAGCAAGAAATTGGACCCAAGAGGAAAAGGACTATCTTGCCGACCATTGGGGAACAATGACCGTTCCTCGCTTGTGTAAAAAGTTGAATCGTTCCGAAAACGGCATCATTGTAATGGCACGAAGGCTGCACCTCGGTGCTTTTTACGATGCGGGCACATACGTTACGATGCATCAGCTCATCATTGCCCTTGGATACAGTCACGGTGCAGATACATACAAGAATAAGTCCTGGATTGAAAACAGAGCCTTTCCGGTACGTAAAAAAAGAAACAACAAAAACTTTGTCAAGATAGTCTACCTTGATGACTTTTGGGAATGGGCAGAAAAAAATCAATCCTTCCTTGATTTCTCAAAGTTCGAGAAGAATGCGCTCGGTCTTGAGCCGAAATGGGCAGATGAAAAGCGACAGCGTGACAGGAAACATCTCCGGGAAAACATAAAAAGTCCTTGGACACCTCAAGAGGATGCTTATCTCAAGGACTTGCTGAAGGCACACCGTTTCACCTACCCGGAGATTTCACAACGGCTCAAGAGAACCGAAGGAGCCATACAGCGAAGAATATGTGACCTTAACCTGAAGGAACGACCTATCAAGGCGGATAACCATAACTTGTGGTCTGAAGAGCAAATTGCCATTCTCGGTCAGAAAATAAAGCAAGGTTGTAGTTACGAAGCTATCCACGATGAAATTAACGATAAGTCCGTTAAAGCCATCAGAGGATGTGTGTACCGCTTTTATTTGACCGAAAGCCTCGACAAGGTGCGCCGATCCATCGGCAACGGTGAGTTTGGTGACAATCTCCCCGAACGGCAACTCCGCCACTTCAGAGTGATGTCCCCGGAAGAACGAGGTGTAATGAAAGAATTAGTAAGTAAGTTAGCTTACTTACTCAATCAGAGGGCAAGAGAGTTGAGTACGGTTTCCGCAGAATTCAAAGATTATTGGCAAAAGGATATGTGTGCAAATTGGGATGATATCCACGGTTGCAGTGCAGGTGAAAATGACTGTGACAGCTGCCGGTCTTTTCTGCGTATACGTGAACAGTATTGCGTACGTTGCGGTGCGACCATATTAAGCCGAAATCAACAGAATATTTGTGCCCCCTGTAAGATTGCAAGAAAAAAGCAAGCCCAACGCAAGTGGGCGAAAATGAACAAAAATCAAAAGGAGGAAAAATAATGGCAGAGTATGTAAAAGAGCCTTCGTACTGCGGTGACTGTATAAGCTTTCAGAATGAATGTGACGGTTACGGTAGCTGTAGCAGGTACGATGAGGAAGCCTGGCAGGGAGATATTGCCTGCGATAAATTTATAAAGGAGGCTGAGGGCGATGAAGATTAAGCTTGAAAGGTGTCCGTTCTGCGGCGGTGAGGCAGAAATCAAAAAGTGCGGAATAATCTGCGATGAGGCCTATGTTGTTGTCTGTAAGGAGTGCCATGTCAGGACAAGAATGGAATTCATCAACAGACCGAAGATTGATGAAGAAAAGCCCGAGAAGACTGCAGAAGACTTTGAGAAAGATGCTATGAAAGCTGCCGCTGATAAATGGAACAGGAGGGTGCACAATGATTAAATATCTTGTTATTGCGGCTGTCGCTTTTGTTGTGCTGGTTGTTGCTGTTTATGCGCCTTTGAACCTTGCGACGGTTATTGTTATGGTCCTTGCCGGTGCTGCAATGGGTTATTCGGTTGTGAGGTTGCTTGAGCTTTTTACGGAAGATAAAAAAGGAAGGGAGAGGTGAGGAAAAATGACAGACAACGAGATTATAAAGGCTTTTGAGTGTTGCAATAAATGCGACAACGGTAAAGGGTGTTTTGAATGCCCTTATCGACAATATTGCCCTGATTGTCTTAGAAGGCGTAACGAAGACACGATTGACCTCATCAACCGCCAAAAGGAAGAAATTCAGAGGCTCGAAAACCAGGTTGCAATAAACAAAGGTGCGATGAGGGCATACCATGAAGCTTTTGAAAACGCCCACGATGAAGCGGTTACCGATTTCTCACACTTCCTGATTGACAAGGCAAAGGACGGAATCATAGAAATATGCGACCTGCCTGACCTTGTGGCGGAGTGGAGGAGCCCCAAAAGGAAGGATGCCGAGCTGATGAGGGAACTCAATGCGGCTTTTGATGAAGCGGCGGAAGGGATGAAGCCCTCTCCTACTTTTTGTGAGGGATTAATAGCAGGGAACAGCTGGTACGACGATCGTTTCATAAAAGTGGAGTAGGAGGTGCAGAGGATGACAGATAACGAGATTATAAAGGATTGCAAGGGTTGTTTGCACTATGAAGCCTGTAAAGGTACATACTATTCAGCAAAAGGTGATGAAGATATTTTGCACGAATTTGAGGGTGAAATGTACGGACATAGTGGTTGCGAGAATTTTGAAGATAAAGACCTCATCAAGCGACAAAAGGCAAATTCCGAGGGGTTATTAAATGCGGTGAAATTCTTGAATGAAAAGTTATCATCAGCCAAAGCCGAAGCGGTCAAAGAGCTGTTAGACAAGTTAATTGACATATCTGTATGTAAAACAAACGGTGACGGAACTGAAAGTTTGTATGTAAGCATACCAAAGGCAAGACAAGTCTTGAAAGAAATGGTGGGTGAAAAGAATGACACCTGAAGAAGCAATAAGAAGAATAAAAGATCACAACGAGATTCACAGCAGAAAAGAACAACATTTTGCGGTGCATATAACTGAAGCGTTGAACATGGCAGTTGTTGCCCTTGAAAAGCAGATACCTAAGAAGGCAACCGAAGAGGAAAACAATCGAGGAATAGACATATCAGGTGAATATGATATTGATTTTCACCTTTGCTGCCCTGTTTGTGGTGCTGTCGTAGGTACATATGAAGCAGGTGTAAACGAATATTTTGAAAACTATTGCAGTAATTGCGGTCAGGCAATAGATGTTAGTTATAGCGGATGTGAAGGAGGTGAAGACAATGTGTAAGACAGCGGCGATAATCGAAGAAGACGGCTTTGTTTTACGTTGTGCTAACCAAGAGATACTTGACAAGGTCAAGGCTGCTATTGATAAAACTGAGCCGAAGAAGCCTTACAGTCAGCAAGAGAACGGCGAGCTGAATTACTACTGTGAGTGCGGTCATTATTTACTTGATGAAGCCGAGTTTGAACTTGAATGCTTGAGACCAAGTTTTTGCGAGTCCTGCGGTCAGGCGGTAGACTGGAGTGATGCATAATGACTACGGTAAAAGAAACTGCACCTGTTATGTGCGAACGATGTGGCAAAGTTTTTCAAACAAAATATGCTTTTTATTGTCCTGAGTGTCTTAAAAAGATAAAAAGTGAAAGAGCAAAGAAAATCAATTTAAGTAAATTAGGACACAAGGCACGAAGAAAAGGAGTGATGCAGAATGAAATGTGCGGCGGTGAATAAGGTGAGCGAAGAAGGCGATGAGTTATTCCTTTGTAAGCCCTGCACCGAAAAGATTCAGCAAAAATGAGGGCAAATGAAAAGAGGTGATAATGTGCCGAGAGATTATGATTTAAGCCTTTCAAAAGAATTTAACATAAGCCGTCACCGTTACCGTGAGTTAAAAGAGTTTTGCTTACAGTACGGTGAGAAGAAAGAAAAACTCCGTCAGCTTTATTCACTTTCTTCCGCTCAACCTGATGTTGCCGTGATGGGCGGTGAACCCGGCAAGCCTACTGAAAGAAAAGCAATATCAGCTCTTCAGCTAAAAAATGATATGGAGATTATAGATGAAGCTTTGAAAGATGCTTGCGGTGCGGATGTTGGTCTCTTACCGCTGCTTAAAAAGAATGTGACTGAGGGCGTAGGCTTTGATAGGCTCGGTTACGTTCCGTGCAGCATCAGAAACTTCTATCAGATTCGTCGTAAATTCTTCTTTTTGCTTGATAAAGAGAAAAAATGAATAATTTGACAAAACCGGGGTAGTATTCAAGTGATAAAATAATATTGTAGATAAATAGGAAAACGCAACTTTTTTGTTTGTTCATTATAATTCTCCTTTACACAGGACCGTCCGAAAGGGCGGTTTTTGTGTTGAAAAAAGAATAAAAAAACGCATATGAGGTGGTGAAATGCCGAATGAGAAAAATTTAATACCTTTCGGCAATCGAACCGAGAGCGAACTGAGAGAAATTGCAAAAAAAGGCGGAAAAAAGTCGGGTGAAACAAGAAGACGCAAAAAGACCATGAAACAGACTATGGATTTGTTGCTTTCTTTGCCGGCAAACTCTACCGCTGATTTGAATATTTTATATGAATTCGGCATAAATTTCGGCGCACTTGATGAAAAACAGATTACCGAAATAAACAATATGCTTATAGTTAATGCTGCACTTCTAAAAAAAGCGAAGCGTGGTGATGTAAAAGCGATAAAAGAGCTTCGTCAGATTATACAGGACGATGTATATACAGCGCATCGCATTAAGCTCGAAAAGGAAGAGCTGAAATTGAAAAAGCAGAAGCTTTTCCCTGATGTGCCTGAGGGCAATAAATATAGCGGCATTCCTGCTAATATAATCGCACCGAATTTTGCGCCGGTTATGTTTGACATAGAAGATTGTGAGCATAGTGAGTATGTGTTCCCCGGCGGCAGAGGTTCGACAAAATCCTCGTTTGTCAGCCTTAATGTCGTTGATCAGCTCGAGAAGAATGCTCAGATGCACGCTTGCGTGCTAAGACAGGTCGGCAACACCCTTAAAGACAGTGTTTACAATCAGATACAATGGGCAATATCAGCCCTCGGTCTTGATGATGAATATGAATTTACGAAGTCACCCCTTGAAATCACCCGTAAAAAGACGGGTCAGAAGATATACTTCAGAGGTGCAGATGATGAAAACAAGATAAAGTCAATTAAGCCGCCCTTCGGTTATATAGGGATTCTGTGGTTTGAAGAGCTTGATCAATTCAAAGGTGAAGAAGCTGTCCGAAAAATTGAGCAGTCGGTTATCCGTGGCGGTGAAAAGGTATATAAGTTCAAATCCTTCAACCCGCCAAAATCTGCTCTCAACTGGGCGAACAAATATATAAAGATACCAAGAAAAGACCGTCTTGTAATTGAAAGCACATATCTCACCGTTCCTCAAAAGTGGCTCGGAAAGCCTTTTCTTGATGATGCAGAATTTCTCAAGGAAACAAACCCGGTCGCTTACGAAAACGAGTATATGGGCATTGCGAACGGAACGGGTGGTAATGTCTTTGATAATGTAACCGTGAGGGAGATTACCAATGAGGAAATAGACGGCTTTGATATGATTTATAACGGCGTTGACTGGGGCTGGTATCCCGACCTTTACGCTTTCGTGCGTGTGGCGTATATTCCTTCGCAGCATACGCTTTACATATGGCAGGAGTTCACAGCCAACAAGATGTCAAATAAAAAAACAGCAGATAAACTTTTTGAACTCGGCATAACAGGAAATGATTTAATCACTTGCGATAATGCCGAAAACAAATCTGTGGGTGATTACAAGGCTTTCGGCCTTCTCGCGAAAGCGGCAATAAAAGGTCCCGGAAGTCGTGAGTATTCATATAAGTGGCTGCAGTCACTGAAGGAAATTGTCATTGATAATGTGCGCTGCCCCGTCGCTTGCCGTGAATTCCTCGAAAAGGAATACGAAAGAGATAAGGAAGGCAATGTTATAAGCGGTTATCCTGACGGAGATGACCATACAATAGATGCGGTGCGCTATGCCACTGAAAGATTATGGAGGCGAAAAGGTGTTTGAGAAATTCAGAGATTTTATTAAGAAGGTGAGAAGTTTGTTCAGCAAAAACGATATAAAGACTGTTTTCGGTATCGATGCGGCAATAAGTGAAGAAATGAGCGATAAAATTACCGAGTGGCTTAATGCTTACAGAGGTGTTGCTCCGTGGATTGATAACTATGTGAAAAGTCTCAGAATTGAGGAGAGTATTTGCCGTGAGTTTGCCGACGTTGTTTTGAGTGAAATGACCGTAAAGGTTTCAAACAGGAAGCTTGATGATATTGTGCAGAAACACATTACAATGCTTACGGAAAACCTGCAGTCAGGTCTTGCGCTCGGCTCCTTTGTTCTGAAGCCGCTCGGAGAAGATAAGGCAGAATTCGTTACGGCTGACAAATTTATTGTTCTTTCTTTCACTGATGACGGAAAGGCTGACGATATAGCCTTTATAAGTAAAAAGATTGTTTCGAAGAACGATATTTATTACCGCTTCGAAAGACACACCCTTAACGCTGACGGCCTTACAATAAGAAACTATGCTTATCACTCAAAGAATGAGGGCAGTCTGGGAACGCCTTGCGCTTTATCAGAGGTTTATTCCTGGGCGGATTTGCCTGAAGCGATTACATACCCTGCTGACAGAGTTGATTTCGGATATTACCGTAACCCTATCAAGAATGAGATTGACGGTTCCTTCAACGGTGTGAGTGTTTATGACGGTGCTATGGAGCTCATAAAGAAAGCGGATGTGCAGTTCGGCCGTCTTGAGTGGGAATTTGAAAGCGGTGAAAGGGCGATCAATGTTGATGTTACAGCTCTTCAGCCTATGACGGCACGGGATAAAAACGGTAAAACAACATATAAAATGCCGAAGCTTAATGACAGGCTTTATCGTGGCTTAAATCTCGATGCCGGAAACGGTGAGCTTTATAAGGAATTCTCTCCCGAATTCCGTGATGAGAGCATCATTAACGGTCTTGAGCAGATTCTTCGTAAAATTGAGTTTATCGTTGGTCTTGCCTACGGTGACCTTTCAAAGACGGATATTGTAGAAAAGACAGCTGAAGAAATCAAACATTCAAAAAATCGCAAATACAATAGAGTAAAAGCAATCGAAAGAAACCTTCAGGTCTGCCTTGAGGATTTCATATACGGTCTGAGTTTCTATAACCGTCTTACAAAAAGCGGATATACCGTCAGCTGTAACTTTGCAGACAGTATTCTTACAAGTGAAGAAACTGAACGTAAGCAGGATGCGCAGGATGTTGCGATGGGAGTAATGCCACTTTGGGAATACAGAAGTAAATGGTACAACGAGGATGAAGCAACCGCCAGAGCCCGTGTAGCTGAAAGTGCTGCCGAAGGTACAACCGAGGTGCTTGAATAATGTACACTTCAAACGAGCTTGAAGCTCTTTCTATGGCTTTTGACGGTCAGATGAAACAGCTTCAGCAGGATATAATGTCTGATCTGATTCGTCGTCTTGCTATCAACGGTGAAATTACAAGAGCAGCTGATTGGCAGATTAACCGTCTTTATGAGCTCGGTGCTTCGAAAGAAAAGATAGAAAGATTTATTCAGAAGTCGCTAAAATTGACTGATGATGAAATGACCGAGCTTTATAAGAATGCCATAGAAAGCGGATATGCACGAAATGAGGGGATATACAAAAAAACAGGAGCAGAGTTTATCCCCTTTGAGGAAAACAATCTGCTTCAACAGCAAATAGCCGCCGTTGGCAGACAAACCGCTGAAGAAATGCGTAATATTTCGCAGTCTCTTGGCTTTTCTGTGCGTAATGCCGACGGAACGCTTTCCTTCAAGCCTATAGCTGAATATTATCAGGACACCCTTGACAATGCCATAAACGGTATTGCAAGCGGTGTCTTTGATTATAATACTGTTCTTAAAAAAATCGTAAAGGAAATGACAAACAGCGGGCTTCGAACCGTTGATTACGCCTCAGGGTGGAGCAACCGTGTTGATGTTGCCGCAAGACGTGCTGTTATGACGGGTATGGCACAGCTGACAGGCAATGTAAACGAGATGAACGCTGAAAAGCTCGGCACAGACACTTTCGAAGTGTCCTGGCATAGCGGTGCCCGCCCTTCGCATCAGGAATGGCAGGGCAAATGGTATACCAGAGAAGAACTCGTTTCTGTTTGCGGTCTCGGTACCGTGACCGGACTGAACGGTGCAAACTGTTATCACGATTATTATCCTGTTATCCCGGGTGTATCCGAGCCTACATATACTGCAGAAGAGCTTGAAGAACTGAACCGCAAGGAAAACACTCCTGTTACTTATGAGGGCAAGCAATACACAAAATATGAAGCTTTACAGCGACAGCGCAAGCTTGAAACAGCGATGAGGGCGCAAAGGCAGAAAATAAAGCTCCTTGAAACCGGCAACGCTGACGAGGATGACATTATTGCTGCCCGATGCCGATACAGAGGCACAAGCCAGGAATATACCCGCTTTTCAAAGGCTATGGATTTACCGCAGCAGAGAGAGCGTGTGACGGTTGACGGGCTTGGGAATATCGGTATGGGGAAGTGGAAGAAAAAGGTTGAAAAAATAAATCTGGATGATATAATAGATATGTCAGATGAAAAAATCCGCAAGTACCTTAAATCACCACAAGTTAGCAAAAAAATAATTGCAGGAAAACAAGGTAAACACATCAAAGGTCACAATAATTATATCGAAGGAAGAAGTTATTTAACAATATCGATAGAAGAAGCTCAGCTTATAGTTAATAAATTTGCTGGTAGTGGTGTATTGTTAAGAAGTCGAGCTGGCAAGTGGAAAAAACAAGAAGTTGTTTTTGTGAGTTCACAAATCGGTGTTGATATGGATAACCAAACTGGAATTTCATGCATAACTGATGGTTTTAAAATACATTATAGTAATGACGGGGTGCACATTGTGCCTAAAAGGAGATAGACTATGAGTTTATACGAAAAATTAAACAAAATAGAAGGTTTGTCAATAGATACAGAAGTAATAATTTTCTTCGTTGATGGTGAATCTATGATAGGAAAGTATAAGGGATATACTTCTGCTGGAAATAATGAACCAGGGGTCGAACAAATTGATATTGAAACAAAGGATGGTGTATGGTATGGTTTGGAAGCGGCAGAAATTGAAACAATAAAGAAATATTAAAACCTCATATCGTTGATTTAAGCACCCCAACGGGTGCTTTTTTCATATTCAAAATTACCCCGTCAGAGGTTATCTGACTTACTTTCAACTGCAGACAGAGCAGTATAAACATCATGTAGAAAGGAAAAAAACACTATGCAGAACATCTATGCAATCCTCGCGAAGTACAATCTAACTATTCCCGAGGACAAAAAAGCGGAATTTGAGGAAGTCGTAAAAGCTAACTACAAAACCGTAGCCGAAGTTGAGAAAATCAAAAGCGACAGAGACAACTACAAAACCCAGCTTGAAACTGCGCAGACAGCCCTTAAAGAGTTTGATGGCGTTGATGTAAAGGAATTACAGGGCAGAATTGAAAAGCTCAATAACGACCTTGCAGCGCAGGAAACAGCACACAAGCAGCAGCTTGCGGATATCGAGTTTAACGGTAAGGTTCAAGAGTTTCTCAAAAAGTCCGGCGCAAAAAATCCGAAGGCAGTTATGCCGTTCCTTGACCTTGAAGCACTTAAAGCAAGCACTAATCAGGATGCAGATATTCAGTCTGCTATTGATGTCTGCAAAGAGGCAGAAGGTTATCTTTTCGGAGCTGACGAACCCTTCGGTAATCCTACTCACCGCACAGAAGGTGGCGGCAACAACGGTGGCGGAGCTCTTGCATCAATGAGAGCCGCAATGGGACTTCCGCCCGAAACAAAATAATTTTAACAGAAAGAAGGAATTTTAATGCCTAATAACAACATTGCTCTCTTTAAAAAGTACATTCCTCTTCTTGATGAGGTGTACAAGCTTGCATCCCTTACATCAGACCTTGACGGCGCTCCCGAGCTTGTTCAGCAGGGTGCAAACGCAAACGAGCTTATCATCCCTAAAATCAAGATGGACGGCCTTGCTGACTACTCCCGTAACGGTGGCTATGTAGACGGTGACGTAACTCTTGAAAACGAAACCGTCAAGTGCAATTTTGACCGTGGCAGAATGTTCACTGTTGACACTCTCGACAACGCTGAAACTGCAGGCCTTGCTTACGGCAGACTTGCAAGTGAATTTATCCGCACAAAGGTTGTTCCCGAACTTGATGCCTTCCGTTTCGCTTGCTATGCGGCTGTTCCTGATATAACAACTGTCGCAGCTTCCATCAGCACCGGTGAGGAAGCAATCGCAGCTCTCCGTGCTGCAACAACAAAGATGAATGATGATGAGGTTCCCTACGAACAGAGATACCTTTACATCGTACCTGTTCTTAAAGGTCTTATTGATGACCTTGACACAATCAAGTCAAAGGAAGTACTCAAGAAATTCACAAAGATTATCGAAGTGCCTCAGTCACGTTTCTATACAGCGATTGAGCAGAAAAGCGGTAAGACTGAGGGCGAAACCGCCGGTGGTTACGTCAAGGCCGCCGGTGCCGCAGATATTAACTTTATGATTGTTCATAAGCCTGCGGTAATCCAGTTTACAAAGCACCTTAACAACAAGGTGATCTCTCCTGAAGAAAATCAGTCGAGCGATGGCTGGAAGTTCGGCTACCGTAATGTTGGTATTGCAGATGCTTATGAAAATAAGGCTGCAGGTATCTACCTTCATAGAAAAGAAGTATAAGGAGGTCTGAACAATGGGTAAAGTAATCGGAAAAACCTATCCGAAGAAGAACGGCACCAATAGTCAGCAGACACCGCCTGCACAGACACCGCCTGCACAGACACAGCCCCAAAACGGTGCAAAGCAGGACGACAATAAGAACTAAGGGGTGACCTTATGACAATTTATGCAGACTCTGAATTTTACTTTGGTGAATATCTTATGGACAGGGCTGCGGTTCTTCCGCAACAAGGAGCTTCATTCTGGCTGCGCCGAGCTCAAAAAACACTTAAAACTTTCACCTTCGACAATATTGATGAAAGCACCGCCATCCCTTATGAGGTGAAAATGTGCATTTGCGAAATCGCTGAGCTTCTCTACAGTGATGATAAAAGAGCGACATTACACGGCGGTACGGCTTCCGAGAGCGTTGAAGGGTGGTCTAAGCATTACGAAAGTTCACAGCAGACAGAAGCGCATCTGCAAGGCAAAATCAGATCTTGTGTGAAAACGTGGCTTTCTGATACGGGTCTGCTTTATTGTGGGGTGACAGTATGACAAATGCTGATTGCACCCTTTACCGCTACAATGCCGAAACCGGGGGCTATGACAGAGTTTTCATACCCTCGGTTTATTGGCACGAAAGCAAAGGCGGAAACACTCTTAAAAGCGGATTGCAGAGCGTTCACAGTACAACTGTTTATGTGTATGACAAAGCGAATCTTCCTCTTAATCCGACGAAAGATTTACTTGTCAAAGGCGAGTGTTCCTTTGCCTTCGACAATACTTCTCCCAAGTCAATCTCGGATAGCTTTGCCAAATTCAAAAAGCAGTATAAGTTTGTGACGGTGATGAGCGTTGACGATTGCTTTTACGGCGGCCTGCCACACTGTGAAATTTCTGCGAAATGACAAAGTTTGACAAAAAAATTATTATATGATAAAATCCAAAAAGCAGTAAGAAATTGCTGCTTTAAGGGTATTGTATATAAGGATTTATCGGTTCCCCTAATATTATATAGGGGGTGACAGTGATGACTTGCAGAGATATTATTGATATTTTGGCAATCGTCATTGACATTGTGTATTTATACTTGCTTTATAAAAAGCGAGTATAATTTATTGGTTGTTTTGCAACCTTTTTGAGGTTAAATAGTTAAAATGAACGGATTGTTTAAATTGACAAAATTGTCAAAAAGGAAGTAAAAAGAAGAAACACCGCCAACTTTCTGATCGTCGCGATGTTTCTTGCCAATGTGACAGGGTAACCGTTTATGCAGTACCCTTATAACTGGTTTAACAATGATAATATTGCCGACGCAAAGATTTTACACGTAAAATCTTAAAAAATTGTCTTTATCAGTCGAACACTCCATTTTTTGGTGTGTTTTTTTCTTTTTTCGTGTTTTTTAGAAAGGATTAATAATGTCAGACGTAATCAAACAACCGAAAAATATTGAAATAAAAGAAGAAAAAGCACAGCTGAATCTTGTGTGGAGTCAGACTTTCGGTGCAGACAGAACCGCCCGTTTTACTTCAGCTCAGAAGTTTGTTGACAGTGAGTGCATCCGTCTTATGGTGCCTTATACGCCTATGCTTAACGGTATACTGATGAAATCCCCGGTGCTTGGTACAAAAATCGGCAGCGGGCATATTTATTATCTCAATCCTTATGGAAGATATCAGTATTACGGCAAGCTGATGGTGTCAAGCATTACCGGCTCTGCTTATGCAAGTATGGGAGAAAAGAAGGTGCTCACCGGCACAGATCTGAACCATCAGAAATCAAGGCATCCTCAGGCAGGTCCGTTCTGGTTCGAAAGAATGAAAGCCGAAAAAGGTACTCAGATTTTAAGAGGTACCGCAAAAATCGCAGGAGGTACACCTATAGGATGAACATAATCGAATGTGTAAGAGAAATTGTGAGCAGTTTTCCTAAGATTGCTCAAATATGCGCTGCGGTGCACGTTGATTTTACCGACAGTGAAAGTACAAGCTACGGCCTGTCTCCTACAGGTGATACTCTTGTTAAGGAGAATATCCTCGGTGATGAAGACCGTCAGCACACATTTGTGCTTTATGCGGTGTATCAGTCTATAAGCGACTATGACCGCCTGAGCAACAGCGGTATTCTGCTTGAACTTCAGCATTGGCTTGAAAAGCAGTGCGGTCATCAGATAACGGCAGAAACTGACGGAGAAATCCACACGGGGGAGATTACAAGGCTCATCCCGTCAAACGGTATGTTATATTCCATACCGGATGAAAACTTAAACGAAAACGTGCGGTATCAGCTTCAGATTACCGCTGAATACACTATTTTTAAATAGGAGGTATAAACTATGTCAGATACGGTAAAGAAGCTCAAGAGAAGTGCTCTTGCTCATTTTCTTGATGATAGCTTCGATACATCAACCGAAGTAGGTGCCGCCAAGTGGTTCCTTATCGGTAAAGACGTTTCGGATATGAGTGTAAATCTTAATCCGACAATCACACAGAAGAAAAACATCCTTGACGAAACAAGTGTTGAAGATGAGGGCTACGAGCCTTCGTTTGATGTTGACACTTATTTCGCAGATCCTTCAGACGGAGCTTTCTATGAAAAGCTCAAGGATATTACAATGAACCGTCTTACAGGTGATTCTTGTAAGACAAGAGTTCTTGAGGTTCTCGTTGACAGAGCAGAGGCACCCTTTGATGCCTGGATTGAAGATGTTATTGTCAAGCCTCAGAGCTATGGCGGAGCCCAGGGCGGTGTGAGAATACCTTACAATGTTGCTTATTGCGGTAACAGACAGAAGGGTACGGTTACACTTAACGGTAAGACTCCGGTATTTACCGCGACTGATTCGGCAGCACAGAATTAATACTATAAAGCCCTCTTGAAGTTCAGGAGGGCTTTGAATTTTAAAAGGAGTGATTAAATGCAGTCTATTAATTTTGCAACAGGTATAAAAGAATATGCTGTCAATGGCGATGAGAGCAATGTTATAAGAATCAATATATCTGATATGAACATTGCTGCAAGATTCAGAGAACACATCGATATGTTCGATAAAATTGAAAGTGATATTGCCGCCAACGGCAACCCTACACCTGAAAAAATGGCAGAATACGACAGAACAATCAAAGAAAAGATTGACTATATTTTCGGCGCAGATGTTTCGGATCATGCCTTCGGGAATGCAAACTGTCTCTCCCCGGTAGGAAACGGAAAACTCCTGTTTACAGCTTTTCTTGAAGTTTTTATGGAGCAAATCAAAAGGGATGCAGAGAAGCTCAGGCCTGTGGGCGCAAAACACGGTAATGTTTCGAAATATCTTCCGCCTGAAAAGAAGAGCAAGAAGAATGCTCAAAAAAAGAAACCTGTCAACCTTGATAATCTTACGCCTAAGCAGAGGGCATATCTGGAGAGCCTCGGAGAATGATTGGCAGATTACCTAAAACGCTTGAAATAGGCGGTAAGAATTATGAAATAAGAAGTGATTTCCGTGATGTGCTTCGTATTTATGAGGCATTTGACGATAAAAGCTTAACTCCTCAGGAGCAGGCGTATATATGCCTGGTAAACATATATCCCGATTATGAAAGCTTTGCCACACAGGAGGAGCTTCAGGAAGCTGTTGATAAGGCTTATTGGTTTGTAGGCGGCGGTGATACACCGCAGTCAGAACCAGAAAAAACAAAAATGATTGATTGGAAACAGGACGAGAACATTCTTTTCCCTGCAATCAACAAAGTTGCGGGCTTTGAGGTCCGTGAAATTGCATATATGCACTGGTGGACTTTTCTCGGACTTTTTGGCGAAGTCGGAGAAGGATTATTTACTGCTGTTATGAATATAAGACAGAAGAAAGCAAGAGGTAAAGCTCTTGAAAAATATGAGGAGGAGTTTTACAGAAAAAATAAACACCTTATTGACATAAAAACTCCCGAGGATATTGAAGCGGAAGAGGAGTTGAACGAGGTTTTCAATTCTTTGTTCGGGGAGTGATTAAAATGAAAAAATATTGCTGTAAAAAATGCGGGAGAATCCTTTTTGAGGGCGTTTTTTACGGCGTTATAAGAATCGTTTGCCGTAAGTGCAAAACGGTTAATTTATACGAAAATAAATAGTCTGCACAGCGTACCGAGCGTACCCGCAGTCTTTGGGCGACAGCCTGAAAGGAGTGGGTACAAATGGCTGTTGACGGATATCTAAATTTTGATACACAAATAGACACTGAAGGGTTTGAAAGTGGAGCAAAAAAAATAACAGCTGAAACTAAAGCTGTTGCCAACGAAGTAAATAGAACCATATCTCAAACAGATGCCAAAATCCAGGCAATTTTAAACGACTCAGGGCGTTCGTACAAATCTAAAGCAGCCTCAATAGCGGGAATATACCGAAAAGAAGGAATGAACGCTTCTGAAGCTATGACTAAAGCTTGGAGTGTTATAGAACGCGGAAGTGCCGAAGCAGCAAGTTCAACACACAAAAATGCCAATAAAATCAGCTCCTCAGTTTCAGCGAATGCTAAGAAAATAAAAGCATCACTTTCGAGTGTAAAGTCTATTTTTACTAATTTAATAGCAGCAACATCTGCTACATTCGGTACATATGCTATTGTTAATTTTGGCAAACAGGCTATTTCAATGGCTTCTGATCTTCAGGAGGTACAGAACGTTGTTGATGTTTCCTTCGGCTCTATGTCTTCAAAAATGGAAGAGTTTGCCGATAAGTCCATCGAGATGTACGGTATATCAAAGCTGACTGCCAAACAGACCGGCTCTACATATATGGCAATGGCCAAAGGTATGAGTATAGCCGACGATGCGGCATCCGATATGGCTATCGCCTTGACGGGCCTTTCTGCCGATATGGCATCCTTTTATAACAAGTCCCAGGATATAACTGCTACTGCACTGAATTCGGTATTTACCGGTGAAACAGAAACCTTAAAGCAGTTCGGTATAGTAATGACCGAAGCGAACCTTCAGCAGTTTGCCTATACGCAGGGAATCAACAAAAAGGTTTCTGCACTCAGCCAGGCTGAGAAAGTAATGCTCCGTTATAACTTTGTAATGTCACAGACTGCACTTGCACAGGGTGACTTTGCAAGAACGTCGGACGGATGGGCGAATCAGACGAGAATCCTTTCCGAACAGTGGAAGGAGTTCTCGGGCATAATCGGTCAGGTTCTTGTTCAGACTATACTTCCTGCAGTTCGTGTTCTGAATCAGGCAATGAGCAAACTGATTTCAACTGCTGAGGGCATAAGAGACGCACTTGCTGCAATATTCGGTTGGGAGCTTGAAGAGAGCAAAAGTGCAACATCGGGCATTACAGATATGAGTGATGCGCTCGGAGACAGTGTAGCCAATCAGGAAGACCTTACTGATGCCGTCAACGAAACTTCTGAAGCTTATAAAAATCAGCTTATGAGTTTCGATAAGATAAGCAAACTCACTTCGGAAAGTGAGGAATCCGATGAGGACGGCTCTTTTGATTCTATGGGCCTCATTTCTCCCGGCACGGTAAGTCTCACAGCTGATACTTCACAGGCAAAAAAAGAGTTATCCACTTTTTCAACGTGGTTTAAAGATACCTTTAATACAGTCTTTTCTGACATATGGAATGTTGCTGCATTTCCGATGTTGACAAGTTTTATAAATCTTGGCCTGCCTGTAATAACTCAGTTTGTCGACGAAGCTACAGAAACCTGGGGAGTTTTGTTTGATGAAGCGAAGGACACGTTTGACACTCTGTGGGCTGATGCGGTTAAACCTGCTTTAGAATTGATATCATCCTTATGGAATGACCTGATGGAGTCAATCTCTGAAGCTTGGGATAAATGGGGGAAACCCATTTTTGACAAAGTAAGAGATGCCATAAAAAACACGGGAAATACGTTCAGAAATATATGGAATAACATTCTGAAACCTATATGGGATAACCTTATGGATACGGTCGACGAAGTGTGGAGCGAACATCTCAAGCCCTTCGTTGATAAATTCCTCGATTTCGTCGGCACAATCGTAGACGGTGCCTTGGAAATTTACAACAAGTTTATAACCCCGCTGATTCAGTGGCTCAGTAAAACCTTCGGACCTGCCATAGCGTGGGTATTTAATTTCATTGTAAGTTGTGCTGAAAGATATATCGGCAAGTGCATAGATTACGCAGGTTTTATTATTGATGCTTTTAAGAGTATCATTGATTTTATTGTAGGTGTATTCACGGGTGATTGGCAAAGAGCTTGGAATGGGATTAAAAACTTCTTTGTTTCTATTTGGGAAAAGATTGTTTCAGCTGTCAAAATTCCTATAAATCTCATCATCAACCTCATAAACGGCCTTATTTGTGCAATTCAGAACGGTCTCAACTGGATTATTGGCGGACTCAATTCTTTAAGTTTCAGTCTTCCTGATTGGCTTGGAGGTCAGACCTTCGGATTGAATATCGGTTATGTAAACATTCCGCAGATTCCGTATCTTGCTCAGGGTATGGTTGTACCGGCAAACTACGGAGAGTTTCTTGCTGTTCTCGGTGATAACAGGAAAGACACCGAAGTTGTATCACCTTTGAGTACCATTAAACAGGCGGTTGCGGAGGTCATCGGCAGCGGTGGGAACGAACAGCAGGTGATAGTTCTTACTCTTGACGGTGAGGTTGTTTTTAAAAAGATGATAGAAAAAACAAAAAGATACAAACAGGCAATGGGGGTGAATCCTCTTGGGGTATAAAAAAATACTTAAAATAAATGGCTTTGAACCTCCTGCTCCCGATGAGGGCGGAATAAAAATAGGTGTTGAAAAAATATGGTCTGACAATACCGGCAGAAGCGCTTCAGGACTTATGATAGGCGATATAAAAGCCATCAAGACAGTTCTTGACATATCCTGGCACAAGCTCAAAGACAGTGAAGTTTTGAACCTTGATGAGGCAATAAACTCTGTAGATTCACCGTTTTTTCCTGTGGAGTACTACGACCAAAAAGGTGTTTTACAAACAAAAACATTTTATGCGGCTCCGAATTCATATACGCAGAAAAAGTATGATAGGAGCGGTATTAAGTATGCCGACATAAGCATTCAGCTTATTGAACAGTAAAGAGGTGAATTGCGTGATACATGTAGATAATATTGATTTCACTTCGATTATCGAGGGCAACGGCCGCAGATTTGAGTTGAAAGCAGAAAATTCCAAAGGGGATTCATATAAGGTTGAAAGTGCGACTTTCAGCCTGCCTTTTTCGCCTAATGTTCTGACATACGGAGCAGTTTCTTCTGCTAATGTGAGTTTTAAAGTGAAGGCTTCTCCTTTTTCTAAGGGAGAAGTTTTGAACTTTAAACTGTATGCATTGACAAGTGCAGGAACGCTCGATGAGTGTTATGTGAAACTCGGACAGTACAAGATAACTGAAAACAAGTCGTCCAAAGAAAAATATCGTATTTCAGAGATAACAGCCTATAACAGACTGAATTTCGTAAGCGGCAAGTATACTCCTTCCCAAGCAGGAAAGAGAAGTATATCGTGGCTTTTTGCAGATATCTGTGTGCAGATAATACGAAGCACGGACTCTTACGGCTTTTGGGCGGATGATTCTGAGCCTGCTTACATTCCTTATACGGGAAGAATGAGCGAATCTGAAATAGATACGAGTGCGTTGAGCGGATATAACCTTCGTGATGCGATGAGCTTCGTTGCGGGCTACACAGGTTGCAATGTTATTGTTAATAAAGACGGTAAAATTGAAATGAAGCCTTTCAGTAAGGTTGAATACAGCTTACTGAATCCTGACAGAATTACCACTCCCGTTCTTGCTGAAGAGGATACTGTAATACAGTTTTTACTTGCAAAAACGTCCGATGATGCAAAGATAACGGCATCAAGCGTAACGGCGCCGCAGGACGGTATTATTTTCACAAATCCTATAGTTGACGATGATTCGCTGTCCCGGTTGCTTTCTCAGGAAGATGTACTGTCGGGATATCGTACAGGTACCGTAAATCAGATGCTTGGAGATCCTCGCATTGAGCCGGGCGACTGTATACCTCTTGTCGGATTTGAAAGTGAAAATCTGAATATCCCGGTAATGAATCTTACCTTTAGTTTTGATGGCGGTCTTTCTGCGCATATAGAATCTTTTGAGCCTGAGCGAAACGAAAACCTTACAATGGCTGAGAAAATAGATTTTTCTCTTAAAGCCAATTCAGATGCTTCAAAGTATGTACAAACGGCTCTTGATTTCAGCAGCCGAATAAATTCAGCATTAGGTTTGTATACGATCGAAGTTGTCGATTCTGAGGGCGCAAAAATTATATATCTTGCAAATGATGAGGATCTCAACAAAGCTACATATATCGCCACGATGACAGCCGAAGGCTTCGCTTTCACGGAAAGCTGGAACAACGGTGAGCCGGTATGGACTTGGGGTGTTGATTCGAAAGGTACTGCAATTTTTAAGTTGCTCGTTGCAAACAAAATTACTGCGGATATGATAGACACAACAACGCTGAATGTGGAAGTGTCTAATCTTGCGGACTTTACCATCAAGACGCCGATAATCTATTCGGCGGGTGCACTTAACGAGGATGATAAAACTCTTGAAACTTACGGTGTAGGTATTATAAAACCTCAAAGTAGCAATTACCTGACTTTTTATTCGGGCTATACACCGATAGATTATGATTCTCTTTCGCAAGAAGATAAATTGCGTTATAAAGAAGAGTACAAAGGCACTCCGTTGGAGTATATAAAAAGCGCGGCTGATACGCTCAGCAGAATCAATTTTTATGTTATGTCTAACGGTAAAATGGTTGCCCGTGATGCCGAAATAGAAGGAAGTATCTATGCTGTAAATTCAGACAAAACCAAAGCTGTAAGAGTAAAAGATGGCGAAATAACATTAGGAGCCAAGAAGACTGCCGATGCTGATTTTTCGGCTTACGGACGAATCTCTTCTGAAATTAATCCTTTCTTTACCGGAATATTTAACAAATATCTGAGAATACGTTCGGAAGATGTCGGTGTTATGATTTCAAATAATTATGACATTAACAGTACCGATTTGACCGACAGTAAAAATTGGATAAATGCTGATTATTACATTCTTTATAACGAACCGCAATCAGTAGGACTTTTTTCAGATGTAACACATTACTTTGTCGGTAATGTAGGATTTGAGAATCTTGTTAATGTAAAAAATATGAAAATATCGGGTAAGATTGACTGTGATCTTACAGCCAGCGGCAACATCGATTCCGAGGGCGGAGCTTTTTACAGCCGTGGTCAGTATATTATGAGTTATAGCGGTGGCGGCAATGTTGTTCTCGGTAACTCTGAACAGGGAACGGTTAATGAAGATGGAACGGTAACAGGCGGCAGTACTAACATATATGCAAGAACAGGAAAAGATGTCAATTTCGGTAACAGGGCTTATTTCTCATTGGGTGCCAATATGGCTGCAAATCAGTTTGTTCAAATTGCTAATTATGATGCATTTGGCTACAGTACTAAAACTGTTACTTTTACTGATGGTAGCAGTAAAAAAATAACAGGGTTATTAACGGGTATAGATGGTTTTAATCATTATATTTTTGGTACAGTGCTGTTTCCTTCCGGAACGGCTGTTACCTCTGACAGGAATTTTAAAACTGAAATAGAATCGTTTACCAAAAAATATGAGTTGTTTTTTTCGGCTTTAAAGCCAAGGACTTTCAAGTATAAAGACGGCACAAGCGGAAGAACACACTTTGGCTTTATTGCGCAGGAGCTTGAAGAAGCAATAGCGCAATCCGACCTTACAACCAAAGAAGTAGCTGCTTTCATTGAAACAAAAAACGATGAAGGAGAGACTGAGTCAAAAGCCATCAGATATACAGATATTATCCCGCTTAATACCCATATGATACAGAAATGCTTGATAAAGATATCCGAACTTGAGGAGAGAATAAAAGCACTGAAAGGAGTTGAATAGCAATGGATAAAAGTCTTGATTTGAAGTTTATTGAGTTAAAAGAAAAGCTCATTGAAACAATCAACGAATCACATCTTCCGCTTACTTGCATTGGCTATGCCGTTGGTGAAATTTCGCAACTGATTGCCATTACACTTGAACAGCAGATTGCAAAAGAGCGTGAAAAACTTTCAAAAGAAAGTGAGGAGCACGTATGTCAATAAAACGAAACGCTGATGCGGTGATGAAGATTGAAGTAGGGTTGCCTTTAAAGGATATCCGCAGTATAGAATTCCTCTTTAAAAAGGAGAAAAATCCCGCTTGCCCTGAGCTTCTGAAAAAAGGCTACCGGGCGGAGGAGATTGAAGTGTTCGATGACGAGCTGATTGAGAACGGATTTGTGATGCTTATGAGGCTCAAGCCTGAGGAAACATACCGCCTCACTGTAGGCAAGGTCTTTATGGATACCTATGCGGTGCTCAATGACGGTAGCACACCCAATATACCTATTGTTTCGATAGAAGATATAGAGCAGACTCTCTACAACGAGGTGCATAAAGATGAGGATACAGATTAAGATTGCCGAAACATCTTCAGCAGTCAAACTGAAGGTCAGGTCAGAGCCGGATACTGTCAAAGTCAGACCTACGGGTGAGATTGTTTATGTGGGTGAAAGTGAACCTTATGAGGGCGAGTATACAGTTACACCCACATTCGAAAAGCAAATACTGCAAACAGCAAAAAAAACAATGAAGGAAAATGTAACTGTCAACGAGATTCAAGTAACCGTTGTATCAAATTCAAGCGGTGGTAACACCGTGATTATAGGATAGGAGCTGATTAAATTATGGCAGATAAACAGCACAGCAAAGTAACGCTTAAAACAGGAGAGGTGCTTATCGACCTTACACAGGACGATGTCAAGGCAGAGCACGTGCGGGACGGTATATACTTCCACGATAAAGCAGGTGTACGGCAGAAGGGCACAAATAAGAAAACAGTTGATGCTTCCGAAGTAACAGCCGAAGCAGCTGATGTTTTATATCCGAAGACCTTCGGTAAGGGGAACGAAGTGCAGGTAGGTTCAATGCCTGACAACAGCGGCAAGGACGTTGTCATTTCAAGCAAAGAAGGTTCACCTGTTCCTCTCGGTTATTCTGACGGTTCAGGTAAAGCGAGACTGTCGGACGAGGATATTGCAAAACTCATTCCCGGAAACATCAAGCAAGGTGTTAATATTCTCGGCGTAGAAGGTGATTTCGGTGCAGATGATATATCATCACAGTCAAAAGAAGTCACCCCTGCATTTGAAGAACAGACAGTTCTTCCCGATGAAGGGTACACCTTCCTTTCATCGGTAAAAGTTGGTGCTATACCTATTACCCGTACTGATAATGAAGCAGGCGGTATAACCGTGACTATCGGTTAAGGAGTTGATACTATGGGAGTAAATGTTGTAAACACAGCTGATGGTGCAAACATAGTCGATATGACCGGAAACACTGTAACAGAGGATACTCTCGGTGAGGGCGTTACCGCTCAGAACGCGCAGGGAGAAACTATTGTAGGAATTTTCCCCATAAGTGAAGTTGACACTCAAGCGGATTTAATCGAGCAGATTAAGACCGCTCTCGAGGGAAAAGCCGGCGGAGGTGGTACAAGTGGTGACTCCGGCTTACCCACAGGATACCGGAGAGTCGATTTCATTCAATTTGCCGGTTCACAGTTAGTCGACACGGGCATTATCGGAAATCAAGACACACAGATTATCACATCTTTTACTTGGGAAAGTACAACCCAAAGACACCTATTCGGATGTGCAAGTTCGGATAATACAGCTTCTATCACATCATATATGAATGGTTCGTGGCGTTTCGGTAATAAATACGCCACCAAATCGTTCTCTTCAAAAAACGGGATGCTGCCTTATAGCGCTCTGCTTAACAAAACCACTATCAGTACAAACCACAGCCTTGCTTCGATCAGTGGGGTGAACGATTTTGAGACGGTTGGTTCGTTGCTTTTGGGCGGTGCAAGAGATTCCGACGGCACTTTGCCCACAGTAATGATTACAGGCAAGGTTTTCTACTTTACTATTTGGCAAGGTGGAGAATTGGTGTTAAAACTTGTACCCGTTGTAAGTGTCGAGGGCGAATATAGATTTTTCGATTTAGTTTCGGAGACATTTTTTGACTCAATAACAAATACACCGCTCGACGGCGGTAATTTATAATTGAGGATTATACGGAGGTACAGTATGAATAGCGAAACAATGAGAAACAACACAACAGAACTTGAGGAAATTCTCGCAATGGCTCTGGGTTTGCCTGATGCGGGTAGCAGCATCGAAAACGCGATTAATCCTGACTTAAACGTTCTTGTGCTCGGTGATAGTTTATTCGGAAACGAAATAGGTAAAGTTTTTTTGAACGGTCTCGGCTGTAAAATCGAAAATTGGGCAGTAAGTGGCGCTTCTTTTTCTTCAATATCAGAAAAACAAAAAGCAGACGGAAGTTTTAACAATATCGAAAGCCAACTGAAGAGATTTCAGGCTGCGGTAAAAAACGAAACGGATAATGGGATCGCTTCAGGCGAGGGCGATCTTGCGTTTCATGTGCCGGATGCTATTCTTATTGACGGTGGCGGAAATGATTATATTTACGCGGCAAGAATGGGAAAGCTTAACGACCTCCCGTCGCATTACAAGCTCAGCACTTACGATGCTTCGACAGTTATGGGTGGTCTGGAAAGGGTATTGCATTATCTCGATTATTATCCGAAGGCACAGAAATTCTTCCTGATGATGCACAGAGTGTACGAGCATAGCTCAAGGACGTTAACTGACGGGTTTCGCAGATATTGGCATAATTATTACTGTTATGTCCGGGTGCCGCATACACGTGCGAGCGACAACAACACTTCCTGGGAAATACTTTTCAATCAGGATGGATTGCCTCTTACAGGTACTGAAGAAATAAAAATCGCTACAAAAGTTTATGTTAGAGAGTTTAGCGCCGATAACGATGGGACATATACGTGGGTGCAGTATGACAAGTCGAGCTTATTTCTTAACGGAGATACTTCCGGAGATCTTGATCCCACAAAATTTCAAGGCCACTACACTTTCGCCACGCTTCGGGAAAATATCATAACTGCTTGTCAGATGTACGGTTTCAAGGTGATTGATTTATACAATGATAGCTGTCTTAATTTGGTAACATTAAATGAAGTGACGCCTGTGGATACCGATGGCTATTGGTACATTAACGGAGTCAATACAGGAGTTGCAAGCTCCAAGGCGCTTTATGCTGCATCGTTCAAGGTACCGAATCTCGAACTTTTCGATTGGAAAGGCATACATCCGACAGAGCTCGGATATCAGATAGGGTATGAGCCTTATATTAAACAAGCTTTGTGCCTGGCTACAAAGAAAGCAGATACTTAAAATAACGAGAAAGGATAATGAAATATGTCAAACTACACACCTTTTCTGAAGGCTCCTGCGAAGGATAACAAGAACTTCATACATACCTCTGCGGGCGGCTTCAATAGATGCCTTCACATTGGCGGCGGTCAGGTGTTACCAAACTGTGTTGCGGCGGCGTGGGGAATATGGAGACAACTTCTCGGATATGACCCTAAGTTCATAAGCCAGAACGCTGAGGACTGGTACGGTTACACAAAGGACGGCTACAAGAGAAGTCAGACACCGAAGCTCTTTGCAGTAGCCTGCTGGAAGGCCGGCAAACTGTGGAACGAAAAGGACGGCGCAGGTCACGTTGCCGTCGTTATGCAGGTTAAGGATAACGGTGATATTGTGACTTCCGAGAGCGTATGGGGCGGACCGAGATGGCGCAACAAAACCTATACAAAAAAGTCGGGGTATTACCTTGCAAAGGGCTATGAGTTCCAGGGCTTTATTCTCTTTCCCATTGAGGCGAATTACAAAACAGGTGACTACCGTGTTACCGATGCTTCACTGCTTCACGTCAGAACAGGCCCCGGCACCGACAACCGTAAGAAGACCTACAGCGAATTCACAAGAAATGCACGTTCTCAGATTTATGAGGCCGTGAGATATAAAGCAAACGGCTATGTAATAGGCGTTGAGTTTACGGTGCGAGAGGTTATTCTCAACTGGGGACGAACTCCTTCAGGATGGGTTTGTCTCGACTACTGCACGAAGATATGAGGTGAGGGGAATGGATGAAGCAATACTTCTCAAAGACCTGCTCCTCGTTCTTGCGGAAATACTCGGCGCAGGTGCTGTGGTATTCGGTGCGGTGTTTGCTGTACATAAATGGGTGCTTAAGCAGAATGCGCAGGATATTGAAATCAAGGAACTCAAAGAGGAACAGACGGTAATCTGTTACGGTGTCCTGGCAGCTCTGAAGGGACTCAAGGAACAGGGGTGCAACGGCCCCGTGACTCAGGCAATCAATGAGATGGAAAAGCATCTCAATAAAAAGGCTCATAAATAATTTAAGAAAGGTTGATAAAAATGAAAAAGTTGTTTATCTCACAGCCTATGAAAGGCAAGTCTGACGATGATATTCTTGATGTCAGAAAAAAGGCAATCGAGAGTGCAGAAAGGGAGCTTGGAGAGAAGGTGGAGGTTATTGACTCCTTTTTTAAAGGCGCCCCTGTCGATGCAAAGCCGCTTTGGTTTCTTGCAAAAAGTCTCGAACTTCTTGCTGAAGCTGACGTTGCATACTTCGCAAAAGGTTGGGAAGATGCAAGAGGATGCAAAATTGAGCACGAGTGTGCTATTGAGTACGGAGTAGAGACAGTCATTGAATCATATTCTTAATAGGAGGAATAAAAATGAATATTGATTACACAGAACTCCTGCAGGCGATAATCGCTCTGCTTGCGACACTCATCACTACGTTTCTTATTCCCTTCATCAAGAAGAAGCTCAGCGCCGAAAAGGCAGAAGAGCTTCGCAAGTGGGTAGGTGTTGCGGTCAAGGCTGCTGAACAGATCTACGGAAGTAAGACAGGTCAGGAAAAGAAGGAATATGTTCTGAGTTTTCTCCTGTCTAAAGGTATCAAGTTTGATGCGGATGAAGTAGCGGCGCTGATTGAGAGCGAGGTATACAAGCTCACGCAGGGCGATGCCGGAATAAGTGAATAAATAAGAAATCCCCGAGGGCGCCGTGACGGTTCCTTCGGGGAGTTTTTTTGTTTTAACAAATTGTTTACAAAAAAGCTTTGTTAAATTTTGTTACTTTTTGTCGAAAAGGGGGATATATATATAAATATGAAAATCATGGAGGTTTATATGAGAACTTTAGAAAATTTTTTTGAACCGATATTTAATATATTAGAAAGCAATAAATTAATTGGTTCTTTATTGATAGCTTTTACTATTTACACACTTTTCTTTGAAGCTTTTAAGTTTTTAGCCGAAAAACCAAGCTTGAAAGAATTCTTAAATACAATTTTTAACGATGAAAATGGCAGTACAGAGAAAAAATTAAAGTTTTTTGCAATCGGTATAACCATCGTTTTGATCATTGGCATTTCTTTGGCTGAAAAAAGAGATGAAGGTGTTACGATCGAAACGATTGTTACCGAAGACACAACTTTTTCCACAACTGTGATTGAAAGTGAAGGTAATAGCATCCAAGCTGGTACGAGCGAATCCGAGAGAGCATCTAATTATGGTGCAAGCGACGATAATACGACTCTATGGGGTGAAATGTTTAGTTTTTTAAAGGAAATATTTAAAAATAAGGATTCCGAACCTGAAAGTGTTATCGCTGACCCAGCAACCACAACTACTAATTCTACCTGCACAACCACAACTGAAATCACAACCAAAGAGCCTAAAGATGATACAACAACGACTGAAAAAGAATCTTCTACTACAACAGAAACTACAACGGAACCTGTAAAACCTGAAGAAGTTGAACAGTATTTTGACGATACTGCCAAAAGAAAAATTGATAAAAAATCAGCGATAGAGGATTTGGGCGGTAAAAAATGTGAGAAAAAGCAATTCGAAGATGTTTTGGGTGAATTGGGAGAACCTAATAAACACACTCTTACTTTTGATTCTGACAGTCTCGTGTGGTTGGAACTAACTGTTGAAAATCCTATCGAGAAAGATAAGGTAGGATTGGTTGCAACTTTACAAAACAATGAAGGTGTAGCTTTTCTCTCTTTTTCTACAGAATTGAACGGAGAAAACTCAATTTCGGATAAAGTGTTTGTTCCAAAGGGAGATTATATTGTTTCGGTTGCCCAGGGTGCTAATTATTCGGGCGAAAAATACAATATAATTCTTTATTCTGAAGATGTTACATTTTGTGAAAACGAAAAGAATGAGAGAACTTCGACGGCTACTGCGATAGAATTCAAATCGGATAATGAAATTGCAACAGTATACGGAGTTTTATCATCTGAAAGTGATTTGGATTTTTACGGGTTTGAAATGGCCGAAGACGGACACGTTTCAATAAAATTCGAACATGCTGCAACTACTGATGGCGAAGCAACGTGGGATATAGAATTATGGGACGAGAAATCGACTCGAATGTATGAATTTAAAACAGAACCGAGTAAAAGTGATTGTGTTTCTGCTGATATCGGATTGAATAAGGGCAAGTATTACATAAGAGTTGCCGGTGCGGATAATTGCTCTTCAGATATATATGCAGTGTCAGTATGTAAGAAATATGGTGATGATTGGGAATTTGAGCCAAACGATACCGATTCTTCTGCAAAGTTGATTTATGATGATAAATATTATTATGGCAACATAACGGAGAGTGATAGCGAAGATTATTACAAATTTGTTTGCAAAAAGTCAGGAAGCTATTCAATCAAATTTATGCAGTATGATGCTACGATCAACAAAACAGAAGAAAATTGGGGAATAAAAGTTATGAACGAGCGAAAAGATTCTATTCTGAAAAACACATTATGTTTAAATTATGATGTTTCTGGTATTGAGGATGGTTTTGAATTGTATAAGGGTGAAACCTATTACATAAGAGTAAGTGGCAATAACTACAAAAAAGGAACTGATTACTGTTTCATCATAAAAAAAGTAGATTGATAATTATTACTATGCAAGTCAATATGCAAGTCAAAAACCTCGGAAGCCTTTTGGAATCAAGGGTTCCGAGGTTCTTTTCTTTAAATTTTTTTGTTACTTTTTCAAGTGTTTAGAATTAATATAATAGGGTGAAATTATGATTTACGGTTTCACATAGTTTTTTTCAACATTAATAATTAAATTAATATAGGAGTTGAAAGAAATGATTATTTATAAAGAAACTGAAGTGAAAAATCCGCTTTATATTGTTAAGCTAAACAACGGTGTAATGTTATATGTATATGAAAATCACGTTGAAAGCAGCGACGGAAAAAATTATGAATGTGTTGAGGAAGAGGTGGCAGATGATGAGTATGAAATCATAGGATGGTGTCAGGTGTAAATATATCTATGGGGGTCAACACGGGGGTCAGAAGTGCCGTGAAGCCTTATAAAATCTAATGGTTATGGTTTTCTGCAAAACCGTTATTCCCCGGTTCAAATCCGGGTGGTACCTCCAAACGAAAATCCGTTCACGTAAGTGGGCGGATTTTTGTTTGTACTATTCATTCTTCATTATTCATCATTCATTATTCATTTTTTCGGAACGGATTTTCAAATGAATAATGAATAATGAAGTCGCTTCGCTGATGAATAATTAATAATGAATAATGGATGGCGGGACACCCACACCCGATTGTACTTTCAGATTGTGTGTGATATAATTATCTCAACAAAAAATTGACAGATACTGCAATATGCCTTTCTGAAACAGCGTTTTTTGCTCATCTGTGTAAACTTTTTCATAATATTTACCTGCTTAAAATTTGTACCGGTAATGAGCGGATTACCCATTATAATCGTACAATATTTTAAGAAGCAAGTGAACGGGGAGGAAGTGCTGTTTTATTATTTTATATAATTTTCTTTACGATATAACCATATTAACCTTATAATTTGTGGTCAAATCACGTGCTCGATCTTATTAAACATTTTCTATAATAATAAGAACTGTGATGTCATCACAGAACGGTGCCAAAAGCTGTGATATAATGAGGCCACAAAGAAAAAAGGAGGACGTGAATATGTCTGCTATCAACATCAATAAAAACAATTTTCAAAGTGAAGTATTAATTTCCGAAAAGAAAGTCCTTCTGGACTTTTGGGCTCCTTGGTGCGGTCCCTGCCGTATGGTGGTACCGATTGTTGAGGAAATTGCCGATGAGCGCCCCGATATCAAGGTCGGAAAGGTCAACGTAGATGAAGAAGCGGAGCTGGCAAGCCAGTTCGGCATTATGAGCATTCCGGCGCTGGTGGTAATTGAAAACGGCAAAATCGTAAATCAGGCAATGGGAGCAAGACCGAAGGATGAAATTCTCGCTATGTTGTAAGGAGATGATAAAATGGGATTCTTTGATTTTTTAAGACACCCCGATGTGAATCAGGGCGTAAATGATTATAAAAACACTGCCGGGGCTGTGTTGCTTGATGTGCGCACTCCGCAGGAATATAGCGAAGGGCATATCCCGGGAAGCAAGAATGTTCCGCTGCAAAGTCTTGACAAGATAAGAAGCATAGTGGAAAATAAAGATACAGAGTTGTTTGTCTATTGCTATTCCGGTGCAAGAAGCTGGCAGGCGGCAGCGGCGCTGAAACAGATGGGGTATACGAAGGTCAATAACATCGGCGGTATATCTTCTTATCGCGGAAAGGTGGAACGGTAATTATGAAGGTCGTTATTGTAGGCGGTGTGGCAGGCGGAGCAACTGCTGCCGCACGGATCAGAAGGCTTGATGAAAAGGCAGAGATCGTAGTTTTTGAGCGCTCGGGATATGTTTCCTACGCCAACTGAGGACGGCCGTATTATATCGGTGATGTGGTCACCGATGCCGAGGGGCTGACACTACAGACTCCCGAAAGCTTTTACTCTCGCTTTCGTGTGGATGTG
>JAZSGW010000052.1:0-17840 GCA_045532935.1 Acutalibacteraceae bacterium
TTCCTAAGCCCGCTTGGCCGCCGACTTGGGTGAACCTATGTCGGCACTTACGAGAATGGCTTTTTCAGACCATCGAAAAGTAGCTGTAGGACCTAACGATTACGTTATTATTTCTGCAACTCCCATTCCGGGAAACGAAAAAACTGTCGGCAGAGTTGTAAATGAGCTTATGAAGCTCGGAGCCGAGGTTGTTTACGAAAAAATGTACGATGTTCACGTTTCGGGTCACGCCTGCCGTGAAGAGCTCAAGCTTATGCTTGGAATTGTGAAGCCACAGTATTTCGTTCCTGTTCACGGTGAGCAGAAGCATCTTCTGAAGCACGCACAGCTTGCCGAATCAGTAGGAATACCCTCTAAAAATATAGTTATTGCTGATAACGGAGTTATGCTCGAGGTGTCCTCGCAGCAAATTAAGAAGTGCGGCACAGTACCTGCAGGTAAGATTTTTGTCGACGGCTACGGTGTAGGTGATGTCGGCTCCGTTGTCCTTAAGGACAGAAAGCATCTTGCCGAGGACGGTATCATCATCGTTGTTGCTACACTCGATTCTGTTTCGGGCGAGCTCGTTTCAGGTCCTGATGTTGTATCAAGAGGCTTTGTTTTCGTTAAAGAAAACGAGGCGCTTATCGATGAAGCAAAGGAAACAGCATATAATGCAATTATGCGTTGCTTTGACAGAAACATTTATGATTGGGGCACAATCAAAAGTAAAGTCAGAGATGATGTTTCCAGACTTATGTATGAGAGGACGAAGCGCAGTCCTATGATTTTACCCATACTTATGGAGATTTAAAGAATGAAAAAACTATGGAAAATTTACGATTTTTCCCTTCCGTTTGCTTTGGCGGCAATTATTCTTCTGATTTTTGTCTTTCTTAAGGATAGAATCCTCGGAATAACGGGATTTGTTCTTGTTGTTTTGTCGCTTATAGGAAAATTCGTACATTACAAAAGAAAAAAAGAAAAACTGCTCGCCCAGGTCAAATCCGTATCTGATGAGCTGGATTTTGAACAGGGAAAAGCCTTCGAGAGACTCTCTGTGCCCTGTTGTGTTGTCGAGGAAAACGGCAACTTCATATGGCTCAATTCAGCTTTTCAGGAGTATTTTAACATTGGTGCAGACAGTATTATCAAAAGCATCGGTGAGCTTGTAAATAAGGACAGCATTGAAAAGATTCTCGTCGGAAGAGGTTACCGTATAAGAATCGGAAATCAGTACTTTTCCGTTTATTCCAATGAATTTTCGGCTGTTGACGAAATGGTTTATCTGCTATACTTCTTCGACGAAACGAAGCTTCGTATAACCGAAAAGGAATACTATGAATCAAGACCGTCGATTATGCTTTGCGTAATTGATAACATTGACGAAATTTATCAGAATTTCAAGGATAGCGAATGTACCGCCATTGTCGGTGCTGTCGAGCAGATGATAGAAGACTGGGTTGGCTCTTACGGCGGACTTTGCCGCAAGTATGCGAGCGACCGTGTTATGGTTTTCGTTGAGGAAAGAGGCCTTCAGCGTATGCTCGCCGATAAATTCAGTATTCTTGATAAGGTAAGAGAATTTACCTTTGACGGCAAAAATGTAGATATAACCCTTTCAATAGGCGTAGGTAAGGACGACGGACTACCTGAGGCACACAATTCTGCGAAGCTCGCTCTTGATATGGCGCAGAGCAGAGGCGGCGATCAGGTTGCTGTCAAGCACGAGGTACAGTATAAGTTTTACGGCGGTGTATCAGCAGGTCACGAAAAGAAGAACAAAGCAAGAACACGCCTTATTGCAAAAAGTATCGCCGAAATTATCCGAGACAGTGAAAACGTAGTGATTATGGGTCACCGTTTCTCGGATTTCGACTCCTTCGGAAGTGCTGTAGGTGTATTTGCGATAGCACGTCACTTTGATGTCAGAGCTAATATAGTCATCAACAGAAAAAATACTCTTGCAGGTCCGCTTGTAGACCGCTTCGTTGAGCAGTATGGTGAACAGTATCTTGTAAGCCCTGAAAAGGCACCTTCACTTTTCGGCAAAAACACTCTTCTGATTGTTGTTGATACTCATAAGCGTGATGTTACGGAGATGCCCGAGCTTCTCGATATGACAGAAAGAGTAATGGTTATCGACCATCACCGTAAGAGTGTCGGATTTATAGAGAACACGGTTATGTTCTATCATATGTCTAACTCCTCATCAGCAAGTGAAATGGTTTCGGAGCTTGTACAGTATGTTGACACAAAGCCGGTAATCAATCAGTTTGAGGCACTTGCACTTTTTGCAGGTATATTGCTTGACACAAGAAACTTTATATTAAGAGCAGGCGTACGTACCTTTGAAGCGGCGGCATATCTGCGTTCGAGAGGTGCCAATACTGTAGAAACCAAAAAGCTCTTTTCAAATGATATGGAGATATTCCGCCATCGCAATATGATAATCGACTCTGCTGATGAGTACAGAAACTGCGCAATTTCTGTTTCGCCTGAAAATCTTCAGAGTGTACGCCTTGTTACTTCGCAGGCGGCAGATGAGATGCTTAATATTGAAGGTGTAAAGGCATCTTTTGTGCTTTACAGAAGCGGCAACGGAGTAAACATATCGGCAAGAAGCTATGGCGAAATAAACGTACAGCTTATTATGGAATCCATGGGCGGAGGCGGACATCAGACTATGTCAGCCTGTCAGCTTAATGATATTACTGCCGAACAGGCAAAAGAGATGCTTGAAAAAGCTATTGATGAATATTACGATAATAATTAACGGAGGATAAATACAATGAAAGTAGTATTAAAACAGGACGTAAAAGGTCTCGGAAAAAAAGGTGAGCTTGTAAACACTTCAGACGGCTATGCAAGAAACTTTCTTTTCCCAAAGGGACTTGCTGTTGAAGCTAACGCACAGAGCATGACCGAGTTGAGAAACCGCGAGCAGGCACAGAAGTATAAAATAGAAACTGAAACTGCCGCTGCTAAAAAGGCTGCTTCCGAGATTCAGGGCAAAACCATCAGAATTAAGGCAAAAGCAGGTCAGAACGGTAAGCTCTTCGGTTCGGTTACAAGTAAAGAAATCGCAGAAAAGCTCAAGGAAGAATTCAAGCTTGACGTTGATAAGAGAAAAGTTATTGTAGATGACATCAAGCAGTTCGGTACCTTTGAATTTGAAGTGAAGCTTTACACTGGTATTTCCGCAAAGCTTTTTGTATCAGTCGGTGAATAATATATTTTGGAGTGAAAAACAATGGACAGAGTAAATTCATTTTCCTCTTTTGATGATGTGAATATGCCTTACTCTCTCGAAGCTGAGCAGGCTGTGCTCGGCTCGGTGCTTATTGATCCTGCCTGTATCACCCAGGTGCTTATTCTTGTAAAGCCCGAATATTTTTACCTTCCCCAACACAGAGCAATCTTCACTATAATGCAGGAGATTGACGCATTCGGCGGAAAGATTGACCCGTTGATTGTTCTTGAAAAGCTCAAAAGCGAGAAGGTCTACGACGATGCAAACGGAAAGCAGTATCTTCTTCAGCTTTCACAGCTTGTTCCTTCAACAGAAAATGTTGAAGCCTATGCTAAAATTATCCGCGAGAAGTTCTACATAAGGTCACTCATAACCGTATCAAAGAACATTATCGAGGAGGCTTCGTCTTCAACGGAGCAGGCAGACGTGCTTCTTGAAGCTGCAGAGCAGAAGATTTACGACATTCGTCAGGGCAGAGTTTCAAAGGGTCCGACCAAAATCGGCGATATTATCGTTAACGAGGTTTACGATAAGCTGCAGAAGCTCAGTTCTCCCGATAAGGATAAGTATAAGGGCTACACAACAGGCTTTATTGATCTTGATAAGGCTATCACGGGTCTTAACCGTTCAGACCTTCTTATCATCGGTGCACGTCCTGCTATGGGTAAAACGAGTCTTGCGCTTAACCTTGCGAGAAATACGGCGATGATGGGTCATAAGAAGGTGCTTTTCTTCTCTCTTGAAATGACGAAGGAGCAGCTTGCACAGAGAGTTCTTTCTACCGAGGCACGAGTTGAAAGCACAAAGATGAGAACAGGTAATATCACAAGTGATGAGTGGGCGAAGCTCGCTACAGCAACAGGTCTTCTCAGTGGTTGTGAGCTTTACTTTGACGATACATCAAATCTTACAGTTTCGGAGATGAAGTCGATTATCCGCAGACTTAAGAACGTTGACGCGGTTTTTGTCGATTATCTTCAGCTTATGAAAAGCGGTTCAAGATCAGAAAGCCGTGTTCAGGAGGTTTCCGAAATCACAAGAAATCTTAAGCTTATGGCTAAAGATCTGAATATTCCCGTTGTCGTTCTTGCACAGCTGGCAAGAAGCACCGAGGGCAGAGGAAAGTCGCACAGACCACAGCTTTCTGACCTTCGTGAATCCGGTTCAATCGAACAGGACGCTGACATCGTAATTATGCTTTACAGAGATGAATATTACGCCACGGAAAAGGAGCCGGGTGATTCCTATGAAGAAAGACCCGCAGTCAATGAGGCGGAATTCATTATTGCTAAAAACAGACACGGCCCCACTACAACCGTAAAGGTTGCATGGAACGGTGACTACACTCTCTTCTCAAACCTGGAGACAATCAGAAATGATATGTAAAGTTAGAAGAACTGTTGAGAAATACGGTCTTATCACAGAAAACGTAAAAAGCGTTGCCGTCGGACTTTCCGGCGGCGGGGATTCTGTCTGCCTTCTTCATATTTTAAGTTCATTAAAGGAAGAGTATGGTATTATACTCAAAGCTGTTCACGTAAACCATAATATCCGCGGTAAAGAGGCTGACCGTGATGAAGCATTTGTCCGTCAGCTTTGTGAGGATTCAGGTGTTGAACTTTTAGTTTACAGCATTGATGTTCCGACACTCGCCAAAGAAAAGAAAATCAGCGTTGAGGAGTGCGGCAGGCTTGTCCGTTACAGCTGCTTTGAAAAGGCAGGCTGTGACGCTGTTGCGGTTGCACATACCTTGTCCGACAGTATAGAAACTCTGCTTTTTAATCTTGCAAGAGGTACGGGCGTAAAGGGGCTTTCGGGAATAAGTCCTGAAAGAGAGCCCAATATTATCCGTCCGCTTATTGATTGCACCAGAGCGGAAATCGAAGAATACTGCAGAGAAAATCAGCTTTCATATGTTACTGATTCTACAAACCTTTGCGATGACTACACCCGAAATCATATACGTCACAATCTTGTGCCTGCTTTTTCAAAAATCAACAGCGATTTTGAAAGCTCCTTCAGCCGTGCTATGGACGCGGTAAGGCAGCAGGACAGCTTTGTCGAAGAATGCGCATTCAGGCTTATTGCAGAGGGTAAAAGCGGTGAAAACTACAGTACCGATGTTTTTTTGAAGGCACACGAGGCGGTACTTAAGAGAGCTTTATTGATTCTTCTTAAGGAACGTATGCATAAACCGCCCGAAGCAAAACACGTTGACGGTGCTTATCAGGCTCTTTTGAATAAAAAAGGCAAAATTGAGCTTGGTAAAGACTTGTATATTTGTGTTAAGGGTGATATAATATCTTTCTGTTGCGGTGAAGAGCCTTCAAAGGAGTGGAAAAGCACTTTTGATAATGGAGTTGCCAAAACACCGTACGGCTGTTTTATTCTTGAAGAGGGGACGGTCATAGTAGAAAACAGCTTCGATGCAGACAAAATTGAGTCAGAACTGTTCATTTCATCAAGACTTACCGGAGACAGATTCACTTTTGCTGACAGAAAAATCTCCAAGAGTCTCAAAAAGCTTTTCAATGAGAAAAAAATACCCGTAAATAAAAGAAACAGTCTTGCTGTACTTCACGATGGCGAAGCTGTTGTATGGGTTGAAGATATTGGCGTAAACTCAATGTACATACCTGATGAAAATTCACAAAAAATAATTACTGTAAAAAAGGGCGGAGCAAAATGTTAAAGGATATCAAAGAAGTTCTTGTTTCCGAAGAGGAAATCAATGGAATCGTAAGCAGAATAGCAGCTGAAATCAACGAGGATTATAAGGATAAAAACCTTCTTCTTGTCTGTATTCTTAAAGGTTCAGTATGCTTTATGTCGGATCTTATGAAAAAGATAACTATTCCCTGCGCTATTGATTTTATGGTTGCAAAGAGCTACTATGCAGGTACGGAATCAAAGGGCGAAATCAAAATTTACAAGGATCTTGATATTGATATAAGTGACTACGATGTTCTTCTTATTGAGGATATTTTTGACAGCGGCAGAACTCTCAACCTTCTTGTAAATAAGCTTAAGGAGAGAAATCCCCGTTCAATAGAGTGCTGTTCTTTGCTTGATAAGCCCGACAGAAGAGATCCTGCGATTACTATGAAGCTTAAGTATACCGGTAAGAATGTTCCCGACGAATTTGTTGTCGGCTACGGTCTTGATTATGATGAGGCATATCGCAATCTTCCTTTTGTTGGCGTACTCAAGCCGGAGGTTTATGATAAATAAGGAGATGATTTAATATTGGATAACAACAGCAACAACAGCAATAACAGCAATAACAACGGCAACAGCTATAATGTCAAGGTTGTCAACTCCCGTTGGGGAAACCTGCTTTATGTTCTTGTGGCTATAGGCTTTGTTTTTGCGCTTGCACTTATGGTAGGCAATAGAACAGAAAAAAAGGAAACACAGTATTATGAAATCGTTCAGCAGTTTAGAGCAGGCGATATAAAGGAATTCAGCCTTAATCTCGGCAGCGGTGTGATGATTTATAAGTCAGATGACGGTACCGAGCAGAGATATGTTGTTCCTAACGTGGAGATTTTCCTTAACGATGTTCACGATTTTGTGACACAGTATAACCTTGACAACCCTGATTCGCAGATTAAATACGATTATAAGCGAGGCACCAACGGCTCAATATGGGCAAGTATGCTTCCTACGATGCTTGTAAGTGTTCTTCTGGTTGCGGCTCTGTTCTATATGTACAGAAAAATGGGACAGAACATTATGAACGAAAACAACCGCACACTTGCTTTCGGTAAGGCGAGAGTCAAGCTTGGCAAGGACGAAAAGCGTAAGACAACCTTTAAGGACGTTGCAGGTGCCGACGAAGAAAAAGCCGAGCTTGAAGAAATTGTTGAGTTCCTGCGTACTCCTGAAACCTTCCGTGAGCTTGGTGCAAGGATTCCCAAGGGTGTACTTCTTGTGGGACCTCCGGGTACAGGTAAAACTCTCCTTGCAAGAGCGGTTGCAGGCGAAGCAGGCGTACCCTTCTTCTCGATTTCAGGCTCTGACTTCGTTGAAATGTATGTCGGTGTCGGTGCTTCGAGAGTAAGAGACCTTTTCTCCCAGGCAAAGAAAAATTCACCGTCAATACTTTTTATCGACGAAATCGATGCTGTCGGACGTCAGCGTGGCGCAGGTTTGGGCGGCGGACATGACGAAAGAGAGCAGACTCTTAATCAGCTTCTTATTGAGATGGACGGTTTCGGTGAAAACGAGGGTGTTATTATAATCGCTGCTACAAACCGCCCCGATATTCTTGACCCGGCGCTTTTAAGACCGGGCAGATTTGACCGTCAGCTTACCGTTGGCTATCCCGACGTAAAGGGCAGAGAAGAAATTCTCAAGGTACACGCAAGAAACAAGCCTCTTGCTCCTGATGTAAAGCTTTCGGTAATTGCACAGTCAACAGCAGGCTTTACCGGAGCAGATCTTGAAAACCTTCTTAATGAGGCGGCACTTCTTTCCGCAAGAAGAAAGAAAAAGGCTATCACTATGAAGGAAATAGAGGAAGCAACTATCAAATGTGTTGTAGGTACTGAAAAGAAGTCAAAGCAAATCAAGGACGACGAAAAGAAGCTTACGGCATATCACGAAGCCGGTCACGCTATAGTCAGTTATTATCTTCCCACTCAGGACCCTGTACATCAGATTTCGATTATACCTACAGGCAGAGCAGGCGGCTATACTATGAACCTTCCCGGTGAAGATAAGATGTATCTTTCGAAGAAGTATATGCTTGACGATATAGTTGTTTTCCTTGCAGGTCGTATTGCCGAAAGTGTTGTATTTGACGACATAAACACAGGCGCTTCAAATGATATTGAGCGTGCTACAAAGATTGCCCGTGATATGGTTACCAAATATGGTATGAGCGATACTCTCGGACCTATTATGTTCGGTACAGGCGACCATGAAGTGTTTATGGGCAGAGATTACAACAATGTCAGAAACTATTCTGAAGTTGTTGCTGCTGAAATCGACCAGGAAATCAAGAAAATCGTTACCTCTTGCTACGACAGATGTAAGGAATTGATTGTAAGTCACAGAGATAAGCTCGATACTGTTGCCGAGTATCTTTTCAAGTACGAAAAAATTGATGGCAAAATGTTTGAAAAGCTTATGAAGGGTGAAGAACCTGAAGAGGAAAAGACTGAAGATAATTCAGTAGCTGAAGATTCACATTCAGCAAAAAGCGAAAATTTATAAGTTTATATTTTTCTCCGATGAAATCTTTGAATTTTGTCGGAGATTTTTTTGTTTATACTTGCTCAATGAGTAAAGTTGTGATATAATTTATAATGTATATTTATATCTGGTTTTGACGGAGGAACTAAAATGGCAGAATACATAAAAACCCTCATTACAGCATTTTTTTCCGGTCTGACAGCACCCTTACCGGTTTCATCTGCGGCTCATTTCAACTTCTTTTCAAACGTCGTCGGAATATCTGACAACGAGGGGAGAATGTCACTTTATTATCACGGCTTTATGCTGATGTTTGCAGTCGTTATCTTTATCTCGTACAGAAAAATATTTGCAGGTAGCATCAGGTCACTTTTTGTATCAAAGAAGAATGCACAGGCTTACAGTCAGACAGCAGGATACAGAAAGGTTTTGATTAATTTAGCCGTAAGCCTTATTCCTACACTTATAATGTTTATTCCTGTTTCAAAAGAAAAGCTTCTTATTGATATGATGGATTCCTTCCTCAACATAAACAGTCTTATTCTTGCAGGATTTGCCTGTATTATTACAGCGTGTGTGCTTGTTATCGCTTTGTGGTATACCCGCAAGTCAGACCGTGAAGGCTCTATTGCTGATGTAAGAAATACATTGAGATTTTCCTTTTATCAGCTTCCCTGTTACATAATACCGGGCTTTTCTCACATAGCCGCAGGTTCAACAAATCTTCTTATAAGTGATGTGAAGCAGAAAACCTTTGCAAGTGAGCTTTATGTATACTTTGCACCGTCGCTGTTTCTTGTAAGTGCTGTGAAGCTTATAAGGGGAATTGCATCTGATGTTCTTTTTGATCCCATAGCTCTCGTGCTTGGTATGGTAGGCTTTGCTGTTGCCGCCAAGATAGTAATGAGCATTATTTCAAAACTTAATCTTCGCAGACTCTTTGCTTTTTTCAGTATTTATTCAGCAGTATTCGGCATCTTTATTGCCCTGATTTCATTTTACTTAAATTAACGGAGAATTAACTATGGCAGAAAACAAAAACAACAAGCGAGGTTCTTCTACCAAGAAAAGCACCGCTTCAAAGAAAAAAACTACAAAGTCCGGCTCAAGCGTAAAGCGTGTTGGCAAGGACAAAAACAAACAGCTTACCTTTTATGACCGTAACAGTAATGCGGTAATGCTCGGCTATCTTGTTGTTACCGTACTGCTTGCATTTGTTGCAATTATACCCGGATTCAATCTCTGGCAGAAATTCAGAGCAGGACTTCTTGCTGTTTTCGGTATCGGATTTTTTGTAGCTGTTATTGAGCTTATAATTATTTCGGTAAGGCTTTGTCTGAAAAATCTGAGAAGAAGTCTGCTTCTTACAAATATTTCAGCATTTTTGCTTCTCGGTACCTTCTGCGGCATACTCCATCTTTTAAGCTTTGATGTTGAAAACGGCAGCTTTGAGGAGTGGAAACTTCAGTTTATTGATGCCTGTAAAAACGGTTGGGACGTCGGAATGGGATATTTTAATCTTTCCGGCGGTATGCTCGGTGCTGTGTTCGGTGGTGTCCCTCTTTTCGCTTTCGGAAAGAAGGGGTCTATCGTTCTACTTCTGATGCTGTTTCTTGTAAGTCTTATTTTATATCTTAACAGCGATATTAACGCAATAGGAGATAAGATTTCCGAGCTTGCTGTCCGCGGTAAGGAAAAAGTTGATGACACAAATGCTCACAGAAAAGAACGCTCCGAGGAGAGAAAGCGTGAAAGGCAGGAAGAAAAGCTCGCCAGACGACAGCTTGAGCTTGAAAGGCAGGAGGCAGAGGCTCAGAGGATTGCCGAAGAGGCACAGCACGAGGAGCCTGCAACTGATGAAGGCGAAGACGATGCTTGTTTCTTTACCGGTGCTGTAAGCAGTGACGTTGCAGAGACTGTAGCAGAAACTCCTGCACCTGTCAGTAAGTCTGATGCTTTTGACTTTGACAGCACGGAAATCGAATACGACCCTATAAATAAGGATAAAGTTACCTTCGCATCTCCAAAAAAGCACACCTTTCCGCAAAACGGAGTTTTCACATATCCTGACAGCCCTTCACGCGCAGAGACACCTGAAGCTTCTGTTGGTGAACAAGTTTCTTCTGCTCCGAGAAGTACCGCTTTCGGTGAAGATCTCATTTCCTTTGGCAGAGGTCCGTCAAAAACTGTTAAGTCTCCCGAAGCCAAAGCTCCCGAGGTTTATGAAGAAATTGATGTTCCCGATGATGATGTATATCCCTATGAGCTTCCCGGTGATGAGCCGACCGCAGAGACAGTAAAACCCGAGGAAACAATATCTGAAAGTGATAAAGCGGTTGTAAGTGAGGCAGTCAGAGATGCCGAAACAAAAATTGAAAAAAGCAAAACGGCTGTTAAAAATTATACAGAGCCCCGTAAACCCAGGAAAACTTACAAGCTTCCGAGTATTGAGTTTCTTAATAAGCCTACCTTCGGCGCTGATTTTGACAGCGAAACCGAGATGCGTACCACGGCTAAAAAGCTTGTTGACATACTCAAGAGTTTCGGAGTTGAAACCACGCTTATCGGAGCATCGAGAGGTCCTTCTGTTACACGTTATGAGCTTTCACCTGCACCCGGTGTCAAGATAAGCCGTATTACAAGTCTTGCCGATGATATTGCCCTTGGCCTTGCTTCTACAGACGTTCGTATTGAAGCACCTATTCCTAATAAGGCTGCTGTCGGTATTGAGGTTCCCAATAAGAAGAGCTCAATGGTAACTTTGCGTGAGATTATTTCCTCCGATGAATACAGAGAAAGTCAGGAAAAGCTGCTTACAGTAGCTCTCGGTAAGGATATTGCAGGTAACATACGCTGCACCGACCTTGCTAAGATGCCTCATCTTCTTATTGCAGGTACTACCGGTTCAGGTAAATCTGTATGTCTTAACTGTATGATTGCAAGTGTGCTTTACAATGCAACACCCGATCAGGTAAAGCTTCTTATGATTGACCCGAAACAGGTTGAATTCAGCGTTTATAACGGTATACCGCACCTTCTTGTTCCCGTTATCACTGATGCAAGAAAGGCTGCAGGTTCCCTTGCATGGGCGGTAGGTGAAATGGATTCACGTTATAAGAGCTTTTCAACTTGCGGTGTGCGTGACATTAAATCCTATAATAATTATATCAAAGATCACCCCGAGCTTCCTTTTATGCCGCAGGTTGTTATATTTATTGACGAGCTTAATGATCTTATGATGGTTTCACCCAAGGAGGTTGAAGACTCAATCTGCCGACTTGCACAGAAGGCGAGAGCCGCAGGTATGCACCTTGTTGTTGCTACACAGCGTCCCTCTGTTGACGTTATTACGGGTATTATCAAAGCGAATATACCCTCACGTCTTTCACTTGCTGTTTCTTCGCAGGTTGACTCACGAACAATTCTCGATTCCGTCGGTGCTGAAAAGCTTCTCGGTAACGGCGATATGCTCTTTAATCCTGTGGGTGTCTCTAAACCCGTGAGAATTCAGGGTGCATACCTTTCCGACGGTGAAATTGAGAAAATCGTTTCCTTTATTAAAAATCAGGGCACTGTTTCCTATGACGATGAAATTATGCAGGAAATTGAGAGAAACGCAAGTGCTGAAAAGAAAAAGGGCGGCGGTGCTTCTGTGGGTGCTGACGGAGAGGAAAGTCAGCTTGACGCATTGATTGAAGAGGCGATGAACGTTGTTACAGAGCTTAATTCAGCATCAACTACCGTAATTCAGCGTAAGCTTTCTGTAGGTTATGCCAGAGCGGCAAGAATTATGGATCAACTTGAGCAGCTCGGTTATGTAAGCCCTGCCGAAGGCAATAAGCCCCGAAAGGTGCTTATCACGAGGGCACAGTTCCTTGAGATGAAAGCGAGCGGTGCTGATATAAGCGAGGATTTCGACGTCCTTTCAGATTAAAAGGAGTTACAGCTTTGAATAATTTTTTACCTATAAACAGACAGGAGGCCCTTGAAAGAGGGTGGGACGAGGTTGATTTCGTTTATGTAATAGGTGATGCCTATGTTGATCACCCGTCCTTCGGACCTGCCATAATTTCACGTGTACTTGAAAATAACGGTTTTACCGTGGGTATAATTTCTCAACCGGATTGGCGTAGTGCTGATGCTTTTACTGAATACGGAAGACCAAGGCTCGGCTTTTTCGTTTCATCGGGTAATATCGATTCTATGGTTGCGCACTACACAGCCGCAAAAAAGAAGCGCAGTGATGATGCGTATACTCCGGGCGGTAAGGCAGGCGCAAGACCTGACCGTGCGGTTATCGTCTACTGCAACCGAATCCGTGAGGCTTACGGTGATATTCCTATAATCATAGGTGGACTTGAAGCGTCACTGCGACGCTTTGCTCACTATGATTACTGGGACGATAAAATCCGCCGTTCGATAATTTTTGACGCCCAGGCTGATCTTATATCTTACGGTATGGGCGAAAAACAGACCGTTGAGATTGCCGAAAGACTCCGTAACGGTGAAGCAGTATCACAGCTTCGTGACATAAGAGGTACTTGTTATGTCTGTGATGTAACAGAGACTCCTCTTACAGGTGCTGAATGTCCTTCCTACGAGAACGTAGTAAAGAATAAAAAGGAGTATGCGGTTTCCTGCCGAATTCAGCAGGACGAGCAGGATCACATAAGAGGTAAAATAGTAAAACAACGTCACGGCAATAAAATGCTGGTGCAGAATCCTCCTATGCCTCCGCTTACAACACAGGAGCTTGACGAGGTTTACGCTTTACCCTACATGCGTACTTATCACCCTTCTTATGAAGCTCTTGGCGGTGTGCCGGGAATTGAAGAGGTAAGATTTTCGGTTATTCATAACCGTGGTTGCTTCGGTGGCTGTAATTTCTGCTCTATAGCGCTTCATCAGGGCAGATATGTTACCTCGAGAAGCAAAGAATCAATCGTTAATGAAGTTAAATTTCTTACAACCTTCCCTGATTTCAAGGGATATATTCACGATATAGGCGGACCTACCGCCAATTTCAGACAGCCCTCCTGTGAAAAGCAGAAGGAGCTCGGCTTGTGTAAGGGCAAAAAATGCCTCGCACCGAAGGTTTGCCCTGCACTTAAGGCAGATCACAGCGAGTACATCGATATTTTACGGAGTGTCAGAAGCATTGATAAGGTTAAGAAGGTTTTTATCCGTTCAGGTATACGCTATGACTATATGCTGCGTGACGAAAACGAAACCTTTTTTAAGGAGCTTATCCGTTATCATGTCAGCGGACAGCTCAAGGTTGCTCCCGAGCATTGTTCGGCTATGGTTCTTGAAAAAATGGGAAAGCCTTATATTGATACTTATGTCAACTTTTCAAAACGTTATTTTGAACTGAGCAAAAGTGCCGGTAAGGAGCAGTATCTTGTGCCTTATCTTATGTCTTCTCACCCGGGGTCAAGACTCGAGGAGGCGATTGAACTTGCACTTTTTCTTAAAAAGAGAAATATCCGTCCCGAGCAGGTGCAGGATTTTTACCCCACACCGGGTACGGTTTCTACCTGTATGTTTTATACGGGACTCGATCCTTATACGATGAAGGAAGTCTACTCTGCAAAAACTCCGGAGGAAAAGGCTATGCAGAGAGCTCTTCTGCAGTATTATAATCCCAAAAACCGTGATATTATTATCAAGGCACTGAAAAAAGCGGGTAGATATGATCTTATCGGAAAGGGAGAAAAGTGTCTCGTTGATTATCCGAAGTCATCAGGTGCCGCCAATATAAGCAGAAATCCCAAAGGCGGCAAAAAAATTGAAAAGAGGAGGAGATAATATGAAGCTGAAAGCTATTGCAGTTGCTATGATAGGACTGATAATGGCGCTTATTGCGTTTATGCAGGAAAAGGACGTTTTACCTGAAAATATGAATCCTGTATCTGGTGGTGAGATTTATCTTCATATAATCGATGTCGGACAGGGCTCATCAACTCTTATTCAGAAGGGTAACGAAGCTATCCTTATCGATGCAGGTGAGCTCGATTATGCGCAGACTGTTGCCGATTATATCAACTCCTGCGGAATAACACAGCTTAATTATGTTCTGGCATCTCACCCTCATTCCGATCATATTGGCGGCTTGCCGAAGGTTCTTGATACTTTTAAAGTAGGTGAGGTGCTTATGCCCGAGATTGATGAGGAAAATCTTCCTGCAACGAAGGTTTACGAGCGCTTCCTTGATTCTATAGCGAATAACGGAATCTCCGCATCATACTGTGAAAAAGGCGATGTTTACAGCCTTGGCGGAGTAACAATGGAAATTCTTGGCCCTGTAGAGCAGTTTGACGATCTTAACAATATGTCGGCAATCTGCAGAGTTTCTTACGGTGAAACCAATGTAATGATTCTCGGTGATGCAGAAATCAAAGAGCTGAAAAGTGTATACAATGTCAATACAGATTTTGAAAGTGAAATTCTTGTTATGGGACATCACGGAAGCCGCACTTCCATTTACAATGATTTTCTTAAAGCTGTAAATCCCGAGGTCGCGCTAATTTCCTGTGGTAAGGACAACTCCTACGGACATCCTCACGAAGAGACTATCTCTTACCTTGAAACAAACAGTATAGATTATCTTCGTACCGATGAATGCGGCAGTATAGTTTACCGCCTTGATACCTATGGCTATGAAAGGACTAAGAAGTGATGAAACTTACAGTTGACAGAATCGAAGAAGGCTTTGCCGTGCTTGAAAAAGAGGATATGTCACACGAAAACGTACCTCTTTCACTTTTACCCGAAGGTACTAAAGAGGGAAGTGTGCTTACATTTGACGGCAGCATCTATACTTTTGACTTTGATATAGAAGCCGAAGCAAGAGCGAGAATAATAGCAAAACAAAGAAGTATTTTCAAGAAAAAATAATTTCTGTTGGAAAGAAATATACATAAAATTTCAAAAAAATTCACCGATACCCCTTGCATTTTGCAGTTTCTTGTGATATACTATCGCAGATAACGCACGCAAGGGGATTGGTATGCCCGTTTCGCTCCGTTCGGAGTGCCGCATACTTCTGAACCTGCGGTGGTTAAAAAACATTAAGGAGGACATTAATATGTCAGTAGTATCAATGAAGCAGCTTCTTGAAGCCGGTGTACACTTCGGTCATCAGACAAGACGCTGGAACCCCAAAATGAGCGAATATATCTTCGCTGAAAGAAACGGAATTTACATCATCGACCTTCAGAAGACTGTGAAGAAGCTTGAAGAAGCTTATTCCTTCATTCGTGAAGTATCAATGAACGGCGGTGAAGTTCTTTTCGTAGGCACAAAGAAGCAGGCTATGGATTCAATCAAGGAAGAAGCAATCCGTTGCGGTATGCCCTTCGTTAACGCACGTTGGCTCGGCGGTATGCTCACCAACTTCCAGACAATCCAGAAGAGAATCAAGAGACTTGCTCAGCTTAAGGCTATGGAGCAGGACGGCACATTTGCTCTTCTTCCCAAGAAGGAAGTTATCAAGCTTAACCTTGAAATCGAAAAGCTTGAAAAGTTCATGGGCGGTATCACAGAAATGAAGAAGCAGCCCGCTGCACTCTTCATCGTTGACCCCAGAAAAGAAAGAATCGCAGTTGCAGAAGCTCACAAGCTCGGTATCCCCATCGTAGCTATCGTTGACACAAACTGTGATCCCGATGAAGTTGACTTTGTTATCCCCGGTAACGACGACGCTATCAGAGCTGTAAGACTTATCGCAGGTGCAATGGCTGACGCTATCATCGAAGGCAGACAGGGCGAATCAAACGCTCCCGCAGTAGAAGCTGCAGAAGAAGCTGCTGAATAATTTTGATTTCAACCCCGTTATATTTCATTGACGGGGTTTCTTTAAAATAATACTTATTTTTAGGAGGAATTTATTATGGCATTTACAGCTAAAGACGTACAGGCTCTTCGTGAGAAGACAGGCGTTGGTATGATGGATTGCAAGAAAGCTCTTGTTGAAACCGACGGCGATATTGAAAAGGCTATTGATATTCTTAGAGAAAAGGGTCTTGCTTCCGCTGCTAAGAAGGCAAGCCGTGTTGCTGCTGAAGGCGTAGTTGCAGCTTACAATGACGCAACTGCAGGTGCTCTCGTTGAAATCAACTGCGAAACTGACTTCGTTGCTAAGGGTGCTCCCTTTGTAAACCTTGCTGCAAAGGTTGTTAAGACTGTTGTTGCTGCAAAGCCCGCTGACCTTGAAGCTCTTCTTGCAACAAAGGCAGTTGATTCAGATATGACAGTTGAACAGGAAGTTCAGGAAGTATTCCTTGCTCTTCGTGAAAACATGAAGGTCCGCAGATTTGCTCTTCTCGAAGGTCACACAACTTCATATATCCATGCAGGTGGTTCAGTTGGTGTTCTCGTTGCATTTGATGTTGACGATGCAACAGCAGCTAACGATGAATTCGTTGCTATGGGTAAGAACGTTGCTATGCAGATCGCTGCTATGAGCCCCGAGTACCTCGGTAAGGCTGATATCTCTGATGAAGAACTTGCTAAGATGAAGTCAATCACAATCGACAGCGCTCTTAACAAGCCCGAATCACTTCCCGTTCCCATTCTCAATATGATTATTGAAGAAGCTATTTCCACAAAGAAGTGGAGCGATGAAGACTCAGAAATCTACAAGGGTCTTGATCAGAAGCAGAGAAAGAACTTCCCCAACTTTATCTCCAAGGAAGCTATGGCTACTCTTGCTGAAATCGCAATTTCACATAAGGCTGAAATCGCTGACAACAAGATCTTCGTTGGTCTTGTTCAGGGTCGTCTTGCAAAGCAGATTAAGGAAATCTGCCTTCTTGAGCAGGCATTCGTACGTTCAGACCTCTTCGAAGGTGACGTTAACGGCTACATCAATTCAGTAGCAAAGGCTCTCGGCGCAGACATCAAGATTAAGAGCTTCGTACGTTTCGCAAAGGGCGAAGGCATTGAAAAGAAGGTTGACGATTTCGCAGCAGAAATCGCTTCAATGGTTAAATAATTTAGCTTAAAGTTACAGCAGGTGTTTTCGAAAGGGGACACCTGTTTTTTGTTTTAAGGAAAATAAATATAGATGCTTTAATAAGAAGAGCTCAAATGTTAGAACAGGAAAAGGACTTTCAAGCTGCACTTGCAATATATAATAAAGTTCTGGAAACCGAACCAGAAAATGAATTTGCATACGACAGAACCCATGCAATAAAGTATAATACCTTACATGTTGTAAAGGAGCCATTGCCGATAATAGATCCAGGAAGTAGATGTTTTCTTGCTATAGATGGTGTCAGAATCACTGACACATTTCTGTGCCCTTTAAAAGATGAATTTACTGTTACAATACACCGTATGATGACCAAGAATGGTAATATAAAAGAACCGCGCCGTCCAATGACTGGCGGGGGTCCCTGTTCTTTCC
>JAZSGW010000047.1:0-2366 GCA_045532935.1 Acutalibacteraceae bacterium
AAAGGCAAAGCATTTTCTTATGATGCCTGAGTATCTTTCCTTTAAGCTGACGGGACAAATCAGAAACGAATACACCAACGCAACTACAGCTAACCTTGTAAATGCTGAAAGTAAGCAGTGGGATAAATATATTCTTGATAAGCTCGACTTACCTGAAGGCATTTTCTGCGAGCTTTCTCTCCCCGGCACAGTCGTTGGCAATTTCACAGATGAAGTTAAAGCTGAAATCGGATTTGACAGTACGGTTATTCTTTGCCCGTCACACGATACGGCTTCTGCTGTTGCGGCTTGCCCCGTTGACGGTGAAAGTGTATATATTTCATCAGGCACCTGGAGCCTCATAGGTACGGAAAATCCTGTTCCCGTACTCACCGAAAAGGCACTTGAAGCTAACTTTACCAATGAGGGAGGAATTGAATATCGCTTCCGTTTTCTTAAAAACATTATGGGTATGTGGCTGTTTCAGAATATCCGCAGAAACATAAACAAGGAGCTTACCTATGATGAAATGATGAACCTTGCGGCAGGAAGTACATTCACCGAAAAGATTAACCCCAACGCACCTGAGTTTGTTGCTCCCGAAAATATGATTGAGGCTGTAAAAAGCTATCTCGGAAAGCCTGATTTGCCCCTTGCTGACGTACTTTCAAGTGTTTACCATTCACTTGCAGATTCCTACAGAAAAGCTGTAGAGGAAATCGAGAGCATCAGCGGTAAGGAAATCAAGGCAATTCATATTGTCGGCGGCGGAAGCAAGGACAAATATCTAAATAAGCTTACGGCAGAGTATACGGGCAAAAAGGTTTTTACGGGACTTATGGAGGCCACGGCAACGGGCAATCTGCTTTCGCAGATTATGTATGATAAAAAAATCTCTCTCACCGAAGCGAGAGAGATAATAAAAGCAACTTTTGACATTAAGGAGGCAAACTGATGAGCAGATACAGCGAAGCAAAAGAAATATATGCAAAGTACGGTATAGATACTGAAAAAGCACTTGAAACATTGAAAGATGTCTGCGTTTCAGTACACTGCTGGCAGGGCGACGATGTAATAGGCTTTGATAGCAAGGAGGCTCTTTCAGGCGGTATTCAGACCACGGGCAACTATCCCGGAAAGGCAAGCACACCCTCTGAGCTTATGGCTGACTATGACAAAGCGTTTTCACTTATGCCGGGTAAAAAGAAGCTGAATCTTCACGCTTCATATGCTATCTTTGAAGAGGGTGAAACTGTAGGCAGAGACAAAATCGAGCCAAAGCACTTTAAAAAATGGGTGGACTTTGCCAAAGAGAGGAATATGGGCATCGACTTTAACCCCACTTTTTTCTCGCATCCTATGGTAAAAGATAATCTCACCCTTTCTTCTCCCGACGAAGAAGTGCGTACATATTGGGTCAATCACGGAAAAGCCTGCCTTAAAATTGCAGAATATTTTGCAGAAGAAACAGGTGTACCCTGTGTAATGAATATATGGATTCCCGATGGCTACAAGGATATACCTGCTGACAGACTTTTACCGAGAGCAAGATTCAAAAAAAGTCTTGATGAAATTCTCGACACACCTTATAATAAAGAAAAGGTTTATGTAACTCTCGAATCAAAGGTTTTCGGTATTGGATTGGAAAGTTATACTGTTGGCTCGGCTGAATTCTGCCTTTCATACTCCGATTACAAGGGTATCACACCTCTTATGGATAACGGTCATTACCACCCGACAGAAATGGTAAGCGACAAGATTTCATCACTTCTTCTCTTTAACGAAAAGATTGCCCTTCATGTAACAAGAGCAGTCCGTTGGGACAGCGACCATGTTGTAATCTTTGATGATGAAACAAAAGAAATCGCAAAGGAAATCGTAAGAAACAATTCTCTTGACAGAGTGTTCATTGCGACAGACTATTTTGATGCATCAATTAACCGTATAGCCGCTTGGGTAACGGGTGTCAGAAGCGTGCAGAAGGCACTTCTCTTTGCACTTTTACAGCCCGATGAAAGAATGAAAAAGCTACAGTATGAAAGCAACTTTACCGAGATAATGTATCTTCAGGAGGAGATGAAAACTGCACCCTTCGGCGATGTGTGGAGAGAGTATCTCGAAAGAGAAAATGTACCTGCGGATTATCTCAGCGAAGTTAGAAAATATGAAGAGGAAGTACTGGTGAAAAGAGTATGAAAGATATATTGACTGCTCCCTTTGTGGAAGAAATGAAAAAGACCACCGCCAATATGTACCGTCTCGGCTGGGACGAAAGAAACGGCGGTAACATCAGTTATATGCTCGATAAAAATGAGGTTGCAGAATATCTTGACCTCGATAATGTTATCCGCACAATCCCCACAGGTTTTGATGCAACTGACCTTATC
>JAZSGW010000004.1:0-39256 GCA_045532935.1 Acutalibacteraceae bacterium
GCTAACCGCTTTAATCGGTTACCTCTTGGCTATATTATACACCCCTCGACTTTCGTTGTCAAGGGGTGATTTTTTTAAGTCATTTTGCATTTTGCACTTTGCACTTTGCATTGCAAAGCGTAGCTTTGCTTAATACATTCCGCCGCCCTGAGCCATAGCCGCTGCTGCAGCTGCATCTGCTGCGGGGTCGGGAATATCAGCGATAAGTGACTCTGTTGTAAGCACCATTGCGGCAACGGAAGAAGCATTCTGAAGAGCTGAACGGGTAACCTTTGTCGGGTCGAGAATGCCTGCTTCAGCCATATTTACATACTGCTCCTTTGCAAAGTCGAAGCCGTAGCCTACCTTGCCGCTTGAGATGATTTCGTTTACGATAACCGAGCCTTCAAGACCTGCGTTTCTTGCAATCTGACGTACGGGCTCTTCGAGAGCCTTGAGAACGATGCGAACACCTGTCTTTTCGTCGGGATCATCTGTGCTTTCAAGAAGAGCTGAAACTGCGGGAACAGCGTTGAGAAGTGCAACACCGCCGCCGGCAACAGAGCCTTCCTCGACAGCTGCCTTTGTTGCGGCAAGAGCATCGTCAATGCGAAGTTTCTTTTCCTTCATTTCGGTTTCTGTAGCAGCACCTACCTTGATAACTGCAACCCCGCCTGCGAGCTTTGCGAGTCTCTCCTGAAGCTTTTCTGTATCAAATTCTGATGTGGAAGCTTCAATCTGTGCCTTGATCTGATTTACACGAGCCTTGATCTGCTCCTTGTCACCAGCACCGTCAACGATGGTGGTGTTTTCCTTTGTAATCTTAACCTGACGGGCGGAGCCGAGCATATCAGGTGTAGCTGTCTGAAGCTCAAGACCGAGGTCTGATGTGATAACCTGACCGCCTGTAAGAGTTGCAATATCCTGAAGCATATCCTTTCTTCTGTCACCGAAGCCGGGAGCCTTTACTGCAACACAGGTGAAGGTGCCCCGAAGCTTGTTGACAAGGAGAGTAGCGAGAGCTTCGCCTTCAACATCTTCAGCGATGATAACGAGCTTTCTGCCCATCTTGAGTACCTGCTCGAGAAGGGGGAGAACCTCCTGAATATTGGAGATTTTCTTATCTGTGATGAGGATAGCTGCATCGTCGATAACAGCTTCCATCTTGTCGAGGTCTGTAGCCATATAGGGTGAGATGTAGCCACGGTCAAACTGCATACCTTCAACAACTTCCTTCATTGTCTCTGCAGTCTTTGATTCCTCAACGGTGATAACACCGTCTGTTGTAACGATTTCCATTGCTTCTGCAATAAGTGTACCGATTGCTTCGTCTGCGGAAGAAACGGTTGCGATTCTTGCGATGTCGTCAAAGGTTGTAACGGGGCTTGAGTTAGCCTTTACAGCTTCAACAGCAGCATCTACTGCCTTTTTGATGCCCTTCTTTACTACCATGGGATTTGCACCTGCAGCGACGTTTTTCATACCTTCACGTACAAGAGCCTGTGCAAGAAGAGTAGCGGTTGTTGTACCGTCACCTGCAACGTCGTTTGTCTTTGTTGCAACTTCTTTGATAAGCTGGGCGCCCATATTCTCGAATGCGTCCTCAAGCTCGATTTCCTTTGCGATTGTAACACCGTCGTTTGTGATAAGGGGAGCGCCGTACTTTTTGTCGATTACAACGTTTCTGCCCTTGGGACCGAGGGTGATTTTAACGGTATCTGCAAGCTTGTCGATACCGCCCTGAAGTGCTTTTCTGGCGTCTTCGCCGAAAATAATCTGTTTAGCCATAATAATATATTACCTCCGTAAAGTGACTTTTGCTTTGCTGTTATTATTCTACAACAGCGAGAATATCGTTCTGACGTACGATGGTGTATTCCTCGCCGTCGATTTTAACTTCTGTGCCTGAATATTTGCCGGTGATTACCTTATCGCCGACCTTGACATTCATTGTAACTTCCTTACCGTCAACGAGTCCGCCGGGGCCAACTGCAACAACCTCTGAAAACTGGGGCTTCTCCTGTGAAGCAGCTGTGAGAATGAAACCGCTTGCTGTTGTTTCCTCGATTTCGGTAGCTTTAAGAACAACTCTGTCAAAAAGGGGTTTGATAGTCATAATTAATTCCTCCTTGGATAAATATATTTTAGTTGTTATTTGTTAATTTTAGCACTCTCGAGTGCCGAGTGCTAATTATTATTTTACCAAGATTTTTCAAAAAATCAAGTACTTTTTCAAAAATAGTATAAAATATTGGAAAATATTTTGCTGTCGATATTTGAAGGCAGGGCAGGAAATAATAAAACAGGTGATTAAAATGGTACAAACTTCAAAAAGAATCCTTTCTCTTTATATGCTGTTTACCGCTTGTTTTATGGCAATTCTTGTCAGAATCGTATACATTAATTTCAGCACCTATGCCACGGCAGGGGAAAGTCAGGCGACAAGGACGGTAGTGGTCGGCACATCGAGAGGAAAGATTTACGACAGAAACGGTGAGCTCCTTGTAGACGAGAGCGAGAGACTTGTAGCGGCGGTGACTCCTGTTGCTACGGCAAAAAATCAGCTCGAAAGTGTGTTTTACGGTGAAGGACTGCAGGAGAAAATAGAAAAGGGCTATCCTTTTGTAGCCGCGGTCAGAAGTGAATTAAACAGCGACCTTGTAAGGACCTTCCGTGTGCCGATAAGATATTATGAAGGCAGTCTTGCCTGCCATACCGTAGGCTACACCGACTACTCGTCAAAGGGTGTTTCGGGAGTTGAGAAGGCTTATGATAAGCTTCTTTCGGAGCATTCGGGTAAGCTTTCGGTCTCCTTTGAGGTTGACGCTCTCGGAAGGGTCCTTGCAGGTATGGATAAAACCGTGAAGGACGAAAATTTTTCTTCAAAGGGCGGTGTGGTGCTGACCCTTGATAAGAATATACAGCAAATTACAGAAACTGCCCTGAAGGAAAGCAACATCGAGAGCGGCTGTGCAATAGTAATGGACGCAGAAACCCAGGAGATTCTGTCTCTTGCAAGCGTGCCGACCTTTGACCGTAATAATGTGGAAGCTTATCTTGATAAGGAAAATTCGCCTCTTGTCAATAAGGCTCTTGAAAGCTACAGCGCAGGCTCGGTTTTTAAAAGCGTAATAGCCGCCTATGCCCTCGAAAGCGGAATAAGCGAGAATCTCACCTATGAATGTACGGGTACTGTAAGCGTAGGCGATAAAGAGTTTTCCTGTCCCGGCGGAAAGGCTCACGGTGAGCTCGATATGTCGGGAGCACTTCAGAAATCCTGCAACCTATGGTTCATAAACCTTGCCGATATGCTCGACAGAGAGGGACTTCTCAATTTCTGCCGTGACCTTGGCTTCGGAAGGAGCATCACGCTTTGTGAGGATATAGTCTCGCAGTCGGGACTTCTCCCCGATGAAATCGGGCTTTCTATAGACGCGGGCAGAGCTAACTTTTCCTTTGGTCAGGGGGACCTGCTTGTAACACCCTTACAGATTGCGAAGGCATACTGTACTATAGCCACAGGCTTTGAGAGTGAGCCGGGACTGATTTACGGTTTCTGCGATGCCGACGGGAATATAAAAAAAGAAAGCCCGGGCAGAAGCAACCGACTTTTAAGTGAAAGCACCGTAGAAAAAATGCGGCAGCTGCTTTTCGATGTGACGGAAAAGGGGATTGCCACCGGAGCAAGAAGTGAAAGAGTAAGTATTGCAGGTAAAACAGGTACAGCCGAAAGCGGCGTTTACGGTGAGGACGGAGAGGAAATATACCGCACCTGGTTTGCAGGCTTTTACCCCTATGATGAGCCGCAGTATGTTGTTGTGGTGATGAACGAAGACGGAGCAGGGGGAAATACGGACTGTGCACCTGTGGTCAGGGAGATTTGTGAGGCAATTCACAATTCACAATGCACAATTAAAATGTAAAGTGCAGAATAAAGGGTTGCTTCGTTCTGATTATATTAATTCTCTGTTATTGTTTCGTAAGGGATTCTGCGTGTCGTCCCTTGTAGCTGCACAACCAAAAAGGACTGTTCGTTGTGAACAGTCCCTTGTGCTTTAGTTGTAAATCAAGCGTATTATTCTGTTTCTTTAAGGTAAATCCTTCGGGTAAGACCGCCGTATTTTTCCTTTGTAAGAATGTGTCTGTATCCCATTTTTTCAAGGGAGCGGAAGCTCGCAGGGTTATCGGGGGATACTGTCGACATAAAGTATCTGTACTTGTCTGTGTCGATTAATTCTTCTGCGTAAAGAAGCATCTTCTGCTGTATGCCGTTACCTCTGTACTCGGGAAGCACTACTGCGGATTCCATGTGCACCACACTCGGGAGCTTGTCTTCTGAAAGACCTATATCCCTTCCGAGATTGTCTTCGGAATAACCGGGATAGCGCATAATAAAGCTGCCGATAATCTTACCCTGACTGTCGGTTGCAACAACACCGAAGCCCTTTCCTGAAAGACAGTCTCTTATATATTCGATGCTGTCGCATACATATGTGCTTTTGTTTTCGAGACGGTTGTAAACCTCTTCCATAAGAGCGGAGATTTCTTGGGCATCATCGGTTGTGGCGAGTCTGTAGCGAATATCGTTTTTCTTCAATTTTATCCCTTTCCCGCAATGTTTCTTGCAACGTGAACACCGCTTGCAGATGCGTGGGAGAGTGAGTGGGTGATGCCGCTACCGTCACCGATGATGTAAAGTCCCTTGTGTCTTGACTCGAGGTTTTTATCAACCTCGACCTCCATATTATAGAACTTGACCTCTACACCGTAAAGAAGGGTGTCCTCGTTTGCCGTACCGGGTGCGACTTTATCGAGAGCGTAGATCATTTCGATAATGCCGTCGAGGATTCTCTTAGGAAGAACAAGGCTCAGATCACCGGGAGTTGCGTTAAGGGTGGGGGTGATAAAGGCTTCCTCGATGCGGTTCGGGGTGGAGCGGCGGCCTCTTATAAGGTCACCGAAGCGCTGGACGATTACACCGCCGCCGAGCATATTGCTTAAGCGTGCGATTGATTCGCCGTAGCCGTTTGAGTCCTTGAAGGGTTCTGAAAAATGCTTTGCAACGAGAAGGGCAAAGTTGGTGTTGTCCGTCTGCTTTGCAGGGTCTTCGTAGCTGTGTCCGTTTACGGTAATGATGCCGTTGGTGTTTTCGTTTACGACGGAGCCCTTGGGATTCATACAGAAGGTGCGCACCTTGTCGCCGTACTTTGCTGTGCGGTAAACAATCTTGCTTTCGTAAAGCTCGTCTGTAAGGTGGGCGAAAACTGCAGCGGGAAGCTCGACTCTTACGCCAATATCAACACGGTTAGAGCTTGTTTCGACCCCAAGGTCGCGGCAGACCGATTCCATCCACTTGCTTCCGCTTCTGCCGACAGAGATGATGCACTTGTCACATTTATAAGAGCCGTCTGCTGTGTTTACACAGTAAACCCCGTCCTCTATAGATACGGACACAACGGGGGTGTCAAAGCGGAAATCCACCTTATCTTTAAGATAATTGTAGATATTTTCCAGAACGATGTAGTTGATGTCAGTGCCGAGATGGCGCACCGAAGCATCAAGAAGATGGAGATCATTCTGTATACATTCGGTCTTGAAGCGTGAGCCTGCTGTTGAGTAGAGCTTTGTGCCCTCACCGCCGTGCTTGAGGTTGATTTCGTCAACATAGTGCATAAGCTCAAGAGCGTGCTTTTTTCCTACATACTGATACAAAGTACCGCCGAAGTCGTTGGTGATGTTGTACTTGCCGTCGGAAAATGCGCCTGCACCGCCGAATCCACTCATAATACTGCAGGTCTTGCAGCCTATGCAGGTTTTGATTTTTTCGCCGTCAATGGGGCACTTACGCTTTTCGAGTGAATGTCCTGCCTCGAATACGGTTACCTTAAGCTTCGGGTTGAGCTTGATAAGCTCATATGCCGCGAAAATTCCTCCGGGTCCTGCGCCGATAATAATTACATCTGATTTCATTGTTGACTCCTTTAAATGAGATTTATTTCAAATTTTGTATAATCGCCCTCTACGTACTCGCCGCTGATGAACTTACGGGCGGTGAAAACAACTCTGTCGTCGTAGACCTCTGCGTAGTAGCCTGTGCCGCAGTCAGTGATGCCGAAGTTGTTTTCCTTTCTGTAGCCGGGTACGGAAAGGGAGTATACGTTGTTTTCTTCGTTGAGAGTTTCCATCGTCTTTTCAAATATGCCGCCGTGAAGGTGACCGTTTATGAAGAAAACGTTCTTATATTTTTCCATAACAGCTCTTACTTCGTCGGATTCCTCACCCATATCGCCTGTTTTCCATACCTCGGGCAGACCGTGGGTGAATTTGAATGCCTGATGGCACATAACGAAAACGGGCTTACCGTCTTTTGTGCCGCGGGCAAGCTCTTTATCGAGGAAATTAATCTGCTCTTTTGTAAGCGAAGCCTTTTCGAGCATTCTTTTTTCCGTACAAAGAACGATGAAGGTGTAGCCCTTGATGTCATATGAATAATAGGTTTTGCCATTTGCGTTTATGCCGAGATACTTTTCAACCTTGTTCATAACGATTTTTGAGTTACGCTTGAAAATAGCTCTGGCATCGTGATTTCCGATTGTAAGAAGAAGATTTGAAATAACCTTCTGGCTGTCAAGTACGGCGAAGAATCGCTTGTATTCGGACTTGAAGCCGTAGTCGGCAATATCACCTGCCATAAGAAGGGCGTCGTAGCAGGCGCCTGATCTTTCAGCGTCGTCAAAAACATTCATAAGGTTTACTGAAGCACTTTCACGGTTGGGAAGGTGAGTATCGGCAATACAAGCAAAGGAAAGACGGAGATTATCTCTGTCCTGATAGATAACAGGGTGTTCTTCACTTGAAAGCTCATAGAATTTGTCATATTTGGGATTCAATGCTTTTAACTGAGCTACATACTTAAGAACAAAAATTTTAGCTGACATAATCCTTCTCCTTTATGTGTGTTTTACCGAATAATTATACAGCTTATTCTTTTTCTTGTCAATCGCTTTATGACGTCAGTTTTTTGTGTGTGATAAAGAAGGGTAAAAAGCGTTTGATTTGCTATTTCATTTTCATTTTCAATTTCATTTTCAATTTCATTTACATTTTCATTTTCATTTCATTTATTTTTATATTTACCTACTGTTGTATGCATTTGTATTTTAGTTTGCACAAAAGAACCGCCGATTTTTAAGTCGGCGGCTGTATAGTTATAAGATGTCTTTTCTGTTTTTATTTAATATTAAGTTTTTTGTATCCCCTTATTCACCTTTATCAGTTATATTAAACTTTTTGTTTTGGCAAGTTTTCTTATGGGAGAGTGAGATTTAATTTATTTGTTTTCTTTCCCTGTTAAGTTGTTCTTTTGCCCGTTTATGATTTCTGTGAAGCCATTATTCATATGCCGATTCCTTCGGCTCGGATAAGCCTTCTTCGTTATCCGTACTCCTTTATGAAATTTCTCCTTTGGCTACGGGATACCTTTGTTTTCTTCATATCTCCCTTACATCTTCAAGGGAGAACCCGTGAGCTTTCTATGCTCCGAGGGATTTTCTCATATATATTGTCGATCGTATCGATCCGATAGCTTACTTAATAATTTTACATCGCAAAACTCTACAATGCTTTTACTCTGATAATACATCTGGATTAATCAAGTTTTTCTGTAATGTTATCAAATCGTACGGTTTACATTAAACAGTACATTGGTAACACTCCCTTCTCTTTTGTTGTGCCTTAATTATATGCGATTTAGCTTAAAAAGTCAATAGTTTTCCACAAAATAGTTTTATTTTGTATAATATGCACATAGATGCGGAGCTTTGGGGTGAGTGAGAAACCTTGTTTTACGTTTTTCTTACAGCTTTGAAACTGCAGCTTTTTTGGTAAAACTGAACAAGAGTGGCAGGTGACAGTAAAAAAGTAAGGAACACGGTTTCCCGCATTCCTTACCGCTTATTAACTATTAAAGTCTTGTGAGCTCGATAATGATTGTCCATACAAGAGAGCTCTTGAGTAAGAAGATAAACTTTCTGATAACAGCGTTGATGCCTGTTTCTTCTGCATACTCGAGATGCTCGTCCTTTTCGATAACGAGTGCCTGAGTCAGACAAGCTCCGCCTTCACCGTAAAGCTCTGCTCTTACGTAGCTGAAGTCTGCAGCACCTTCGATTTCGTCAAGGTTGAGAGATGCAGCACCGTCTGTAATATCGCCTGAAGCGATAACCTTGCCGTCAGCAATCCACTGGATTGTTGCTGCGTCCTTGGCAGTGACGTTTACTGTGTGACCGTCAACCTCTACCTTTGTGAAAACGGGGTAGGGAAGCTCGGTATTTCTTGCATCGATTTCCTTTTCGGGACCGATAAGGTCATTTGCCTTTGCGATTCTTGTAACAGCGAAGAATCTGCCTTTTTCCATAGCCTCTTTAACGCCGTCCTCGGTGTTTTCAGGCATCATAAATACGCTGAAGGAGGTATCGATGTCTCTTGTTCTGTGAGCATCGGTGTTACTGAAGCCGTAAACATTCTTTCCGTAGGGGAGGCAGTACATAAGGAGATTGTCCCAGAGGATACGGTCGAAGGGAGTAACGCCGTTATTTTCGTTGTAAACCTCGATACCGAGACAGCTGTCATATTTAAGAAGCATATCACCGAAGTACTTTACGTTTTCGGGATCACTTACTGCATCGATGTTATCTTTTGATTCCAGGAAGTCACCGGGGTGGTTGATGTGTGAAAGACCGCCATTCTTCTCAACGAAGGCGATTGCAAGCTCGTGGCCGTTTTCTTTACCGCCGAAGCCGTCACCGACACCTGCAGGAAGGAAGAAGCCGTTAACGTGGCACTTGGTGAGAGTGAGGTTGTTAAGCTCATTAGCACCGACAACGCAGGTCATCTTTTTACCTCTTACTGTGCCGTCGTAAAGGGGATATGTACCGGTAGTAATTCCTGTGAATTCTTCGTCTGTAAGGGATTCAACCTTGTTACCGAGAAGTGTCTGATAAGCGTAAAGGGGAAGACAGGTCTGCTTTTTGTTCCATTCGGTACCTGTGATACCGTGATCGGAGTTTGCAAGCAGGTCGTAGCCCTGATTGTAGTATTCCTTAACCATTGTTGCAAGGTCAATATCGGCATCGCTGTAGGTTGAGTGTGAGTGAAGGCTGCCCTTGTAGGCGCCCCAGGCATCGTCACCTTCCCATATTACTCCGCTGTAGGGTGAGGAGATGACATAGGTTTCTCCTTCAGCGTGTGCCATAACAGCTACTGAAAAAATCAGTATGAGTGAAAGTACAACGCTTAAAATTTTGTTTGTTTTCTTCATAAATATACCGCCTTTCATTGTTTATACAATGTTTATACAATATATTCAAGCACAAATAATCAGATATGTCAAGCATTTTAAAAGCAAAACTTTGTATGTATCGGGGTGCTTTTTCGTAACAGTCGGGAGAATTATAATACTTTTTTTATGAACCGGGAAATGGCGGGACGCGGGGCGGCAGACGCACCGCAGGTGCGTCACACAGAGGAAATCCGCTTCCTCGCTGCTTCGGAAGCGGATTTCCTCTGTGTCTTTGGCTTTTTCCTTGCGGAAAGCCAAAGTGCCGCCCCGAACCTTCACACGTGTTTCTGTTTTGTTAATTGTCATTGACAAGTGTTAAAATTTGTTGTAATATTGTTTCGTTACATATTATTTGGAGGGTATTTTTATGAAAAAGATAATTGCTGTTTTACTCGCTATTCTTATGAGCGTTGTAATCGTCGCTCCGGCTTCAGCGGCAGCCGAGGAAAAAGAGGTTTATCCTTTGGTTGTTGTTCCCGGTTACAGCTCTTCGAGCCTGTATAAGCTTAACGCTGACGGTGAAAAAGAGCACGTGTGGGGCGTTGATGTGAACGAAATTCTTAAAAGAGTTGCAGTAAGATCCGTTGAACTCGGTATCGACATCGGAGCTCTTGCACAGGGCGATGCAAAAATGCTTGCAGACGATGTTGGCGAAGAGTTTGTGAATCTTTACGGTGCTATGAAGTATGACGATAACGGTAAGCCCGTTGAGCAGCTTTACCGCTATTATTATGATGCTGAACATACCAGCACAGCATGGCTTAATGAAAACGAAAACGGTGCCCACGTTCACGAAGTAACAATTATTCCCTATGTATCGGAATATCTCGGTGATAAGGCAGAGGAGTGGACCTTCAACTTCTCGACAGACTTCAGACAGAACACCGTTGACTGCGCAAAGGACCTTGATGCTTATATTGACGATGTTCTCGAATATACAGGTGCAGAAAAGGTAAATATCTTTGCTATCAGCCACGGCGGACAGACAAGTGCAACCTATCTTTCACTGTACGGTCATAAGGGTAAGGTAAATAACGCTGTTCTTACCGTGCCTGCTATCGGCGGTGCTCTTCTTGCTTATGACATTATGTCCGATCAGATAAAATTTGACGAAGAAACCCTTTTACTTTTCATACAGAACGGTATGATGCTTGACGAGGACATAGACTGGCTTATGAAGGCTCACGCATTCGGCTTCCTTGACGAGTTTCTTCACCATCTTACTCCTTATCTTTACGAGCTTCTCGGCAGATGGGGCAGTATCTGGGACTTTATCCCTGCCGAGCATTACGAAGAGGTCAAGGGAAGCTTTGATGCACCCGAATCCTTCTTCAACAGCGAGGTAATCGCAAAGAGTGACCGTTTCCATTACGAAATTCTTCCCAATATGTCCGGACTTTTACACGATGCCCGGGCAAACGGTGCAAATATCTACCTCATTTCAGGCTACGGTGCTCCCAGTGTCGTAGGCTCACAGGATGAATCCGATGCTATTATTTCACTTAATGCCTCAAGCGGTGCAACCTGTGCTCCCTTCGGTAAGAGATTCAATGACGGTTATCAGACAAACGGCAAGAACTGTGCCGATGCTTCTCATCATCATCTTTCACCGAAGATGAATGTTGATGCAACTACAGCATATCTTCCCGAAACAACCTGGTTTGTAGACGGTCTGTTCCACGGTATGACATTGAGTGACGATTATTCAAAGACGCTTATGAAGAAGCTTCTCGAATCAGAGGAGAAGATAAACGTTCATACCTGGGCTGAATATCCCCAGTTCCACGAGGCAACAAATATATGCGAGTCTGTTTATGCCGAATTTGATTCATCAAAGCCCGGATACCTTGATTCGACGGATTCAAAGCTTATTATCAGAAACCTTTCAGCACAGAAGACGATGCAGATTGCTTCCGTTGCAGTTAACGGAATCGATATAAGCTTCAATCCCCAGGATTATCTTCTTAAGGAGATGGCTCCCGGACAGTCAATCGAAATCGCTTTTGACGGAACTGTTCCTGCCGAAAGCCTTACGGTTGTTGAAGTAAGAATTTCTTACGTTCTTGTCGGTTCGGTAACACCTGTTAATGAAAAGGAATTTTATTTCACACTTCTTAACGGTGAAGCTGTTGAATATGACGCATCGACACCTTATGTTGATATTGAATCAAAAGATGAATTCACCGAACACATTAAGGACAGCGAACATATCGAAATTTTTGACAGCCTTGGCTTAACCGAATTCTTTAAGATTATTTATAACATCTTTATGAATCTTATCGGTAAATACTTTGTAGGCTTTATTAAATAAAGACCTTTAGAGAAACGGAGGAGAAAGTATGAGCTTTTATAAAATGAAAATCGCAGGTCTTGAAAGAGATTTGCCCATCTGTAAGGTTAATGATAAGCTTGATATTGCGGGCTTTGTAATTTTCGGTGACGTAGAAATGACTGTAGCTTCAGCTGCAGAGCTTCTCAAAAAGTGTCCCGAGTTTGACGCTATAGTTGCTCCCGAGGCAAAGGCGATTCCTCTTGCTCACGAAATGGCAAGACAGAGCGGTAAGCCTTACTATATCTGCCGCAAGGGCGCAAAGCTTTATATGCAGGACCCTGTAAGCGTAAATGTGCGTTCAATTACAACTGACAAAGAGCAGACTCTTTTCCTTGACTCTCTTGAGGGTAAAAAGCTCACAGGTAAAAGAGTTGTTATTCTCGACGATGTAATCAGCACCGGCGAATCTCTCCTGGCTGTCGAAAAGCTGCTTGAAAAGTTTGATACAAACATTGTTGCAAAGGCCGCTATTCTTGCAGAGGGCGATGCTGCAAAGCGAGATGACATCATTTTCCTTGAGGAGCTTCCGCTTTTCTTCCACGATTGATATAAAATGAACCGCCCATTTGCTTCTTTGGGCTTTACCGCCTGCATCGTTTTATTCATACTGTTTTTTACAGCACGTGCCGATGTTGCCTTTACTCTTATGATAACATCGGTTCTTTGTGCTGTTGTACTTGTTATAATCAGGAGACACGATTTTGCTCTGCCGATGATTTTTATTACGGTGGCTTTATCGTGCCTTTTGTTTTTGATTTCAGATGCGCAAAGATCAGAGGTGCAGAGCCTTACAGGTGAGAATGTCAGCGTAAAGGCTACCGTTTGCGAGATGCCTTACAGAGCCACCGGAAGAGACAGACATTATGCCGTTTGTAAGCTCGAAACAGTAAACGAAAAAAAGACACGGGGAAAGCTGCGACTTTCTTTTACTCCTTCGAAGGACAGTATTGACCCGGATATGCTTGTAACGGGTAACAGTATATCCTTTACGGGTACGGTATATGTGCCGGGCGGCGGTGAGAAGGATATTGAAAGATACTTCCGGGGTGAGAATATATTGCTCGGAGCCTACGGAGTAAGAAATCTCGCTGTGACTGAGCCTTCAATAAGAGGTGTCGCCTATCTTTTCCAGCGTTTGCGCAGCTTTGTGAGCGACAGAATATCCGAGGCATTTTCCGATGATGTGGCAGGAATACTCATAGCAGTGCTTACGGGATATAAGGATTATATCAGCAATGAAACCGATGAAATGTTAAGAAGAGCAGGTATATCGCACGTTATGGTGGTTTCGGGGCTACATCTGTCCGTATGGGTGTTTTTCATTGCCTCACTTTTTCCTGACGGCGGCAGATTTTCAAAAGTCAGGTATATACTTTTATTTGCGGTGACGCTTTTTGTTATGTTTCTTGCAGGTATGAGTGAATCTGTCAGAAGAGCCGGATTTATGTCTCTGGTGCACATTGTAGGTTGCCTTGTAAATCTCAAAAGTGACAGCCTGAACAGTATCGGCTTTGCGGTTTTCGTTATGCTTCTTTTCAATCCTTACTGCGTGCTGAGCCTTTCCTTTCAGCTTTCCGTGCTTTCAACTCTTGCTATTATTACCCTCGGCAAGGCCTGTACTGAAAATACGGCTTCCTTTTTCGGGTATGAAGGCTACAGAAAATCCGTGCCGATAAGGCTTCTTCGCATATGCTTTGAAAGCTTTACAATCAGTATGAGCGTGTTGGTGTTTACTATGCCTTTGCTTATATATGAATTCGGTGGTATATCAACGGTTACGGCTCTTACAAATCTGCTGGTTTCTTTTGTTGTAACGCCTATTCTTGTGCTTGCCGGGCTTTACGCCGTGCTATTTTCTGTGCCTTTTCTGGCTTATCCTACGGCCCGTATAGCCAATTTGCTTGCGGAATATGTGCTTGCGGTCGCCCGGGCGCTCTCCCGTCCCGAAAAAGCTTTCCTTACCCTTGAATGGGAAAATGCACCGCAGTATGCGCTTGCTTTTATTCTTATCGGTCTTTACTTTTTTGTGATTTTCAGAAAAAACTTAACTGTTTTTCTTAAAAGAAGCTTTGCAAGAAGAGTATATATGTGTTATAATTATCTGAAATACGGCTCAGGAGGTTACGGTAATGGCGGAATTTGGTGAAAAAGAGTTCAAGGCACACATACGTGCAGGAGAATTTCTGCCCGTTTATGTGGTTTACGGTGACGAGGATTACCTGAAAAAAAGCTATGCCGACCTTTTATGTGAGAAGGCAGTAGATAAGGATTTCTTTGATTTTAATTATCAGGCATTTGACGGTAAAAATCTTGATTTCAGAGATGTTTTTGATGCGGCGATAATGCTGCCTCTTATGAGTGAACGCAGATGCGTTTTTGTAAGAGACGCGAAAATTGAAGGAATGAACGATGCGGACTTTGCGCTTTTCAGTGATTATATTAAGAATCCCTCGGAAAGCACCGTTCTTGTTTTTCTTCAGGCTAACAGCGATTTTGCTCCCGAAAAGGCGAAGAAGGTGCTCGAGCTTGTCAGAAAGCACGGAGCTGTATGCGTACTTAACAAAAGGCAGGGTAATGATCTTATAAAGCCTCTTATTTCCTCGGCGGCAAAGCAGAGCTGTGTACTTTCCCCTCAGGCGGCGAACTACCTTGTAAGTGTTGTAGGCGACGACTATAACACTCTTATCAACGAGGTCAATAAGCTTTGCAGCTTTGTCGGTGAAGGAGAAATCACAAAAGAGCATATTGATGACCTTGCCGTCAAGTGCGATGCGGCGAAAATCTATGACCTTACAAAGTTCCTTCTTCAGAAGAATTTCGATAAGGCTTACAACGTGCTCAATATCCTTTTAAAGCAGAGGGTTGAGCCTGAATATATTCTCGGCTCTATAGTCAGCACCTATGTAGATATGTACCGTGCGAAGGTTTCCCTGACCTGCGGAAAAACGGCAGAGGAGCTTGGCGATGCTTACGGCTACGGAAGGCTTGTATTCAAGCTTAAAAACGGTGCAAAAGATGCTTCAAGGCTTGATATAAGCGTATTGAGAAAGTGTCTTGACGAGCTTGCTGCTGCGGACAAAAAACTCAAAAACGGCAGAGACAATGCTTCAACGGTGCTTGAACAGCTTATGGTAAGGCTCTTTATCGTTTCGGGCGGTGAAAAAGCATGATAAAGCTTTCAATGCCCGTAATAGTTGAGGGCAAATATGACATAATAAAGCTGTCGAATATGATTGACGGACTTGTAATAAAAACTGACGGCTTCGGTATTTTCAAGGATAAGGAAAAGCAGCAGCTTTTAAGACGCCTTGCTAAAGAAAAGGGGATAATCGTCCTTACTGACAGCGATTCGGCAGGCTTTATGATACGCAACTTTATTTCCTCTGTCGTACAAAAGGAGAAGATAATAAACGTTTATATCCCCGATATTTACGGCAAGGAAAAACGCAAAACTGAGGGCGGCAAGGAAGGTAAACTCGGCGTTGAGGGTATGAGTGAGGCGGTGCTTGAGGAGGCATTCAGGAAGGCAGGAGTCCTTTCTGAAAAAAGTGACAGCACCGAAAGACGGCTTATCACAAATATCGACCTTTACGAGTGGGGATTTTCAGGAAAACCTGACAGCAAAGCCAAAAAGAAGGAGCTACTGAAAAGACTCGCCCTTCCGGAAAGGCTGTCAACCTCATCACTTGTAAAAATACTCAACACCTTTGTTTCCTACGAAGAATTTATTGAAACTGCAAAGGAGATAAGCTTATGCGAATAGGACACGGATACGATGTACACAAACTTGTAGAGGACAGACCTCTTATAATCGGCGGAGTCGAAATTCCTCACGAAAAGGGTCTTTTAGGTCACTCCGATGCCGATGTACTCTTACACGCAATTTCCGATGCACTTTTAGGTGCGGCGGCACTCGGAGATATAGGAAAGCTCTTTCCTGATACGGACCCTGCCTACAAGGGTGCAGACAGTCTTGTGCTTTTAAAAAAGGTCTGTGAAAAGGTGAGACGGGCAGGCTTCGAAATTGAAAACATTGATTCCACCGTGCTTGCCCAGGCACCGAAGCTACGTCCTTATATTGACGAGATGCGCTCACTCATTTCCGCTTACACAGACGTTGATATTGATGCTATAAGCGTCAAGGCAACAACGGAAGAGGGGCTCGGATTTACCGGCGCAAAGGAGGGTATTGCGGCCCACGCGGTATGCCTTCTTAAATGAATGCAGAATGCAAAGGGCAAAATGGAAAATTGAGGTCGCGGGGGAATTTTCCGTGACCTTTCCTTTTATGTCGCGGATTTCTCGTGGCTGAAGTGGAAAAATAAGATTATTGTAGCGTCGCTTTGCAGATGACTATATCTTGATTGAGGGATAAGTTGCGTTTAAAGTCACGTTTTACATATTGAATTTTTCGCTTTTTTGTAATATCATAAAATAAAGATGTTGAAAGGAGACATTTATGGCTAAAAGCAAAAAGAAACAGCCTCATAAGCTCAAAAGAACAAAGCCCTTGCCTCCTTTGTCAAAGGCTGATAAGATAATCTATTTCCTTTATGAAGTAATCGGTGCAATAGTCATTCTGATTTCGAGCTTCGGTTGGATGGACTTATTGCCGAAGGCAGTTTTAAAAAATCCCGATGTTCTCGGCTTTCAGAGCAGAGGTACAATAGTACTGATTTTGCCCTTTTTATTTACTTTCTTAATTGTGATTCTTGACCCGTATATGAAAAAGAAGCCTATAGTCGGCAACAAAAAGGTTGATTATTACAACACCACAAATCAGCAGTTTGCCTTGCCTTTGTTTGATGAAAGATATAAAAACATCAGCAGATTTAATGAAAGAAGAAAGAAATTCTTTAAAAAGGTGCTTATATGGACATTGGTGTTCACCTTCCTTTTTACCCTTGAGGTAATCGGCTTAATCGGTCGTCACGAGTTCACCGATGAGGGGATAACAACCTACAGCGTGTTCAATAACCCCATCGGTTATCACAGTTATGATGATGTTGAGCGCTATGAAATTACGACTGACAGACAATACTTCAGAACAAGAGGCTTAGGCTTTACAAAATACGATGTAGTGCTTACCGTTTATCTTGCAGACGGTGAGGATTTTTACACAGAATACTCCTTTTCAAGAGATATTTATGCCCTTGCTGAAATTGAAGAAAAGCTCAAAGGTAAGGATAAAACAACGGATAACTATTATCTTGATAAGTTTATTGCAAGACAGGATTTTAACGAACAGGAACTGAAGGTTCTTTATGAGCTTTTTGATATGAAAAATTAAGGAGGTCAGACCATTGAAGCTTGTACTACTTACAGCTCTCGGAGTGGGCGGTGCAACAGTCATCGGTTCACTTTTAGGCTTTGTTTTCAAGAAAATCTCTCACAGATTTTCCGATATAGTTCTTTCCTTTGCCGCAGGTGTAATGCTTGCTGCCGCTGTGCTCGGACTTATCCTTCCCTCCCTTGAGTACGGGGGAAAATATGCTGCGGCTATTACTGTTATAAGCATTTTTGCAGGTGCCGCATGCCTGAATCTTATTGACAGAATTGTTCCTCATCTTCATAAGCTGATGGGTGAGGAGGACGAAAGCCACAACAACGCAAATCTTAACAAGGTACTGCTTTTCGTTATGGCTATTGCGATACATAACCTTCCCGAGGGTTTTGCCGCCGGTGTAGGCTTCGGCTCGGGAGATACATCGCAGGCGCTGATGATTGCAGGCGGTATTGCACTTCAGAATATTCCCGAGGGTATGGTCATAATCGGACCTATGCTTGCGGCAGGAGTAACACCGAGGAAAACCTTCATTGCCGCTATGCTTACGGGCGTAGTTGAGGTTATCGGTACGCTTATAGGCTATTTTGCCGTGAGTGTCGCATCTGTAATTCTGCCCTTTGCCCTTGCATTTGCAGGCGGAACAATGCTTTACGTTATAAGTGACGAAATGATTCCCGAAACTCACGCACACGGAAGTCAGAGGGGTGCAACCTATGCTCTTCTTGTGGGCTTTTGTGTAATGCTCGTGACGGACTTCTTTTTAGGTTGAGGTGTTAAAATGAAACGGTGCTTCTGGTGCAACGAAAAAAATCCTCTTTATGTGAAGTATCACGATGAGCAGTGGGGTGTGCCGAGGTTCGACGATGCTTACCTTTTTGAGATGCTTTTACTCGAAGGCTTTCAGGCGGGACTTTCCTGGGAGTGTGTACTTAACAAAACAGAGAGCTTCCGAAGGGCATTTGACGGCTTCGACAGAGATAAAATCGCTTCCTACGGTGAAGAGAAAATCCTTGCTCTTAAAGCCGATAAAGGTATAATACGTAACGAAAGAAAAATCCGTGCATCTGTAAAAAATGCACAGGTTTTCACGGATATAGTAAAAGAGTACGGCTCTTTTTATGATTATCTCAGGATTTTCTGGGACGGAGAAACAGTTTTCGAAAACGATAAAACCACATCTTTTCTTTCTGACAGCATATCCGCCGACCTTAAAAGAAGGGGAATGAGCTTTTGCGGAAGCACGATAATTTACTCCTTTCTTCAGGCGGTGGGGGTAATTAATTCTCACGATGCCGAATGCTTCAGATTTGAAAAGCAGAATTAATTTTATCATACAAAAAAGCAGATATTTTCAAGTAGCTCCTGAAAGTATCTGCTTTTGCTTTTATATGGAGACCTTCTTTTTATGCTTCATTGGTTGCAATAATATCTGCACCGGTATCGCAGATGTTGCAGATAAGCACGTCGCCCATTTTTACAGGAGCGTCAACTACCTGGGAGTTGATTTCCTGCATGCAGTCGAACATTTTGCCCTTTGGTATGGGTGCGGAGGTTTTGACGGGGACAACGGGAAGGGAGCCACCGTTTACCTTTACTGTAGTGGTGAGCATTCTTACGGGATTGGTGCATTCATCTTTAGCATATTGCTCACCGCGTTTGCAGGTGTTTCCCGTAACGGAAAGAACCTCCTTTTTTCTGTTGAGCTCAACAGTCATCATACAGCCTATGGGGCAGGCAACACAAACAAGCTCTTTTACCATTTACTCACACCTCCAGTTTAACTGTGATTTCGTTTGCTTCAAGTGATGCTATGTCATCGAGCTTTATTGTAACATTTTCCATTTCACCGGGAGCAAGCTTTTTCTTCTTCTTTTTGTATATTACCTTGTCACCGCTTGTCACAAGGATAGTTGCATCTCTGAAAATATCGGAAACTCTGAAATAAATTCTGACATCACGGTCCGTTGAACGGTTGATATTCTGGGGAACAACATATCTTACGCCGTCTTTTGCGGTAACATGAATATCTTTTCCGCTTCTTGACTTATTGCCCTTTGTCTTACCCTTGGAGAGAATGTATTTAGCGGCACCTTCACCGGCAATCTGGCTTTCCTGGGTAACATAGTCTACAAGGTCGTGCACCTGAAGTACATTACCGCAGGCAAAAATACCGCTGCGGCTTGTCTGGCGATACTCGTCGACGATAGCGCCGTTTGTTACCGGGTCGATGATTATACCTGCCATTCTTGTAAGCTCATTTTCGGGAATAAGACCTACAGACAGAAGAAGGGTGTCACACTCAACAAACTGCTCTGTACCGGGAATGGGGCGACGGTTTTCATCAACATTTGCGATGGTTACACCCTCGAGACGTTCGATACCGTGAGTTTTGATTACGGTACAGCTGAGCTTGAGAGGAATGCCCAGGTCGTCAAGGCACTGAACGATGTTTCTTGTAAGACCACCGGAGTAGGGCATAAGCTCACACACCATTTCTACCTTGGCGCCTTCGAGAGTCATACGTCTTGCCATAATAAGACCGATGTCGCCGGAACCGAGAATAACTATCTTTTTACCGGGCATATAACCGTCGATATTGACATACTTCTGTGCAGTACCTGCTGTCATGATGCCTGAAGCTCTTGAGCCGGGCATATCGAGAGCGCCTCTGGGCCTTTCACGGCAGCCCATAGCAAGGATAATTGCCGTGGCATTGATTTTGATTATGCCGTCGATATTGTTTGTTGCAACCACTACATTACCGGGAAGAATTTCCGTAACCATAGTGTCAACCTTGACATCAATGTCAGTTTCTTCAAGCTCCTTAATGAATCTGTAGGCATATTCGGGGCCTGAAAGCTCCTGGCCGAAATAGTGAAGTCCGAAGCCGGTATGTATACACTGCTCCAATATACCGCCGAGGGTGTTCGCTCTTTCGAGAATGATGATTTTCTTTACACCGCATTCTCTTGCCTTGAGAGCCGCAGCCATACCTGCAGGGCCTCCTCCGACAACAACAAGATCATATTTCATCATTTTCCCTCACCTCACTTCGTTTTACCGTAAAGAATTTTTGAACCGTTTCCGTGCTTCGTAACCTTGTTCATAGGAATGTCAAGCTCGCGGGCAAGGATTTCAACAACCTTGCTCGAACAGAAACCACCCTGACATCTGCCCATACCTGAACGGGTTCTCCTTTTAACCGCGTCGACATCTCTTGCGCCGCAGGGAGCCTTGATAGCATCGATTATCTCGCCCTCGGTAATTCCTTCACAGCGGCAGATTATCTTTCCGTAACGGCTGTCCTTTTTGACGAGCTTTGCTCTTTCTTCTATAGAGAGCTCACTTACTCTTACCGGGGCAGGTCTTCTTGCGATGAACTCCTTTTTCTTCTCGTAATCGGGAGCTATTTCGTTAAAGATTTTACCTACATAGCGTGCGATGGCAGGTGCTGCCGTAAGACCGGGAGACTCGATGCCTGCAACGTTTATGAAGTGACCGTTCGCTTCGCTCGGAGCAATAATGAAGTCGCTTGATTCGCCGTCTCTGTGAGCTCTGAGACCTGCAAAGGAGGTGATTGCATTTCTTGTAGTCATCTGCGGAATAACACGTCTGACGGAGTTTTTGACGGAGCTGAGGCCGTCAATGGTTGTGTCTACGTCAAGCTTGCTGTCAAAGTCAAGATCAAGAGCGGTAGGTCCCATAAGAACATTTCCGTGAGCTGTCGGGGTAATGAGAATACCCTTGCCCATAGCGGAAGGGCACTGGAAAAGAACGTGATTTACCATTTTCTTTTCACTCTTGTCAAGCAGATAATATTCGCCCTTTCGGGGGATAAGCTTAAAGGAGGTATCACCTATCATATTTGCGATTTTATCAGCAAAAACACCTGCACAGTTGATTACATACTTTGCTTTGATAACGCCGGACGCAGTGGAAAGGTAGAAAAGTCCGTCCTTGAACTCAATATCAAAAACACCGCTGTTTCTTTTTACTCTTGCACCGTTCATAATAGCGTTTTCAGTAGCTGCAATAGTAAGCTCATAGGGGCTTACTATGCCTGCCGTGGGTGCCCATAATGCACCGATAGCTTCCTCGCTGATATACGGTTCCATAACACGAAGTCTTTCCTGACTTATGATTTCCATATTGGGAACACCGTTGTTGAAGCCTCTTTCGAAAAGAGCTTCGAGAGTCTGCATATCGTCCCAGTCATAAGCAACAACAAGTGAGCCGATATTTTTGTAGGGAACGGACAGCTTGTTGCAGTAATATGCCATAAGGGAAGCACCCTGAACGTTGAGTTTTGCCTTTAGAGAGCCTGTTTCAGCGTCAAAGCCTGCATGAACGATAGCGCTGTTTGCCTTGGTTGCGCCCATAGCCACGTCGCCGCATTTTTCTACAAGCATAAGGTTGAGATTGTATTTGCTCAGCTCTCTTGTAATCATGGCACCTACAACACCTGCACCGATTACAACAACATCATATTGCATAATTATCTCCTCCAATTTTTATTATCAATTAATGATAACACTAATCAATGTTACAGTCAACAAAAAAATATAACAAAAATATAAAAAATATATAGATTTTGCCGAGAAATAGTCGGGATAAAAGAAAAAACAGATGTATCCGTGAGAACACATCTGTTTTTGATTCTGATTCTGAATTTAAAAGTGAGGAGCTTTACATTTCGCCCATAGTGATAACCTTACGGTTTTTGATTACATAATCCAAAAGCGAAATCACCGTAAGTGCAACAGAAGCGTAAATCAGCAGCTCCGGCAGGAAGAAAAAATTCACCTTCGGTAACACACCCATTGTAAGAAGAAGGATTATCATAAGCATCTGTGCCACGGTTTTAGCCTTTCCCCAGGCAGAGGCGGCTATAGCAACGCTGTTGTCAGCAGCAATCTGCCTGATACCGCTTATGGCAAATTCCCTTGCAATTATAATAAGTACTACCCATGGGGCAAGCTCTCCCTTTGCACAAAGGCATACAAGAGCAGAGCATACGAGCAGCTTATCTGCCATTGGGTCCATAAATTTGCCGAAGTTTGTCACCATGTTGTACTTTTTTGCGATAGTGCCGTCGAGCTTGTCGGTGACGGTAGCGACAACGAAAATTATAAGGGCAATCAGTCTGTTGTATGCTGTGAAATCTGTCAGGAAAAACAAAAGGAAAAAGGGGATAAGTATCATACGGAAAACCGTAAGCTTGTTTGCTAAATTCATATTTTTACCTCAGTTGATTTTTTTGTAGCATAACATACAGACATTAAAGAAGCCTTAAAGGTGTTTTACCACTCAAAAACCTCGGGAGCAATCCGTCTGTCCTTGAAGTAAAACTCTCTGTCCTTTTCGCCTATCTCACGAAGTACACGGCAGGGGTTACCTACTGCAACCACATTTGCGGGAATATCCTTTGTGACAACGCTGCCTGCGCCTATAACGGAGTTGTCTCCGATAGTGACACCGGGAAGGACGATTACACCTGCACCGAGCCAGCAGTTTCTGCCGATGTGTACGGGCATATTGTACTGCATAGCCTTTTCACGAAGCTCGGGAAGGATAGGGTGTCCTGCCGTAGCAACAACTACATTCGGGCCGAACATAGTGTAGTCACCGACATAGATGTGTGTATCGTCGACGAGAGTAAGACCGAAGTTGGCGTATACATTTTTACCGAAGTGAACGTGATAGCCTGCGTGGTTTGCGTGAAAGGGCGGCTCGATATAGCAGCCCTCACCGATTTCGGCAAACATATCCTTAAGCATTTCTTCTCTTTTATCAAGCTCCGTGGGACGGGTCATATTGAAGTCGTAGAGCTTGTTGACTCTTTTGAGCTGTTCTCTCATTATTTCCTCGTCTTCAGGAAGATATATTTCGCCTGTGTGCATTTTTTCTTTCATTGATGACATAATTTTATCTCCTTTATTTTACATAGTCCATATGGTATTCGAGTATTCTCAGTGTATTGCTTTCAAGGTCATAAAGAGCGTTGAAACAAGAGTTCAAACCGTTTTTGACGGGTAACTTGTTGAATTGACCGGTAGATGAATTATGCACAATAACATAGTCGAAATCCATATCCCTCATATAAATTTCCGTAAGTCCTGCAGTTATTCCGAGAATTTCATCGGGAAGTGAGGTCATCCACCTTGAATCTGTGGTAAGATAGTTTTCAAATTCGGTTGCTTCAGCTTCATCAAAGGTGATGATGTATTCATAAGTCACATATCCCCGCAGAACGCTTGGCTCATTTGTTCGGTTGATAGTTTTTACTGAAGATGCCTCGGGAAGGTCTGTTCCGGTGATGATTCTGAATGTTTCCGTGGGTGCTGACGAGCTTCCGAAGACAAAGGAAAATGAACCGAAAATAATCACTACTATTGACATAATAATGCCTGCAATAATATTTTTGTTATAATTGTACCCTTTCTTTTTCATAAGAATGCCAAAAATAATTGATGCAAAAGCTACGGGCAGAAGAAGAAAATAAATCCAACTGTCTTCTACAGAGAAATCCGTAAGATTATATACGATGGCGGGTAATGCAAAAAAAGAAATAAACGAACATAACAGCAAGAATCTTGAAACGGTTTCCCATTTTCTAGAAAAAGGCTTGTATGAAAAATTGCTTTTCTTTCTGAAAATGTAGGTGAGGAAGAAGGAGTTGTCGATAAGCTCACTTTTTCTTACTAAAAAAGCCTGACCGCCAAGCTGAATTGAAATCCATTTGCCAAGATCAGTTATGAAATCAATATCTGTAAGAGATGCTTCTCTCGAAAAAAACTTTTTGTCGTTGCGATAAATGTCAAATGTAAGATAGTCGTCGAAGATTTTATATACATAGGTTGATTGTGAAATTCTTAACAAGGAAGACTGCCAGCTTTTTCTGAAAGCGAGAAATCTTCTCAGCATTAATATGAGAACAAATCCAAAGATTAAGAGTAAGCCGCCGAAGGTTATCGGCAGATTTTCAGCGTCCGAAGAAAAATAGAATAAAAAAGTCGGAACAGCAAGCAACAGGCAGAATACAGAAGGACGTATAAAGTAGTCTGCTGTCTCTTTGTGATAGATAGCCTTAAGCTCTTCCTTTGAAAACTGTGCCGTATATTTCTCACGGGGGACAGGTTCACTTGCTGATCCCTCTTCTTTTTCAGGTTCGGCACAATCAACACCGAGAATCTCATCGACGGAAACGCCGAAAATCTCCTTTAAAATTATAAGGTTATCTATTGAAGGTACAGTCTGTCCGTTTTCCCATTGGCTTACAGTCTGTCTGCTTACGGGAATTTTCTGCGCAAGCTCCTCCTGGTTGAGGCCGAGCTTTTTTCGGAAATTCTGTATATTTTCGCCTATGTTCATTTTTTAATGCCTCCTTTTTGAAAAAAGTATATCACAGTGCCTTAAAGCCTTGCAAGACAGTAGCTCTTGCATTTGTCAAGCGTCACTTGCAAGGGGAAACTTTGCTTCAGTTTTCAATCGTAAGAAGAAAGTAGCTGTAGATTTCTTCGGGACTTTGCTTCATTTTTCCTCTTATCCACCATTTGACCGTTTCAACAAAAACGCTGGTGATGTGGTTAATGAGAAAATCCTCGGGTAGCTCCCTTTTTCTGCCGAGAGAAAAGGAGTCGAGATTGCTTTCGGAAAGCTTTATCAGCTCGCTTCTGAAATAGGAGAGGAAAAGCTCGTTATTCTGCCCCGAAAGCAGTTCGAGTATGTGGTTGTCGTTTTTGGTAAGGTGACGAAGAAGATGCAGAAAAACCGGCTCCCTGTTGTCACAGGTGAAAATGTGTCTGTGGTCGGAGTCGCCCTCTTCGGCAAGGTCGCTTATGTGGCAGAAAAGCTCACGGCAAAGCTCCTTTAAAAGAAAATCCTTTGTTTCAAAGTGGGCGTAAAAGGTAGCCCGTCCCACGTCGGCACCTTCGATAATATCGGAGACAGTTATCTGATTGAAGCTTTTTTGTGAAAGTAGCTTTATAAAGGAGGTGAAAATAGCCTCTCTTGATTTCCGCTGACGTCTGTCCATATTAACCTCCTGTACAATTTTGCGTTTTTGTTCAGTAACATACTCGTAAAAGTAATTATCTGTTGTTACCGATATAGCTTTAGGTTATTATATAACTGAACAAGCTGTTCGTTAACAGTTTCATTGTATATTAAAAGAAATCTGATGTCAAGAGGTGCAATTATGAAAAGTGAAAGAGGTATATTCATAGCATTTATACTCAATCTGTTTTTCTCTGTCTTTGAGGCAGTGGGAGGAATCGTCACAGGCAGCGTTGCTATTGTTTCCGATGCAGTACACGATTTCGGCGATGCGGCGGCAATAGGCATATCTTTCTTTCTTGAAAAAAAGAGCAGGAAACAGCCTGATGAAACGCACACTTACGGTTATCTGCGGTATTCCGTGCTCGGAAGTCTGATTGTTACGCTGATACTCATTTTCGGCTCTGTTGCTGTTACGGTAAATGCCGTAAAGCGTATACTTGAGCCGACGGAAATTGATTACGACAAAATGATTGTTTTTGCCCTTGTGGGTGCTGCGGTTAACATTATCGGAGCAAGGCTCACTCATTCGGGAGACACATTAAACAGTAAGGCAGTCAGCCTTCATCTTCTGGAGGATGTACTCGGCTGGGTGGTAGTTTTAGTCGGTGCCGTAGTGATGAGATTTACCGATTTTTCCCTTATCGACCCGATTATGTCGATCGGTGTTTCCTTGTTCATTTTCATAAATGCCGTTAAGAATCTCAGGGAGGTGCTCGATATTTTCCTCGAGAAAACTCCCGTCGGAATAAATGTAGGCGAGCTTAAAGAGGAGCTTGAAAGCCTTGACGGTGTGCTTGAGGTGCATCATATTCACATAAGAAGTCTCGACGGACATACTCTTCACGCCACAATGCACATAGTTGCACAGGGAGAGTGCCACGGAATAAAGCACAGGGTGAGGCATTATCTTGAGGAGAAGGGGATCTCTCACGCAACGCTTGAAACTGAAGAAAAGGGAGAGCATTGTCACGAAAAAGTGTGCACTACAGATACCGAAGAGCATAGCTGCTGCCACGGACATCACCATTAATTTTTCATTAACTGCAACTTTTAAAAAACACCTTGATATTGCTTGTCGGTTGGTGTACAATAATGCTTGACATAATATTTTTGAAAGGGAAATATAAAAATGCAGGATATTTACAGTTATTATGCGTTTATAAGCTATAAGCATGAGGACGAAGAGTATGCAAAATGGTTGCAGAAGCGGCTTGAAAGTTACAGACTCCCTGCTGCTTTACAGAATGAGGGCGTCCCCGAAAGAGCCAATCCTATTTTCAGGGATAATACAGACCTTACTCCGGGTCAGCCTCTTAAGGAAAGTATAAAGGATAAGCTCAAGAGCTCGAAGTATCTTATAGTGCTCTGCTCAAGGAACCTTGCGAAGGGATCGGAGTATGTCGACTATGAAATAAAATCCTTCGTGGAAATGGGAAGGGCAGACAGAATCATTCCCGTAATTATCGACGGCGAGCCCCACGCTGAAAATCCCGATGACGAGTGCTTCTGCCGTGCCATTAAGGAGCTTCCCGGTGAGATTCTTGCCGCTGACTCGAAGAAGGACGGTCGCAATATAGCCTCACTCAAAATTATTGCTGCTTTGTTCCAGCTTGATGCTGATGACCTTATCAAAAGAGACGAAAAACGCAGAAGGAAGAACAGACTTATTTGCGGTGCGGCAGCTACATTTCTTTTTGTACTTGCAACCGTTGCAATTATAACTATCTTTAATTTCAGCTTTAAGGTTAATTCTGAAAAGGCTATGAAGGCTTATTCTGAAAAGGATTACACGGTAGCAGCCAATTATGCCGTAAAGGCTTTGAGAGTGCCGGGCAAAAAAGATGAAAAGGCAGAGCTTGAGGCTGTGATTCGCGGTAGCGTAATTTCCGAGGAGCTGAAAAACACCAACAGTCAGTTCAGAAAAGAGTATGAGATAAAGCTTCCTAACGAGGGTATTGCGCTTTACGGTGAATCCAAGGACGGCAGTAAGGTTGCGTTTACGGATTTAGGTAAGGTTTGGGTATGTGATGCTGAAAGCGGTGAAGAGCTGGCTGTCTATGACAGAGCCTCGGAAAAAGAAGCCCTTGACAGCTATCTTGACCCAATCCGTTATACCGAGGAAACTTTAGGCGATGAATACGAGGAAAAAACCGAATCTGAAAAATATACGCAGCAGATAATCGGCGGAAACAAGCTTAATTTTTACGACGAGAGCGGAAAGACAGTCTGTTCTCTTGATGTCGGTAAGAGAGTTATGTGGGCTTACAGCAAAGACGACAGCTTTGTTGTTATAAGTACCGCTGATGAGAAAGACAAAGCCTATGTTTATTCCTTCGATTATGATTTGCTTATAGAACTTGGTCGGTATGATGAAAATCTCGCTAACAGAATATGGATAAGTGATATGGGCAGATACGTCTTCATTGAGATGTACAAGGCGGTTAATGTGTACGATACAGCAAGCGGAAGCCGCGTAGCAACTCTTACCGATGACAGTACAGTCAAGATAGGTGCATCTTTTATTGTTTCCGAGTCGGACAGAGAAGCGGTTTACTTTTTTTTCGATGCAAAAGCAGAAAAGTATGTTTTTGAAGATGCAAAGCCCGAATTTGACAAATATATTATAACCGAAGACAACACAGCTGTATCGGTGAAGGCTACTGCAAAGAATACCGTTTGTCTTTCTGCTGACGGCAAAAAGATGCTGGTTGATCATATGGAAGTTTTCGACATCTTTGACATCGAAAGCGGCGAATTGCTTATGGGTGTACATGATGCGACAATAGCTCTGAATGTCAATTTTGACCTTTGCATCTTATCGGTTGATAACAGGGTTATGATTTTTAATGTCGATGAGCAGGAAACTCTGTATGAAACTGAAGCATATACTCCGGTAGTATCCGTAGCTATGAATGAGGACGGAAGCTATGCGGCATATACGACAGAATCGGGAATTGTTTATATTCTTAAAAGAAACGGCAACACCTACAGCGTTAAAAAGTATCTTTCCGCCTTTGAGGGAAGAACACTTGTAAACGCAATGAAGGGCGACACTTGTGTGATTTATGATGAAACACAGTCCTATATGTACAGTATTGAAGCTGATACAACAGAGAAGTTTTCCGATACCGATATAATGGAAGTCGAGATGCTGTCTTACTGCTATGACCGCAGATGTGTCGTAAAGTCTGAAAAGTTCCTTGAGGATATGTTTCTTGATCTTAATACGTACGCCGGTGAATATATGTTCTATGATTATGAATCAGGCGATGGAATAGATTTCGGATTCCCTTTTCTTGGTCCGTGGGAGTACTTCGATGAAACGGGACTTATGGTAGGTGCGGAAATTACAGGCCAGATGCAGGTTAACTCCGAGTTCAGGGTGCTGCGCCTTGAAAACAAGGGATATGAGGAGCTTTACAGATACACTCCGGGTATAGCTGTAAGTAGTGTAGAATTTGACAATACGGGAGAATACATATTATTTCACGGTCGGGACGGCGGAAGTGAGGTTATCGAAGCCGCAACAGGTAAAAAGCTTTTCATCATAGACCGTGTTATACAGATTTATGACGGCGTGATTTATGATGTCAGCTCCGACCTCATAATACCGAACAAGCTTCCGGTTTCAGCCCTCACTACAATCAACGAATTCAAAAGCAGAGCATCACAGCTCGGATAAATCAAGAAAAAGTTTTTTTTACTGAAATATACGATTTGCATAGTAATCAGTTGATTTCAGATCCCTAAAATCATTACACCAAAAAAGGCTCTGACTGCATTATGGTCAGAGCCTTTTGATATTCAGATTTTGATACGGGAAGGACATACACGTGACTTTCCCGAAAGATCAGGTTATTTGTTTTTCTTATGTTCCTCGATTGTTGCAGTAACCTTTTTGTCATTATAAAGCACAAAGAATACCACCGACAGAAGACTGAAAACACCTGCAAAAACGCCTGTAAGCTTTACACCCTGAAGGCTTACACTTTCTCCTGCTCCTGCTCCTATTGCCAGAATGCTTGAAACACCCATCATGGCAATAGCCGAACAGATTTTTTCGATAAAGGTTTTAACAGCTGAAAAGATGCCTTCACGGTTGACGCCGTTTACCAGGCAGTCCTGCTGAATAATGTCGGAAATAACGGACTGCGGAAGAATGTTTATTGCGGCAAAGGGGAATGAAACTATAACGCCCATGGCAAGACCTACAAAAAGCTCCTTGCCGGGAGCGAGTGCCGCAATTTTGTCGCCGAAGTAAATCATAGCGAAAACGAGGGTGAATACCACACTTGCAATAACAAGAGGAATTTTCTTGTTGAATTTACGGCTGATTTTGATGATCAGGGGGAACAGGCATATTGCCACAGCGATTGCACACAGCATTACGAGGAATGACTGTGATTCGGGCACGTTAAGAAGCATTGTTATGTAATAGAGCATCGCTGTCTGAAAAAATGCCATAGAGACACCTACGAAAAGATCGCCAAGACTGAAGATGACAAACTGTCTGTTTTTGAAAACCATACCGAAGGATTTGAGCAGGGATTCATTCGGCTTTACATTTTCGTCAACATAGTCCTTTTCTTCAAAGGCGTAGGCACTCAGCATAAGACAAACAATGCCGATAGCCCCAAACAGAGTGAATACCGCACGCCAAGCCCAGAGAGGGGACAGCCCTGCATTTTTGAGAATATCAACAAAGAGAGTTGCGGCGTACATAAAGGAGCTTGAACCCATAAAGAAAACGGTGCTTATTCCGTAGTATCCGACTCTTACCTTTGCATCAGGTATGATTTCGGGAACGAGGGCGTTCCTGGGAATAAAAAACAGTGTGTATGCGGTATAGTAAACAACAAGAAAAAAGCCTACCCACACAGCGTTCAGAACAGAGCCCTGATTGAAAGGTGCATAGAATATGAGTACAACTGACAGGGCATAAGGCAGAGCTGAATAACGAAGGAAAGGCATACGTCTGCCGGCTTTGTGTGTGCATTTATCAGACCACGATGCGACAAGAGGGTCTGTAACGGCATCAACTATCTTACCGAGAGCAGTAATAAAAGCCATTATCGTGATATACCCTAAAAACTTGTTTTCCGGCAGGAGATTCGGCAGACCGCTTTTTGCTGTAGGCTGAAAGAAATACAGAAGGTAGTTACTGATCATACCTGTGAATAAGCCCTTTGCAATATCGGCAAGGCAATAGCGGTACATTTTTCCTTTGGGTAATTGTTTTGACATAATGTGTCTCCTCTCAATTAAATTTACATAATAATAACACAATGAGTCAGCTTTTTCAACCTCTTCCCACCGAAAAGCTGACTGCTTTCCGTGGTCCGAGAGGGTTTCCTTAACTGTTTGCAGAAAAACTTTGGTGACGATATTACGCGGTGCTACCGACAGATACAGTTAGGATAATAAAAAAAGTACCCACCTTATGGTGAGTACTTGAACTGGTTGCGGAGACAGGATTTGAACCTGCAAAGGCCCTCTTGCGGTTCCCAAAGTTCATTACGGCTTGGAGCGCCTATGAACTTTGACCGCTGCGCCATCATCGCCTCGCTTCATCGTCCGCAGGACGCGCTTCGGTGATGATGCCCCGGGTTACACCCGTCGGTTGCAGAGCTTTTAAATAAAAAAAGTACCCACCTTATGGTGAGTACTTGAACTGGTTGCGGAGACAGGATTTGAACCTGCAACCTCCGGGTTATGAGCCCGACGAGCTACCGGGTTGCTCCACTCCGCGATATATCACTTTCTCGAGTGCTTGATTATTATATACCAAGCACCCGGGAAAGTCAATACCTTTTTGAAAAAATTTTCTGAAAACCTTATGACAGCTTGTTACATCTTTCGCAGCTTATTCGCTTTCTGTCTGAGCGGCAGTTGTCGTAGCCTGGGTAGTGCTTTCATTAGACGGCTTTGCTGTAGTGCTCTGGGCGGTGGATGCAGCTGTGGTTGAAGCTGTTGTTGTAACTACAACCTTGTTCCATATGCTCAGCGTGATTACTGTGCCGTTTTCGTAAAGCTCGCCCGCTTTTTTATCCATTGAGAAGACCTCGCCGACGGTGTGCTTGCCGTCGTTTGTAAGCAGCTTGAACTTGACGGTGAAGCCTGCGGTCTGAAGAGTCTCTGATGCGATGAGATAGTTAACGCCTACAACATCAGGAAGCTTGATTTTGGTAGTGCCCTCGGAAACGACGAGGGTTATTTTTACTCTTGCCGCAACACTTGCTCCGGGCTCGATGTCCTGACTGATGATTGTGCCCTTGGGGTGGTCAAGGCTTTCCTGGAATTTGAAGTTGAAATCATAGTTTTCGGCAAAGAACGAGCTTGAGATGATGCTTTCGTAGGTATGGTTGTTTACAAAGTCTGCAACTGTGATGTAGCTCGGCTCTGTAGGAGGAGTGGTCGATACCGAGGGAGCTGTTGAGGTTGCGTCTCCGTTGAGCGGCAGGAAGGAGAAAGGCTTGAGAAGGGTGTCCATAAAGTCAACGGGATAAGTTTTGTAAAGCACCGTTGCGTAAAGAGAACAGAAAACTATTCCGCTGAGGATAAAGCCTGCAAGGAATGATTTGATTCCCACGGAAATTGCAACAGAGGAATCCTTCTTCTCTTTCTTTTCTTTTTTCTGACGCTTTTTCTCTTCAGCTTCACGGCTTATTTCGAGGTCAATTTCTTCCTTCTGCGTAAGATGCCTGTGCTCCGCGGCGGGAGCGGGGGACTCATTCACAGGGGCAGTGTATGAAACTGTCGGAGTTGCCTGAACTGAAGCAGGGGCAAGAGCGTTGATAAGCTCGTCAAAGTTAGAAAAGCGGTTTTCGGGATAAACGGAAAGTCCGCGGATAAGACCGTCTATTGCACCCTTTGAAAGGGTGTTGGCTACAGCAGCGGGAAGGGTAGTTGTATCCTTGATAACACGGAGAGTAGCCTCGGGCGGTGCAGTCAGTGTGATGCTGTAATAAAGAAGAGCCGTTATGGAGTAAACGTCCGTCATAGGTCCTGCACCGGAAGTATCATAAAGCTCGATAGGAGCAAAGCCTTCGGCAGGCTTTGAGGAAAACTCCGACAGTCCCTCGTTGCATTGAGGAATGGAAAAGCCTGTTATATGGAGTTTTTTATCTGCACCGACAAGAATGGTGTCGGGCGAAAGAGCACCGTGAATGATTCCGGCATAGTTGAGCTTTTTGAGGGCATACATAACCGGCTTGAATGCGGAAAGAGCCCTTGCCCAGGAAAGGGGAGCGTTGTTCTCGAGGTTTTCACGCAGACTTATGCAATCCTTGTGCTCACAGACGGCATAAATAGTGCCGTTGAAGTCAACGATGTCAAGTACATTGGGAAGGCAGGTTGCATCTTTGAAAATATCAAGACCTCTCCAGAGCTTAAGAAAGCTTTGCATACAGTTTGCAAACATAGTTTCGTTCCCGGGGATAACCGTAAGCTCGGTTTCGCCCTCCTGACGTGTCACGATGCTGTGAGGGAAAAACTCTACAACATCTACGGTAAGTCCCGTTTCGACGTTTGCTCCGATATATGTTGTTGTGTCGGGCGTGACCCCGATTACTCTGCCGACGAGATATTTGCGCATAACGAGAGTACCCGGCTCAAGATATGGAGCGGGCTGAACTGTTTCCTCATTGTATCCGCAATGCGGACAGCAAACAACATCATAGGGGATACTTTCCATGCACCCAAGGCAGTATTTCAGCTGTTCTGACATATTATTACCTCACATATGAATAATCAATATAATTCTACTTATTTTTACCCTGATTGTCAAGTTAAAGAAAAAGGCCGCCCTTTCAGGCGGCACTTTCCCTTGACAAGTAAGAAAGAAGGATAAACCTTCGGAAATGACTGTTTTTTCAGCTTGCTTATGAAGCCATATAATAGGGGAGATAAACCTTTCCGGTATTTTCCATCTCGCGGTTGTAGGTGTCTCTGATTTTCTGCACCTTTCTTCTGTCAGCCTCCTGCTGCTGTCTGAGGGCGATATACTCGCGCTTTCTCTTTTCGAGCTCCTTTTTGCGGTACTCTTCTTTTTTCTTTTCAAGTAAAGCGGTAATAGGCTTTTCGAAGATAAGACCGATAAGAAATATGCCGCAGGCGAGTACAAGTGCGAGTAAAAGCTGCTGGCCGATAAATGTTAAAAATAATTCTTTCATAATAATTGACTCCTTTGATTTTGTATTGTATGTGTTCGTGTTTTAACGAACATTCGTTTGCTGTTGTGACTTAATTATAGCACAAAAATGTCGAAAGTCAATACAAATGTTCGAAAAAATTATTTTTTCAGTCCTTATAAACGGACTTTGCGCGAAATTTTATATTTTTTGCGGAAAGCACTTATTTTATATGTCAAAAAACGAAAGCGAATTTTGTCAATTTTGCCGTGGAGAAATTTTCCTGAAAAAACTGAAAAAATCATCTTTATATGCTATACTGTATAAGTAAAAATATTTTTTCGGAGGTATACAATTATGTCATTTATCAAAAACGAATTCACATTCCCTTCTTTTTCAGGTCTTGCAGATATTCACGCCGCTTCCTATAAGCCTGAAAACGGCGACATAAAGGCGGTGCTTCAGATTGCTCACGGTATGGCAGAGCATCTTGAAAGATATGAGAAATTCGCATCATATCTGTGCGACCTCGGTATTGCAGTTTATATCAATGATCATATCGGTCACGGACAGAGTGTTTCATCTGCTTCAGAGCTTGGCTTCTTCGGTGCAAATGACGGCTGGAAGAGCTTTGTTGAGGACTGCCGTCAGCTGACAGGTATTATCAAGAGAGAGAATCCCGGTGTACCCGTTATTTTCTTCGGTCATTCCATGGGCTCCTTTGTTGCAAGAGCTTATACATATATGTATCCCGGCGAGGTCAAGGCAGCTGTTTACTGCGGTACAGCAGGTCCGAATCCCGCTTCAGGTGTAGGTGCAACTCTTTCAACAATCATTTCAAAGGTAAAGGGCGACCACCACAGAAGTAAGCTTATTGATAAAATTGCCTTCGGGGCATACAACAGCAAGTTCGAAAAGAGAACAGCCTTCGACTGGCTCACAAGAGACAATAATGAGGTTGACAAGTATATTGCAGATGATCTTTGCGGCTTCCTGTTTACTGCTAACGGCTACAGAGATCTTATGCAGCTGCTTGGCTTCGTTTCCTCAAAGGATTGGTTCAACGGTCTTGATAAACAGCTTCCCGTGCTTGTGATTGCGGGCGAAATGGATCCTGTCGGCGGCTACGGTAAGGGCATTGATACCGTGTGCGACAAGCTTGCAAAGGCAGGCAAGAATAACCTTACAAAAATTCTTTACCCCGGCGCAAGACACGAAATCCTCAACGAAAAGGCTTGCTTTGATGCAGTTGTAAAGGATGTTGCAGACTTCGTTTATAAAAATATCTGATACGGGAGATAATCTATGGCGGCTTCAATCAGCGAAAACAGAATCACAATAGAAAACTCTTATATCAAAAAGGAAATCAGCCTTGACAAGGGCAGAATAAACAGCTTCACTATCATAAATAAAATATGCGGCAGAGCTTTGCCTGTTTTGGCGGGGAGCGAGGAATTTGTACTTTCACTTAAAGGTAAATGCAGATTTTCAAAAAGGCTCATTCCGGCATCATCTCTCAGGGTTGCCGATGTGAGTGCAGACAGCGAAAACGGACTTACAGCTTTGAAAATTGACTTTGCGCCCTTTGATTTCAAGGACAGCAGAATACTTGTTTCCGAGGTTTATGAGCTCAGGGACAGCGACCCCTTTATGAGAAAGCATCTTGAGCTTTCCTTTGATAAGGCAGGGAACAAGGCGGTCTGCCTCGATTACATAAGCTTCGAGAGCTTCAGCTTTGACACCTCTCTCAGCTTCTGGAGCATACCGGAGCAGAAAAATTCCCACGTTCCCGGTTATGTCCTCGAGCTCGGTCAGCCTGTATATATTGACTCGCTTTATTTCGGCTGTGAGTTTCCTCTTTGCAGTAACAAAGTTAAGGACGGCACCGCCTTCGTTAAATATTACAACGGAAAGTGTCTTTCCTCACTTGTGAAGGACGGTGTATACAGAACTTACGATGCTGTTGTCGGTGCGGCACAGGGCAATATTTTCGCTCAGGTGCAGAAGGCATTCTTCTCTTATATCAGGACAATATCCAAGCCCTGCTATTTAAGAAGGCAGTATAACTCCTGGTATGACAATATGCTCAATATCACAAGGGAGAATGTCAGCTCATCCTTCCTTGAAATAGAAAAGGGACTTACCAAATACGGTGAGCCCGTGGTTGACAGCTTTGTAGCCGATGATGGCTGGAACGATTACGAAAAGGGCTTCTGGGGCTTCAATAAGAATTTCCCTGACGGTCTTACCCCGTTTACGCAGCTGAGCGAAAGCTTCGGCTCACGCTTCGGTCTGTGGCTCGGTCCCCGCGGCGGCTATACGAACGATACCCCCAAGTTCGCAAAGCATATCGAAAAGGCGGGCAACGGCTACTACAACAAGCAGGCGAAGGATATATGTGTCGCAAGTGAGAAGTATGCGGAGAAAACAGGTCAGCTTCTTCTTGATTTTATGAAGGAGTACCGTCTCAACTATTTCAAGCTTGACGGCTTTGCACAGTATGCCTGCAAAAACAAAAAGCACGACCATATGGTCGGCGGAGAAAACAATATGTATTTCTACACCGATATATGGGAAAAGTGGATTGCGATTTTTGAAAAGCTCAGCGACAATGCGGCAGAACGATTCTGGATAAATCTTACCTGCTACGCTCCGCCGAGCGCCTGGTTCCTCAAATGGGTAAACAGCGTATGGATGCAGATAAGCAATGACCACGGCTTTATCGGTAAAAAGGGTAAGACAAGCGACAAGGACGGCTTCCTTTCCTACCGTGATGAAATGTACTTCGATTTCTACGAGACAAGGCAGTTCCAGTTCCCGCAGATGAGTCTTTACAATCACGACCCGATTTACGGAGCTTCTGCAAAGGTGAAGATGAGCGATGACGAATTCCGCTCCTATCTGTTCACTATGGCGGCAAGAGGTACGTCCTTCTGGGAGCTGTACTACAGTCACAGCCTTATGAATGAAGCAAAGTGGAGAATCAACCATTCGGCTTTGCGCTTTATCGACAGAAATATGTTCGTGCTTTCCCACTCGGTGATTTTCGGCGGCAGACCCTCCGGAGAAAAGTGCTACGGATATGCCTGCTTTACGGATAGTGAGGGCATTCTTTGCCTTCGTAACAGCTCGGGAGAAAAGCAGAGCTTTACCGTGAAGCTTGACGAAAATATCGGTATAAGCAAGGATTTTTCAAGCAAAGAGGTCTGCACCGTTATACCCTATACTGTAGGAAAGCTCGCTGAGGGCTACGGCTACGGCGACAGCTTCACCGCAGAGCTTGACGCCTTTGAAACAAAGATATTCCACTTCGGCAAGAGGGCAGAGACTCCTGCAGCTGTCTATATCCGTCCCGACAGTGACAGCACGCTTGAGGTTTCGTTTGATACTATCGTAGGAATCGGCAATATCTCCTGTGAGGAAAACTCTGTAGTCAAAGCGGAGCTTCTGGAGGATTATATGACGGTGCGTCTTACCTTTGAAAAGGCATTTTCAAGGGAAAACAGCCTGACTCTTTCGGGAGTTACCGACATCGCAGGCAATGCCGCACAGGTCAGGCTCGACTTTGATTATAATGAAAACGGCATAGTTGTTTACGGTGTTAAGGGTAACAGCGGCTTCAGTATAAAGGCGACTCTTGACTCAGGCACAAATCAGCTTCTTCTCAGTCAGGGCGACGAAATCCGCCTTGTGCTTGATGAGGAGGGATATGCAGTCTTTACCGTAGGCGACGAAGCTCTGCGTTCTGTTAAGCCGGCAGGTGACACGGCTCAGATTGTTGCCGTAAGAGAGCGTAACGGTGTAATGAAGCTTTATTTTGACGGTGTTCTTGAAAGCGGCAGACCGTCAGCCAATCTCTACCTCAAGGGTGAGACAATGAATCATCTTGATAAGGTTAAGGTGCTTGACAGAGCCCTTGCTTTTGATGAAGTGTAATTGAAAAATAGCGACAGCCGCAGAATTATTTCTGCGGCTGCTTTTATATAGCACATTTATCCGGTACAGGCGGCAAGCGGGGAGGCAACAATGCTTCGCATTGTACGGAGAGGGGGAAATCTCTCGCTTCTTGCACAGCTGCACAGACGGAAAAGCCACTTTCTTCTTTCTTTTGTTCAGCCTCTCCGTCTTTGACTGAAGGTCAAAGTGCCTCCCCGCAACCTTGCCTTTTCCTCTTTTTCTGAAAGAAAGAAATTTTTATTGATTTTCTGTTCATTTGGTGATAGAATAATATTGCGACATAAAATTGCATATAATCATCAAGGGGATACTTTAGGGAAAATTGTATCTCTTGTTAAACATTCCTTGTTGAGCAATTTTGTGTCGCAGCAAATGAGATACATTTTCTATTTGCGTCTCTTTGAGGCGCATTTTTGTTTTTCGGTCAAAAAAATCTACCGAATAGACAAAAACTTCCACAATGCAACAAAACGTGCTATACTGTTGTTGTAATTGCACATTGTATTTACGGTAAATAAAAGATATGCTTATTAAAGTAATCTCTATGACAGCGGAGCTGTAAAGGATTCCTTTGTACAAGTTAAAAATCAACCGTATAATGACACACAGCCAAATTAAATTATTTCAGGGAGGTAAAACCAATGAAGAAAACACTTAAGAACTTAACCGCACTCACACTCGTATTTATGCTCTTGTTTTCCGTTTTTGCGGTGCAGGCATCGGCGGCAAGTATATTTGACAAAATAGCCTCTGTTGAGGTTGTCGGGGAGCCGGTAGTTACTGCAAGAGAGCTTGACGAGTACATAGAAACTGTGGAGAAATACGAATGGGAGGGTGACGAATATTGCTTCTATCAGGTTCCGGTACGCTTTAAGGTCACTCTCACAAGCGGAGAGGTAATCGAAACATCGGGATACGGTCCGGGCTACAGTGCAGACGGTAAAAGACGGGTAAATGTTTATGCCGGTGTCACCACCATTAATTATCAGGCTGCAAAGGAGAAGGGCGAGGATAAAATTCCCTTGACCTATTATGCTACTCTTTACAGCAGTATCGACATCGAAATGGACTACCGTGCAGGGGATGGCGAAATAAAGCTTATTGATTGCTATGTTAAAAGCATCACTCCCGTATCTGCTCTTCCTGACACCTACCGTGATAACGGAATAATAGGTATCATTATGGGTGAGTATATACCCGAAATGGAAGAATTTGATATTGAAGGTACAGAATTTGAAATTGAGTATGCTGACGGCACCGTAGTAAGAGACACAGTTGAAGAGATAACAGAAGGTGAGGACGGCTTCGAGGGCTACGAATATTACGAGCTTGACGGCGAGGAAATATGGTGGTATTTCGATGACGAAGAATCAGCAGTGATTATAAACTTTGTCGATGCTGCTTACAGTCACCCTGTTGAATTTATTCCCTTCCCCGTAAGCGAAATCGTAATTGACGAGGTGTCGGTAACAGATGCCTTTGAGGCTGAAAGTGTAAGCTACACCGTTACAAAGCCTGACGGCACAACCCAGAGCTATACCTACACCTTTGACGGTGCGCCTGTTACTACAATTCTCGGTATGGACGGCTATATGGCAGAAAGCGTTGATGACGCATACATTATCATTCTTGTAAGCAAAGGCTACACCGAGGATTATCCCGCAACAGAGATTATAAATGTTTCTGTTTTTGCTGATATTGATACGAGCGCCACCGAGACCGTTGAGGGTGAAACCCAGGAGGATAACCTGATTAACCGTCTTATTTACAGATTAAGACAGTTCCTTGTGAGAATTTTTGATTTTCTCTGGTACTTCTTTTAATTGATAAATATTGATACAAAAAGTTAAACAATGATAATTATAATTTTGTTAAATATCTTAATTCCTATTGAACTTATAAAGTAAAAATGTTATATTTATGATGGATTCAAAAATCTACTGTAAAAGGAGATGTTTCAGATGAAATCATTCAAGAAAACAGCAATACTTCTTGCCGTTATTCTCTCGTTTGCGATGTGCTTTACCTTCGGTGCAAGTGCGGAGGGTGAACTTACCGATGGCGCTTTCACCTACACCGTAGCAAACGATAAGGCAACAATCGTAAAGGTTGACCCATCAGCCGAAGACGGAATTTTTGTGCCGACAGAGCTTGGCGGTTATCCCGTTGAGGGC
>JAZSGW010000049.1:0-54171 GCA_045532935.1 Acutalibacteraceae bacterium
CCGGTAAGCGGTGCTTACCGGTAGACAAACGCAGTTCTGCGTTTGTCCTGCCCGCCCCGTGATGCCGCCGGAGGCGGCAATTTCTGCGGCTCGCCGCAGAAAAATACCCTTCGCAATTCTGCGAAGGGCTCTGAACTTCAGGTCAACCTGAAGCAAAAAAATGCTGTCACAGATTTCTATGACAGCATTTTGATAAATAATCAGTTATTGAAGTTTATGTTTATACTACCGACTCCGCCTTCTATTTTAATTTTATTTTCACCGTTACCTATAATTGATTCGGTGACAATTTTTGAGTCTACAGTGAATATTCCTAGACCTTTTTCGATGTCAATGGTATAGGGAGATTTACCGCCGAGAAGGTTAAGTCGGAGCTCGCCTACGCCGCTTTCAATGTCGGCTTTTGAAAGAAGAGTTGCAGTGACGTCTGCAGAGCCCACTCCGAGGGAGAAATCCAGATTGCTTAAGGAACCGTTCCTGATAGTGAATATGCCTGCACCGCAATCGATTTCAGTTTTCTTTGTAACGTTAAGCTCATCAAAAGTAACGGTTCCTGCACCAATATCAAGTTCAAGATATTCTGTTTTGAGTATTTCGGCAGTTATATCTGATGCACCGGTGTCAATATCCACTTTATTAAAGGTGAAGTTTTCGGGCAGATATATTGTAACGTGGCGGTTTTGCTCTCGCGAGAAAATACCCTTTCTTTCTTCGAGAGTGATTTTTCCGTTTCGATTGTAAACACGGAAGCTGTTTTTTGTGCTGTCTATGCGAAGGGTATCACCTTTCTGTATGTCTATGTCTGCGGCGAATGCGTCAATTTCAAATTCGGAAATCTCCTCTTGAGTGAAAACGTTGCTTTCATTTATGGGTTCACTGAGTCCTAATTCAATCGAAGAAAACAGACCTGTAATACCTAAAATCGAAAACAGAATTATACCTATGAGGATATAGGCCAGAGTATCGGCTATTTTTTTTACTGTCATTGGGTTGTTATTCATTTCAGATCAACTCCTCCGAAAAGACAAACTGCATTTACATATACAGTAGGAGCATCTTTGACAGGCGGAAAGCTTCTCTTACGTCCGACACCGCCAAAAACGGAGCTTGACTTAACAACTACATTAATGTTCTGCGGAAGGATAATGTCAATACCGCCGAAGGTTGCCTTTGCATTGATAACGCAATCCTCTGTGATTTCGGCAAATACCAGGTCGCAGTTGATACTGCCGAAAGCCGCAATAAGTTCAGTGCCGTGGAAGGGTTGGTTGTTGAAGTTGACATTTTGTGACGAGAAGGCGGCATAGCTGCCTGTAGGTGTAACGTTATTATTGTTTATTTCCTTGATACGCCTTGAAGTCTTACCTACAAGAGCATCTTTGAAAATAAGTCTTATACCAATAATTACAAGAATAACTGGAATCGCAAGCTGCCATATGGTTTTCGGATCAACAACATCACGGCAGATAAGAAGCAGTAATGTGCCGATTGAAATACCTGTCAGATTTACTGTTGCATTGTGGCCTCTTAAAAGATCTATTAAACAGGGAACAATAATAAGAAGTGTCCACCAACCGTCAAAAAAGAGATTTATATTGGTGTAACCAAGGGTGTTGAGACCTAAAATGATACCGAGACCGATGAGTACAAGTCCTAAAATAGCGTTCTTGAAATTTTTCAAAGTAATCACTTCCTTTCATTTACATAATAATATGCCAACTTAAAAGAAGTTAAAATTTATAAACAAAAAAATTTTCAACCCCACACTTAAAAGTGTAAAAACAACTTGACAATAAAAGTTAATGATTGTATAATATTTAAGCTAATTGAAAAGGAGATATATTCTTCTGTCAGTTTAACACCACGCCGGTGTGGCGGAATAGGCAGACGCAAGGGACTTAAAATCCCTCGGTGGCAACACCGTACCGGTTCAAGTCCGGTCACCGGCACCAAAATCCTACAACCGTGTTGATACAAAGGTTGTAGGATTTTTCTCTTACTGACTCATTGTAAAGGCTTTTATGGACTATGAATTATCATTTATATAGAAACAAATGGAGAATAATATGAATAAAATTATAGAAATCACAGATTTTCTTGCTCCGGAGCTGGATGTATATGCACGGTTAACCGAGGTGCAGCTGTTAAACAGGGAGTTTCCCGAAAAAGGTTTGTTTATAGCGGAAAGCCCGAAAGTTATTGAACGGGCTCTTGATGCAGGATATGAACCGGTATCCTGTCTTATGGAAAAAAAGCATATTGAGGGTGAAGGTAAGCAGATTCTCGAAAGAATAGAAGATACTACTGTTTTTTGTGCGGAATCTGATATTCTGACACAGTTGACAGGCTTCAAACTCACGAGAGGTATGCTTTGTGCTATGAAAAGAAAGCCGTTGCCTTGTGTAAGAGAAATCTGCGAGAATAAAAGAAGGATAGTCATACTGGATAAGGTTATGAATCCGACCAATGTGGGTGCTGTAATCCGTTCGGCTGCTGCACTTGGAATGGACGCTGTGCTGCTGACTCCCGGTTGCTCCGACCCGCTGTACAGACGAGCTGCAAGAGTCAGTATGGGCACAGTGTTTCAGATTGATTGGACTTTTTTAGCTGATGATAGTCTTGATGAGATAAAGGCTCTCGGGTTTAAAACGGTGGCTATGGCGCTTAAGGACAATTCCCTTCCCATCAGTGACCCACGACTGACCGACGAAAAGAAGCTCGCCATTATTATGGGAACAGAGGGTGACGGGCTTTCTGATAAAACTATATCCGACTGTGATTTTACCGTTAAAATACCGATGTATCACGGAGTTGATTCGCTGAATGTAGCTGCCGCATCTGCAGTAGCATTCTATCAGCTCGGTAACAAGCAGAACGGCATCTGAAAGAAATAATCAACCTGAAATGAGGTGTTAATATGGCTTCGTCTAAAGAATATTTAAGCTTTATTCTTGAGCGGTTGTCAGGCTTGAACGAAATAACATACAGACCGATGATGTGCGAATACATTATCTACTACAGAGGGAAAATCGTTGGCGGTATATATGACGACAGGTTACTTGTAAAGCCCGTTAAGTCGGCAATTTCACTTATGCCCGACGCGATTTACGAATTGCCTTATGAGGGTGCTAAAGAGATGCTTTTGGTAGATAATGTTGACAGCAGAGAGTTTCTCGAGGAGCTTTTTAATGCTATGTACGATGAGCTTCCTGTACCGAAGAAAAAGAAGTGATAATTTTAATGTCGTGAGAAACAATACACCGTATTATAATCTCAAGGAGTCCAAAAATGTTATGCAGAGAAGATCTAGATAAATATATATCAGAAACCTACGGTGTTACTGCTGAATTTCCGTGGATTCAGTATCCGGGATTTGCTGTTTACCGCCACGCCGGTAACAAGAAATGGTTTGCGGTTGTGATGAATCTGCCAAGGTCAAAATTCAGCTTGTCTGATGATGAAACGGTCGATGTGGTGAACCTCAAATGTGACCCGATTATGACAGGGTCGCTTCACATGGAGAAGGGAATTTATCCCGGCTATCATATGAATAAGTCTTATTGGGTGTCGGTATTTCTTGACGGTACTGTTGATGATGAAAAGTTGAAATGGCTTCTTGATATAAGCTTTGATTTAACGGATTCAAAAATAAGAAGCAAGAGAAAAATTCACAGTGAGCCGAAAGACTGAATGAATTATTTCTGCATTTGCTACAGCAACAGACAGTTGCTTGTATCGTAAACCGCACAGTGCTATAATGGATTAAGAGGTGATAATAATGGATACAAAGGATGTTATATTTGAACTCAGAAACAAAAAAGGATTATCCCAGGAAGAGCTTGCAGAAAAGGTGTTTGTTACCCGTCAGGCAGTATCGCGCTGGGAAAACGGCGAAACCACGCCCAACACAGAAACTCTGAAGTTGCTTTCCAAGCTGTTTGATGTTTCTATCAATACTCTTCTGGGCTCTCCGAGAGAGCTTGTCTGCCAATGCTGTGGTATGCCTCTTGAGGACGGGAACATAAGCAAGGAGAAAGACGGCATTTTTAACGAAGAATACTGCAAATGGTGCTATGCAGACGGAGAATATATGTATCACGATATGGACGCTTTAATTAATGTCTGTGTAGGGCATATGGCGAATGAACATTTTACACCCGAGCAGGTGCGTGAGTATATGAAGGGTATGCTTCCAAAGCTCGATTACTGGAAGAAACACAAAAACCTCGACGGTGCAGAAAAGTTTGAAAAGTTCAAAAAGCAACTTATCGATGAAATAAATGCTTTAAATATAGAAGGTATGCCGAAGGTCGAAAGTCTTAATGCCCTTGTCGGCGGATATATCAATCTCGAATACATACTCCCTAACGGAAAAACTGTAAAATTTCTCGATGACGGAGCTACCTATCTCGGAAATCAGCTTCCGAGTAAACTTTGTGACGGAAAATGCTTCGGTATTGCTGCCAATATGGATTTTATTATGATTTGCACTTATGAAGAAAACGGAGAAAATCCCGAGCTGGTGGTTTATAAAAAGAGACAGTAAAAATTAGCCCCTGACTTTAAAACGTCGGGGGATATTTTTATGTTGAATTTCTTAATTGATTATGATAAAATGATTTTACAACCGTAAATAACTTAAGGGGGAGTTTATATGCAGTTTATACAGACGATTGCTTCATATCTTGCAATAGCTGCGGCTTTTATTTCTTCGTTTTTTTCATGGGGGGAAGCGGCGATGGTACCGTTTACAAACGATTATAAAATTCCTGATACTATTCCCGGGTACAGCGTGATTTCTACTGAAGAAAAGACTGATTGGACAGCAAAATGGATCTGGGATAAGGAAAGCATCACGCAGAAGAATGTCTGGATGTGCTTTAATAAAAGGGTATACCTTGAAAAGAAGCCTGAGGAGCTTATAGCTCATATTTCAGCTGACTCTAAATACTGGCTTTACATAAACGGAGAAACCGTCGTGTTTGAGGGAAGTGTGAAACGCGGTCCTGAAAAAAACAGCGGTTATTATGACAGTATAGATATTGCGCCTTATCTCAAAGAGGGCGACAACTCGGTTTGTGCTCTGGTGTGGTTCTGGGATAACGAAACAAGCTATTCCTACTCAGGCAGCGGTCAGGGCGGATTTATTTTCGAGGCTATCGGTGAAGGAATTACTATCGTTTCAGATAAAGACTGGAAGGTAAAAAGAAACAGCGCATATGTTGACTCGGATCTTTATCCCCCGAATTACAGACTTCCCGAATACAGCATCTATTTTGATGCACAGGAAGATATATCCGACTGGATAAGCGAAGAGTATGACGCTTCTTTATGGGAAGATGCTACAGAATATGCCGTCGGTGGCGAAGGTGTTTACGGTAAGCTTTATCCAAGAGGAATACCTTTTCTTAAGGATTACGGTCTTAAGGATTACGAAAATTCAAAAGACTACGAAAACTATACCGTAAAAAAGCTTTTCGGTGAAAAAATCACCGTTGATATTCCCTATAATGCACAGCTTACTCCTTATCTTAAGGTCATAGCTCCTGCAGGTAAAAAAATCCGTATTACAACGGAGAACACTTTAATCGGCGCAGTTTCAACTACCTACATAACCAAAGAGGGTGAGCAGGAGTTTGAGGCTCTTGGTTGGTTTAACGGAGAGCATATTACTTACAAAATACCGAAGGGCATTACGGTTATTTCTTTGAAGTACCGTGAAACGGGATACGACAGCGCCTTCAGCGGTGATTTTAAGTGTGACGACGAATTCCTGAATTCTCTGTGGCAAAAATCTCTGCGTACTCTCTATGTCACTATGCGTGATAATTTTATGGATTGTCCCGACAGAGAAAGAGCCCAGTGGTGGGGTGATGTCACGAGCGAAATGATTATGACAATGTACTCTATGGACAGTAATTCCTATCTGCTGTATCAGAAGGGCGTGGAAGCTATGCTTTCGCACGTAGACGACACAAAGGTGCTTCAGACTGTTGTGCCTATAAGCGGTGACTATTTTGAGCTTCCTGTTCAGCAGCTTGCAGGAATTGTAGGCTTTTATACCTATTATGAATACACCGGTGATAAAGCCTTTATCGAAAAGGTTTACAGAGCTTCTCTTGACTATCTGAAGCTTTGGGAAATCGGTGAAAACAATCTCGTAGTTCATCGCAGCGGCTCGTGGGATTGGCCTGACTGGGGCTCGAAGGCAGATATGACAGCCGTCGAAAATGCCTGGGTTTATTACGCTCTTTCTGTAACAGAGAAAATGGCTGACATTTTAGGAAAAGACGGAGATAAGTCATTTATTGCTGAAAGAAAAGCAGCAATTTCAGAAGGATATAAGACTCTCTGGACGGAAGAAGGCTTCAGAAGCGAAATTGTGAAGGAGCCCGATGACAGAGCCAATGCGCTTGCAGTTTTGTCCGGTCTTGCAGAAAAAGAGCAGTATAATACTATTTTAAATGTACTTACAACAACCAAAAATTCAAGCCCGTATATGGAATACTATGTTCTCGAAGCTCTTTGTAAAATGGAAGAATACGAAGCTGCAAACAGGAGAATCAAAGAGAGATATGAGGGCATGATGAGTGAGGATTACTCTACCTTATGGGAGTTCTGGGATTCCTGGCGAGGTACTATGAATCACGCTTGGAGTGGTGGACCTCTTGTTATAATGAGTAAGCATTTTGCAGGTATCGCTCCGATTGAAGCAGGCTATGAAAAGGTCAGAATCAACCCGCAATACACATTGTCAGACAAATTAAGCTGTACTGTTCCCAGCGTGAAGGGATTAATAACTCTGGAGTATGAAAAACTTGATGGTAACTATGTTGTCGACCTTACTGTTGTGCCGGGTATGAAAGCTGTTTTATATGTTCCGCAGGGTGCTGATGTAAGTATCAATTCTGAATCTTATTACAAAAACGGTGCCTATGTAAACGGTGATAAAACAGGTACTGTGGAGATTATAGAAAAAGCACCTGACAATGGATAAGATAAATTATTAATTGTAAATCATATGATTTATACCTCAGGCAGGGGATAGATCTTTGTGTTCAGTTGAAAAAACTGTCTTTAGTATGATATAATTAATCAACTAACAGTAAAGGAGAAAAAATATGAGCATAATATCAGCTATAATTAACATTGTTCTTAGCATTTTCACTTTTTTATCAGCATCTGTAGCGCCGCCATTGTCAGCACCTGTTCCTAAAATTGAGCCGGACGATTTTATTCCTGTTATGCGTTTTGTAGCTACGAGCGACACTCACATTAATACCGCCGGAGACATAGGCTGCAGAAGAATTTCTACTATGATGCAGACAGCCTATGCCATAAGCGATGCGGACGAGGATTACAAAAAGCTTGATGCTGTTGTATTTTCCGGCGATCTTACCGATAACGGTCTGAAGGATTCGTTTTATGCCTTTGCAGATGTTACTGATAAAGAAATCCGTGAGGAAACCGAGCGACTTGCAGTAGTTGCAAAAGCACATGACAGCTATACTTTCTTTAATGACAGCCTTAAGGTATTTACTGAGGCAACAGGTCAGGAGCCTGATTTCCACAGAGTAATCGGTGGCTTCCATTTTATCGGTGTTTCACGCAGTAAGACACTTGAGCATTACAGTGAGGATCAGGTGAAGTGGCTTGACGAGAATATCGCCTCTGCAGTAGAAGCTGACCCTGAAAAGCCTGTTTTTGTTTTTCAGCACGAGCACGTAAGAGATACTGTTTACGGCAGCAGTAAAACTGACGGTTGGGGACTTGATGTGTTTACGGAAGTGCTCTCAAAATATCCTCAGGTAGTGCATATTTCAGGACACTCCCATTTTCCTGCAAACGACCCGAGAGCTGTATGGCAGGGCGAATTCACAGCCATAAATGACGGAGGCCTTTCATATTTTGAGCTTGCTGTAGACGGTAAAAACGGTCAGTTCCCCGAAGAAAGAGAAAGAATGAGTCAGGCTCTCATTATCGAGGTTGACGCTGATAACAGAGTTCTCGTCAAGGTTCTTGATGTTGATGCCGGTAAGATTATGCGTGAGTTCCTTATCGATAATATTACCGAAGAGAATAAGACAAAATATTCCTTCGAGACAAGAAAGGCAAATTCCTCTGCTCCCATTTTTTCTGAAGGCGCAGCACTTGAATACAAAAAGAAGGGTGCTCTTCATTACGTAACTGTTCCGCAGGCAGAGGTAAGTGAGGAAAACGAGGTCTTTGTTTACAGACTTTCCGTACTTAATGAAAAGGGCAAAACTATTTATGAGGATTGGGCATTTTCCGATTATTTCTTTGCTGACAAGCCCGAAAGTATAAGCTTTGACGGATTTATGGTGTGCGGAAAAGAACTTACAGTAAAGGTATGCGCTGAAGACGTCTGGGGCAACAGAAGCGAGAGTCTGGAAATAAAACTGTAAATTGCAAGTGTAAGTATAACCCTCTGGCAGTAAAATGTCAGGGGGGTTTCATATGAATAAAGGGTTTTAAATGCCGGTTCGACATAAATTTTATAAAACTCTTTATTTTATTTGTAACATATGATATAATTTTTTTATTACTTATTCAGGAGATGTTGAAAATGAGTGAAAACCGTTCAATGCAGTATGCTGAAATTCTTTCAAAGCTTATCAGAGTTGAAACTATTTCATCAAGAGAAAACAGAGATATTACAAAATTTTTAGGATTTCACAAGGTGCTTCGCGAAACCTTCCCGAATCTTTTTAATACTGTAGAGGTAGAAGAATTTGACGGAAGTCTTTTACTTAAGTGGAAGGGCACAGACTCTTCCCTTAAGCCTATTATGCTTATGAATCACCACGATGTTGTTGAAGCAAGCGGTGAGTGGACACACCCTGCATTTTCAGGTGAGATAGCAGACGGGAAGGTATGGGGCAGAGGTACTCTTGATACAAAGGGTGGTCTTGCGATGATGCTTCAGGCTGCAGAAGAGCTTATCAAGGAGGGCTTCACCCCAAAAAGAGATACATATTTCGTAACTGCCTGCACCGAGGAAATAGGTGGTATAACTGCAGATACAATGTCCCGCGCACTTCAGGAAAGAAATATGGAGTTTTATATGGTTCTTGATGAGGGCGGTATGATTCTGTATGATCCCATCGGCGGTGCTGACGGCACTTTTGCTATGATAGGTGTCGGCGAAAAGGGTTATGTAGACCTTAAGTTTATTGCCAAATCAAACGGCGGTCACGCATCTGCTCCCGGCAAGAATACTCCGCTTGTTCGTCTCGGAAAGTTTATGGCAGAGGCAGAAAAAGCTGCTTGCTTTGATGTATATATGTCAGATACGGTTAAAGAAATGCTTTCACGCTTCGCACCTACAATGAGTGGCGTTATGAAAACAGCCTGCGGTAATGTGAATGCCTTCAAGCCTGTGCTTCAGAAGGTAATGCCTATGATTTCACCTGCAGGTGCGGCTATGCTCAGAACAACCCTTGCATTTACAATGAGTAAGGGCTCTGAAGGAGCAAATGTTATTCCCCAGGAGGCATGGGTTGTGGGAAATATGCGTTTTTCACATCATCAGGGTAAGAAAGCAAGCGTAGATGCAATTACCGCCCTTGCAAAGAAATATGATATAGAGACTGAAATTATCGATGACGGTATCGAGTCTGGAATTACAGATTTCAAGGGTGAGGCATTTAAGTTTATCGAAAAAGCAGTAAGCAATGTTTTCCCTGAATATAAGGCTGTTCCTTATATTATGAATGCTGCAACAGACAGCAGGTATTTCGGTAAAATCTGCGATAACTGCCTTCGTTTCGTTCCCTTTAAGATTAATAAGCAGCAGCTCGATAGTGTTCACGGTATCGATGAGAACGTAGATGTAGATACCCTTGCTCCTGCTGTAGATTTCTACAAATATGTAATCAAAGAGGCATAATTATTATGTAAACACAAAATGGCCACACTCAGTCAGTGTGGTCATTTTTGTGTATGAGATGCAGAAGACAGAGCATTCCCCCGGCTTGCAAATAGAAAGTCAATCAGAGCATATTTTCAGCATCAGTTAACTGCTTCTGTCAGTTGAAAAAATATCTGCTCCGTGTTATAATTAACCAAAACATTATTCAGAGGTGGATTATGGCTATTACGGTAAATATTTACTATTCCGGTGCAAACGGCAGCGCAGGCAAATTTGCACAGGAGATGCTTTCAAGTGGCATCGTTGATGAAATCCGCGCTGAAAAAGGCAATCTTAAATATGAATACTTCTTTCCGATAAATGATAAAGAAACTCTACTGTTGATTGACAGCTGGGAGAATCAGACGGCTCTTGATACTCATCACGCTTCACCGATGATGCAGAAGATAATTGCCTTGCGCGAAAAATATGATTTAAGCATGAAGGTCGAGAGATATGTAAGCGATGAATCCGGTATACCCGAAAAGGATAAGGCTTTTATAAAAGAATAAGATGTTGCTTACTGCTTTAAAGGCTTTATATTAAGCTTTACATTAAAACAATACTTTCGGGGGTGAACAGTATGGAAATAAAGGATTTAATGAAAAAACCGTTGCCGCAAATACCTTCTGAAATTGCAGAGGCTCTTACAAAAAAAGAAATTACGGCAACACCCTTTGAAATGAAAAACGAAGTTTTGTCTGATAAGGAATTGCAAAGGGAAGTCGGATATGTGAAAATGAGTGACGGCACCTATCTTGTATCAATGATATGTCCTATGCCCGGAATTACAGCGGAAATGGTTGATTGGTGGTTCTGGTGGCATCCGCAGGCAAATGAGCGCTATCAGGTATGGTTTCCCGGAGAGCACTATGCGGTAGGATATTCGAAAAAACAAAAGGAATATTTCAGTCAGATTTCGTGTCCGCCCTTTCAGAATAACACGCAGTATCCGGTAGAAAAAATCGGCAGTGCAAAGTTGCCTTTAAGAATCGATTTTATAACACCTGAAGAATTCGGATTTTCAAAAAAGGTTATGGACGAGAACAGTATTTGCAGAATTGTCTGCGGTCATGTGGGAGCCTTTAATAATCTGGTCAGGCATACAGAGATGGCACATATTTTCAAAGAAACCGAAAACGGTTTGTTTATGTTCAGCAGATTCTGGCTCGGAAAGACTATGAAAAGCAGTCTGCTTAAGAAGCTGATAATAAATGAAGCTATGGCAAAGGATATGGCAGAGCATTGCTGTAAGGAATATCGCAATCTGTGTGAGATACTCCCGTTATTATATGAAAAATACAGCTAACAGGTTATCACAAGTATACTCAAAAAGGCAAAAAGAGGTAATAAGTTCGTCTTTTTTGGTGAAGTAAAAGACTGCAGTAAGTCTGAATAAAATTTAATTGACAGTCAGGCAGAAAAGAGTATAATTTATCTTATCAACATTGAAAGGAAGAAAAATATGATTAAAGAAAAGCTTACTAAATTGAACTGGTTTACAATTTGCCTGTTCAGTTTTATGGGCGGAATTGCGTGGAATATAGAAAATATGTATTTCAATACTTTCCTTTATAATTCCGTTTATGCCAACGCATCAGAGGCAGCTATGGCAGGCTCTATGGCTCCTACAACGGCTATCAGCCGCATGGTTTCGCTCTCGGCAATCGCCGCTGTGCTTACCACCTTTCTTATGGGTACACTCAGCGATAAGATGAAAAACCGTAAGTTATTCATTTCCGTCGGTTATCTTCTTTGGGGTATCGTAACAGCAGCTTTCGGCTTTATTACAAGGGATAATATTGCGGCACTTTTGGGTCTTACTGACGAAGCAAAAATTCTTACAACTACTGTGTGGGTTGTAATTGTTATGGACATTATTATGACCTTTATGGGTTCAACGAGTAACGATGCCGCTTTCAATGCGTGGCTTACAGACATCACAACTCCTAAAATCAGACCTACAATGGAAACGGCTCTTACATTTGTGGGCTTCCTTTCCGTTGTAACTGTTATGGGTGTCGGTTCCCTTGCGCAGACAGGCGCAGTTTCCTATCAGAACTTCTTCCTTTATTTAGGACTTATTGTTGCTATATGCGGTGCCGCAGGACTTTTCCTTATTAAAAACCCGGAGCAGAAAGTACAGGAGAATCAGGTTTCCTCGAGCTATTGGGCAGATCTTTTCTATGGCTTCAGACCCTCTGTTATCAAGGAAAACTCCAGACTTTATCTTACGCTTCTCGCTGTAGGCTTTATGAGCGTAGCATATCAAGTGTTCTTCCCGTATCTTCTTGTTTATCTTCAGTATACCGTCATTCCCGACAGCGGCGGTGCAGATTTTCTAAAGCTCAGCGTTATCATAACTGCAGTTATCGTTGTTGTGGCTCTTGTAGGCGGTATGGTATTTCTTCTTAAGGTTTCCGGCAAAAACAAAGCGGCAGGTCTTATTCCCAGCGCATTTTTGATGACTGCAGGACTTGTTATACTTTCTACCACAACGAATATCCACGGTGTGCTTATCGGTGTTGCACCTGCACTTCTCGGTAATCTCGTTATGGGTATTCAGTTCAACGCGGCAATCAAAGACTTTATTCCCGAAGGAAAAGCCGGTCTTTTTCAGGGTATCAGAATGATATTCACCGTGCTTATACCCATGGTGCTCGGACCTTATCTCGGAGACCTTGCTTGCCGTAATTCAGCGGTGACTTATATGAATGAGTACGGCGTGGAAACCATTGTTCCGTCAAAGAGTATGTTTGTTTATGCGGCTGTGATTTCCCTTTTTGTTCTTGTTCCCTTGTTCTTCCTTATTAAAAAGGGTTTCGAGGTTGAGGAGAAATAATCAATTAAAACTGAAAACAACTAAACACCCCCCTGACTTGATTATGAAAGTCAGGGGGGTGCTTTTTGGTTGCATAACGCGAGAAAAAGAATACGACGAAGTCGGATTATCAGTCCGTTTATCCGGATTATAAAAAATATGCTATTGTATTTCATTTTGACATATGTTATTATTTATATAGTAAATAATTGCTTAAAATAAATGATTTTTTGGTTCAGGAGGATTAAAATGAAAGAGTTTTTCAAAAAAATGGACAGTGAAACATTATTTGGCGGTATTTTCGGAGTTGTTGCTTTGGTTGCTATTCTTGTAGAAATGATTATAGGAGGTTTTGATAACGCTTCTGTTGCGGGTGGCATCAAAGATATTTCGGGAACAGTTGTAACCATTATTATGCTTTTTGTAGCTATTAAAGCTCTTCGCCCGGAAAAGAAAAAAGACGAAAACTTTGACGAGATTTTTGAGAATAAAATGAAGGAAATAATTAAGAAATATGAGCCGGTAATTTCTTTTTATGCTGTGGAAGAAATTAAGGGCAAAAATATGAAAAGATATAATATTGCGAATAAATTAGATGCTATCTCAACCAATGAGCCCGGAGCAAACAATAAGTTTTTTCGTATTTCAGCGGGAGAAACAGAAGTTGAATTTTCAGTTTCTGAAACAGTTTTTCCGGGAAGAAGGGAAGCGGCAGCATCGAGAATATCAAGCAAATTAGCCTTGAGCCACAATGATTTTATAGCTGACATCAGACAGACAAAAACCGGTTTTGTTCTGGTGTTTAAGGAGCCTTTGACAAGTGAGGATAATGCTGTTAAGGTTTCATCAATAGTTGACCACGCAATTCTGCTTTACATAGCTGAATATAAAAAACCGTAAGGAATAATCAAAAGGAGAAACAATGCAATTAAATAAAATATTGGATGAAGCAATAATGATTCATGAAACAGCGAAGGATTCAGCTCTTTCTGCCGGTTATGTTGTTAACGGCAGAACATATTATAACTATATGAGCAACGTTTCCTGGACAGAATTCTGCAGGGATATGCAAAAAAATCACACCGAAGCATATGAATCTTACAGCAACGGTGACGGAAAAGAACTTGACGAAAAGAAGGTCGGCTCAAACATTTATCCGCCCAAAATGGCTTCCTTCGGTTCATCAAGCAGATTTATCTATACACTTATGAAGGAAGATACTGATTTCAGATTCGAAAAGCAGTTATCGACCACTGTCGGCGGTGTCGCCAACCTTGACGGATTCAGACAGACTGAAAGAGGCTATGTATTTGTTGAGGCCAAGTGCAGAGAGCCTTATTCTACCAAGAACAGAATTCACGGTCAGAAATACAAGCCACTTTATGATTACATAAGCGAAAGCACGAAAACCGCTTTGATTATTGATACAGACACAACCAAAGGCAAAGGTCACGAAATGGAAGTTGCTTTCAGATATGAGGGCGAAGAAATCAAGTGTTTCGATATTAAACAGATGATAAGTCATTTGCTCGGTATTGGTACGGCATTTCTTGCCGGGGAATATAAAGACGGTGAAATACATTTTATTTATCTGCTTTTTAACCCGACTAAAATTGCTATTGATAATCCGAAAGCAAAGAGTAAGATAGAAAGTATTTACAGCGATGTTTGCAACGTATGTAATAAGATTGATTTCAGAAGTCTCTTCGAGGTGATTCTTGAATTTTTGCAAAACGAAAAAGGTCTCGGTAAAGAGCAAAGTATTTCAGATTCAGTCAAGAGCTTTACTTTTGATTTGTGTGACCAGGACACATTTGCTTGTTGTCTTAAGAATTACTGATACTAAAAAAGAGGTGAGTTGAATGCCCCTTCAGATTATCCGTCAGGATATAACAAAAATGCAGGTTGATGCCATTGTCAACACAACAAACCAAAAAATGATAGGCTACAGCGGTGTGGACTTTGCCGTACATACTGCCGCAGGAAAAGAGCTTGACGAGCTTTGTGCAACGTTGCCGCCTCTCGGACTCGGCGAGGCTGTGGTCACTCCCGGATTTAACCTTGATGCCGGATATATTATACATACTTCGGGTCCTGTGTGGCACGGCGGCTTACAGGGCGAAAGCATTATACTCAGATCCTGTTACACAGAGTCGCTGAAACTGGCGGTCGAAAACGGTTTTGAGTCGGTGGCTTTTCCGCTTATTTCGTCGGGAGCTTACGGTTATCCGAAGGATCAGGTACTGAAGTTTGCGATTCAGGTTATAACCGAGTTTCTTTTTGACAACGAGCTGACGGTTTATCTTTGTGTGTACGACCGCACCTCTTATGAATTCAGTAGAGAGCTTTTTGAAGATATATGCGATTTCATAGGAGAGGATAAGGGTGAGGTTCCCGCAAGTCCGTATGTTGCGGCATCGGGATTTACCTGTTGTGAGCCGAAGCGTGTTGACGTAGCACCATGTGATTTTTCAATCGGTATGCCGACACCTGTAAAGGCTCCTGCTCCTGTAAAAGCTGCTTCTCCTGTACAAAAAAAGAAGTGCCGAAGCAGTGTTGAGGATATGAGCTTCGAGGAATATATGAAGTCTATGGATAAGTCCTTTGCGTATAAGCTTTTTGATCTGATTGACGAAAGCGGTATGACCGATGTTGAGTGCTACAAAAAGGCAAACGTTGATAAGAAAACCTTTTCGAAAATCAAGTGTAATCCGCAGACCTATAAACCGTCAAAGCAGACGGCGGTTGCCTTTGCGATAGCTCTGCAGTTAAGTCTTGACGAAACCCAGGATTTGCTCGCTTCAGCGGGACTTACCCTTTCACGCAGCTTTACCTTTGATAAGATTATCAGATACTTTATTCAGAAAGAAATTTACGATATTTTCGTTATTAATGAGGCACTGTTTGAGTTTGATCAGGTGCTTCTGGGCTGCTGATGTAAAAGTCTCCCGACAAGCGACCAATTTAATAGAATAAACCGATATACTATGGTTGTAAGGTTGAAGGAACCTTGCAACCATTAATTTTTTTGGAGGTAAAACTATGACAGGCGCAATTATAGGCGACATCGTCGGCTCAAGATTCGAATTTCACAACCGTAAAAGCAAGGACTTCACTTTTTTCGGCTCCCGTTGCTTTTTCACCGATGACACAGTTATGACCCTTGCTGTAGCAAAGGCTCTTAATGAATACGAAAGCATAACTGATTACGAGGCTTTCAGGCAGACACTTATCAGATGTATGCACGAGGTCGGCGGAAATTATATGAACTGCGGATACGGAGGCAACTTCTACCGTTGGATAAGAGACAAGAGAACAGCACCGTATAATAGCTACGGAAACGGCTCGGCGATGAGAGTTTCACCTGTAGGCTGGTATGCAAAGTCCCTTGATGAGGTGGAGAAGCTCGCGAAAGCAACTGCAGAAGTAACACACAATCACCCAGAAGGTATTAAAGGTGCCGTAAGCGTGGCAGGTTCGATTTATCTTGCACGTACAGGCAGTACAATGAAAGAAATCAAGGAGCATGTCAGCAGGTTTTATTCTATTGATTTCACCCTTGATGAAATCAGACCGACATACAGATTCAACGAAACCTGTCAAGGCTCGGTGCCGCAGGCTTTTGAGGCATTTTTCGAGTCTGTGAGCTTTGAAGATGCCATAAGGAATGCAGTTTCTATCGGCGGCGACAGCGACACTATTGCCGCAATAACCGGTTCTGTTGCACAGGCATTTTACGGTATACCCGAAGGCTTAAAAGAAACAGCGCTGTCTTATCTCGATGAAAGGCTGCTGAAAATATATGTTGACTTTAAAAACAAAACGGAGGTAAAATAAAATGAAAAACAATATCACAGAATTGGTATTTATCCTTGACAGAAGCGGTTCAATGGCAGGTCTTGAAAGCGATACTATCGGCGGCTTCAACGCTATGATTGAAAAGCAGAAGAAGGAAGACGGCGAGTGTTATGTTTCAACAGTGCTTTTTGATAATGTGAGCGAAGTGCTACACGACAGAGTAAAGCTTTCTGAAATCAAACCAATGACAGACAAGCAATATACCGTAAGAGGCTGTACGGCTCTTATTGATGCTCTCGGCGGAGCTATTCATCATATTGGTAACATTCATAAGTATGCCCGCCCCGAGGACGTGCCCGAGCACACTATGTTTATTATCACCACCGACGGTATGGAAAACGCAAGTCAGCGTTACGACAGTGAGCAGGTGAAGCGTATGATTGAACGTCAGAAGGAAAAATACGGCTGGGAGTTTCTTTTTATCGGTGCGAATATAGATGCCGTCGAAACTGCAAGACGTTACGGTATAAATGAGGACAGAGCTGTTAATTATAATGCCGATTCAAAGGGTACTGGGATAGTTTACGAGTCTGTAGCCTGTGCGGTAAGCAGCGTGAGACAGAGTGCACCTCTTGATGCTGCCTGGAGCAGGAGAATTGACGAGGATTACAGAAAGAGAGGGAAGAAGTAATCAATGTCAGAGCATATTATAACTGATATTCATTCGCATATTTTATTCGGCATAGATGACGGCGCAACCTGTATTGATGAGTCCGTTGAAATGCTGAAAAAAGCAGAAGCTCAGGGCGTAAAGAAGGTTTTCTGCACCCCACATTACAGACCCGACATGACAAATTATGATATTAATTTTGCTCTGCTTGAGGATAAGGTGCGGTGTGAAGGTATAGACATAAAGCTTTGTAAGGGTGTAGAAATTCTATGCACCGAAAGAAGCCTTACCGAAGTGATAAGAAATATAAAAAACAGTAGTGCAAAAACTATGAATAACAGTAATTATGTGCTTCTGGAGATGATACCCTATATGTCTGCCGAAGAAATTTTTGCTTGCGTAAAGACTGTTACAGAGTATACGGATAAGACAGTAATCCTTGCTCATATAGAACGCTACAGTAATTTATACGGAAGGACTGAAGTTCTTTCCTGTCTTAAGGAAATGGGCTGTCTTTTTCAGGTGAATGCGTACAGCCTTAAAGGCGAAAGGGAGAAGGTTATCTGTGATTTTGCCCGGAAGCTGCTGATGGATAAAACTGTGGATTTTATCGGCTCTGATGCTCACAGAAAGAATCACAGACCGCCAAAGCTCCTGGACGGTGTAAAGTATATCTACAGCGCCTGCGACAAAGAATACGCTGATGCGGTTTGCTTCGGTAATGCAGAAATACTGCTTCAGAAACAGGCTTGATTGTAAATTCCCTGATATGACGAATCACAAACAAAAATGCCATTCCATGGACGATACCTTACCGTGAAGTCCGTGAATGGCATAATTTTATATTTTTACTCTACTAATCTTCCGTCTGTAGTTACCGTAACTACTCTCCAGGGGATAAACTTGCCGCTTGCCATAAGAGCTCTTTTAACAGCATTTTCAATTCCGCCACAGCAAGGCACCTCCATGCGTACAACGGTTACACTTCTGATATCGTTGTTTTTGATGATTGCTGTCAGTTTATCGGTGTAATCGCCCTCGTCGAGCTTGGGACAACCGATAAGGGTTATACGGTTGCGTATGAATTCATTATGGAAGTTTCCGTAGGCATAAGCAGTACAGTCTGCCGCCACAAGAAGATTTGCTCCGTCAAAATAAGGTGCATTAACGGGTACAAGCTTGATTTGTACGGGCCACTGTCTGAGTTGATTGTTTATAGCTGCAGAAGGTGCGCTCTGCTCGATATTTTCACGTCTGATAGCCTTTGACTGTGTGCCGGGACAGCCGCAGGGGAGCGGCGCGGCGGATTTTTTCTCTTTTGCGGCAAGTACAGCGGCTTCGTCGTAGGCGGGTGCCTCTCTTTCCTCAAATGTAATTGCATTTGTAGGGCAGGCGGGAAGGCAGTCACCGAGACCGTCACAGTAATCTTCACGGGTAAGCTTTGCTTTTCCGTCAATCATTTCAATGGCGCCCTCGTGGCACGCGGCGGCACAAGCTCCGCAGCCGTTACATTTTTCTTCGTTTATTTTAATAATTTTTCTTATCATTTTTTAATCCTCCTTGACTTGGTGACACTATTATATTACAATAATTACAACAAGTCGGTTGTTTTTACAACGGAAAAGAGGTTTTTATGGAAAAATATATTCCAATTCTAAAAAGAACAAAGCTATTTTCGAGTGTGGGGGAAAGTGAAATATCATCTCTGCTTTCCTGCCTTGGAGCAAGACTTCACAACTATAAAAAGGGCGAGTATGTTTTTCGTGAAGGTGAAAAGGTTGAGGATATTTTTGTTCTCGTTGAGGGCAGAATGCACATTCAGAAGGACGATTACTGGGGTAACCGCAGTATTCTTTCGGAGGTTTCTGTCGGCGATATGGTAGGCGAGGCTTATGCCGCTCCTGAAAGCGGTGTGCTTCTGAATGATGTTGTGGCGGTGGAGGAAAGTAAGGTTATTTTCTTTAATGTAAACCGTATACTTACTACCTGCTCTGCTGCCTGTCGATTTCACACTATGATCATACAGAATATGTTCTTTGCTATTTCGGATAAAAACATAAAGCTGTTACAGAAGCTCGGACATATGTCGGGACGCACTACACGCTCAAAGCTGATTTCATATCTTTCCGAGGAAGCAAAACGTCAGAAAGCCTCTTCTTTCACTATACCCTTTAACCGACAGCAGCTTGCAGATTACCTTTGCGTTGACCGAAGTGCTATGTCAAACGAGCTGTGCAAAATGCGTAATGAGGGGCTTCTCCGTTTTGATAAAAGCAGGTTCGAGCTGCTGTAAGTGGCTTGAAAAATTTGTCAGCTACTCTACCGAGCGTAGGTTGCAGTTTTTTATGTGCGGGGGTATAATTTATTCATACTGATTTAGGGAGACAGAATGATGAATACTTATATAACAGGTTCTACCGTTAAAAGATTGCGTGAGGCGAAGGGGCTTACTCAACAGCAGCTTTCTGAAGAAATCGGTGTTACAGCAAAGGCTGTTTCGAAGTGGGAAACAGCTAAAGGTCTACCTGATATATCTCTTATAGAGCCGTTGAGTAAGGCGCTTGGCGTTTCGGTGATGGAACTTATGTCGGGTCAGACTGTTATTAACAGAAACGCTTCGTCAAATATTCTGTTCTCTAAGTTTTATGTCTGTCCTGTATGCGGTAATATAATTCATACTACGGGGGATACGGTGATATGCTGCTGCGGAATCACATTGCCACCACTTGATGCCGAAGAATTTGATGAGGAGCATAAGGTCAGCATTGAATCGGTGGAGGACGAGAAGTTTATAACCGTGCACCACGAAATGAATAAAAAGCACTTCATATCATTTATAGCCTATGTCACAACTGACAGAATTCAGTTTGTGAAGCTTTATCCCGAGGGTAATGCTCAAATGAGAATGCAACTTCGCGGCAGAGGATATTTGTATATCTACTGCAACAGACACGGACTGATGAAAAAGAAAATATAATGTTCAGAAGATAACAAGTCGTCGGAATTCAGGCTCCGGCGACTTGTCACTTGTTAAATCTTTCTCTTCTGACATTATATGTGTGTTTTAAAAACAGTGTTGAATTGCAAGACATATTAAACTTTATAATATGCTTGAAATTACCATTTGTTTGTGCTATCCTTAAAGCGTTAAACGAAAGGAAGGATATTTTGGCAGGAGTAAAACGAAAAGTAAGAAAAAAAGGATTTATGATTTTTGTTTTGGTGGTTGCGACAGTTGCAATTATAATTGCAGGTGTCAATTTTATGTTTGTACAGAATCTGATGAAAGTCGGAAGCTCGCACAGTAAGGTTGAGATTGAAAATCAGCTTGTTCCCGTAAAGGACGAAAACGGCAACTGGGTTTTCACTACTGACGGAGAGTTCAGGGTGATGCAGCTTACCGATATTCATATCGGCGGCGGTTTCCTTTCAAAGACAGTGGACGAAAAGGCACTCAACGCTGTTGCTGCTATGGTTACAAGAGAAAAGCCTGACCTTGTTATTGCTACGGGTGATATTGCTTTTCCTGTGCCATATGATGCAGGTACTTTCAATAACTACAGCGGCGCAAAGGCTTTTGCAAATCTTATGGAAAGTCTCGGTGTTTACTGGGACGTTACCTTCGGAAATCACGATGCCGAAGCTTACTCATACTTTGACAGAAAAGCTATGGCAGAGCTTTATGAAAGCGAAGAATACAAATACTGTCTCTTCCAGGCGGGTCCCGAAGATGTTGACGGATACGGAAATCACGTAATTGAAGTGAAAAACTCAAAGGGAGTTATTACTCAGGCTTTGGTATTGATTGATTCCCAGGATTATGTTAACAGCAATATCATTGAAAGCATCAAGGGTAACTATGACAATATCCACCCCAATCAGGTGGAATGGTATGAAGCTGAAATAAAGCGTATGAACGCGGAAAATGAAAAGATCAGTAAAGAAAATGTGCCGGTTAAATCTCTTGCATTTTTCCATATACCCTTGGTTGAAATGGACGATGCCTGGACAGAATTCCGTGAAAACGGATACAAAGATACGGCTGATTTCAGATATATAGAAGGTATAATCGGAGAGCTCGGCAGACAGGTCTGCTGTGGCTACGGTGAAGATGACCTATTTGAAAAAATGCTTGAGCTTGATTCAACAAAGGCGATGTTCAACGGACACGACCACGTTAATAATACTACCTTTGAATATAAGGGCATTCTTTTCAGCTATGGCTACAGTGTGGACTATTTCGCTTATTCGGGTATTGATAAGCTTGGTTCACAGCGAGGCTGTACTATGATCACCTGCAAGCCTGACAGCAGCTTTACTATCGATAAATACAATTACTATTCCGACCGATACAGCCTTGAGGGCTTCACCCGTGAAGATGTGACAATGCAGTTCGAAGATGTGACATATCAGGTCATACCTGAATAAACAGTAATAAATAAACTAAAAAAAGGAACAAGAAAATATGATTAAAGAAAAATTAAGCAAAAAGAATTGGTTTATAATCATCCTTTTCTGCTTTATGGGCGGTATTGCGTGGAATACGGAAAATATGTATTTCAACACCTTTATCACCAACGAAATTTATGCCGATGTATCACAGGCGGCCATCAGAGGCTCAATGGAAGCCACTACAGCTGTAGCCCGTATGGTAGCACTTTCTGCTATTGCAGCGGTGCTTACCACCTTTATAATGGGTGCTTTGAGCGATAAGCTGAAAAACCGTAAAATGTTTATTTCCGTCGGCTACATTCTCTGGGGTATAGTTACAGGTATGTTCGGCTTTATTACGAAGGATAATGTGGCAAACCTTCTTAATCTTACCGATGAAGCGAAGATTCTCGGCTGTACCGTGTGGTTCGTTATACTGATGGATATAGTGATGACCTTTATGGGCTCGACAAGTAATGATGCAGCGTTTCAGGCGTGGGTGACCGATGTTACGGTACCGAGACAAAGACCGATTGTCGAAACTGTTCTGTCCGTTGTTGGTACTGTTTCATCTTTTGCCGTTACGGGCGTCGGTTCATTTGCTCAGGCAGGCACAATCAGCTATAAAATCTTTTTCATCGGTCTTGGACTTGTAGTTACCCTGTGCGGCGTAGTCGGTCTTTTTCTTATTAAGGATCCACCCCGTACAGCACAGATTGAAACCTCCTCAAACTATTGGGCAGATCTTTTCTACGGCTTCAGACCCTCAGTTATAAAAGAAAACTCAAGGCTTTACCTTGCTCTTGCGGCCTTTTGCTTTGCAATTGTTGCCTTCCAGGTTTTCTATCCCTATCTTCTTACATATGTTCAGTATGTTATTATTCCCGATAACGGCGGCATTGAAAATATACTCAAGCCAGGTGTAATAATAACCGCTGTGGTTGTTGTGATTGTTCTTCTTGTATGCATTGTAACACTTCTGAAGCTTTCGGTAAAGAAAAGAGGCTTCTGCCTTGTAGCAGGGGTTGTTGTGTTGACCTTAGGCTTTTTTATGCTTTCAACAAGCACAAGCATATATGTTATTCTTGTAAGTATTTTGCCTGTTGTTATCGGCAATGCACTTGTAAATATTCTGTTCGGAGCAACTGTCAAGGACTTTATCCCCGAAGGAAAGGCAGGTCTTTTTCAGGGCATCAGAATGATATTTGCGGTTATGCTTCCTATGGTTATCGGCCCTGTTATCGGTGACAAGGCTTGTCAGAGTGCTGCACAGACCATTATTAATGAGGCAGGAGCTGAGGTAATCGTACCTGCAAAGAGTATGTTCCTCTGGGCAGGTATAGTTTGCATCTTTGCATTGATTCCTCTTTATTTCCTTGTTAAAAAGGGTGTAGATTCAACAGAAACCAAGGAAGAAACCGAAAATGTTGCATGAGGTTACGATATGAGTAAATGGAGTTTTTATACATCAAATGAGATAAAGCCCGAGGGCTGGCTTCGCCGTCAGCTTGAAATTCAGGCAGAGGGCTTAAGTGGTAATCTTCATAAGATATGGCCTGATATACGTGACAGTGCATGGGTTGGTGGTAATCGTGAAGGTTGGGAAAGAGTACCTTACTGGCTTGACGGCTTTATTCCTCTTGCTTACCTTCTTGAAAATGAAGAAATGATTGCTACTGTGAAAAAGTATATCGATTCGATTCTTTCGAAGCAGCAGAAGAGCGGTTGGATTTGTCCGTGCAGCGAGGCACAAATCCCCAAATATGACACATGGGCAGTGCAGCTTATCTGTAAGACTCTTAAGGTTTATTATGACTGCTCCAAAGATGAAAGAATTCCCGAGGTTATCTACAAAGTGCTCAAAAACTATTATGAGCTTATCAAAACAGGCAAAATCACCCTTTTTGGCTGGGGCAAATACAGATGGTTTGAGACATTTATTTCCCTGAATTTCCTGTACGAAAAATATCAGGAGGAGTGGATACGTGACCTCGCACATTTTATAAGAGATCAGGGCTTCGATTACAGTAAGGTAACTGAATCCTGGAAAAGACCGAGTCATAACTGGTTAAGAAAAACTCACATAGTAAACATCACTATGATGCTCAAAAGTGAGGCCGTTTCACATGAGCTGCTTGGTGAAGGATATACGGATAAGGCAGAAAAGCTCCGTACGATTCTTGATAAGTACAACGGTACTGCATTCGAGGGCTTTACCGGTGACGAGGTTCTTTCGGGTATTGACCCGACGAGAGGTACAGAATGCTGTGCTGTCGTTGAGCAGATGTATTCCTATGAAGAGATGTTTGCTCATACGGGTGACAGAAAATGGGCAGAACGTCTTGAGGTACTTGCCTTCAACGCACTTCCTGCTACACTCAGCGAGGATATGTGGACTCACCAGTATGTTCAGCAGGTAAATCAGGTTGCCTGTCAGAAAACTATGATTATGGCTCCGTGGAGTACAAACGGACCCTACGCACATACCTTCGGACTTGAGCCGAACTTCGGCTGCTGTACGGCAAACTTCAATCAGGGTTGGCCTAAATTTGCTCTGTCGGCATTTATGCACAAGGAAAACACTATAATCAATTCAGTTATGTTGCCTTCTGTTCTTAATGATAACGGAGTTACAATCAGACTTGAAACTGAATATCCCTTTAAAAATAAGATGCACTATTACATAGATGCAGAAAGAGACTTTGATTTTGTAATACGTGTTCCCTCTTTTGCTGAAAAGCTTAAGCTGAACGGTGAAGAAACAGAGGCAAAAGATCTTGAGCTTGCGGTAAAAGCAGGTAAAACAGAAATTGAACTGGAGTTTACTGCTACACCGTTTGCTAAAAAGAGACCTAATGACCTTTACGCTTTACAGATGGGTTCCTTACTTTTCTCCGTTCCCATTGCATATAAAAAGGAAATGCGTGAATACACAAAAAAGGGTGTAGAACGTAAGTTCCCGTACTGTGATTATCAGTTTATTCCCGAAAGTCCCTGGAATTACGGCTTTTCTGATACAAGCTTTGAAGTACAGTATAACGGTATAGGGGACATTCCATTTTCACAGAAAAATCCGCCTGTAACCGTAAAAGCGAAAATGCAGCAGATAGACTGGGGACTTAAATTCCCTTATAAATCGGTTTGCAGAAGAACTCCGAAATCTGTAGAGCCGGTTTCAGAGGCTCGTGAAGTAGAGCTTTGTCCCTACGGCTGTGCAAAATTGAGAATGACTGAAATGCCGATACTTAAGAAATAAAAATTTAACCCCTGACTTTAAGTCGGGGGTTGTTTTGTGTGAAAATCAGGCACCGATGGAAGCAGTGTCAAACGAAAATCTCGACCTTGCTTCCGCCGGACTTTTCCTTTGTGACGACAATCTGCTTGTCGATTTTTTCTTTAAGCTCCGCTACGTGAGAGATTATACCTACTAATCTGTTGCCTTCGGAAAGAGTGGACAGAGCCTTGAGCGCCTGCTGTAATGATTCGCTGTCAAGGGAGCCGAAGCCCTCGTCTATAAACATGGTGTCAAGCTGTACTCCACCTGCCATGGACTGTATCTCGTCCGAAAGACCCAGTGCGAGAGATAGTGATGCTTTGAAGCTTTCACCGCCTGAAAGAGACTTCACATCTCTTACAGAGCCGTTGTAATAATCCTTTACATCAAGTTCGAGACCGCTTTTGCTCTGATTGTTTGAGGCTTCCTGACGTCGCCTTAGCTCATACTGACCGTCAGACATAATCATAAGTCTTGTGTTTGCACGGTCAATTATCCTGTCGAAGAAGGTAGCCTGAATGTAGGTTTCAAGCATTATCTTCTCCTTCCCGGTGAGGTTACCGTTAGCGGTATTGGAAAGAGTACGCACCCACATAAGCCTGTTTTCTATAATGGAAAGATCCGAAAGCCCGCTCTCTATGTTTTCTTTTGCACGGCTGTTGGTGGCTATGCGTATAGATATTGCCTTATATTCCGACAAAAGAGAGTTCTTTTTATCTGTAAAAAGAGTTTTCTCTGAAAGAACCTTATTGAGGTCGATTTGCTCTTTTTCTTCGAGAGTTTTTTTGAGCTGATCGATTTTACCTTTAAGCTCTGTAAGGCTGTTTTCGGTGGTGCGGCAGTCGGCTTCAGCCTTTTCGAGAGATATTGTATAAAGCTCAACCTCTCTTTTGTTGCTGTTTATGATATTGAGGGCTGTTTCCTTACTGTCAGCTCCGAGCCTTGACTGCAAAAGACGGATATTGTTATTTATTTCTGTAAGTTGCGCCTCAAGGACAGCTGCCTTCTTTTCTGCATCGGAGAAAACTGTCTGACTTTCTGCAAGGACAGCTTCTTTCTGAGGCAGTAGCTGTTCAATGGCTTTTTTTCGTGTGAGCTTCTGTGTTTCAGCAGAAAGCTGTTTCTCAAGCTCGCTTTTTTGCGATGAAAGCTCGATGATTAACTTCCTACAGCCTTCAAGAGGTGAATCTGCATCAAGCTTTGTGTCAAGCTGAAGGATAATGGTCTCTGCGGCGGCCTTGGTAGCTTCGAGTCTTCCGAGAAGGTTTCCTACCTGAAGGCTCTGGTCCTCTGCGACCTTTGCATCTTTGTCCGCTTTTGCTTTTGCGGCCTTAAGCTGCTCTGCGGTAGGTGCTTCAAGTGGCTTCGTCGCTTTTACGGGGTGTGATGTCGAACCGCATACGGGGCAAGGTAAGCCCTCTGCAAGCTCCTGGGCGAGAATACCCGCCTGGGCATCGAGAAAAGCCTTGTACATAGCATTGTATTTTCTCGTGGATTCTTCACAGATGCTGCTGGCCTTTGAATAGGTATCACGGCAGAGAATTACGGATTTTTCTATTTGCACAATGTCACAAAGCCTTGCTTCAAGCTCCTTTAATCTGTTCAGCTTTTCCTCGGAGAGAGCTATTATTCTTGATATGCGCTCTCTTTTTTCTCCGCAGTCTGAAAGAGACTCAAGCTCTTTTTTCAGTTGTGCGGTTTCTTCTGAAAGAGATTTTACCAAAGCCTGTTTGTTTATGGATAAGAGCTTTGTCTTTTCGAATTCACCTTGGATTCTGCGGCCTTCGGCACGGCTTCTGTCAAGGGCTTCAAACTCACCGAGAAGAGCTTCAAACCGTGATATAACCGAACGTTTGCGTTCAACTTCGGGCAGCTTTTCTTTTAGTGCGGAAACCTTCTCTTGGAGAAAGTCGAGAACTGATTTCTTTTCATATAGCTCTTTTTGGACTTTTTCAAGCTCCTTCTGAGTTTTGATGTATCCCTCTGATTTTGTGATAAGAGCGTTTAATTTTTCAATCTGCTTTTCGGTTTCTGTGATTTCCTCCTGTATTTTTTCGTAGGCGTTCTTGTCTTTTATGATAAGCCTTGAAATAAGCTCAAGCACATCTTCGGTAACCATATTGCCGCTGCGAGCACTTTCAGTTTCGGAGAATAAATCATCTCCTACCGGGCAAAGAATTCCGCTTATATACTGTGCTATGCTTTGCCGTGCTTCATCGAATTGCCTCGTGAGAGTGCCGGAATCTGCTTTGAGCTTTTCCTGCAGAATCTGATAGTAACCGGTTTTGAAGATTTCACGGAATATTGCCTGTCTGCTCTGGGTGTCTGCAACGAGCAGCTTAAGAAAATCACCCTGTGCAATCATTGCAATTTGTGAAAACTGATTTTTATCTATACCGAGTATGTCGCGTATGGCTGTGTTGACTTCACTGGGACGGCTTATAATGTTTCCGTCGGGAAGAATGAGTACTGCTTCGGCTCTTTGCTTTGTTGTACCGCCTCCTTTTTTGGCGGGCCTTTCATATTCGGGGTTTCTTTTTACGGTGTACAGCTTACCGCCGTTTGTAAAAGAGAGCTCGACTTCTGTGGGAGTGTCTGCCTTGGCGTATTTTGAGCGCAGCATAGAAGGCTTTCTGTTGCTTCCGCTGCTCTCTCCGAAAAGTGCGAAGGTGATAGCGTCAAAAATGGTGGTTTTACCTGCACCTGTATCACCGGTGATAAGATAAAGTCCGCTTTTACCCAGACTGTCGAGGTCTAATTCCGTAACACCGGCAAAGGGGCCGAAGGCAGAAATTTTAAGCTTAAGTGGTCTCATTTTTCTCCCTCCCATATTTTTTCGATAAGTGTGGATACATATGCCGTTTCTTCTTCTGTCATAGACTGATTGTTTTGCTTTTCGTAAAATTCGCAAAACAGCTCAAGGGGGGATTTTCTTTCAATATCACGGGCAGAGCCTGAAATATTATTACTTCTTGTTCTTGTATTATCGTAATCGAGCTTCATAATATTGGGATAAATGACACGCAGTCTGCTCATAGCATCAGGCACTTCGTTTTCGTCTGTAAGAGTGACGTGAATATAGTCCTGTGTGTTCGTACTTTCGTAGTTTTCTCTTAACACAAGCTCCTCGTAGCTGCCTTTGATTTCTCTCATATCACGCAGAGGTATGAGAGGGACAGTGCGGATTTCAGTGTTTCCCTTTTCGTACATTTCAAGGACGGTTACAGATTTTACGTGCTTTGCTTCGGAGAAGGAATACTTCAGCGGTGTACCGCAGTAGCGGACGGTTTCACGACCTATTTTCTGTGGAGCGTGAATGTGACCGAGGGCGACGTAATCGAAGCGGTCAAATACTGAAGTATCAACATTATCACTTCCGCCTACGGAAATGTCCTCGGAGTCGCTTCGTGAAGCACCCGTTACAAACTGGTGGGTAATAATTATATTTCTTTCGTTACCGTTTATCTGCATATTATCTACGGCAACTTTTACTGCATCGGTGTAGCTTACGATTTCAGCTTCAGGGAAAAATCTTCTGACATTCACGGGCTTGAGGAAGGGGAGCATATAGATGTTGACCTTGCCGTATTCGTCTGTAAGTGTAAAAGGAGTGACCGAGCCGTTATAAACCGGGCTTATGTGTATGCCGCTTGTGTCCATAAGTCTTCTGCCGAAGGAAAGCCTTTCAGCGCTGTCGTGATTACCGCTTATGATATATGCAGGTATCTTCTTTTTTGCTATGCGGCAGAGAAAATCATCGAGAAGCTGTACTGCCTCGGCAGAGGGGACTGATTTGTCGTAAACGTCGCCTGCGATAATGATGCCGTCGGGCTTTTCGTTGCTGATTATATCAAGTATACAGTCAAGTATATGCTTCTGGTCATCGAGCATTGAAAACTCGTTGACCCGTTTTCCTATATGAAGGTCAGAAAGGTGTATAAGCTTCATTGTTTTCTCTCCTTTGAAGGTCTTTCATTTATTATAACAGATACATTTATGAATTTCAATTTTACTTGTAAAGATTTGCATTTTATGGTATAATTTAAAAAGAATATTTCTTTGAGGGGCGAAACATAATGAAAAGAAAGATTGACGGAACTTTTTTTGAGATAAGACATCACAATACCGCAGAGGGTAAATACTGGAACAGTACTCTTGATACCTTTACCGCCGAAGATTGGAGAAAGAAGGTAAGGGAGATTTCTGCTCTCGGAATGGAATATATAGTCCTTATGGCTACGGCGCTTTATGACAGGTGTTATTTTAAGTCTTCGGTATTTCCCTTTGCCGATATTCCCTGCGATGACCCTATTGAGGCTCTTCTCTGTGAAGCCGATGAGTGCGGACTGAAGGTTTTTATCGGTAACGGATTTTACGGCGATTGGCGTAAGGCAGGGCAGAACATAAAAAGCCGCGAGGTAATTGATCGTTCTTTCAGAGCGATGGAAGAGCTTGCAGAGCTTTACGGTCATCATAAAAGCTTTTATGGCTGGTATTACCCTGACGAGACCTGCATAATACTTACATATTCGAAGCAATTTACAGAGTATGTGAATCTGTGCTCGGCGCACTGCCGTCAGCTGACTCCCGAAAAAAAGACACTTATCGCACCATACGGAACAAATCTTGTTTACGCTAATGAACGGTTTATACGCTCACTTGCAGAGCTGGACGTGGATTTTGTCGCTTATCAGGACGAGGTTGGTGTAAAAAAGACAAAGGTAGACCGAACAGCGAGACTTTTTGAAAAGCTACGTAAAGCTCACGATAAGGCAGGGCGCTCCGAGCTGTGGGCAGATATAGAGCTTTTTACATTTGAGGAAGCAGTTTACCGCAGTGCACTTCTGCCCGCAGATTTCAGCCGGATACAAAAGCAGATTGAAAATGTCGCACCGTATGCGGATAAAATACTCTGTTATCAGTATCCGGGGATTATGAATCCTGCAGATTCCGATGTGTTTGCAGGGCACCCTGATTCGGCTGTGTTATATGAAGCGTATAAAAGATATATATCTGACCAGACATGATGTCAAAATTTTACGACAAGTGTTGCATTGTCACAAGAAGTATAGTAAAATATCCCATATATAGCAAACGGGAGAATTAAAAATGGATTCAGGCATCAAAAAGAAAAATAACATACAGAATATAACATTAAGTGGAATGTTTCTCGCTTTCGCTTTTATATTTCCTTTTTTTACGGGACAGATACCTGAAATCGGGAATATGCTCAGCCCTATGCACCTGCCGGTTATCCTCTGCGGGTTTATCTGCGGCGGACCCTGGGGACTTCTTGTCGGTTTTACAGCACCGCTTCTGAGGTCTTTTATTCTTGGGGCTCCCACACTTTTCCCGAGAGCCGTGGCGATGGCATTTGAGCTTGCGGCCTACGGATTAGTTTCGGGTGTGCTTTATCGGGTGCTTCCGAAAAAAAGGATAAATATATATGTTTCGCTTATAGTCTCGATGATTACAGGCAGATTTGTGTGGGGATTTGTACAGCTTATCTGTGTAGGATTTGACCCGGAGAAATTCAATCTGTCGGTTTTCTGGGCAGGCGCAGTTGCAAATGCTGTTCCCGGAATAATCATACAGATAATATTGATACCCCTACTTGTTATGGCGGCAGACAAAATAAAAAAACAGTGAACGAATACGGAAAGGAAGATATCTATGAGTACAGAGTTAAAAAGAACCTATGTGCCTTTTACGGATTGGAAGGAGAAATCAAGACAGACCGAGTATACACAGCAAACCCCCTTGCTTAATCCTGACGGTACACTTAACGCAAGAGGTTGGGCAAGACACAATGTTTTCACCTACGACAGAAGTCTCGTTAAAAGAGAAAGACTCATAAGCTGTAAGGAGTGGGATTATTATACCGTCACCGACGGTAAAAAGCAGCTTCTTGTTTCCTTTGCCCATGTGGGAATAGGCGGTTTTATGGGGTTGAGACTTCTTGACCTTCGTACCGGTGAGGTCGCAGCGGATCAGGTGACGATTTTTCCCGGTAAGAACAAAAATCTTCCCCTTAACAGAGTTGATGCTCCGGGAAGATTCAGCGGCAAGGTCGGAAAGACCGTGTTCGATTTCGATACAAAGGAAACATACCGTACAGTAAGATATAAGACCGTACATAAGGGTAAAGAGCTCAGCTGTGATCTGCATATGGATATTCCTGAAGGTCTTGAGAACATTACTACGGTACTTCCCTTCAAGGGTGATGACACCAAGTACTTTATGACCACGAAGCAGAACTGTATGCCTGTTTCCGGTACATTCCGTTTCGGTAATTATGTCTATACTTTTTCAAAGGATACGTCCTTCTGTACTCTTGACTGGGGTAAGGTGAATACTCCGAGAGAGCTTGTCTGGTACTGGGGAAGTGCGGCAACCTATCTTACAGACGAAGACGGCAAAAAGCACATATTCGGCTTTGAAATCACCTGGGCAATAGGCGATGAAAGTCACGCTACGGAAACCTGCATTTTCTATGACGGTAAGGTTCATAAAATCGGTGCGGTCGATGTGGAAAAATTCCCGAAGGACAGATTTATGGAGGAGTGGAAGATTGTTTCCGAGGACGGCAGGTTCAATATGACTATGCAGCCCTCCTTCGACAACAGAAGTGACCTCAACCTAAAAGCAATAGCAAGAATGAACTGTCATCAGATTTACGGTAAGTGGAACGGAGATGTTACCCTTGATGACGGTACAAAGCTTGAAATAAAGGATCTGTTTGCTTTCTGCGAATACGTTGAAAACAGGTGGTAAGGAAATAACGAAGAGGCAGACAGCCTTATAAAACAGTTACAACAGGTAAAATCAAGGGACAGCAACCACATTGAGTGCTGTCCCTTTTCTTTTTGTTAAGTTCACGTGTGAAGAGTTCGGAGCGTTTTGTCGAATTCGGTGGATGACATTTTGTGCACGTTTTCGATAATGCGGATTTTCATATCGTGAGCACGTGCTCGTATATATCCGGAGTTTTTGTTCCGTTCGAGTTCAGTGGTGATAAGAACCTTTTTAGCGTGTCTTCCGCCGAATTTGTTTGCGACAGAGGACAGCTTATAAAGCTCGTCGATAGTGAAGGATCCGTTTTTGCAGGAAATGAAAACAGGAATCATATCCTTCATAAGAATAACGTCGATTTCGTTTTCTATATTGATTTCGTTTTCTTTAGGGTCTATGCCGTCCCAGTCGAGATAGACTCCTGTCATTACATCGTTGAAAAACGGTTCTCCGTCACGGTCACAAAGGTCAAGTGCCCTGAGTGTGACAAAAAGCTCGAGAATCTGTCCTGCTTTGGTAAGGCATTTTCTTACCTGCTCATTCTTGTATGTGAAGGAATAGCTTCCTCTGTCATAGTAAAGATGCCTGATAAGCCCCATACTGCTTAATTCTGACATAATCTCGCTGCTGTGAAAATAGTTTTCCTTATGCTCTGAAAGAATTGTTTTTGCCTTTTCGGGATAAACCGCGACATCGAGGGAATCTTTTTTACAAAAGTGAGAGTCAACCCTGCCGAGGGTGTGGGTGTGTCTGTTCCAGTCGTGAGGATTCTTTTTGCATATTGACCACATTACAAAAATATCATCGGCAAATTCGTCATCGATTTTCCATTCGAAGTAACCTTTGGAGTTGCCGTCGCAGTCCTCGTCCTTGTATATGATTTTTCCGCCGTAAAGAGAGATGTTCTCCTCAATGCTTAATTTTACCATATGTGACACATCGAAAACATCGCCTGTAACGCAGTCTGTGAACATACTGCTTGCGATGTTGAAGTTCTGAAGCTTTACACGGTCCTTATACATATTATACACGATACCTGCAGCTACCAGAAATAAATCCTCTCCACCGCCAAGGTCGAAAATGCAGTCCTCGAATTCATTTACTATATCTGTAAGAGTATCACAGATTTGTGTAAGGTTGTTTTTTGACGCTTTTCTTATAACGAACTCTATGTCAAGGTCTCTCTCCCAGGTTATACTGCGGTAAATTTCCTTGCTCCTGAGCATCTGCTTTTCGCTGTCTCCTACAAAAACTATTCTGTCAGGCTCACATATAAGTGCAGCTGCAATATTTTCCGCAGAGTCCTTGTCGTAGAATTCAACAACTGTCATATTTTTCCCTCCATAGCACTTTTTCAACATTATATCACAAAGTATGATTTATTTAAATAGCTTTTTACATACTAAAGGAATAAAAAACATTTATTCTGATACTTTTATATTATAAAGCAGCTTTATAAAACGGTCCATAATTCTTACAACTAACAAAAAATTTACAACCATTTGTGTAACATTTCTTGAAATGCCTACCATTTTGTAGTATGATATATTCATCTCAAGGGAAGGTGTTTTTCTATGCAGAAGAAAAGACGAAGACTCAAAAAGTCCGTTAAAAGATTTTTATGTATATTCTGTGCTGCAGTAATTGTTCTTGCTGCTGCAGGCGGATACTTTGCCTATAACAGCCATAACGAAAAGGACAAAACCTATCCTCCTAATCCCGATATTGGAAAGGAAGAAATCTATAAAATTGAGCTGACAGATGCTTATCCCGAGGATTTGCGTTTCCTCTTTGAAAAAAATAAAGAGGCGAGAGAGTTCGTACTGTCCTATTTTATAGAGAAGGATAAAGAGCATATTATCGACCTTAGTGAATATGCTGACTGTGAAACAGTACCGCATTTTCTTCAGTGGGATATACGTTGGGGCTTTATGGATTACGGCGGAGAGTGTGTTGCTGTTGCAGGCTGTGGCCCTCTGTGTCTTTCCATGGTAGGCTATTATCTTACAAAAGATGAAGATACCTTTGCTCCCGATAAGGTTGTGAACTTTGCTCTTGACGAAGGATACTGTATCAAGGACGTAGGTACTGCCTGGGCTCTTATGGACGAGGGAGCCGAAAAATTAGGTCTTACCGTAGAAACATTAAGTCTCGGTGAACAGAATATTATAGACAGAGTTCGGAACGGCAGACCTGTTGTGCTTATCGTGGGTCCCGGTGTATTTACCTCTATAGGACATTTCATTGTGATTCACGGCTATGAGGACGGTAAATTTCTTATAAACGATCCCAATAGCAAAATCCGCACTGAAAAAAGCTGGAGCTACAGTGAGTTTTCCGATCAGATTCTAAATATCTGGTCTTACAGCTACAGTGGATAAATTCATCTCTTTTTCAGAAAAATCTGTTGCGGATATAACATTTTTGTAGTATTATATTATCCGTAGATGTAAAAGAACAGGAGGATAAAGATGAAGCTGTTTAAAAAAGAAAAGGACGAATTTTCCTCTGCTCCTCTTAATGCCTTTGAAGAGCTTCTTCACGGAAAAAAAGAAAAAACAAACCCGATAGTCAAAGGCGGCAGTATGGTGCTTTACCTTACGGTTATCGTTGCAGTGCTTGCCTGCGCCGTTATGCTTGTGCTCGATCTTGCAGGTAAAACAGCTCTTGGTACAGAACAGCCCTCCGAAAGTAAGGTTGAAACAACAGAACCTATCGATGTTTCTTCGTACCCCGAAAGCCTGCAGAAGCTCTATAAAGAGAACTTCGAGGCGGCGGATTTCGTTGCCTCCTATCCTAAAGAAAAGGATAAAAACAAAAAGGTTTCACTCAAGGGTTACAAAAAGGGTGACACTATGCCTCTTTTCCTTCAGTGGGATAAACAGTGGGGATACCTTACCTATGGCGGAGACTTTGCAGGTATTACAGCAGACGGACCTATGTGTCTTGCGATGGTCGGTTATCACCTGACAGGAGACGAGAAGTTTTCACCCGATAAAATGATTGCTTACGCGACAGAGAAAAATTACTATAAAAGCGGCTTCGGTACCCTTCCTACGTTTATTACAAACGGAGCAGCTGAACTTGGGCTTTCAGGAATTCAGATTACACCTTCAAGTGAAAACATAATCGCTTCCTTGCAGAACGGAAGTTGCGTAATCTGTTATATGGGACCCGGAACATTTGCTACAACCGCACGTTATGTGGTAATTCACAGCTTTGCCGACGGATACCTCCTGATAAATGATCCCAACAGTAAAATCAACTCACAGAAGCAGTGGCTGTTTACTGATATAGCTTCCCAGATAAAGGGTGCCTGGTCGGTTTCTCTGCCTGCATAAAAGAAAATTCACAGTCTCACGTAATTAGCTATTGACTTTAGTGAGAATAGCTGATATAATGTTTCCTGCAAAAATGAATATTACCTTATTAAGAGTAGCGGAGGGGACAGGCCCTGTGAAGCTCGGCAACCTGCCAAGGCAAGGTGCTAAATCCTGCGGTAAGACCGGAAGATGAGGTTTTCTGAAGCGGTCAGTCTATGACCGCTTTATTTGTTAATTAATGTATTTAAAATAAAGGAGTTGTTAAAATGAAAAAGTTTCTTTTTACATCAGAATCAGTAACAGAGGGACATCCCGATAAAATCTGTGATCAGATTTCCGATGCAGTTCTTGATGCGATTTACGCTCAGGACCCCTCTTCAAGAGTTGCCTGTGAGACAACCGTAACAACAGGGCAGGTTCTCATTATGGGTGAAATCAGCACAACCGCAAAGGTTGATGTTGCAAAAATTGCAAGACAGGTTATCTGTGACATCGGATATGATGACGGTGCAAAGGGATTTGACGGCAACAGCTGTGCGGTTCTTGTTGCTCTTGACGAGCAGTCTCCCGACATCGCTATGGGTGTTGACAAGTCACTTGAGCTCAAGGGCGGTGAGGAGGATGCATATAATCTCCACGGTGCCGGTGACCAGGGTATGATGTTCGGCTTTGCCTGTGACGAGACTCCTGAGCTTATGCCCCTTCCCATTTCACTTGCTCACAAGCTTTCAAAGAAGCTTACCGAGGTGAGAAAGGACGGCACACTCGATTATCTGCGTGCAGACGGTAAGAGTCAGGTAACTGTTGAATATGTTGACGGTAAGCCCTCAAAGGTCAAGGCTGTTGTTGTTTCCTCACAGCACAGCGCCGATGTTTCTCTTGAACAAATCAGAGAGGACATTGAAAAGCATGTTATCAGACCCGTCATTCCCGAGGAATTTATGGATCCCGATACAAAGATTTATGTTAACCCCACAGGCCGTTTTGTTGTAGGCGGTCCCCAGGGTGACAGCGGTCTTACCGGCAGAAAGATTATCGTTGATACCTACGGCGGTTACTCACGCCACGGCGGCGGTGCATTTTCAGGTAAGGACCCCACAAAGGTTGACAGAAGTGCCGCTTATGCTGCAAGATATGTTGCAAAGAATATTGTTGCTGCAGGTCTTGCTTCAAAGTGCGAGGTTCAGCTTGCCTATGCTATCGGTGTTGCAAAGCCTGTTTCCGTACTCGTTGACTGCTTCGGTACTGCAAAGATTGACGAGGATAAGATTTCAGAAATCGTAAACAAGGTATTTGACCTTCGTCCTGCCGCTATCATCGATACACTCAAGCTCCGTGCACCTATCTACCGTCAGCTTGCTGCTTACGGTCACGTGGGCAGAGAGGACCTTGACGTTCAGTGGGAAAAGACCGACAAGGTTGAAGAAATCAAGGCTCTTGCAGGCGTATAATTAATGAAAAGAAATCCCATACGAAAGTGTGGGATTTTTCTGATAAAAAGGAGAATAACTATGATTTTATATTTTACCGGTACGGGTAACAGCAAATACTGTGCGGACTTTCTTGCACATAAGCTCGGTGATGAGGTCTGTGACCTTTCCGAAAGAATAAAGACGGGGGATTACTCGCCCTTCGAAAGTGATAAGAGCTATATTATCTGTGTGCCTACTTATGCGTGGAGAACGCCCGCTGTTGTAACAAAGCTACTCAAAAAAACAGAGCTTAAGGGCAGTAAGGACGTTTACTTTGTTATGACCTGCGGCGGTGAAATCGGCAAGGCAGAAAAGTATAACAAGGCTTTTTGTGATTCTTCAGGAAAGACATATAAGGGTACTCTTAAAGTCAAAATGGCTGAAAACTATCTTGCGATGTTTGATGTCACCGATGAAAAAAGAGAAGCGGAGCTAATGGGGGAGGCTTACACAGAGCTGGACCGTGCAGCTTCTCTTATAAGAGAAAACGCTGACCTTCCCGCAGTAAAAGAGGGAGCAATCGGTAATGTTTTAAGCGGTATAGTAAACGAGATGTTCAATAAGTACTATCTTACTGATAAGAAGTTTTATGTAAAGGAAAGCTGTGTATCCTGCGGTATTTGTGCGAAAAAGTGTCCTCTCGGTAACATCGAAATCAAGGACGGCAAGCCCTCATGGCTCGGAAACTGTACACAGTGCATGGCGTGTATTTCCTACTGCCCGAAAGAAGCAATCGAGTACGGAAAAAAGAGCGCCGGCAAGAGAAGATACCGTTGCAGAGAATATGAGAAATGAAAATGAAAACGGAAAAAAAAGAATTACGATAAAACAATCAAAGGCTTGCAGATTGTTTCGGGAATTTTTATGGCAGTGATGCTTGTTATAATGCTTGTCCTTATGAAAAAATTCAACATCAATATCGAAAATCGGCAGAGCTTTCTTCCTACATAAAGGGAGGTACAGTCACAATCGCACTTGTTATTATCGCCTTTACCGTTGTGAAGTCCTTTGCACTTGTTTTTCCTCCTGCGGTAATTTTTGCCGTTTCGGGACTTCTTTTTGATAATCTCTGGGTTGCAATAGGAGTGAACTTTATCGGTGTTGCTTTAAGCGTTATCGCTCCTTATTATCTCGGCCAATTTGCAGTAAAGGCAGGAAAAAAGGTTGACGGCAAAAATGTCTGGGCAGGTACATATGCTACAATTAATACAGCCACCAAGCCCGAAGCTCCTTCAGGTATAACCTCCGCACAGAATAAATCCGCAATCAGACTTAGCTGGAGTGGCGCAGAGAATATTACGGGCTACCGCATTTACTACAAGTCAGGGGATATTTGGAAGATTTGTGTAAGCTCAACCACTGCGACCTCTCATATCTTTGAGAATCTCAAGGCAGGTGCGAGATTTACCTTCGCCGTAAAGCCTTACATCGAGGTTGACGGTGTGGTTATATGGGGAAAATATACTGAGTTTACTGCAGCAACCAAGCCGGAAAACGTAACTGCAAAGGTAGCTTCACCCTCAAAGGGAAAAATCGCCCTCACATGGAACGCGGCAAACGGTGCTGACGACTATCAGGTTTACTATAAGACCGGTGATGGCTCTTATAAGCTATACAAGACATATACGAGTGTACAGAATCTCACCTTCAGTAGTCTACCGTCAGGCACAAAGTATACCTTTGCAGTCCGCGCAGGAATAAAGACTTCAGGCGGCAATATCTTTGGAACATATACACCTGTAACAGTAACAGTTAAATAAATTCAATGCGAAAAGAACACGGATTAACAGATGTATTCGTGTTCTTTTTGCCATTCGGACAGTTAAAAAGACCGAAAAGACAAAAAATTGAAAAAGTCACAATTAATGTGTTATTATATTATCGCAGTCCCGGAATCGGTCGGGATTGGTTAAGTATGCTTTTTTGGAGTTGTTTGAATGATTAACATAAATATTTGTGATGATAGTGAGCATGATCTCGCCACACTTAAAAGAGAGATAGAAAAGTATGAAGCAAAGAAAGGTATCAGGTTTAATCTTACGGCTTATTCAAATCCGGAGCATCTTATTTATGAGCTTGAGGAGAAGGTACCGGCGGATATTTATATTCTTGACGTTTCAATGCCTGAAAAAAATGGCTTCGAGCTTGCTGATGAAATAAGGAATTATACCAAAACTGCAGTTATAATTTTTCTCACCTCTATGGAAACTGAAGCGGCAAGGGGCTATAAGGCGAAGGCACTTCGTTATCTTCTGAAGGTCAATACGGAAAGAGACCTCGAAGAGGCACTCGACAGCGCTGTGGAGGAAATCTCAAAGGGCGACGGAAAAACGGTTACACTTCACAGGTACAGTGATTACTGGAGAATACCCTACAGCGATATAGTTTTTGTAACACGTCAGTCAAGACAGCTTGTTGTTACCACCTATTCACAGGGAGAGCTTACTGATAACAGGGGAATCACAGAGTTTTATAAAATTCTGGACGATAGAAGATTTTTGTTTGTAGACAGAGGCTGCTTTGTCAATATAGACTATATCTGTCAGCTCTCGGGCTGTGAGCTGAAAATGAAAGACGGAAAAGTGCTTCAGATAAGCCGAAGACTTCTGCAGAAGGTAAAGCAGATTTTGCTCGAGCAGTGGGGCTTTGCAACAAAAGGAGACATCTGAAATGGATTTACTGTACAGTATATTTAAGGTCGCGGCAATTTTCATCGAAGGCTTTATTGCCTTCAGTGTTCCTGCTCTTATGTGCGGAAAACGGTATAAAAAAGTAGGTCATACGGCTTTACTTTTTGTGTGCACCGTTATTTATACTCTTGCTGTGACATACATAAATTCAGTATCTGCAGTATCCTTTGCTGTGATGCTGTTTGCACTGGTGTACTCTCTGGCGGTCAATTATTTGCTTTCAGAGGGAAAACTGCTGGTGCGCTTTTCTTCACTTATGGCGACTTGGTTTTTTCTTCACGCTCTCGACTATGTGCTAAATTACAGTTATATGCTAATAGCTGAAAACATTACAGACGGTGTAATCAGCGACAGCTATCATCTTTGGGGATTTGTTATAGTCGAAGCAGTGAAAATTGCGGTTTTCTGCCTTCTTAACAGAATTTATCCCGGCTTCAGAAGTCTTGAAAAGAAATATCTTTCGTTGATTTTTATGATTTCTCTTGGGTCATACATTACTATGAGTGTTTTTGCGGGACTTATAGTGGGAGGCTCTGTGGTAGCAGTACAGACAGTTGCGATTTTTTCAATTCTCTTTACCGCGGTGTCGCTGTTTGCGACAGTTTTTGCCGTCACAGTAAAAACAAGCTACGAAAAAGAAAAACGCGAGTCCGAGCTTATGGAAATGACTAATGCGATGATGGAAAAGAATTTTCTCGAAATGGAAGCATCGCACAATGCCATACGCCAACAGGTACACGATTTCAGAAATCACATTCTTACCTTGAGCGGTATGCTCGATAAGGACGAGGAAGCCAAAAGGTATGCAGATGAGCTGCTACAGCTTTCTTACAAAAAGGCGAGATATTCCAACTGCGGAAACAAGGTTATTGATTCTATAATAAACTGCAAAATGGCAGAGGCGAAAATGCAGAAGGTGGCCTTTGAATTCAGCGTCAGACTGTCATCAGAGCTTTATCTGTCTGCGGTAGATATATGTGCCGTTCTTGCAAATCAGATTGATAATGCTCTTGAAGCTTGTGCAAAGCTTGCTGACGGCAAGGAAAAAAGTGTAAAGGTTGAAATATGGCAGAAGGAAGCTTTTGTATTCTTCAAGGTAACGAACACCTGCCTGAAGAATCCTTTCAGCGGTAAAAGGGAGCTTGTCAGTACAAAAAAAGATCCGTCGGGTCTTCACGGCTACGGTATCAAAAATATAACCAGAACGGCTGAAAGCTACGGCGGTACGGTAAAAAGTGATTATGCTGACGGAAAATTTATTTCCGTTGCTATGCTGCCTAACAATAAGTGATTCAAAGGAGACTTACAGATGAAAAAGCTTAAAATTATATTTGCTGCTGTTGCGGTTATGCTTATTGCGGCTGCTTTTTCTGTTACGGCTTATGCAGAGGAAACTGTATATGTCAGCGATATTTACAGATATACGGTTAATGAGGGAGAGGCCACGATAGTAAGTGTTGACGGTGTTACAACAAGACACATCGTGATTCCTGATAATCTTGACGGTTATCCCGTTACCCGAATAGCAGAAAAAGGTCTTTATCACGACAGGATAAGAGAGATTACATTTCCGTCTACGGTTGAATATATAGAAAACGATGCCTTTTCTTGGTGGGTAAGAAATATCCACGTGAACAGTATAGAGGATTGGGTCGGAATTGAATTCGGTGACGGATTTTATCCGTTCAGATATATAGATTATCTTTATCTGAACGGTGAACCGGTAACTGACCTTGTGATTCCGCAGGGGGTAACGGAAATAAAAGAAGGAGCCTTCTGTTTCCTTAAGTCCCTCGAAAGCGTGACTATTCCTGAAAGCGTAAAAATGATAGGCAGATACGCCTTCGGCTTCACACAGCTTGAGGCGGTTTATGTCGAAAGTATAGAGGCGTGGATAAACACCTGTGCCGCTATGGAAAATGATGGCAGCAATCTCTGGCACCCGATGTCAGATGCACAGAAGTTTTATGTTGCAGGAGAGCTACTTGTTGATCTGGTTATTCCCGAAAGTGTTACGGAGATTCCGAACAGCACCTTTTACGGTGTTGAGTCAATCGAAAATATAACCTTACATTCAGGTATAACGAGAGTCGGTAACGGAGCTTTTCTGAATTGCACTTATGTCAGAAATCTGTATCTGCCCGATATGGAAACATGGCTTAATTTTGATCTGAATTTCAAAAATAAAAACCGCAAATACGAAAACATCTATTTTGCAGGGGAATTGTCAAATGAGCTTATCATTCCTGAAGGTGTTACGGAACTGCCGGAATATGCTTTTGCAAACTGGTCGGGACTGAAGAGTGTAACCTTACCCGAATCACTGAAAACAGTCGGAAATAATGCTTTTATTAATTGCGAAGCTATAGAAAAGGTTTATGCACCGTCTGTTGAGTATTGGCTCGGTATCGATTTCGCATCGGGAGAATCAAACCCCTTATGTGCGGCATCAAAGCTTTATCTTAACGGTGAGGTGATCGAAAATCTGAAAATGCCCGAGGGCTTGACACAGATAAAAAATCACGCCTTCAGCGGATATACGTCGCTTAAAAGCTTCACGGTTACGGGTGATGAAATAAGTATAGGAAGCGGAGCCTTTAAGCTCTGTGGTGATATGGCTGTATATGCTGACAGTATCGAGGATTGGTTCAGTATAAAATTTCTCTCCTCGAGTGCAAATCCCTTATATTACGGAGCCGATTTATTCCTGGACGGAAACAAGTGTACAGACGTTACAATTCCCGAAACTGTGACCGGGATTCCCGATTATGCTTTCAGCGGTTATAAGGAGCTTGAAAAGATAAGTATTCCTGCTATGACAGACATAGGCTTTTTTGCTTTCTACGAAAGCGGTCTGAAGGAGATTGTAGTGGGAAGTCTTACAAAGGAGGCTGAAGCTGTACGGGATATTGGCTTTACTACTTTCGGACATTGTACGAAGCTTGAAAAAATCACCTTCGGCTACGGCATAAGGTCGATAACCTCAAATGCCTTCAAGGGAAGAACAAATCTCAAAGAGGTATACTTTTACAGCGGACTTGAGAGAATCGAGAAATACGCTTTTTATGGTACGGGAATCAATGAGGTTGCGATACCTTCATCGGTAAAGCATATCGGTGAATCGGCATTCGAAAACTGCAAGTCTCTCAGATGTATAACATTCGGAGATGTTATTCTTGATGAAAGTGAAATGTGTGTTGAAGAGAGAGCTTTTTACGGATGCGGCGGTCTTGATACTGTAAATTTCAACTTCGGTCCGAGAATGGTAGCAGAAGAGGCGTTTTACGGAGCAAAGGCTCTTGAAACAATAAATATCAACGATCTTAAGAGTTATCTTTATATTGATTTCCGTTATTCCAATCCGACTGTATATGCAAAGAATATATATGTTGACGGTGAGGTTTTAAGGAATCTTGTAATTCCCGAGGGGGTAAGAGGAGTCTGTCGGGGAGCTTTCAGAAATTGTCTTACTCTTGAAACTGTTACATTTCCGTCAACTCTTATTGATATAGGTGACAGCGCATTCAGAGGGTGCAGTAACCTTAAGAATTTTTCCTTCCCGAAATCGCTCAGCGGTATAGAAGGAGCTGCTTTTAACGGCTGTAATTCCATTACTCTGTTAGAGCTTACTGAAAATATCATATTTATGGGCCATAGTGCCTTCGGTAATTGTAAAAACCTTAAGCTTGTCTATATGTATCCGGAGCAGCTGGAAATAGGAAAGAATGTATTTTCGGGCTGTTCCAATATAAAGCTTATGCTTTATACGGGTACTGAAGAGGCGTGGAACAGACTTATAAGAGAGAACAAAGAGACGGGTCTTGAGCAAATTCCTGTATTTTTCAGCTACAGACCGGAATCAATGTATGCCCCCAAAGAGTTTGCCGCAGAGCAGACAAGTGACAGTATAAGTCTCGAATGGTCAGAGATAAACGGTGTAACGGGTTACCGCGTTTATCAGAAAACTGACAGCGGCTGGAAGACACTCAAAACTGTAAAGAACAATGCCTATGAGGTTACGGGCCTTACTGCAGGTACCAAGTATACCTTTGCTGTAAAGGCATATGTCAACACCGGTGCACTTGTTCTGTGGTCACCGAATTACGCAACAGTAAATACTGCTACAACGACTATAAAGCCCTCAAAGGTTACCGCAAAGCAGAACACATCGGCAATCAGACTTGACTGGACTGTATGCGAGGGGGCTACGGGTTATCGCATTTACTATAAGTCGGCGGGAAAATGGAAGGTGGCGGTAAGCACAACCTCTTCTGCCACATATACCTTCAGCGGCCTTAAAGCAGGTGCAAAGTATACCTTTGCCATACGGCCATATATCAAAAACGGTAACACGGTTATATGGAGCCCTTATACGGAGTTTATGACAGCGACCAAGCCTGATACCGTGACCGTCAAGGCGGATTCACCGTCAAAGGGTAACGTCAATCTTACGTGGAATGCCGTAAACGGAGCTGACGGATATAAGATCTGGTACAAGGTTGGCGACGGTAGCTTCAGACATTATAAAACAGTAGGAAGAACCTCCGGTCTTGGTATGGCAGGTATGAAGCCCGGAAAATATACTTTTGCTGTGCGGGCAGGTATAAAGACAAGCGGCGGAAATATTTACGGCGGATACAGGACTTATACCGTTACGGTAAAGTGAGAACAGAATAATCGGTTTTAACCGTTAGGACGACACACTGTGCACAGCGCAGTGTGTCGTCTGCCATTTATAAACAGCTTTACAAAGGGATCTACATTTATTGACAATTATTGCGATTTGTGATATAAATTGTTCAATGATGTTTTACTATTTTAGCGGCAAAGGGAGTGATAGAGATGCTGAGTAAAGAAGAAGTCGAAGGGTACTGCAGGGCGTATTACTCTTTGGTTTTCAAATATTGCATGAGCCAACTCTATGACAAAGTGGATACCGAAGATGCAACGCAGGAAACCTTTGTGATTTTCAGCATAAAAGGTCACCTGCTTGACCCCGAATATGTTAAACCCTGGCTTCTGACAACAGCTCATCATATGGTTCTCAAGGAGTACAGAAGACGCGCTGTTGAAAAAGATAAAAAGTGTTATTTCAGCGAGGAAATGATGCTGATGTCCCGTAAAGTCAAAAGCTTTGAGGAAAGTCTGATAGATTGCTATGCAGATAAATATGTCGAAGAGGTATATTCAAGGTTAAGCGAAAAGGAAAAGGAACTGTTTGATTTGTGCAGCGACGGAACTTTAAAGACCGGAGAGATTGCACAGATTCTGGGTATTGAGCCTCACACCTGTTCCATGAGAAAACAGCGTCTTAAAGAAAAGTGCAGAGAAATAATGCTGGAAATTTTATTTTATTGAAAAAAATTTTTTTTATTGTAAAAATTTTTTGTTACGTTTTTGTTTTTCAGGGATATGCTTATGAAGAGCGGAAACTTACCAAAAGGAAGGGTGGTTTATTTTGGAAGAGGAAAACTCGGTTTTTGGCTTTGACGCCGGAAACGCAGATAAACTTGATTCGGAAGAAAAATTCAGTTTTTATCATAATGACAAGGAAGAATCTGAATCTTTTGCAGACAGTTCATCAAAAGATTTGTCTGATTTCGTTGAAACTCTTATACAGGACGTGCCTGATCTTTCCGACGAGGAAATTCAGTGCGGCATAGAAAAAATTCTTGAACGGACACATCCGGACGAGGGTAAAACCGAAAAAGCGAAAAGAGGTAAGAAGAAAGTAATCCTCAAGGTGCTCTTCATCGCAGCGTTACTTTCAGCACTTTCCTTTTCGTGTCTCTTTGCTGTAGGAAGTAAGCACAACATCAGCATCGAAAACGGTTTTTTCACCTTCGCAAAGGACACCGTGAAAGTAGTATTCTACGGTGAAACGAAGGAAGAGTTTATTACCGTTGATGCTTTGCTGACAGATCTTGAGTATCACGGATATAAGGATATACTTTTCCCTGAAGAGTTTGCTTTTAATTCTGATGACTATAAATTCGGTGTGCCTGAATACTCCATAGGTAATGGTGGCCTTGAAGATAGTGTAGGAATTGATGTTTATGGCAGTACTTACTCGTATTCTTTTTCTATGCTTGAAGGTGTAGATTCGTCGAATCCAACACATAATTTCCCTGATCTGGAAAAAGGAGAAACAGTAGTTATTGATGATGTTTATATCTATGTGTTTGAATTTGAAGGCGGCACATCTGTTATCTGGTTTATAAATAACGGAATAAAATATACGATAGATTCAGAAGCTCCCTTATCGGAAATGATAAGAATTGCAAACACTATTGCAAAAATGGAGTGATAATTTTATGAAAAAATGTATTTCATTAGTTCTTTTGGTTGTCCTGATGCTTTCCTGCTGTCTGGTGCCGGTAAGTGCAGCATATGAGGGGGTAGTAATCCCGCGTACGATTGATTATTCGCTTATGTCACCGGTTGCAGGAGATGAACTTGCTACTGATGAAAGCAGAGCAACTGGCCTGATTATTGAATATGCACTTGGTTTGACAAAAACAGGCACAACACTTAATATTTCTGCTTATACAACCTGCACATCAGATGTTATAAAATGCGGATTTAAAAATTTTGTTGTCGAGAGAAAGAAGTCGACGGGTCTTATATGGTCTGAATACTATGATTTTGGTGACCTGTATATTGACTCAAGCATGGCCGGCTACCATACAACGCTCAGTGCAGAGTCGGGCTACCAGTACAGACTCTCCTGTAAGCATTATGCAAAGAAAAGCCTGCTTGTAACACAGTCAATATCTAATACGTCGAATGAGGTGACTGTGTAACACAGGGGACGGTTCTGTGTGTTGTGTCTTGGACGGTGCTCACCCTACTGCCTGAGCCACCCTTTCCCGCACCCTCGGCAGACCCGTCTATGAAAAAGATACACTTTTACAGAAGAGAACGACTTATCAGTATGATTTCAAAGGTAAATCCCAAAAACATAGCAAAAGCCCACGGAAAATTCTCCGTGGGCAATTTGTTTGATATATCTTATTCTTCCTCGAAAACGTCCTTGCCGAGTCCGCAAACAGGGCAAACCCAATCTTCGGGAACATCTTCCCATGCAGTGCCGGGAGCTACGCCATTATCGGGATCACCGAGCTCGGGGTCGTAAATATATCCGCAGGGACAAGCATATTTAGCCATAATATTTTCCTCCGTATATTTGATATTGTTATAATTATTGCCGTTGAAGGGCTTATTTACTCATAATCTCCGAAATAACGTCAAGGATTTTTCCGTGACATCCGCCGCAGCCTGTTGAGCAGTGAGTGATTTTCTGAACCTCTTCGAAGGTTTTTTCAACATCGTCAAAGCGTCCACAGGTGTTAAGCGCATTCTGTACATCAAAGTAGCTTACATTTTTGCAGTTGCAGATGGTGTAATCAAACATAAATAATCCCTTCCTTATTAATTTTATGTATTAGGGGAGGGGCTTGTCCTCCCCTTGAGAATTAACCGAAATATCTGTTAAGAAGGCCTTCAAATGCCTTGCCGTGTCTTGCTTCGTCACGGGAAACCCTTGTTTTGTTAGGTATTTGAAGTGAAATCCCAATCAAATCCCAAATAGGTGCATTTTTATATTTAAAGAAATTTGGTAAAATCAGTGTATTCAGTTCTTCTTTACTTAATTTATAGCAGAATAAAGCATAGAAGTCAACAGTGTCTTTATTACCTTGAGGCAAAAGGAGGGTGAGGTTTCATGGTTTATGGGCTACTTGATAAATTTTCCGCTTTAATATATAATGATTATATATTAATCGGAGGGAGGGGACAACTGTGTTGCAGAAAAATAAAATTGACCGTTTTCCGGCTGTTACGGCAGGATTGCTTTTTCTTTCTGTAGGTCTTCTTATACTTTTTGTCCCACGCACCGATTTTTTGGAAACAGCTGTTTATGTTTACGGGAATCTTGTTTATTTCGGTGTGATTTTCTGCTGGGGAATTTATGTCGAAAGAAGTATCCTTTCACGGAAAATAAGAAATCTTATGCTTACTGTGGTATGCTTTATGGTTTTTTATATGATTGTTCGTACGGCAAAGCACAGAATTTTTCTTGATACACAGTTTGCAGGCAGATACCTTTGGTATCTTTATTACATACCGCAGATTTTTGCCACGCTGCTTACATTTATAATTGCTTTCAGGGTAGGAAAACCCGAGGAGTATAAACTGCCGAAAATATTTACCCTTTTTTATGCTGTTGGAACAATAATCGTTATCGGTTATCTTACCAATGATGTTCATCAGCTTGCCTTCAGGTTTAATCCGGGTTTTGTTGCATGGGATCAGCAGTACGACTGGGGTCCGCTTTTTTACATCTCGACGGCGTGGATATATTTCTGGCTTCTTGCGGGTGTTGTTCTTCTGACTATCAAGAGCCGTGCAATAAATAAGAAGAAAGCGTGGATACCTGTTTTCTGGTTGATGCTCGGCTCAGCTTATATTGTTCTTGCAAATTTCTTTCATATATGGGAGCAGAACCCCTTCAATCTTCCTGAAACGCATTGCTTTATCGTTATAGCCATACTTGAAAGTGCTATACGGATAGGACTTATGCCCTCAAACAGTGCCTACGGTGAGATAGTTTCAAAATCAAGCGCTGCCTTTCAGATTGCAGACTATAATAACAATGTTGTTTATCGCAGTGAAAATGCGGTAATGCTTGATGTCTCTCAGATGGAGCAGGCAAAGCTTGGTGAAACACTTGTTGACAGTAATACACTTCTTCTTTCAAATACTGTTTCGGGCGGAAATATTTTCTGGACAGAAGATATTACACAGGTTAACGAAATGAACGAAAGGCTTGAGGAAATCGGTAAAAGCCTGTCGGAAGAAGGAGATTTGCTTCAGGCGGAAAACGAAATCAAGGAGCAAAGAGCTAAAATTGCAGAACAGACAAGACTTTACAACTCAGTTTCTGAGCTTGTCAGTCCTCAACTTGAAAAAATAGCCGGTCTTATTGATGCGGACGGTGACTTCAATAAAAATATGGCTCAGATCTGCGTTCTGAATTGCTATGTCAAAAGAAGGGCAAATCTTACTTTGCTTGCAGACAGAAGACCGTTTTTTAGTAGTGAAGAATTATACCTGAGTCTTAAGGAATCTTCGGAATATCTGCGACTTTACGGCGTTATTTCCGATGTTTACGCAGAAAAAAATACCGGTATTTCTTCGGACGTGATACTTTTCTGCTTTGATTTGTGGGAGAATGTTATAGAGAATATGATTGCAGGGCTTAGTGCAGTTATGGCAAAAATTAGCTTTGATAACGATGTTTATTCATTCAGAATAAGCGTTGATTCGGATACGGAAGCTGATCTCAGTAATGAGGTTTTTATAAAAGCCGAAGCTATTGGCGGAAAGCTTGAAACGAGGAATGAAGACGGCACGGCTTTTATCACCTTCAGCACAAAGAAAGGCGGTGCGGCCTTATGATGAGATTTCAATCCTTGCCCGATATACTTCAGTCAGGTCTTCTACTTTTTAATTTCAGCATTCTTATTGTAAACATTTATTGTGTTGTAATTGCTCATGTTTTTAAAGCAAAGAAAAAATACAGACTCATAAATGGTATGTTGCTGTTTTTTACGTCCGGATTATTTTTTATAAATTCTATGGCATATTTTGATATACACAGAAATTATGCAGCTGTTGAGATGCCACGGTTTTATAATAAGCCTGCGTCACCGGTTACGGTGTTACTTGTTCTGCTTTTCTGCTTTTCAGTTGTATCTCTCTGCTCTATTATGAACTGGCAAAAAAATTATATAACTCCGGCTTCAATAAAGGAAGGAATGGATAAGCTTCCGTCAGGACTCTGCTACCACAACGAAGCAGGCGTACCTAAATTTATTAATCACCGTATGGACAGCCTATGCCGTATGCTTACAGACGAAGCATTATTTGATGCAAATGCTTTTTGGGGCAGACTTGTAAGTGGGACCATAACCAAGGGAAATACTGTTGAGAAATCGGGCGAAAATCCCATTATAACTGTCTACGGCGGCTCAACTGTAAGCTTTACAAAAAGAGAAACAGTAATCGGCGGTGAAAAGATGTACGAAATCCGTGCTACTGATATTACAAAGCAGTTTTCTCTTTACAGTGAGCTACAGAAATCAAATAATAATCTTCGGCTTCTCAACAGTCGTTTGCAGGAATACGGTGAAAATGTCTGGGATATAACAAGAGAAAGGGAGATTCTTGCCGCTAAGGTAAATATCCACGATATACTCGGAAAATCTTTGCTTATAACCAAAAGATATATTGAAAAAGGAGCCGTTGACATCACAAAGGAAGAGCTTATTGAAATCTGGAAAGCCAATGTTGCATTTTTTAACGGCGATATTGAGCAAAAAGAAGAAAACAATTCTCTTGATGAGCTTTACAGTGCGGCAAAGATTATGGGTATAGATCTGACAGTTGAAGGTCAGATACCAAAGGAGAAGCAGGTGCTTCGCTTCATTATGGGGGGAGCAAGAGAAAGCCTTACAAATGCTGTTCATCACGCAAAGGCAACAAAACTGACAATCCGGATTTATTACCGTTACGGCTTTGCTGTTATAGAGTATACCAATGACGGTATACAGCCCGAGCAATGTGTTTCCGAGGGCGGTGGACTTTCTTCTCTGCGCCAGAGTGTTGAGTCTGCCGGCGGTACGATGGAGATAGACAGCTTCCCTCGGTTTATGCTCAGACTTAAAATTCCATCAAAGGAGGCATATTAAATGTATAACGTAATGGTTGTTGAAGATCAGGCTATGCCAAGACAGCTTTTTGAAGCTTTCATTTCAATGAGTGACAAATATAAGCTTGTTCATTCAATAAAAAATGCCGATATGGCGGATATTTATTGTGAAAGCTCGCAGATTGATCTGATACTTATGGATGTGTGCACCGAGCTCAACTCAAACGGTCTTGAAGCAGCACAGCGAATCAAGCAAAAGTATCCTAATATAAAAATAATCATTGTTACCTCAATGCCGGAGGTTTCTTATCTTGAAAGAGCGAGAAAAATCAGTGTTGATTCCTTCTGGTATAAGGAGGTCAGTGAGGAGCCTATTCTGGAACTTATGGACAGAACTATGGCGGGCGAGAGTGTTTACCCCGATAAAACACCGTCAGTCAGCTTCGGTAACATTAAAAGCACAGACCTTTCCGAGCGTGAAATTGCAGTTCTCAGAGAGGTGATTCTCGGCTATACAAATGCTGAAATTGCCGAAAGACTCAGTATTTCACAGTACACCGTAAGAGATTATATTCAGGTAATTATGGAAAAAACGGGATACCGTACTAGGACGGAGCTTGCCGTAAAAGCCAGAGAAAGCGGAATAATCATTCCGGATAAAAAGGACTGAATTAAGTATTTGTATAAAATCACCGATTTTTGTCGGTGATTTTTTATATCTGCACCCTACATCTGTAGGGTGACTTGCAGATGCATCATATTGTAAAATGACATTGTGTAAGCTTGTCTTACAAATTGACGATAAAGGAGAATTATTATGAAAAAAATCATAGCACTTTTACTTGCAGTTCTTATGCTCGTTACCCTTGCTGCCTGCGGTGGAGGCGGAGGAGAGGACGGCACAACAGAGCCTGTCACGGAGGATTCCGCAACAGAAGCTCCCGTAGCCGGCGAAATTCACGGAATCAAGCTTGAAGAGTATGCCGGAATGACAGGGGAAGACCTTGTTGCAAAGCTCGTTAAGGACAGAGCAGCCCCCACAGCAGAAGAGTATGTTGCAATTATTGACACCATTGAATTTGCTGAGATTGATGACAGATGCAATTTTGTTGAAAATGCAACTGCTGACGCTCTGAAGCTTCTCGAAAGTGAAAAGGCAACACTTCCCAGGGTGCTCGATTGTGCTGAAGCTGTTCTTGCAAATGAATCAGCCAAGGTAAGAGCTTACTATTATCAGCAGCTTAACAATCATAATTTTGACGAAACTGTATCGGCTTATACCCCTATTCTTACAAAGATTCTTTCTGAAAAAGAGTCCATTGCAATTTATCAGGCACTGCGTTTTGCAGCACGTAATTTCGCTGAGGAAAAAACCTTTATTGACTTTGTAATTTCACTCGGCGATTCAACTGATGCAAATATCAGAAGAGTTGTTCCTTATGCAGTTCAGTATATCCGCACAGATGACACAGAGCCTCTTGTTCAGATGATGTTCAAGCTGATTGAAGATGAAGACAAGGATGTAAGAAAGGAAGCTGTTCTTTATTGCTACAAGCTTGAGGATGACAGATTTGTTCCTGTTCTCAAGGAAATCCTTCTGGATGAAACTCAGGCTGACCTTCATGTAAATGCAGGCGATGCACTTTGCAGAATGTGGTATAACTATCCTGCACACGATTCTCACTCTGAGGCTGCTTACAAGGCAACTATGGAATACTTCAATACCGCTTTTGAGGACACAGGACTTCCTAGCTGGCAGGTAGTAAACAAGATTGCATTAAAGGGTAAAACAAACTTTGACAAGTGGTTTGCCGAGGCATCATACTTTGATGCTGAAGAGGTTGTTGAGATAATGAAAAACATCTTCAACAATGCAGGTAAGGACAGAATTCTCAGAGAGCAGTGCATTAAGGTTGTAGCAACATTTGGCGATAAGGCTGACCTTGAAGCTCTTCAGGCCGGCATTGATGCAACTGAAAAAGAATTTGATAAAACTTCTTTACAGGATAAGCTTGATTCGGCACTTGCAGAAAAAAATTAACCGATCATCTTATTAAAATCGAAATTTAAAACAGCACTCCCGTATGCTTCGGGGGTGCTGTTGTGCAGATTGCATTAATATTAGATTATTTTTTTTGCCGTATTACCCCTACATTTGTAGGGTGATTTTTCAATTTATCTTCTGTATAATGACAGTGGTATAAACCAAATTAAAACCAAAGGAGATTTTTTCACAATGAAAGCAAAAAAATTATTAAGTCTTGTGATGTGTGTGCTTATGATATTCAGCACAGCTTCTCTGATGGCATATGCTGAATCAGAGGTTACAATTTATGAGGTAAAAAACGCAACCGAATTTAACAACGCAATTGCTGTTTCCGGAAAAAATTCGGCAATCCGTCTTATCGCGAACATAACTGCAGACCAGACCTTCGCTGTTATAAAGAATAAGGATGCTTTTGCTATTGATCTTAACGGTTATTCCATAACAGGCACGGGAGACACTATCGGAGATTTTATAACTGTAGGTAATGATACTTCACTTATGATTCTCAATAACGGAAAAACCAGAAGTGACATTATAGTTGACTCTGCCGCTCCCGGCACTTCTGCACTTTGCGTCAACGGCAAGAATGCTTCCCTGAGAATCCTTAATAATATAAGCGTTGTTATGGGAACCAACGGAAATTACGGAATCGGCAGCAACTATGCTCATTGCATCAAGGTAGTCGACGGTTCGGCTCTTTCAATCAACGGAGCAGATATTTACAACTGGATGTACTGGGGCAGAGGTATAAGCTTCTGCAATTATGCAGCCAATGCGTTCGACAATTTCGCCTTCGCAGTTTCAGGTGATTCCGAAATCACAGCAAAGGTTGCTTGTATTGATTTCTCATTTACAAACTCTCTTCCCGGCACTTCTGTCATTAAGGATTGCACTTTAAGCTATGAGACTTCACTTCCCTATTTTGACGACGGATCATCCGCACCCAAGAAGGATTTTATGGCAATTAAAGCTGTAGATGACGACTTTAAGCTTATTGATGCTCTTGCAGAAGGTTATATAGCTGAATATGTCCGTATGGATGTTCTGGTTGATAATGATTATCTTATCAAGGATTTCCCCAAGGGTGAAGATATACTGATTAATCCCTGTGACAGCCACAGCTGGATAAATGCAAACTGTAAGAAGGCAAAGCACTGCGAATATTGCGGCAAAACAGAAGGAGAGCCTGCACCTCACACATATTATGTTGTTACCGATTCGTCAACATGTACTGCTCCCGGTGTAAAGGTGAGTAAGTGCAGCGTTTGCGGTCACCAGCCGACTGAAAATGTACCGGCAAGAGGTCATAATAATGCAATGGTAAAAAATCAGGCTCCTTCCTATAATGCAGACGGCTACAAGGAATATGAATGTGTCCGTTGTAAGCTTATAACCAAGGAAACAATTTCCAACAAACCTACAGGTGTAACAGCAATTCAGAATACATCTGCAATCAAGCTTACATGGAATGCAGTTCCCGGTGCAGCAGGATATAAAGTTTACCAGAAGGTTGGTGAAGGCTGGAAGGCTCTCGGCAACACAACAAAGACAACCGCAACCCTTACAAAGCTTAATGCGGGTACAAAATATACATACGCAATCCGCGCCGGTTGGATAAAAGACGGTGCAGTACAGTGGGCTACAGGATATACAGTGATTAACACCGCAACACAGGCAGTAAAGCCCGCAAAGGTTGCTGCAGCCCAGAACACAAGCGCAATCAAGCTTTCCTGGACAGCCTGCCCCGGTGCAACAGGCTACAGAATTTACTACAAGGTCGGTAACGAGTGGAAGGTGTCCGTAAGCACTACATCTGCAACAAGCCATACATACACAAACCTCAAGCCGGGTGCAAAATATACCTTTGCAATCAGACCCTATGTTTTAAATGGCGGTAATGTAATCTGGAGTGATTTTGTTGAATTCATAACTGCAACAAAGCCTGCGGCTCCTGTGGCAAAGGCTTCTTCCCCCTCAAAGGGCAAGATAACACTTACATATAACGCAGTAAACGGCGCAGCCGGCTATCAGGTATATTATTCCGAAAACGGAGGAGCTTACAAGCTTTACAAGGTTTATACTGCAGCCGGAACACTCAACTTTGCAAATCTCAAGTCAGGCACAAAATACACCTTTGCAGTAAGAGCAGGTATCAGAACAAGCGGCGGTAATATTTACGGAGGATTCAATCCTGTTACAGTTACTGTTAAA